>CAZRGP010000027.1:0-35245 GCA_964599695.1 uncultured Faecalibacterium sp.
CGGGGAACATGAAAAAGGAGCTGTTACAAAACTTCCATTTTGCAACAGCCCCTTTTTTTTGTCACTTTTGTGTGATAGAATACAGGATAAGTTATTTGTTTATCATGGGGTATCATGGACAATAGATCTGATTTTCTTAGACTCAGAAAACAATATATCGAGAAGCGTTTTTCGGGATTGAACCCGGAACAGAGAAAAGCCGCGCTGAGCTGCAGCGGGGCGACACTTGTTCTCGCCGGCGCAGGAAGCGGAAAGACAACCGTGATCGTGAATCGCATCCTGTGTCTTCTGATGTTTGGAACGGCATACGAGAGCGATGAGATCTGGGGGGAACCCTCCGCAGAGGACATCGGGGAGCTTAAAGAACTCCTTGAAGAGGAGAAACTCGTTCCATCGGATCGTATGTCTTCTCTCTTGCGTGCAGGAAGTGTTCGGCCATGGAATATTATGGCGATCACATTTACGAATAAGGCGGCGGACCAGCTCAAGGAACGGATCAAGAGGGCGGTCGGACCTGAAGGCGGTGATGTGTTCGCTTCCACTTTCCACAGCGCCTGCGTTCGTTTTTTGCGCAGGGATGCGGATCGGCTCGGCTGGCCGAAGAGCTTCACCATATACGATACCGATGATTCAGAACGTGTTCTGAAAGATATCTACAAATCCTTTGGGGTCGATGACAAAGTCTATCCTGTTCGATGGATGGCATCCAGATTCGGATCGATCAAGGACTCCATGATGGATATCGAGGAATACGAGGCTGTCAATTCCGGCGACCACAGGACGCAGATGGTGGGACGGGTATACAGGGAATATCAGAGGAGGCTCAAGGAGGCAGGGGCATTCGATTTTGATGATCTGATTTTCTATTCTGTCCGGCTCCTCGAAGGCAACCCGGACGTCGCCGAATACTATCACAACCGCTTCCGCTTTATCATGGTGGACGAGTATCAGGACACCAGTAAGGCGCAATATATGCTCGTCAAACTTTTGACAAATGATGAGAACAATATTTTTGTCGTCGGAGACGATGATCAGAGCATCTACAGTTTCCGCGGTGCAACGATCCAGAACATACTGAATTTCGAGAGCGATTTTGCACCTGCAAAAGTGATCAGACTGGAGCAGAACTATCGTTCAACGTCCAACATCCTCGGATGCGCCAATTCGGTCATACGCAACAACAGGGGCAGAAAAGGCAAAGAACTCTGGACGCAGCAGAGCGGTGGAAACAAGGTGGATGTCCATGTTTCCGAGAACGAGCACGATGAGGTAGCATATATCTCATCCGACATCTATCGGCATTCATCCATCGGCGTTCCTTTCTCCGCACATGCCGTGCTTTACAGGACAAACGCGCAGAGTGCTATCGTGGAATCCTATTTCGCAAGAGCCGGGATCCCGTATAAAGTGGTAGGTGCACTGCGGTTCTATGACCGGGCGGAGATCAAGGATATCCTCAGTTATCTCTCACTGGTCGTCAATCCTTCGGACAATCTTCGTTTGAAGAGAATCATCAACAAACCGTCAAGAAAGATCGGAGATACAACCATCGACAGGATCGAGGATATCGCTCAGGGACTTGGAGTACCGATGCTCGAGGTGATCGATCATTGTGAGGATTATCCGTCTCTTGCCAGGTCGGTTGGTGCTCTCCAGAAGTTTTCACAGCTTCACAAGGCTCTCTGCGAGGTCTACGAGACGGAATCCCTTGCCGTGTTTGCGGATCGTCTTCTCGATCTCACCGGGTACCGCAATATGCTGGTCGCCCTGGGGACAGAAGGCGAGTCAAAACTGGAGAACGTCAATGAGTTCGTTTCCACGGTGAAGGCATATGAGGAGGAAAACCCCGAAGGGGACCTTGCAGCTTTCCTGGAGGAGATCTCACTCGTATCCAATATGGACAACTATGATGAGAATGCAGACCGTGTTTCACTTATGACGATCCACTCCGCCAAAGGACTGGAATTTGACTATGTGTATCTGATCGGAATGGAAGACGGGCTGTTTCCCTCGGACCGGGCGCGTTTTTCCGAAACGGACATGGAAGAGGAAAGGCGCCTGGCTTATGTCGGGATGACAAGGGCCAAAAAGGAGCTTCATCTGATCCGCGCGGAAGTGCGCATGCTGTACGGTCAGACGCGCAGAAATCCCGCCTCGAGGTTCGTGCAGGAGATCGATCCGGAGTTTATCGTGGAGACCGGAAATGTCCAGAAACCGAAGAGCTATCTGGACGGAGACTACGCCAAAGCGAACCGCTACGGCGGAGGAAGTATCCGGAGCGGATATTCCACCGGCAGAGCCGGCGGTTTCTCCGGTGAGGGGTTCGGAAAGAGCGAGGGGTTCGGAAAGAATGCGGCGCTGAATTCCAGGATGTCCGTACCTCCGAAACCCAGAGTGAAGCCCAACGATGCGGTGTTTCAGGCAGGAGATGAGATCCAGCACAGGATGTTCGGAAAGGGAGTTATCATTTCTGCGACTCCTGTCGGCGGTGATGTGCTGCTGGAGATCAATTTTGAAAGCTGCGGCAAGAAAAAGGCGATGGCAAATTACGCTCCTATAGAAAAGATCAAAAAAGAATAGGGGACATGTTTTGATCGGCAGGTATCTGCCTGCGGAGAAAACATGTAATGTACGGCCTCTCAGCGTTGCCTGAGTACATATCACGGAAGCAGAGGTTGTACAGACAGGATATAGGCAGCATAATTGATCAGGATCCCTGCAGTACGGGAATAACGGATACACAGGAAACGGATCCTGAAAGAATGATCGGCGGCTTCTTCAATGGAAGAGCGCCGTAAAAAACGGAAAGAAGATATTTTGGATGAACGGTAAGCTTATAGTGATCGAAGGACTTGACGGGTGCGGAAAAGCGACCCAGTCCGCCCTTCTGTATGAGGAACTGTTAAGAAGGGGTATCAAAGCGGAGAAGATCTCGTTCCCGGATTATGATTCGCTCTCCAGCGGTCCTGTCCGCATGTATCTTGGGGGAGAGTTCGGCACGGATCCCGACGATGTGGACTGTTATGCGACATCGGTTCTTTTTGCCGTCGATCGGTTCTGCAGTTACCGCTCGTCATGGAAACGGGCGTACGAGGAAGGAACGGTCTTTGTCTGTGACCGATATACGACATCCAACGAGGTCTTTCAGACCAGTAAACTTCCCCGTGAAGGGTGGAAGGAGTATCTCCGCTGGCTGGAGGACTTTGAATACAGGCTCCTCGGAATACCTGCGCCTGACCGTGTGCTTTTCCTGAACATGTCCGAGGAGTGTTCTGCCGGACTTCTTGAGAAGCGGTATGGCGGAGATGAAAGCAAAAAGGACATCCACGAGAGGGATGAAGATTTTCAGAAGAGAAGCAGGGAGGCTGCGCTGTACTGTGCCGGTGAACTCGGATGGACGCAGATCTATTGCGATTCGGACGGAAGACTTCAGACAGTGGAGGAGATTCATAAGAAAGTCATGGAAGCAATCGAGGATATGATCCAATGATACGACGGGCAACGAATGCGGATCTTCCGCAACTGCGAAAGATATGGGAAGAATGCTATGACGATCCGTTGAACTATGTCGATTTCATGTATGATCGCGGCATCGTTTCCCCTCAGCAGACCTATGTCATAGAGGAGAATTTTCAGCTGGTCTCCATGGCGTGTGTCATGGACTGCCATTTCTCTTTCAGAGAGAACCGGATACCGTGCATTTACCTTTTCGGGTGCGCTACGGTGCCGAGGCTGGCCGGCAAGGGATATATGGGAAATCTGCTGAACCGGATCGAGTCCGACGCGAAAGCGATGGATGCGCAGATGTCGGTTCTGATACCGGGAGGGAAGATGCTCTCCGGAGTATACGCTAAACGCGGTTACCACTCCGACTTCGGCGTTCGTGTCCTGAAACTGAGGTCCGGCATGATCGGCAATACGCCGGCACCGGATACGGAACTGATCCTGAATGATCAGAAGGATATCTCGATGGACGAAGTGTATGCCATCCGGGAAGCGGCGCTGTATGAAGTCCCGCACATAGAGTGGGACAGTGAACAGTTATCGAAAGTTCTTCTGGATGCCATCGCTTACGGCGAATCGATGGCGATGTACAAGGGGGATGCGGGAGCCAGTTACGCGATCTACGGTATGCAGAACAAGTCGATGTTCATCCGGGAGATCCTGGGAACGAATGAGGAGAGCACAAGGATCCTCCTTGCCGCGATCGTCAACGAGTTCGATCCGAAACGAGTGACGATGAGACTTCCGATCGGAGCGGGACTGCTTCCCCTGGAAGGCGTGAAAAAGCCGGATTACGGGATGAGCAAGCTGTTTTCAACAACAAAACCGCTTTCTGACCTTGCTCCTTATATGAATTTAATGTTTGATTAACAAAGAGAGGATACAAAAATGGTATATATCTTTTTGGCTGACGGATTTGAAGAAGTTGAGGCAATGACGCCTATCGATTATCTGCGCAGAGCGGGGATCGAAGTCACCATCGTGGGAGTCGGAACTTCTGTTCCTAAAGGTTCTCACGGCGTATCGGTGATGTCCGACATCTCGGAGGATATGTTCTATCCTGACGACAACACTGAGGCGATCGTGCTTCCCGGCGGTTCTCCGGGATATATCAATCTGTCCCACAGCGAAGCGGTGAGACGGGCGATCCGGCTCGGATATGGTGAGACGGACGTTCTCATCGGAGCGATCTGCGCTGCGCCGACGATCCTGGCGAAAGAGGGACTACTGCTTGGCAAAAAAGCCACGTGTTACCCGGATATGTATGAAGAGCTTGGAGACAGTTATGCAAAAGAGGATGTCGTGGTGGACCTTCCTTTCGTTACTGGAAAATCTGCCGGAGTTGCCCAGCAGTTCGCCCTCCAGCTTGTTGAACAGCTAAGGGGTAAGGAAGCAGCAGACGAAGTTGCCCAGAAAGTATTCTTTGAAAGGTAAAAAACAATTTATGAGCAGACGTGGAAGAAGTATCATATCTATTTTGGTTTTGTTATTCCTGATCTTTATCCTGATCGTTCTCATCGGAGGTCTTTATACCTTGAGGGAGATCAAGGGTAAGGGGAAGACTGGTGAATCGATCGTAGTCACCATTCCCGAAGGAGCCTCAACAGCAGGGATCGCTTCGATCCTGGAAGAAAACGGGCTGATAGGCAATACACTGATCTTCCGCGCCTACAGCAGGATCATGGGCGGAGACGGATACTACAATATGGGTGACCATAAGGTGGAAGTGGGAAGCAGTTATGATGAGATCATCTATGCGCTGCAGCAGACCACATATCTCGATGTCGAGACTGTCACCGTGACTTTCCCGGAAGGTACAACGGCGCTCTCCATGGCGTACAAACTGTCCGACCTGGGATTCTGTTCTGTAAATGAATTCATCAATGCCTGCAACTATGATACATATGATGTATCTTTCTTTAATCAGATAACAAAGAGCGAGGACAAGTTTGTCCGCCTGGAAGGTTTCCTGTTCCCGGATACCTATGAATTCGTTGTGGGAAGCTCCGTGCATGACATCATTCAGAAGATGCTGGAAAACTTTGAGGAGAAAGTCCTCGTTCCTGAAGTTCGGGACGCCATCGCAAACAGCGATCTCACACTGGAAGAGACCATCATCCTTGCCTCCATCGTTGAGAAGGAGACGCTGGGAGATGAGATGTATTCCATGGTCGCGGGCGTGTTTAAGAACAGACTCAACAATCCGAGCGAATTCCCGTGTCTGGAATCCGATACTTCGACGGAGCATCTCAACGGCAACTTTATCTACGGTGTGCTGGGATTCTACTACAATGGGGACGCCGAATCACAGGTGAGGAATATCCCCCAGAACATGATCAATGCATACGATACCTATATCCGTGTCGGACTTCCGGTTGGGGCGATCTGCAACCCCGGGTACAAAGCGATCATGGGAACGGTGAACCCGGACAGCCATGGATATTATTTCTTCATCACAGACAAGGATACGAACTATTACTGGGGAGTTACGATCGGGGACCATGAACGCAACATCTCTGAAGTGAAGCGCTATAATTCAACACATTGATAAGTCAAGAGCGGCATTCGTGCCGCTCTTGTGCAAAGAACATGAAAGGTTATGGGTAAAGAAGGATGGCAGACAAAAGGCCAAACATCCTGCTGTTGTTCGTGGATCAGCTTCGCTGGGATTATGTGCATTCCTACGGGATAAACCCTTGGATCCGGACACCGAACATCGACTCGATTGGGGAGAGGGGATGCCGCTATGATAACGCCTATTCTCCGAATCCGGTCTGTATTCCCGCACGTCACAATATGATCACGGGTCTGACATGCAGATATCACGGTTTTGATGATAACTATTTCGGACCTGCAGCCAAGAATTGTCCCTGGGATCTGCCCACTTTTGCTCAGATCTGCTCGGATGCTGGATACAGCACTTTTGCTGTAGGAAAGATGCATTTTCAGCCGGAAAGAAGAGCTACCGGATTTGACTATTTCCTCAACATGGACGAAGTGATCAAGGACGTCATGGAGGACGATTACGCCAAATTCCTCAGGGAGAAAGGATACGGAACGCTGGGCAGCCTGCACGGGGTGCGCAATATCCTGTATCAGCAGCCCCAGCAGATCACTCTGCCGGATGAACTTACCGGTTCTCACTGGGTAGCGGACCGGACCATCGATATCCTGAAGGAAAGGGCGGCTCAGGACAGGCCTTTCCTTATCTGGACGGGGTTCATTCAGCCTCATCCTCCTCTTGCGTCTCCCCACAGTTTCAGTCATCTGTATGACGGGAAAGTGCCGAAGCATACTTCCAGTATCACGCCTCTGTCGCGTCTGTGCGAGGAATTGAAGTGCATAGCGGATCTCCCGGATGAAGAGAACATCAACCGTATGCGGGAGAACTACGCCGGGGCAGTATCCTGGGTAGATTACAATGTGGGGAGAATCCTGGAGGCGCTGCGTGAGACAGGGCTTGAAGACAATACGGTCGTCATCTTTACCTCTGATCACGGAGAGATGCTGGGGGATCTGGACACCTATCAGAAGATGAATCCGCACGAACCAAGCGCGCATATTCCGTTCCTTATGCAGTGGCCGGGACATATCAAGGAGGGAACGGTCCGTAAGGAATTTATCGATCTAAACGATATCCTTCCCACATTTGCAGATCTGGCAGGTACGCAGTACCCCGGTGCAAATGAGCTTCCGGGCGAGAGTCTTTTCGCACAGGAACCGCACAAGGACAGAAGCGTCGTATATGCGGAGCACCAGAGAGGGGATAGGAGATGGTGCATGATCCGGGACGACCGGTACAAGCTCATCCACTATTACGGCGATAACGATCAGCTGTTTGACCTTCTGGAAGATCCTCAGGAGAGAAACAATCTGCTTTACTCCAGTCCAGATAAGCCGGAGGTTAGAGACACACAGGAGCGGTTGTATCCCATCCTTCTGAAATATGAGGCCAAATGGGGGCTTCCGGGATGCGTTGAGAACGGGGCTTTCGTGGATTACCCTCCCTTCGAAACACATTCCTATTTTGAGAGTTGTTTTCCGAATCAGGTGATCAAACTGCGCGATGACCCGCCTTTTGATGACCTGGCGGATGAGGTCCTGGAAGCGATCAAGGACGAGCCCACGGTTCACCTGTCACGCCTTCACGTGAGGGAAAACATGATAAAATTCGGCGGATACTCCGACGAAGATGTGGACAGGCTTCTTGCGAAGGCAAAAGAGGCTGGAAGATATTGATTCCGTAGCCGGAACAGCAGGTTACAATAGATTACAAAGGGACGGGTGGAATTGTATTTTCTCCCGTCCTTGTGCTATAGTTCCGATGTATCGTTGTATACACATTTTAGTAAGGGAGATTTAGTATGAAAAAGTTTCTTTCTATGCTCCTCGTTCTGGTGCTTGCATTTGCTCTCGTAGCATGTGGCGGCGCACCGGCCGAGGAAAACACTACTCCTGCTGAGACTGAGCCCGAAGCAGAAGTCACTGAAGATCCGATCTCAGTCTGCCTGATCGTTACCGCTCTTGGTGACAACTCCTTCGCAGATGCTTCCGACCGTTCCATGAAAGAGTATGTAGATACCTATGGTATTGACTACTTCTGCACCCAGGTCGGCGCAAACGGAGACATGCTCACAGCAACCCGTGAAGCTGCACAGAACGGCTATGACATCGTTTGTGTACAGTATGACGCAGAGATCCTCGCTATGATCGAGGAAGAGGCCAAGGACTATCCGGAAACCCTCTTCTATCTGTTCTCCGCTCGTGCTGGATCCGATGCCGGTGACCAGGACAACATCGTTGCTGGTTTCTTCCGTTCCTGCGAATCCTCCTATGTCGGTGGCCTTGTCGCAGGCGCTATGTCTGAAACTGGCAAGTGCGCATTCATCGGCGGACAGGAGAACGTCGGTCTTTATGACTGGATGCTCGGCTATGTTCAGGGTGTAGAGCGCGCTGGCGCCAATACAGTCTATGCTTGGATCAACGGTGAGAATCCGTGGTCTGACCCTGCAAAGGCAAAAGAGCTTTCCCGCTCTCTGAAGAACAACTATGATGCAGACATGTTCTGGGGCTGCGCTGGCCAGTCCGGCGACGGCGTCTTCCAGGCTGTTATCGAGTTCCGCGAAGAGAACCCGGATCAGACACTCTGGGCACTCGGTGTTGATGCTGACCAGTATGCAGTATTCGCAGCGAATGACAAAGAAGATGTTGCTGAAGTTATCCTTACTTCCTGCATGAAGAACCCTGTCGGTCCTGTTGCTGGTTTCATTGAGACCCTCCAGGCTGGTGGAAAGGTTCAGGGCGGTCTTATCACCTGCGGTATCAAGGACGGTGCCTGCGGTATTGCTGAGAACGACTTCTACAAGGCAAATGCTTCTGCAGAAGCTCAGCAGCTCGTTGAGACTGCAAAAGAGGAGATCAAGAATGATCAGGCTGAGATCGTTACCGCTTATGGCCTTAGCATCGAAGATCTGAACGCATTCCTCGAGGCTCATACACTGAACTATCAGGCTGCCAACATGTAATCTTCGGATTGCTTGTACAGTGATCAGTTAAGAAACAAAGTGCTGTCGCATCATTGCGGCAGCACTTTTTCTTTGATAGAATGGGATTCACATTCAGGAGGAGATTGAACCATGGCATATCCTTTTTCCGCGCTGTTTACCAGAATGAACTATATCGACCGCTGGGGACTGATGAGAAACGCAAGGACTGAGACGCTCTCAGAGCATTCCGCGAACGTGGCAAGTATTGCCCATGTGCTGTCGGAGATCGCAGTACATCAGTATGGAGCAGATGACGTTAGACCGGAAAAAGTGGCTCTTACAGCCCTCTATCATGATCTGTCCGAAACTCTGACCGGAGATATGCCAACTCCTGTGAAATACAGAAACGAATCCATTAAAAAAAGCTATAAGGCTGTGGAGCGCGAAGCAGAGGAACAGATCGGTGAAATGGTTCCGGATTTCATGAAAGCGTCGATCAACAGCTATGTGAAGGCGGAAGACTTGACAGATCGCGAGAAGCGCATCATCAAAGCTGCGGATAAGGTTGGAGCTCTCATCAAATGTATCGAGGAAGCCCAGAGCGGTAATAAAGAGTTTTACCGGGCTGAGCAGTCCACCAGAGCATCTGTCGACGGCATCGATCTGCCTGAACTTGCATTTTTTATGGAACACTTTCTGCCGGCTTACTATATGACGCTGGATGAATTGATGGAAGAAGTCCAGTAGAAGAATATCGAACACATGAGGAGCCTCTGTTCCAATGGGGCTCCTCATGATCAGGTAGCCTGCAATCGATATATCGGGGGGAGGCAAGCGGCAGTAAGATCTCTGTTTCAACGGATGCCGGCAGCGTCTCATTTAGGGAGGAAAAAGATGGCTCGGTCGAAGGTTTATGCTTATCTCGCGCTGATCTTGTGCTTTCTTCTGTTGTTTTCGGGATGTGACGCACAGACTTCAGAGGATATGGCGAGCGAGGAAACCACTGCTTCTCTCCCTCAGGAGGAAGCAGATGTTCCCGATGTTTTCTGGGATGAAGTGAGTGAAAGCGGCGTGGATGAGAAACTGCTGATGGACAATACAGATCGTGAAACCCTTGAGTATGTCGCCCTGAAATTGCAGGGCTTGTGTTCGGCGATCTCGGAAAAAGGCGAAAAGGACAAGGAATACTGGCTGACGGGTCAATGGTATGATGACGCGATGGGGTCGGAGGAATACCACGATGTTGTCTCTCTCGGGGAGGCAGCGATGAAGCCGTTGTTTCTGATCGTGTATAAAAGTGAGAGAGCCGGATTGTATGAGTGGGTCTGCTCCAAGGCGCTCGAAGAGATCTCCGGTTACGACTTTTCAGATGCAAACAACGGAAACGGATGGAAAGACGCGAATGAGTTTCTGGAGATGTTCATTGAACGGATCAATGAACAGAAGAACAGCGGGGAGAACGATTGATACATAGGACCTTCTTTCCCTTAGATCCCATAAATGAAATAATCGGCAGGGCCGTCGCGGCCTTGCCGATCTCCTGTAATACAGGATAAATGATACCATGTTTTTGAGGGGATACTGTCACCTTGCATATCCGTAATCCAGTACGGACCGGCACAACGCTTCCAGTTCGGAAAGCGAGGAAAGAGAAACACATTCGTTCCTTATCGCGGCGGCGTTGTTTACACCCTTGAAATAATATGGGGCATGTTTTCGCATCTCGCGGATTCCCACGTATTCTCCTTTTTCCTCTACGGAAGCGCGGGCGTGTCTCAGGAGGACAGCGATCCGGTCCTCGAGCGAGACAGAGGATTCTTCCGAGGTCAGGGCGGAGAACAGAAACGGGTTTCCCAAAGCTCCTCTTCCGATGAGGACACCGTCACATCCTGTAAGATCCTGCATCCTGTCCGCGTCTTCACGGGTAAGGATGTCTCCGTTTCCGTATACAGGCACGGAGACTTTATCTTTTACGTCCTTGATGACTTCCGGAAAGATAGGAGGGTGGTACATCTGGTCCCGTGTTCTTGCATGTACGAAAACAGCGCTGACACCAGCCTGTTCCAGATATTGCGCAAACTCAGGCGCGTTTATCGTGTGGTATCCCGCGCGCATTTTCACGGTAACGGGCAGGGATACGGTTTCCACCGTTGCACGCACGATCTCAGAAGCGAGCGAAGGGGCTTCCATCAGTTTGCTTCCGGCACCTCCGCCCGTGATCTTCGGGGCGGGACATCCCATGTTGATGTCAATGAAATCCGGGTGGAAGTTTTCCTCCGCAAAGGAAGCGGCATACCGGAAATCATCCGGTTCACTCCCGAAAAGCTGGATCCCTATCGGGCGTTCCCCTTCTGTGAAACGCATCAGAAGGGGTGTTTTTTTGTCTTTGAAACGGATCGCTTTTGCGCTTACCATTTCCGTGATGGTGAATGTGGCGCCAAATCCACGACAGATCGCACGGAAACTGGAATCCGTGTAACCTGCCATGGGAGCTAGACCGTACCGGCCGATCGTTTTGAGAATCGTATCATTCATATGCATGTCAGGAGTATACCACTTTTCGGAAGGAAAGTGTGCTATACTGATTCGGAACAGGGGGACAGGGATATGAAACTCTTGCTGATCGATGGAAACAGCATCCTCAACCGTGCATTCTACGGTATCAAGACACTGACGACAAAGGATGGCCATTACACCAACGCCATCTACGGATTTATGAATATTCTGCTCAGGCAGCTGGATGAGAACAAGCCTGAGCTTGTTGCCGTGACTTTCGACCTGCCCGGAGGCACTTTCAGGAATAAGATGTATTCCGGATATAAGGCAAACCGCAAAGGGATGCCAGCAGAACTTGCGGAGCAGATGCCTGTTGTCAAGGAACTGCTTGATCTTCTCGGGTATACGGTAGTTACCTGTGAGGGGTATGAGGCGGATGACATTTTGGGAACTCTCTCAAGAAAGGCCGTGGAAGAGTCCGTTGAGTGCATGATCCTGTCCGGAGACCGGGACAGCCTTCAGCTGGTAGGCAACGGAACGATCGTCCTTTATCCATCCGTGCGTATGGGAAGAAGTGAGATCACCCCCATGGATGAGAAGGCGGTTTTTGAAAAATATGGTGTTTCTCCTAGAGCCTTCATCGATGTAAAAGCGCTGATGGGGGACAGTTCAGACAATGTTCCGGGCGTAACGGGTTGCGGGGAAAAGACAGCTACTTCCCTGATCGCCGCTTTTGGCTCCCTGGACGGAGTGTATGAGCATATTGACGATCCCATGATCAAGCCTGCCATGCGCAAGCATCTTCTTGAGGACAAGGAAACGGCCTATCTGTCCCTTAAGCTCGTCACGATCGACAGACATGCCCCGGTGGATGAGGATCTGGAGCGTTTCGTTCCCAGAACGCCGGATGTGAATGGTGTAGTGAGCATTCTGAATCGTCTGGAGATGCATTCGATCATTGATAAACTCGGTTTCGAACGCACCGCTTCATCCGTCGCTGTACAGGAAAAGAAAAGAGAGATCCCGCAGGGGACAGAGATTCCTTTTGAAACGTTTCTTGAAGAAGAGACGGTGGGAGTGTTCGCGGAGGACGCAGATTACTATGTGGTATGCGGTGCCGGATACTGCAAGGCGGGAGAAAAAGAACTTGTCCGGCTTTTTGACGCCGGTAAACATATCGTAACGGGATTCGGCAAGAAATTGTATCATCTGGCGCTTGAAAACGGCTCTGCTGCGCCGGATATCGTCTTTGATTATGAGATCGCCGGCTATCTCCTGAACCCTTCAGGGAACAGTTATTCACTCCGGACGCTGTGCGCGGAATATGAGGTGGAACCGGAGTTTTCCGCCGACGTTCAGCAGCTGGGCTTTCTCCGGCCGCTCTGTGATGCGCTCGACAGAAAACTGGATGAGTTCGGAATGGGGAAACTGCTGCGAGAGATCGAACTTCCTCTCTGCCGTGTCCTCGCCAATATGGAACACGACGGATTCCTGGTGGATACGGATGGTATCCGAAAGTTTGGCGAAGAACTTCAGGTCATGGCGAATACATGCCGCGAAACGGTCTATGGGATCGCCGGCCATGAGTTCAATCTGAACAGTCCAAAGCAGCTTGGCGTCGTCCTCTTCGAGGAACTCGGACTCCCACACGGGAAAAAGACAAGAACGGGTTATTCCACCGATGCCGAGACGCTGGAAAAACTGCGCTATGATTATCCGATCGTGGAGTATATCCTGCAGTACAGAACATACCAGAAGCTCTATGCCACTTATGTGGAAGGGCTTCTTCAGGCAGCTGGCAACACCGGACGGATCCACACGGAATTCCGTCAGACCGAGACAAGGACAGGAAGGATCAGTTCTGTAAACCCCAATCTTCAGAATATCCCGATAAGGACCGAACTCGGATCACGCATGAGAAAGTTCTTTGTAGCAAGGGAAGGCAATATCCTGCTGGACGCGGACTATTCCCAGATCGAGCTGAGAGTTCTCTCGTCGATCAGCGATGATGAAAATATGATCCGTGCTTTTCTGGAAGGCCACGATGTTCACACCGAGACTGCCGCGGAGATCTTCGGGCTTCCCCGTGAGATGATCACAGGAGAACTCAGGAGAAGGGCGAAAGCGGTGAATTTCGGCATCGTTTACGGTATCGGCGCCTACTCTCTCTCCCAGGACATCAAAGTCTCCGTAAAGGAGGCGCAGGACTATATCAACCAGTATATGAGATCCTACCCGAAGGTAAGTGCTTACTTAGAGAAAACGGTCGAAGACGCCAGAAATGACGGCTATGTGACGACCAGTTACGGCAGGAGAAGATACATTCCGGAACTGAGCAACGGAAACAAACAGATCCAGGCACTCGGAAGAAGACTTGCGATGAATACCCCAGTTCAGGGAACTGCGGCGGATATCATCAAGATCGCTATGATCCGTGTCTTTGGCAGACTAGCGAAGCAGTGCCCGGATGCCAGACTCATTCTTCAGGTCCACGACGAACTGATCGTTGAGGTGCCGGAAAAAGAGGCTGATCTTGCAGCGATGATCCTCCAGGAGGAAATGGAGGCGGCGGCGGATCTGAAAGCTCCGCTGATTGCGGAAGTGCATCGCGGAAAGACATGGTTTGACGCCAAATGAGCATCGTGATCCGAAAAGCAGAGGATGCCGATCTGAACGCACTCGTTGAGATCGAGGAGGAGTGCTCAGGGATGCCCTGGACGCGCGCTCAGATGGAAGAGGAGATATCCTATCCTCTGGGACACACCTATGTCGCTGAAGAAAGCGGAGCGATTCTCGGCTTTTTCTCCATGCATATCGTTTCAGATGACGCGCATCTGAACGAATTCGGCGTAAGGAAGGAATACAGACGCCGGGGAGTTGGATGGGAACTTGCCCGAAAGATGATATCCCTGTGCGGCGAACATGACTGTTCCGTGTTTTCACTGGAGGTAAGGGAAAGCGCGGTTCCTGCCAGAACACTGTATGAAAAGATGGGGTGCGCGAAGGCAGGGATCAGAAGAGGATTCTATCAGAATCCGAAAGAGGACGCAGTCGTATACATTATGAAATTGAAAGAAGATTGATTATTTATGCTGATTCTAGGTATTGAGAGTTCCTGTGACGAGACTTCAGCCGCAGTCGTGAAGGACGGGAGAGAGATCCTCTCCAATGTAGTAGCAACGCAGATACCGGAGCACAGACTTTACGGAGGAGTGGTTCCGGAGATCGCATCCCGGAGACATACGGAGAATATCTGCTATGTGACGAGAGAAGCGTTGACCAGCGCTTCTGTATCTCTGGAGGACATCGATGCGATCGCGGTGACCTATGCGCCGGGTCTCATTGGCGCGCTGCTGGTCGGTTTGAATTTCGCGAAGGGGCTGTGCTACTCTTCGGGGAAACCGATGGTTCCTGTCCATCACCTCAGGGGACACATCGCCTCCCTGTATCTGTCCAATCCGGAGCTTCAGCCACCCTTCGTTTCGCTTGTCGTTTCCGGCGGTCATACCCATATGGTCCTTGTCAAAGGTTACACCGAATTTGAGGTGCTTGGCCGGGCGGTGGATGATGCTGCGGGTGAAGCTTTCGACAAAGTTGCCAGGACGCTCGGCCTTCCATATCCCGGAGGACCGGAGATCTCCAAACTGGCAAAGGGAGGAGATCCGGGGCGTTATGCCCTTCCGACTCCTCATACGTCCGGAGAGTTCGATGTGAGTTTTTCCGGACTGAAGACCGCGGTTCTGAATCTGATCAACAACAGCACCATGAAAGGGGAGACGATCGTCAGGGAAGACCTTGCCGCTGCATTTGAGCAGAGAGTGACGGATATCCTGTCGGACAGGATCCTCCATGCTGCGAAGGAGTTCGGGCTGAACGCAGGACTATGTGGAGGGGTCTCCATCAATGGGGAACTTCAGAGAAAGTGCAGGGAGAAATTAAGCAGGGAAGGGATAGAACTGTATTTTCCTCAGCGGTCGCTCTGCGGAGATAACGGAGCGATGATCGCTTCCGCAGGGTATTACGAGTACCTTGCGGGAAATACTGGGAGCATACGGCAGAATGCGTTTGCGACCATGGATATCAGTACTTTGATCGGGTGACCGATTAAAAATAATGTAAGGGGTAATTAAATATGAGCAGTTTCAAGGACCTGAGAGTTGTGGACAACTTCTATCAGACATCGTTGTTTTTTCCGATGCCTACGGTGGTCATCAGCACGTTGTGCGAGGACGGTATGACGACACTCGGACCGTACTCTCTTGTACAGCCTTATTACATTGCCGGCAAAGACTACTATGCAATGCTGCTGGAATGCAGGAATTCATCCAACACGGCGCAGAACATCCTGAGAAACGGGAAATGCGCGCTGAACTTCATCACGGATGAAAGAAGGACCTTCAAAGAAGCCGTAAAACTCAGCTGGCCGGGAGATAAGCCAAAAGAGAAAATGGCAAATTGCAACTTTGTTCTTGAGGAGAGCCTTCTCGGAGAGGCAGGAGAGGAAAGGCCAAAAGTCCTGCGCGATGCTTTCCAGGTGATCGAATGCACATGGATGCGCGAACTGGACGGCGCAGGTAACGACGCACCTACGGACGCAGATTGCTATGAGGGACCGTATCATGATTTCAACGGCATCACTTCCAAGTACGGCGCCCATTTCATCCTCAGAGTGGATAAGATCCTTATGAAGGAGAAGTATTACAACGCCATCATCAACGGAGTGAGGGCGAAAGATTTCCCGCCTGTCCCGGTAGATTACGGCTACAGAGACAGCAAGAACTTCTGGTACACGAAACATCGCAGACCGATCCCGGAACTCCTCCCGATCAGGAAGCAGACGTTATCATCGGTCCGGTATGCGGCAGACCGCATCGATGATACGGTGAAATTCACCGATGACGCTCTTGAGATGATCCTCAATGTGCCCAGAGTGTTTCTGCCTACAGTCCTGCGCGGATGTGTGAGCTGGGCGAAGGAAAACGGATGCACATTGATCACTGCGAAGGAAATGCAGATCATCAATGACAAGCGCAGCAAGGAAAAGAAAAAGTAAGTCATGAGACACTGCGCATACTGCAGAAAAGTGCGGTAAACACGACCATGTTCGTATAAAAAAGGACGGCTTTTTTCACCAGCGGGTGATACTGCCGTCCTTTGCTTTGATATTTCTGATTTTTCTGTGTTGACTTTCCATTATAGGTAGGGTATATATTACTGTATCATTTTGAAAGGATACTGCGATGGTATACGATATTGTAGTTGATACACTGTGCGATCAGCTTGACCTTGATGAGAACGACATCAGCATGGATTCGAGTCTTGTGGATGATCTGGATATAGATTCTATTACCTATTATGAGATCATTATGGAACTGGAAGATGAATTTGACATCGATATTCCTGATGAAGCTGCCGAGGATATGCGGACCGTTTCTGATCTGGTCAATTATATCGAAGCAAGGGTATGACCCTCTTTCCGAAATTCTATTGTTAACCGGTGGCAGAAATGCCACCTTTTCTTTAATAATTGTTTTTTACTTTTTCTTTTTTTTTCGATATAATCAAACACGACATTACATTAAGGAGCAGGATATGGCTAAAGAAAAGAAGGCTGTGGAAGCCATTACCTCGATCAACGAGGACTTTACCAGGTGGTATACGGATATTGTTGTCAACGCGGAGCTGATCGATTATTCCAGCGTGAAGGGCTGCGTGATACTGCGCCCGTATGGCTATGCTATCTGGGAGAACATTCAGAAGATCATGGACGGCATGTTCAAGGAGACAGGGCATGAAAACGTCAGTATGCCTCTTTTTATCCCTGAGAGCCTCCTGCAGAAGGAAAAAGATCATGTAGCCGGATTTGCTCCTGAAGTGGCATGGGTCACTCATGGCGGTGAAGAGGAACTTGCAGAGCGGCTGTGTGTAAGGCCGACATCAGAGACACTGTTTTGTGAGCACTTTGCCCATGTTATCCATTCTTACCGCGACCTTCCCAAGAAGTACAACCAGTGGTGTTCGGTGGTGCGCTGGGAGAAGACGACACGTCCGTTCCTGAGAACCCGTGAGTTCCTCTGGCAGGAAGGCCATACGATGCACGAGACAGCGGAGGAGGCTGTTCAGGAGACCGAGTTGATGCTCGAGACGTACAGAAAGTTCGTCGAGGAGTATCTGATGATACCGGTCATTCGCGGAAGGAAGACGGAGAGCGAGAAATTCGCCGGAGCGGAAGCGACTTATACCATAGAGGCGATGATGCATGACGGGCGCGCACTTCAGAGCGGCACGAGCCATTATTTCGGAGATGGCTTTGCCAAAGCGTTTGACATCACCTATACCGGTCGTGACAACACTTTGAAGCATCCGTTCCAGACATCCTGGGGCGCTTCGACAAGGCTGATCGGAGCGATCATCATGACCCACGGAGATGATAACGGCCTGATCCTTCCTCCTGCAATCGCACCGATTCAGGCTATCGTCGTTCCGATCGCGCAGCACAAACCGGGAGTTGCAGAGCGCTCTCAGGAACTGTTGGATGTTCTCAGGAAATCCGGGATCCGCGCGCAGATCGACCTTACCGACAATTCCCCCGGCTGGAAATTTGCCCAGTACGAGATGAAGGGCGTTCCGGTCCGTGTAGAACTCGGACCCAGGGACATTGAAGCCGGAAACTGCGTGCTCGTCCGCAGGGATACAGGGGAGAAGAAGGTGGTGGCGCTCGATAACGCTGCCCAGGAGATCCAGGCACTCCTTGAGGAAGTAGCACAGAACATGTACAAAAAAGCCAAGGAGAACATGCTCAGCAGGACTGTTGACTGCCACAGTATCGAAGAACTGGAAAAGGCTGTCGGAGAGTCTGTCGGTTTCTACAATGCAATGTGGTGCGGCGAAGAAAGCTGCGAGGACGCATTGAAGGAGAAATTCGGCATCGGTTCCAGGTGCATCCCGTTCGAACAGAAGGAACTTGCATCGACCTGCGTGTGCTGCGGAAAACCCGCATATAAGATGGTCACATGGGGAAAATCCTATTGATCCTGCTGTATGTAATCAACTAAATAATCGCCAGAACCAAGAAAATACAATCTGTAACTATTTGTAATAAATTATAGACAAAAACAGATTGCATTCCTTGGTTCTTTTTACTATAATACTTAGGCGACTGCGACGATATGCGATGACGTGGGAGGTTGCTGCGAAGGCAGGGAATTTCCACTGAGTATGTCCGAGTCAAGAACCGGGCGAAAATTCAATATTGAGTGCTGCGGATATGATGGGTACACCATCCAATGTCCTCAAACAGCGGATTATACACCGTTACTGTGTAATGGGTGTGGGCCGGGAACACTTTCCTAGAGAAGGTATTGCCGGCAATTCACATGAGAAGGCACGACACGCACGGCTCAGTATTGAAAAAGAGTCACCAATTACAATAGGAGGCAAAAATGGCAGTCAAAACCGTTATCAGAATCCGCGTTAAGGGTTACGATCACGAGCAGGTCGATAAGGCTTCTGCGATCATCTGTGAGACAGCAAAGCGCACAGGTGCCCGCGTTTCCGGACCCGTACCGCTCCCGACAGATAAAGACGTCGTGACCATTCTGCGTGCTGTTCATAAATATAAAGACAGCCGTGAGCAGTTCGAACTGCGGACTCACAAGAGACTTATTGACATTCTGAAACCGTCCAACAAGACAGTCGAAGCGTTGACAAGTCTTCAGCTCCCCGCCGGTGTCGATGTTGAGATCAAACTCTAAATAGACGACACTGCTACGGGTCATGTTGGCGAAAGCCAACCAATAACCTAAATGGAGGAATACACTCGTGCAAAAAGGTATTATCGGAAAGAAAATCGGTATGACCCAGTTGTTCGATGAGAACGGTAAGGTCATTCCCGTGACAGTCATCGAGGCAGGCCCGTGCCCTGTCGTTCAGAAGAAGACTGTCGAAACAGACGGCTATTGCGCATTGCAGCTTGGATTTGGCGATGCAAGCGTAAAGAAAACAAACAAACCCATGAAGGGGCACTTCGACAAGGCTGATGTAGGCTACAAGAAAGTCCTCCGCGAGTTCAAGCTCGACAACATGGACTCCTTCAATGTCGGCGACCTGATCAAGGCTGACACATTCGAGAACGGCGATATGGTCGACGTAAGCGGAATCAGCAAAGGTCACGGCTTCTCCGGAACAATCAAGCGTTTCAACGGCCATCGTCTGAAAGAGACCCACGGTACCGGCCCTGTCCATCGTCACGCTGGCCCTATGGGACCGAACACTCAGAGCCGTCACTCGCCGAAAGGAAAGAAACTTCCTGGACACTATGGTATTGAGAAAGTTACAGTACAGAATCTCACGGTCGTCAGGGTTGACGCGGAAAACAACCTGATCGCGATCAAGGGTGCTGTACCTGGCCCGAAGGGCGGAATCGTCTGCATCACCAATGCAGTCAAGAAAGCGTAAAGGAGGATATCGGAATGGCAAAAGTTAATGTATATAATATGTCCGGCGAAGCGGTATCCGAAATCGAACTTTCTAGTGCCGTTTTCGAAATCACACCCAATGTCAGTGTGATGCATGCTGTTGTCAAAGCTTATTTGGCAAATCAGCGTCAGGGAACCCAGTCTGCGAAGACTCGCAGCGAGGTTTCCGGTGGAGGCCGCAAGCCTTGGCGTCAGAAGGGCACCGGCCGCGCCCGTCAGGGAAGCATTCGTGCTGTTCAATGGAAAGGCGGCGGAGTTGCGTTCGCACCGAAGCCCCGCGATTATCGTCAGTCCGTTAACAAAAAGGTCCGCGCACTTGCGATGCGCTCTGCGTTGTCCGCCAAGCTGGCAAACGGTGAGCTCATTGTCGTAGATCAGATCGCTCTCGAAGAGTACAAGACCAAGAAGGTCGTTGAGATGCTCAAAGCTCTTAACGTCGAACGCAAGGCTCTGATCGTACTTCCTGAGAAGAATGACTATTTGGTAAAGAGTGCAGCTAACATTCCTGGTGTAAAGACAGCTTTGACCAACACGATCAATGTCTATGACATTTTGAACGGCGGTAAGTTCGTTGTCACTGTGGATGCTATCAAGCGCATCGAGGAGGTCTACGCAAAATGAGAGACGCTAGAGATGTTATCCTCGCTCCCGTAATCACGGAAAAGAGCATGGAAGCTACAATGGCAAAGAAGTACACCTTTAAGGTTGCTTCTGACGCAGAGAAGGTCGAGATCGCCAAAGCGGTCGAAGAGATCTTCGGCGTAAAGGTACAGAAGGTTAACACCATTTCTGTTCGCGGCAGAAAGCGCCGCCAGGGACTGTATGTCGGATACACCCCTGCTTGGAAAAAGGCAATCGTTACTCTCACGGCAGACAGTAAGGGTATCGAGTTCTTCGAGAGCATGACCTAATCGAAGACGAAAAGTGCTGAAAGGCAATGTATGGGAACGAAATGCCTGTTCCCGCTAAATTACAAGGAGATTTGATTTATGGCAATTAAAACGTACAAGCCAACGACTCCTGGCCATCGCGGAATGACAACCACAGATTTTTCTGGGTTGACCAAAAAGGCTCCGGAAAAGAGCCTGCTTGAGCCTCTCAAGAAGCATGCCGGAAGAAATGCTCAGGGTCGTATCACGGTTCGCCACCATGGCGGCGGAAACCGCAGAAAATATCGTGTTATCGATTTCAAACGCAACAAGGTAGATATGCCCGCTACAGTTCTCAGCATCGAGTACGATCCTAACAGAACTGCGTTCATCGCTCTTGTTGAGTATGAAGATGGAGAGAAACGCTACATCCTCGCTCCTGTCGGACTGAAGGTTGGAGACAAGGTCGAGAGCGGTGCAAACGCAGACGTTCTTCCCGGAAATGCTCTCCCCATCGCAAACATCCCTGTTGGTACTATTATTCACAACATCGAGCTTTATCCCGGTAGAGGCGGCCAGCTCGTCCGCAGCGCCGGCAATATGGCTCAGCTGATGGCCAAAGAGGGCGGCAGAGCCCTTGTTCGTCTTCCCAGCGGAGAGCTTCGTTACGTCGCACTCAACTGCATGGCAACGATCGGACAGGTCAGCAATGAAGACAGTGCTAACGTAAAGATCGGCAAGGCCGGCCGTAAACGTCATATGGGTGTTCGTCCGCATGTTCGCGGCGTGGTTATGAACCCTGTTGATCACCCCCACGGCGGCGGAGAAGGCAAGAGCCCGATCGGACATCCTGGTCCTCTTACTCCTTGGGGTAAGCCGACTCTCGGATACAAGACAAGAAAAAAGAATCATCGTACAAATAAGATGATCTTGAAACGTGCTAATGACAAATAATGGAGGAGACAGATGAGCAGAAGCGTTAAAAAAGGTCCTTTTGTAGAAGAACGTCTCCTGAAGCGCGTTCAGGAGATGAATGCAACAGGCGAGAAGAGAATTCTCAAGACCTGGAGCCGGTCATCTACGATTTTCCCTGACTTTGTAGGACACACCATCGCAGTTCATGACGGACGCAAGCATGTTCCGGTCTATGTAACAGAGGATATGGTAGGACACAAATTAGGTGAATTCGCACCCACAAGATTGTTCCGCGGCCATGCGGGATCCAAATCCAGCAAATAAGAAAGAGGAGATTAAGAATAATGGAAGCTAAGGCATATCTGAGAAATTGCCGTATAGCCCCTCGCAAGGTTCAAATCGTTCTCGATCTTATTCGCGGACAGGACCTGAAGAAGGCACAGGCGATCTTAAAATACACAAGCAAATCCGCTTGTGAACCCGTACTGAAGTTGGTCAATTCTGCAGCTGCAAACGCAGAGAACAACCACCAGATGAATAAGGATTCTTTGTACGTCGCAGAATGCTTCGTATGCCAGGGACCCACACTGAAGAGGATCCGTCCCCGTGCACAGGGCAGAGCGTTCCGCATCAATAAGAAGACATCCCACATTACAGTCGTTCTGAAAGAACGCGAGGCATAAAGGAGAGAACAATGGGACATAAAGTTAATCCACATGGGCTTCGCGTCGGCGTCATCAAGAATTGGGATTCCAACTGGTACGCGAAGAAAGCAGATATGGGTGACCTCATCGTTGAGGATTACAACATCCGTAAATTTCTGAAGAAAAAACTGTTCGCAGCAGGTCTCAGCAAAGCAGAGATCGAACGTTCAGCCAGCGGTGATGTCCGCGTGAAACTTCACGTAGCAAAACCTGGTATGGTAATCGGACGTGGCGGCGAAGAGATCGCAGTTCTTGAGAAAGAACTGAAGAAACTGACCGGCGGAAAGAACGTTAAAGTTTCCATCGAGCCGATCAAAAACGCAGATGCAAATGCTCAGCTGGTCGCTGAGAACGTTGCCGGACAGATCGAGCGTCGTGCTTCCTTCCGTCGTGCAATGAAGCAGAGCATTTCCCGCGCAATGAGACTTGGTGCCAAGGGTATCAAGGTTACTATTTCCGGCCGTTTGAACGGAGCTGATATCGCCCGCAGTGAGAGCTATCACGAAGGCACTATCCCGCTTCATACCCTCCGTGCTGATATCGACTATGGATTTGCTGAAGCAGATACCACATACGGTAAGATCGGCGTGAAGGTCTGGATCTACAAAGGTGAGGTCCTGACGAAGGTCAAACGGGCCCGCAATGAAGGAGGAAACCGCTAATGTTAATGCCGAAACGCGTGAAATATCGCCGTGTCCATCGTGGACGTATGAAAGGAAAAGCATCTCGCGGTAACCAGGTAACATACGGTGAGTATGGTCTTGTGGCAATGGAGCCTGCTTGGATCAAATCCAATCAGATCGAAGCTGCCCGTATCGCCATGACCCGTTATACCAAGCGTGGTGGTAAAGTCTTTATTAAGATCTTCCCTGACAAGCCTGTTACAAAGAAACCGGCTGAGACCCGAATGGGTTCTGGTAAAGGAAGTCCTGAGTATTGGGTTGCAGTAGTCAAACCCGGCAGAGTTCTCTTTGAGATGTCTGGTGTTGATGAATCTGTTGCACGTGAGGCTATGCGTCTCGCGAGCAATAAGCTCCCGATCAAATGCAAATTTGTGAAGAAGGAGGCAGTTGAACAGTAATGAAAGCTACAGAATTGCGTAAGATGAATGACGCTGATCTGTCCAATAAGCTCGCTGATCTGAAAGCGGAACTGTTTAATCTTCGTTTCCAACACGCAATTAATCAGTTGGACAACCCTCTTCGCATTAAAGATGTCAAGCGTGACATCGCCAGAGTATTGACAGAGATCCGTGCACGTGAAATGAGTGCCGAGAGGGAGGATAAATAATGGAAGAACGCAATCTTCGTAAGACACGTATTGGTCGTGTCGTCAGCAATAAGATGGACAAGACCATCGTTGTTGCAATTGAGGACTCTTACAGACACCCTCTCTACAAGAAAATCATTCGCCGCACCGTAAAGTTCAAGGCTCATGATGAGAACAATGAATGCAATATCGGCGATCGTGTAATGATCATGGAGACACGTCCTTTATCCAAGGATAAGAGATGGCGCCTCGTACAAATCGTTGAAAAGGCTAAATAATTAAAGGAGGACGCTTCTGTGGTACAGATGCAAACCTACCTCAAGGTTGCCGATAATACCGGTGCGAAGGAGATAATGTGCATTCGTGTTTTAGGAGGCACCCGTCGGAGGTACGCCAATATTGGCGATGTGATCGTAGCCTCTGTTAAAAAGGCTACCCCGGGCGGCACCGTTAAAAAGGGTGACGTCGTAAAAGCAGTCATCGTGCGCAGCAAAAAAGGTCTGCGCCGTGAAGACGGCAGTTATATTCGTTTTGATGAAAATGCAGCAGTTATTATCAACGCGGACAAGAACCCCGTTGGAACTCGTATTTTCGGACCTGTTGCCAGAGAGCTTCGTGATAAAGACTATCTGAAGATCGCTTCTCTCGCACCAGAAGTACTTTGATCGGGAGGTATCGTGATGAATAGAATTCAAACTGGTGATACCGTCGTGATCATTACCGGACGTGATCGTGGTAATACAGGAAAGGTTCTTGAATATTCTCCTTCTGAGAAGAAGGTCATCGTTGAGGGCCAGAACCTGGTAACCAAGCATATCAAACCCCGTAGGCAGGGAGAGGCCGGCGGCGTCGTTAAGGCGGAAGCTCCGCTTTATGATTCCAAGGTCATGCCTGTTTGCCCGCATTGCAACAAAGGCACACGCGTTGGTTTCGTCGAGAAAGACGGAAAGAAAGTCCGCGTCTGCAAACGTTGCGGCGAAACGTTTTAAGTAGGAAAGGAGTAAGAGAAAATGCCGAGACTGAAAGACCAGTACGTCAAAGATGTCGCACCTGCTCTTATGAAAAAGTATTCCTACAAGAGCACAATGCAGATTCCGCGTCTCGAGAAGGTTGTTATCAACTGCGGATGCGGTGATGCAAAAGAGAATCCGAAGATCATGGACGCTGTTCTCAGCGACCTGAGCAAGATCACCGGACAGAAAGCAGTTATCTGCAAATCCAAAAAATCTGTAGCAAACTTCAAGCTTCGTGAAGGAATGCCCGTAGGAGCTAAGGTCACACTGCGCGGAGACCGTATGTGGGAGTTCATTGACAGACTCTTCAACGTCGCTCTTCCCCGTGTACGTGACTTCCGCGGAATTTCCGGAGACAGCTTCGACGGCCGTGGAAATTATTCCCTCGGACTGAAAGAGCAGTTGATCTTCCCTGAGATTGACTACGATAAGATCGATGCCGTTCGTGGAATGGACATCTGCTTTGTAACAACTGCTACAACAGATGAAGAAGCTAAAACTTTGCTGGCTGCACTCGGTGCACCGTTTGCAGGCTAAGGGGAGGATTACAATGGCAAAAACTAGTCTTAAGAATAAGCAGAAAGCAGTCCAGAAGTTCACAACACGTGAATACAACAGATGCAAGATCTGCGGTCGTCCCCATGCATATCTTCGTAAATACGGAATCTGCCGTATTTGCTTCAGGAACCTCGCATACGCCGGTCAGATTCCTGGCGTAAAGAAAGCTAGTTGGTAAGAAAGGAGATTAAAGATGCATATTACAGATCCTATCGCTGATTTGTTGACACGTATTCGTAATGCAAGCAGCTCAAAACATGCAACTGTTGATTGTCCCGCTTCCAACATGAAGAAAGCGATCGCCCAGATCTTGGTAGACGAGGGTTATCTCAAGGCCATGCAGGTTACTGAGGACAACAAACAGGGTGTCATCCATATGACACTGAAGTACAATGAAGACAAAACGCCGGTTATTGCCGGATTGCGCAGGGTTTCCAAACCTGGCCTTCGCATTTATACCAGTTGCGAAAAAATGCCCAAGGTTTTGAACGGACTCGGAACAGTTATCGTTTCCACCCCCAAAGGCGTAATGACAGGCAAAAAGGCCAAGGAAATGAATCTTGGCGGCGAAGTGCTGGCATTTGTCTGGTAATTTGAAGGGAGTAACATATGTCGAGAATTGGTAGAAAGCCGATCGTTATCCCTGCTGGTGTAGAAGTAAAAGTTGAGGATCAGTTGGTCACCGTTACCGGGCCCAAAGGAACCTTGAGCCAGAAGGTACATAATGGCATCGGTCTCGAGTTGGAAGGTAACGTATTGACCGTTACACGTCCTAATGATGATAGGGAATACCGTTCGCTTCATGGTCTGACGCGAACCCTTATCAACAACATGATTGTTGGGGTTACACAAGGTTTCACCAAGGAGCTGGAGATCTCCGGTGTCGGTTATCGTGCCGCAAAACAGGGGAACGAACTTACTCTGAACCTTGGATACAGCAATCCTGTCAAAGTGTTGGATACAGATCTTGTTCAGACAGAGTCTCCGAACCCTGCATCCATCATCGTAAAAGGTATCGATAAACAGGCTGTTGGCCAGTTTGCGGCTGAGATTCGTGCGATCCGTCCTCCGGAACCCTACAAAGGTAAGGGAATCCATTACAAGGGCGAGTACATCATCCGCAAAGAAGGCAAAGCTGGTAAAGCTTAAGAAAGGAGAGAATACGCATTATGGTATCAAAGAAAGACAGCAACAAGCAGCGTCTTCTGCGGCATAAGAGAGTCCGTAGTAAGATCGCTGGAACAACAGATTGCCCGCGCCTTGATGTATTTCGCTCCAATAAGCATATCTACGCTCAGGTAATCGATGACTCCACAGGTAAGACCCTTTGCTCCGCTTCCACAGTGGAAAAAGCATTTGAGGGCTACGGTGGAAATAAAGAAGCAGCATCTGCAGTAGGCAAGACCATTGCCGAGAGATGCCTTGCATTGGGAATTAAGAACGTTGTATTCGATCGTGGCGGATATATTTATCATGGTCGTGTGCAGGCTCTTGCTGAGGGTGCCCGTGAGGGTGGACTCGACTTTTAATAGGAGGATAAGGAATTGGAAAGAATCGATGCTTCAACTCTTGACCTTCAAGAAAAGGTCGTTTCCATTAACCGTGTAAGCAAGACGGTTAAGGGCGGCAGAATCATGAAATTTGCCGCATTGGTAGTTGTTGGTGACGGAAACGGTGTTATCGGTTTCGGAACCGGAAAAGCAGCTGAAGTTCCGGAAGCTATCCGCAAAGGAACAGAGGATGCGAAGAAGAACCTGGTCCGTATCGCAAAGCGCGGAACCACAGTTCCTCATGAGACTATCGGAAAATTCGGCGCAACACGCGTCATGATCAAACCGGCTCCCACCGGAACCGGCGTCATCGCTGGCGGCGCAGTACGTGCTGTCATGGAAGCTGCAGGCATTTCTGACGTTAGGACGAAGTCCCTTCGTTCCAACAACCCCTTCAATGTTGTTCCCGCAACATTTGCAGGATTGCAGTCTATGATGTCTGCCCAGGACATTGCTGCTAAGCGCGGCAAGACCGTAAAAGAAATCGTTGGCTAAGGAGGTTTTTATGGCTACTAAGAAAGAAACTGCTGCTGCAGCGGAAGAAGTCCAGGCCGTAGAAGAAAAGAAACCTGCTGCCAAGAAGACTACAAAAGCTACCAAAGCAGAGGATACAACTGCTGCCAAAAAGACAACAAAGAAAACAACAAAGAAAAAAGAAAAGACTTTGACAATTAAACTGGTCCACAGTGCTGCTCATCGTCTTGACAAACAGATCGCTACCTGCAAGTCTCTCGGGCTTAAGAAGATCGGTGATGTCACTGTTCAGCCTGACAATGCCGCGACAAGAGGCAAACTCGCAAGGATCGCGCATCTGGTAGAAGTTACAGAATAAGGGGGAGCCACAGCTATGATGATTCACGAATTACAGCCCGCAGCTGGTTCCAACAAAGACAAGAAGCGCAAGGGCCGTGGTCCTGCTTCTGGAAATGGAAAGACTGCTGGTTACGGCCACAAGGGACAGCTTGCTCGTTCCGGCCACAAAGGTGCATACTTCGAGGGCGGTCAGCTTCCTCTCGTCAGAAGGATTCCTAAGCGCGGATTTACAAACATTTTCCGCATCGAGTACGATGTAGTGAATGTTTCCGAGCTGAATCGTTTTGAAGATGGTTCAACTGTTACCCACTATGATCTTCGCGAGGCTGGCCTTGTCGGCAAGAAGAACGCGATCAAGATCCTCGGTGACGGCGAACTTACTAAAAAGCTGAATGTAGAAGCGGACAAATTCACTGCTTCTGCAAAGGAGAAGATTGAAAAAGCCGGAGGCACGGCTAAGGAGGTATGACGATGTTCCAAACCTTTAAAAATGCTTGGAAAATCGAGGACCTTCGCAAAAGGATTATCTTTACCGCAGTGATCCTTCTTCTTTTCAGATTAGGATCAGCGGTAACGGTTCCTTTCATCAATGCGAAATTGTTGGCGGAACAATTGAATTCCAACAGCGGAACTATTTTTGGTTTCTTTGACCTGATGTCCGGCGGATCCTTCTCACAGGCTTCTGTGTTTGCGCTTGGTGTCTCTCCGTACATCAACTCTTCAATCATAGTTCAGTTGCTGCAGGTCGTATTCCCGTCTCTTGAGAGATTATCTAGAGAAGGTGAAGAGGGCAGAAGAAAATTGACGAGGATTACTCGTTATACTGCTGTCGGACTTGCATGCCTGCTTGCTTTGATGTATTATTTACTGGCTAAGAGAACGGGTGCTCTCGTTTATACCGAGGGTTTCGCAGGAGTCTTCTCGGCAATCGTCATTATTGTGTCTTTTGCTGCTGGAGCAATGCTCCTTCTCTGGCTTGGTGAACAGATCGACGCGAAGGGAATTGGTAGTGGTATCTCACTGATCATTTTCACTGGTATTATTGCGAACTCGGTTAGCTTGATTCCAGCTTTGATCCAGTATTTCCAGCTCGCGACCGGCACATTTACTTACGGCGGAGTTACCTTCGGAGCAGAACCGAAGTATTTCGTTCTTGTTCCGCTGGTGATCCTGATTTTCTTTGCGATGTTCGTGCTCATCGTAGTTACGAATGCTGCTGAGAGAAGGATCCCCGTTCAGTATGCGAAGCGTGTCGTCGGACGCAAGATGTACGGCGGTCAGAGCAGCTACATTCCGGTTAAAGTAAATATGTCTGGCGTAATGCCTGTCATCTTTGCTTCTTCACTTCTTTCGATTCCGGCTACCATTAAGGATATGTTCGGAATCACAGGCGGATGGGGGACTTTCCTCGGCTGGTTCAGCACTGAGAACTGGGGCTATGCTGTTTTGTATGCATTGCTGATCGTTGCATTCAACTACTTCTATGTTGCGATTCAGTACAATCCTGTTCAGATCGCGAACGACCTTCGCAAGAATTCCGGAGCAATTCCTGGAATTCGTCCCGGACAGCCCACATCGCAGTTTATTTCTAAGGTCATCAATAAAATAACAATTATTGGTGCTGTGTTCCTGGTTATCATCGCAATTCTTCCTATCGTCCTGGCGAAAGCTACAGGAATCCGCATCGCCCTCGGCGGAACTTCGATTCTGATCGTTGTTGGCGTTGCACTTGAGATTTCTCAGACGTTGGAAAGCTACATGCTGATGCGCCATCACAAAGGATTCTTAGAGTAATTAAAATGAAAAAACTGATTTTGTTAGGTGCCCCAGGCGCCGGTAAAGGTACCC
Organism: uncultured Faecalibacterium sp.; assembly: GCA_964599695.1. Lineage (GTDB taxonomy): Bacteria > Bacillota > Clostridia > Oscillospirales > Ruminococcaceae > RUG11783. The sequence goes on from CAZRGP010000027.1 coordinate 29,503, forward strand.
AAGCTGAGAGAATCAGCGATTTGTTAGGCATCCCAATTATCAGTACTGGAAACATCCTCAAAAAGGCCATAAGGGAGGGAACTCCCCTTGGCCTTGAGGCTGCGTCCTTTATCAATTCAGGTGCTCTGGTCCCTGATGCTACCATAATCGGTATCGTTAAAGAACGTTTGTCACATGACGATTGTGCGAACGGATATATTCTTGACGGTGTTCCGAGGACGATAGTTCAGGCTGAAGCGCTCGAGAAGATGGGTGTGGAAGTCACCGATGTTATTTCTCTTGAAGTTCCGGATGAACTGATTGAAGAGAGAATGACGGGGCGTGTTATTTGTTCTAAGTGCGGCAGTTCCTATCACAAAGTTACATTGAAGCCCGCTAAAGAAGGTGTATGTGACAGATGTGGCAGTGAGCTGGTCACCAGAAAGGATGACACTCCAGAAGTGGTAAAAGCCCGTCTGGAGACATACCACCAGACCACAGAACCTTTGAAGGATTATTATGCAAAAAAAGGCCTGCTGGTTGAGATTGAGGGCGTTGGGGACGTTTCGGAGATTACCGAACGTATCATGAACGTTCTTAAGGAGAAGGTATGATCGAATTAAAAACCGCTAGAGAACTGGAAAAGATGAAAAAAGCTTGCCAGATCTCAGCAGAAGCAATCAAAGTTGCACAGTCAGCACTTCAAGTCGGCGTCTCCACCGCTTACGTCGATGACAAAGTGCGGGAATATATTGTTTCGCAAGGTGCGAGACCGACCTTTTTGGGCTATGGTGGATTTCCAAAGAGTGCCTGCATTTCGGTAAATGAGGAACTCATTCACGGAATTCCATCCAAGAATAGGATCATTAAGGATGGTGACATCGTTAGCGTCGACGTCGGTGCTTTCATTGATGGATACACAGGTGACAACGCGGCAACCTTCGCAATTGGTAATGTATCTGAAGAAGCCAAAAGGCTTATGGCAGTTACAAAGGAAAGTTTGCTTAGGGCTGTTGAAGTCTGTGTTCCCGGAAACAGAATAGGGGATATCGGATACGCTGTACAAAGCTACGTAGAAGAAAATGGCTATTCTATTGTGAGAGACTATGTCGGCCACGGTGTAGGGAAAAAACTTCATGAAGATCCGGAAGTTCCGAACTTCGGAAAACCGGGACATGGAGCGCGGTTAGTTCCTGGAATGACGATTGCCATTGAACCAATGGTCAATCTGGGAAGACCCGAAGTCGAGGTACTGGCGAATGACTGGACGGTCGTTACCAAGGATCGACAGCTTTCGGCGCACTTCGAATACTCAGTTGCGATTACCGACAAGGGTCCTGTTGTCCTTACACAATGGGGCTGAGGAAGTAACTGTGGAAATCATTCGTGGAACAGTGATCAGGAGCAAAGCAGGACATGATAAAGGAAGATTTTACGTCGTCCTTGATATTCTTGGCAGAATGATCCTGGTTGCTGATGGGAGTTCCAGAACTATCTGTAATCCCAAAAGAAAGAATATGATCCATGTCTCAGCGACAAGGACTGTGTTGTCTGAGGAGATGCTGGATCATGATGAATCAATTCGTAATGCATTGAAACGTTTTGATTTACAACCGTCTGAAGGAGTAGTAAATGTCTAAAGCCGATGTATTAGAAGTAGAAGGTATTGTCAAAGAAGTATTGCCAAATGCTACTTTTAAAGTCGAACTTCAGAACGGGCACATAATCGACGCCCATATCTCCGGAAAACTGCGTATGAATTACATTCGTATTCTGGTAGGAGATAAGGTAACGCTCGAGATGTCGCCTTACGATCTTACAAAAGGTCGTATCACCTGGCGTACCAAGTAGACGCCGTATTAATGGAGGATTCACTAATGAAGGTAAGACCTTCCGTAAAACCCATGTGCGAGAAGTGCAGAGTGATTAAGCGCCATGGCAAAGTCATGGTGATCTGCCCCAATCCCACTCATAAGCAGCGTCAGGGTTAATGGACGCTCAACAATAACGGAGGAATTCTAAATGGCTCGTATTGCTGGTGTCGACTTGCCCAAAGATAAGCGGGTCGAAATAGGCTTGACCTATATTTATGGTATTGGTTTAAGCACAGCGAAGGATATTCTTGCAGCTACAGGTGTCGATCCTGATATCCGCTGCAAAGATCTGACTGATGATGATCAGCAGAAACTGCGTGATTACATTGATAATCATCTGATCGTTGAAGGCGATCTGCATCGTAACGTTGCACTTGATATCAAACGTCTCGTTGAGATCGGGTGCTATCGTGGCGTTCGCCATCGTAAAGGGCTCCCTGTTCGTGGACAGAGGACAAAGACAAATGCTCGTACCCGTAAAGGTCCGAAGCGCACTGTAGCTAATAAGAAGAAATAAGGAGGAGCGCAGAGTTCATGGCACAAGCTAAGAAAACCGTTACGACTCGTCGTCGTCGCGAAAAGAAAAACATTGAGCGCGGCTGCGCCCATATCCAGGCTACATTTAACAACACTATCGTTACCATCACCGATGTAAACGGAAATGCTCTTTCTTGGGCGTCCGCTGGTGGTCAGGGTTTCCGTGGTTCCAGAAAGTCTACTCCTTTTGCTGCTCAGACTGCAGCAGAAGTAGCCGCTAAAGCTGCTATGGAACATGGCCTCAGGACAGTTGAAGTTTACGTAAAAGGACCTGGTTCCGGTCGTGAAGCTGCTATTCGTGCATTAGCGGCATGCGGTCTCGAAGTTACTCTAATCAAGGACGTAACTCCTGTTCCGCACAATGGTTGCCGTCCGCCTAAGAGACGTCGCGTATAATTACAGGAGGAAGTATTAATGGCTAGATATACTGATTCAGTCTGCAGATTGTGCCGCAGAGAAGGCCAAAAGCTTTTCCTCAAGGGCGAACGCTGCTATTCTGAAAAATGCGCACTGGTGCGCAGAAACTATGCTCCTGGTCAGCATGGTCAGGGCAGAAAGAAAGTTTCTGAGTACGGTGTACAGACTCGTACAAAGCAGAAAGCAAAACGCTACTATGGTGTTTTGGAAGGCCAGTTCCATAAATATTATGAAATGGCAATTAAAGAAGCTGGAGTTACCGGTGATAACCTGCTCCGTATTCTCGAGAGCAGACTGGACAACATCGTTTATCGCGCAGGTTTTGCGAATTCCCGCGCAGAAGCACGTCAGTTGGTTACACACCGTCATTTCAGTGTCAATGGACAGATCGTCAATGTTCCTTCCTATCTGATGAAAGCAGGAGATGTTCTCACTGTTCGTCATACCGATCTTGAGGTCATTAAAGGCGCTGTCGAAGCCAATTCTGCTCGTCCGAAGCCGGTATGGCTGGAAGTAGACGGAGAGAATCTCACTGCGAAAGTGGTAAAACTCCCCGATCGTTCCGAAATTGACTTTGACATTGAAGAACACTACATCATCGAGCTTTATTCCAAATAATCTCTATGTTGTATGGTTTTCCATTTCATTCGTTTCGAGAAACCAACCTTATTTATGGCTTTTAATGTCACCTTGGAGGGTTAATTATGATTGAAATAGAAAAGCCCAGAATTGAGACAGTAGAAGTTTCAGAAGACGGATCATACAGCACTTTTGTCGTAGAACCTCTGGAGAGAGGTTTTGGCACCACGCTAGGAAACGGCATGCGTCGCGTGCTGCTTTCCTCGCTTCCCGGTGTTGCCGCTCAGTCTATCAAGATTGACGGTGTTCTCCATGAGTTTTCGACGATTGAAGGCGTACGTGAAGACGTCACTGAGATCGTGCTGAATGTGAAGGGAATCACAGCTCGTTTGCATTCTGATGAGCCCAAAACCGTTTATATCGAAGCGGTAGGTCCTTGCGAAGTTACTGCAGGGAGCATCAAAGCGGACTCTGAACTTGAGATTCTGGATCCCGACTGGCATATCGCCACCCTGAACAAAGACGGTAAACTCAATATGGAGCTTACTTTTGTTCGCGGCAGGGGATATGTGTCAGCGGAACGCAACAAGCAGGAAATCACACCTGAGATCGGGCTGATCCCTGTAGACAGTATCTTCACTCCTGTTTTGAAAGTGAACTATACTGTTGAAAATACCCGTGTAGGTCAGATCACTGACTTCGATAAGCTTACGCTTGAAGTTAAGACCGATAAGACCATCACAGCTCAGGAAGCAGTCTCCATGGCAGCAAAAGTCCTTTGCGAGCATTTGAATCTGTTCATGGATCTGACAGGCGATACCCTCGATACAGACTTCCTGGTCGAGAAGGAAGAGCCCGGAAAAGAGAAAGTTTACGATATGACCGTCGAAGAACTTGACCTTTCCGTTCGTAGTTTCAATTGCTTGAAACGCGCAAATATTAATACAGTTGAAGAACTGATCAATAAGACCGAAGAGGATATGATGCATGTCCGCAATCTCGGTGTAAAATCGCTCGAAGAAGTCCAGGCCAAGCTTGCATCGTTAGGCCTTTCACTCAAGAGCAAGAGTAATCAGTAAGGAGAGAAATCAATGGCCGGTTCAAGAAAACTGGGCAGAACCAGTGACCACCGAAAAGCTATGCTTCGCGCCATGGTAACTTATTTAATAGACAACGGTAAGATCGAAACTACCGTATCACGTGCCAAAGAGGTACGTTCCATGACCGAAAAGATGATCACTCTCGGCAAGGAAGGCTCCCTTCACAGCAAACGCCAGGTTTATTCCTATGTCACGAAGGAATCTGTTGCTAAAAAGCTGTTTGATGAAGTAGCGCCCAAATATGCAGATCGTAACGGCGGTTATACCCGCATCACGAAAACTGGTCCTCGTCGTGGAGACGCAGCCGAGATGGCTGTTATCGAACTTGTCTGATATAGCATAACGGTTCGGAACCCTGCTTAGAATTAAGCAGGGTTTTTTGTTGATAAAAAAACGCTCTCATTGACCTTTTATAGAATGGTGTGAGATAATAGCAAAGTTATATTCCTACAGGGCAGGTATTTTATGGAGAACACGATAACGTTTTTTTTAAACAGCATCTTTTTAGGTGTAGCATTGGCCATGGATTCGTTTTCCGTTTCGATCGCTGATGGCCTTTCTTTTCCGAAGATGCAGAATAAGTATAGATACATCATTCCCTTGAATTTCGGTTTCTTTCAGGGGTTCATGCCTTTTATCGGCTGGTGTGCGGTCCGCACCTTATCCGATAGATTTGTTCTCTTTGAAAAACTTACTCCGTGGATCGGTTTTTTCCTCTTGATCTATATAGGCTCTGACATGATCAGAAAAAGAAATGACGAGGAGACCGTGACAAAGGGAGTTAATATCAGTGTATCGCTTCTTCTGGTCCAGGGGATCGCGACAGCAATTGACGCTCTGTCTGTAGGATTTGCTTTTGCCCACTATACGGTTACAGAAGTTGTATTCGCTGTAACGATCATTGCGGTGATCACTTTTCTAATTTGTATCGCAGGCATTAAACTGGGGAATGTGATCGGAAAAAGATTCAGGAGTCATGCATCTATGGCCGGAGGGATCATTCTGATTGGAATTGGAATTGAAACTCTCATCAAAGGACTGGTCTGAGAAGAAGGGACCATCCATTGATACACCCTTTGAAATGCAGCCCTAAACGTCAAATATGATTCGGATTTAGCGTTTCATTTACCCGATAATAAAGGCTTTTGAGGGCATTTATGTCGCCGTACCGCCAATGTCGGAGAATGATGACATGTAACAGGAAGGGGCTGTTGCAAAATGGAAGTTTTGTAACAGCTCCTTTTTCAGTTTCCCGTG
>CAZRGP010000028.1:0-33661 GCA_964599695.1 uncultured Faecalibacterium sp.
CGGGGAACATGAAAAAGGAGCTGTTACAAAACTTCCATTTTGCAACAGCCCCTTTGCAGGTCCAGTCAAAAATATAAGGAGAATTGAGGATCGATCCAGCTTTCCTGGCGCGCCTTGTGGACCACATCGTCCGGCAGGAGATGTCCGACCAGAAGCGGGGAAGCCGGGTCATGCTCGGCCATATTCCTGAGGACCGTCTGCTGGTCATAATTTGCGTAGCAGTACCGGCACAGGTGGCCGCAGGTGTTATACGCCCCGATATCACCGCCAAGGTAGCATCTGCACCCTTCTCTCGCAGGACTGTAGGAAGGAACGCTCAACTTCTGACCGATCGCTTTCTCGTACATCTCAATGGTCATGCAGCCGGAGCAGTCCGCGCCAAAGGGCTCCAGATCAGTCCCTTCCGCGCACGGTCTTACCGTCATCCCACATTCATTTGCGATACGGATCATTTCTTTCCCCAAACGGATCCGTTCATCATGCGGGACTTCCTTCACATCGGGAAAGTTCCTCTTGGTCTTGCTGTACAGATCGATGAAACTGATCACGACTGTGCGGGTGGATCCCTTCAGTTTGTTCGCCATGTATTCAAACGCTCTGAGATGGCGCTCGACCGTCCACTGTTGATCTGTGAAGATCGGATCATACCGCCATCCGATGCTGTCAGAGCCGACGATCCCGGACAGGCGGATGAAATCTTCCATGACTTTTCTTTTGTCCGGAACGTTTGGCTCGATATCTCTGCCGTACGGTGTGATGGTAACGTACCAGTACTGCCCGAACGGCTTCAGGATATCCATGCGGGGGAGCATTGGAGCGGGATTTTTGGTACAGAACCCGATCACGTCCACTACCGCGGGATCCAGTTCATACCGTGTCACGGATCTTGGGTTGTAAGGATTGCGCACCAGAACGTAGCCTTCCATCAGGCGGTTGGTGAACCACTCCGAATAGAAGGCGGGAATATCGGTCCGCTGTCCTGTGTTGATGATCATGTGTGTATACCTCTGACTAATTATACAGGAGTTTCTGCCGTGACACAATTCGTCCTGGTGAAGTGGTAACGGAAGGAAAGGAAAAGACCGCAGTTCGGCTTAACTGCGGTCTTTCCTTTTGGAGATGAAATGTGGGCTTAGATCAGACCTTTTCGAGATCCTTATCTACCCAGGGGAGTTCATTTTCACGGATCGGAAGGTCGATCATCTTCCTTCCGCCCTTAACAATGCCGAGGACCTTCTCATTGTCTTTTGTATAAGGGGTCCACTGCACGTAGTCTTTTCCTTCCGGATTGGGGTTGCCGGTCTTGAAGAACGCGGACCAGCGGTCTGCCAGCTCATTGCTGAGATCGAAATCGAATCCGTTGTACGGGCGCATGGTGCGGTACAGCGTCTGGAATACATAGTGGTGTTCCACCGAGTGATGCGCGCCTTCCTGTTCCGCTCCCGGAGGAACATAGCTGAAATAGTAGAGGTAGGCGGGATTCAGACCGAGGTTCAGCTGGTTCTTCGCGAAAGCCAGGTTATCCGCTGTCATGGTGCGGAACTCATCCTCGGTGCTGCCCAGGATGTAGTCGATATGTTTGTGCTTTCCGTCCAGAACCATGTTGCCTTTATTGTCCGGGAATACGTATCCGTCGTTGACGATGGGGCAGAAGCGGGTATAAAGACCTGCATAACGGCTCTTGTCGCTGTCATATCGCTCCGTGCCGCCGAATTCCTGGAAGGCATTGAATACCTGCTCCGTGGACATCTCGCGGGCTTCCTTAAGACTGGAGATACCCATGAAGTCAAAGAAATCCTTGCCCAGCTTTTCTGCTGTAGCCAGGTCCTTGCCCCAGGGAGACATGCCTCCGTGGTTGAGTCCGCCTCCGGACTGCAGGATCGCGTGTTTGATGATATCCTCCGTAAGTGGGGTGGTGATCATCGCGTTGACGTTCATCGCTCCGGCAGACTGGCCGAACATGGAGATGTTGTCGGGGTCACCGCCGAAGTTGGCGATATTTCTCTTGACCCAGTGCAGGCCCCAGATCATGTCGAGAAGGCCGTAGTTGCCGCTGGCATGATAGTCTGCCTCATCGGTCAGTTCGGGGTGGGCGAGGAATCCGAATACATTCAGCCGGTAGGGGATCGTGACAAGAATGACGCCGCGCTTGTTGAAACCTTCGCCGTCAAACTGCTGCTGATAGGCCATACCCGTGCTGTAACCGCCGCCGTGGGAATAGACTGCCACCGGAAGTTTCTCGTCAGGAGACTCCGCCGGTGTCCAGATGTTCAGATACATGCAGTCCTCGCTCATGGGCCTTTCTACACCGTAGAACTCCGCTGCGATCAGACCGCCGTCAAAAGTGTATTTCGGCTGGACAGCCGTAGGCTTCCATATATAACATTGTTTTACTCCGTCCCAGCTTTGCGCGGGCTGGGGAGCGCGCCAGCGGTTCTCACCGACAGGGGGAGCCATAAAGGGTACGCCGCGGAACACGGTGTAAAAGGGATTGTTTGCACGAAGACCTTCCACGACACCGTATTCTGTCTTTGCCTGAAGCATAGCCATATTCGATACCTCCATTTGTATGCAACGACAGCATTATTGTGTGCAATTAAAATTGTATACAATAAGTTTATAGTCTGGCGGTTCCTGTGTCTAGTGTAAAAATGTCCAATAAACCCTTGTGTTCTTTGGTTAATATGTGAAAATGTGCGAAAAAATGCAAGAAATTGATTGACGAAGCGCTTTGTACACGATTACAATCTTGGTAGTGAATTGTATGCAATTAATCGAAGAGATAAATTACATACAATGATATCAGAGAACAAACTATTGGAGGGAAAAATGAAAAAACTATTGGCATTGGTCTTGATGCTTGTTCTTGCATTTTCTCTTGTTGCATGCGGTGAATCCGAAAATACGGAGCCTGCACCTTCCGGCGAAGGCGAGGGCACCACACCCGCAGCAAGCGGTGAGACATTCAAGATCGGTATGGGAACCACACTTGGCGCAACCGCAGCGATCTACGGACAGGAAGCTGTCAACGGCGCTCTCCTCGCTATTGAATACGTAAACGCAAACGGCGGATTCAACGGCGTTCCGGCTGAACTGGTTTATTACGATGCTTCCACAGCGGAAGACGCAGTAAAGGTAGCTCAGAAACTGATCCAGGACGATAAGGTCAACGCAACGATCGAGTCCAACGGCTCCAGCATGGCAATGGCTGCAGCTCCTTATTTTGAGGAAGCCGGCATCCTCTGTCTGCCCATGGGCAACAGCCCGGCTTTCACCCAGCAGGGTTGGAAATATGTGTACCACGCGGTCATGAACAACAGCTTCACCGCAGAAGTGGTTGAAGACCTTGTCAAAGACCTCGGCGCCAAGAAGATCGCCATCGTGAAGAGCGACGACGATAACGGATTGAACGCGGCTGCGGTTTTTAAGGCAGCTGCAGAAGCTGATGGAATCGAGATCCTCGTTGAAGAAACGATCACCAGCAGTGATACGGATTTCTCCGGCCAGTGCGCAAAGGTCGTTGCAGCAGAACCTGAGACGGTTTTCATGTCCATCTCCGGCGATGGTAACGGAACATTCATAAAACAGCTTCGCGGATTCGGTTATGACGGTCTTGTATTCTCCAAAGAGTCCATGACTTCTTCCATGATCGACGTTGCCGGCGAAGAGAATGCAAAATATGTCGTATTCTCCAACCCCTATGTTACATATGCGGACATCGAAGACTGCGACGTCCCGAACGTCCGTGATTTCCTTGATCGCTATGTTGCCACCTATGGCGGTCTGAACCAGACAGAGATCTGCTATCGTTCCTATGACATCGTTATGGCGATCTGGGAAGCCAGTAAGATTGCTGGCAGCAACGACAGCGAGGCTCTTGTCGCAGCTATGGATCAGGTCAAGTTTGACGCTCTCGGCGGCACAGCAGACTTCACCTCCGGAGATCATGAAGCATTCCACACTTTCAACTCCTTCATTGAGATCAATCGTAAGAACCTGCTGTACAGCACCTGGCTGACAAACGGCGGCTATGATGACTACAAAGCAGAGACTGGCAGAGCTTTCTAATTATTCCATAACTAACGTGTGCCGGGTCCACCGAACCCGGCACACGCGCTATCCCCTACAAGTTTAGGAAAGGAAAACATTCGGATGTTTGCACAACTCCTTGTATCTGGACTGGTCCTCGGCTGTATGTACGGACTGCTGGGAATCGGTACCAGCCTGATCTTTAAGGCGTCTGGCGTAATGAACCAGGCGCAGGGCGATATGCTGACACTAGGTGCCTATATAGGATATACATTCTATGGCATATTAAAACTCCCCTTCATCGTGTCGCTGTTGCTCACGATGATTCTGATGATGGCATTCGGATATCTGCTTCAGATCGCTGTCGTCAGCAAGATCATCAAACGTGTCGGTACGGTCAGCGTCATGCTGGCTACATCGGCAATCTCCTATATTATTCAGAACAGTTCCCGCTTCATCTGGGGCGCTGTAACACTGTCTTTCCCGTCGATCCTGAAAAAATCCACAGTTAAGATCTTCGGGGCAGTGTATCAGACAGAAAAACTGCTGTGCGTCGGCGTTTCATTCCTTCTGATGATCGCTCTGCACCTCTTTCTGAGCAAGACGAAATTCGGTATCGCGCTTCGCGCGGCCGCAACAGATCCTTCCGCTGCTCAGACCTTCGGGATCGATGTTTCCATGGCGAACGCGGTTACCTGGGGACTTTCAGCCGGTGTCGGCGCGATCGCCGGTATCCTGGTCGGGCCTCTCTACGGTGTCTATACCTCTCTCGGTGCGAACCTTAACGGCAAAGGCTTCTCCGGAGCGGTCATGGGCGGTATGGGCAACATTTACGGTGCGATCGTCGGCGGTATTATCCTCGGTATGTTGGAAACTTTTATCTCCGGATATGTTTCATCCAAATATAAAGACCTGATCGCATACGCTGTCCTTCTCGTGTTCCTCTTTGTGCGTCCCCGTGGTCTGTTCAACTCTGACGCTGTAGACGAATAAGGAGGGGAAAGAGATGGCTAAAGTATTCAATTGGGTAAAAGAACATCGAGCGCTGTCTGCCCTTTTCGTGGTTCTTCTTTGTATGCCCCTGATCTTCATGAACTATTCGTACGGATTGATGATCTGCTGTTTCATTGAGATCTACGTGATCGGCTCTTCCGGATATGACATCCTTCAGGGATATGCCGGGCAGGTCTCCATGGGACATGCTGCGTTCTACGCGATCGGCGCGTACGGGACATTCCTGATGAACTCTCATCTGAATATCCCTCCCTTTACCGGGATCCTTATCTCCTGTCTGCTCTCCGCGGGTCTTGGAGCGCTTCTGGCATACCCTGCCTCGAACCTGAAGAGTTCCTTCCTGGCACTGGCAACTCAGGCGTTCAACCAGATCATCTATCAGATCCTGATCCATTCTCCCGGCGGGATCACCGGAGACCACCTCGGAATCTTCGGGACTAAACTCCGTATACTGGGCATTCCCTTTGACAACTACACGGCATTCTATTATTTCGGGTTGGTCTGTGTGTTCCTCTTCATCGCGGCGAAGATCGGAATGGTCCATTCCAGATTCGGAAGAGCGATTCAGGCAATTAAACAGAATCCTCACGCTGCGGAAGGAATGGGCGTCGATACAAGAAAGTATAAGATCATTGCATTTGCGGTATCCGCATTCTATTTCGCCTTCGCGGGCGGCATGTACGCCACTCTCGTCGGTTATATCAGCCCTGACTCTTTCACGATCGCAAAATCTCTGCAGCTTCTTACCATGCTGATGCTGGGCGGTACCTGCAGCATCGCAGGACCGATCCTCGGTTCTATCGTTATCACGCTGCTCAATGAGCTGCTTCGCGGTTATCAGGAATATCAGATGCTGGTTTACGGTATCGTATTGCTGCTGGTCATCCTGGTCATGCCTGCAGGACTTCTCGGGACCTACAACAACCTGAAGGCCTCCTGGGCTGCCAAGAGGGCTGCCAAGAAAGGAGAGACACAAAATGCTTGAGGCGAAAAACGTAACTTTGCGCTTTGGCGGACTCGTGGCGAACAATGATGTCTCTATGAAGATCCGCGACGGACAGATCACCGGCCTGATCGGACCGAACGGAGCCGGAAAGACCACTTTCTTCAACTGCCTTTGCGGTGTTTATACCCCCAACGAGGGCAGCGTCGAGCTGGACGGTGTGAATATCGTGGGAAAGCGCCCGCATGTTATCCATGGCATGGGTGTATCCCGCACTTATCAGGTCATCAACCTGTTCCGTGACATGACGGTTCTGGAAAACGTCCTGATCGGAATGCACGGAGCGCTCTCTTCGAACTTCTTCCAGTCCACCCTTCACGTTAAGAAGGAGAGAGAGGAAGAAGCGGCAGCCAGGGAAAAAGGAATGGAACTTCTGAAGTTCGTCAATCTGGAGGACAAGGCCTCTATGAAGGCAGGTGCGCTCTCCTATGGTGAACAGCGCAGGCTTGAGATCGTGCGCGGTCTCGCCATCGATCCCAAGGTGATCCTCCTGGATGAGCCTGCAGCCGGAATGAACCCCACCGAGAAAAATGAGCTCGACGTTCTTTTGAAAAAGATCATTGAGCGCGGCGTCAGCATCCTGATGGTCGAGCACGACATGAACATGGTCATGGGCGTATGTGACTACATCTACGTGCTGTATTTCGGAAAACTCCTTGCCGAGGGAACTCCGGAGGAGATCCAGAAGAACCCGCAGGTCATTGAGGCATACTTGGGAGGTGACGAATAATGGCAACTCCGATCCTTGAACTGAAAAATTTCAAATACTCCTACGGGAACATAGAGGTCGTTCACGGCATCAATCTTACGGTCAACGAGGGAGAATGCGTAACGATCATCGGTGCCAACGGCGCCGGAAAGACGACCACCCTTCAGGCGATCTCCGGTCTCCTCCGCGCGAGAGGGATCAGCGGTGAGATCCTCTTTGAGGGAAAACCGATCCAGGGTCTGGATGGAAGCAGGATCGCGAAGCTCGGCCTCGGTCATTGCCTTGAGGGAAGACACATCTTCAGCAAGCTGACTGTCGAGGACAACCTCATCGCAGCCGCGTATCTCCGCAAGGACATGAACAACGTGAAGACAGAGATCGACAAGATCTATGAGCGTTTTCCTGTTCTCGGCCAGAGAAAGACACAGCTGGGCGGAACGCTTTCCGGCGGTGAGCAGCAGATGCTGGCCATCGCGAGATGCCTGATCTCCAATCCGAAGATCATCCTCATGGATGAGCCTTCCATGGGACTGGCGCCTCTTATCACGAAAGAAGTTTTCAATGTGATCCGGGAGATCCACGCCGAAGGGAAGACGATCCTGTTCGTGGAACAGAATTCGAAGATCGCGCTGAAAACAGCTGACCGCGGCTACGTGTTCCAGCTCGGTAAGATCGTGGCGGAAGGAAACTCCGAAGACCTGATCAACGACCCGGAAGTTCAGAAAGCATATCTGGGCGAATAGTTCACAATTGGTAACAGCAGAATGTCTAAAGAAATAGAGACAATTGTAGGGAAGATCGAGATCCCTCGCATGGTTCGTGTGAAACAGACTTTCGCGAGGGACCATATTCAGGATGTAGCAGGGGAGGTCCGGAAGGAACTGGAGTCATCCGGGATTCGCAACCGGATCCACCCTGGGATGTCTATTGCGATCACGGCGGGAAGCCGCGGCGTGGCGAATATCGCTGTCATAATCAGAGAAGTTGTGCAGTTTTGTCAGGACCTGGGCGCGGATCCCTTTGTGATCCCTGCCATGGGAAGCCACGGCGGAGCGACCGCAGAAGGTCAAAAAGAGATATTAAATGGTTATTCTGTCACAGAAAAGTACCTAAATTGCCCCGTATTGTGTACAATGAAGGTGAAGCAGATCGCCGTTCTGGAAAACGGAGACCCCGTTCAGATCGACGCCTATGCGGCGGAGGCGGATGGGATCATCGTGGTCGGACGGGTCAAACCGCACACGCTCTTCCATGACCGTGTTGAGAGCGGGATCTGTAAGATGATGGCTATAGGCCTAGGCAAACAAATTGGAGCGGAGGAGTGTCATAAGTACGGTCCTTACCGTTTGGCACAGAGGGTCCAGCAGTTCGGCTACGCGATCCTTGAGGCTGCTCCGGTTCTCGGCGGGATCGGCATTGTGGAAAATGCCTACGACGAGACAGCGATCATCAGGGCATTCGACCGGGAAGAGATCCGGGACGGTGAACCTGCGCTGCTCGATGAGGCAAGAAAGATGATGCCGCACCTTCCTTTCGCGTACTGCGACCTGATGATTGTCGATGAGATCGGCAAGAACATCTCAGGAGACGGCATGGATCCCAATGTTACGGGGAGATATGTAGTTCAGGGACTGTCGAGCGAGCCGGAAAGCAACCGCATGGTCGTGCTGGATATCACGGACGAGAGTCACGGAAACGGAAACGGAATCGGATACGCGGACATGACTACTCAAAGGGCGTTCGATAAATTCGACAGGGATAAGACTTATCCCAATGCCCTTACCAGCCAGATCATGGACCTGACCAGGATCCCGCCCGTTTTCCCCAATGACCGCCAGTGCATTCAGGCGGCGCTCAAGTGTGTGTTCGGTCTCACCGATCCCAGGAGCGCCAAGGTGATCCGTATCAAGAACTCCGCCAGGGCGGATGAATTCGAGATCTCGGAAGCCCTGATCCCGGAAGCGGAGAAGATTCCGAATCTGTGGATCATGAGCGAACCGTATGAACTGGCGTTCAACGAAGAGGGAAACCTGTTTTGACCGGCATTCCTTCCGGAAAAAGCTCCTGTTTTGCCTATACTGCAGATAGTGCTATTTGAAGGAAGGAATCGATTATGGCAAAAGAAACAAAAAAACAACTGATCTATGAAGTCCTGAAGGACAAGATCATCCGCTGCGAACTGCAGCCGGGCTCCTTTGTCACCGAGGATGAGCTCTCACAGCTTACCGGTTCGAGCCGGACCCCGATCCGTGAGGCCCTTCAGAAACTGGAAGAGGACGAGCTGGTCAGGATCGGATCCAAAAAAGGAATCGAGATCCTTCCGATCACTGCTAAGCAGATCAGAAACTATTTCGACGTGCGTAAACTCGTTGAGCCGCATTGTATCCTCAATTATGCGAACCGCATCTCCCTGGATGAAGTCCAGAGAATGCTTGAGCTGCTCAGGCAGTGCAAAGAGGAACAGGACACGATGAGGGGGGAGGAACTGGACCATGACCTCCATATGATCATCATCCGCGCGAGCGACAACGACTATCTGATCAAGATGATGGAGAAGATCTTCCTCTACGGAGACCGAATCCGTTACTATTCCAAGACGGCGGCGAACTATGCTTCTCCGGCGATCGATCAGCATATCCGCATTTATGAAAATATTTTATTCGGTGAGTATGAGAAGGCTGCAGCAGAGATGCTCAACCACATCAAAAGCACGGAAGTCGTGTCCTATTCTCTCGTTTACGGGAAGACCGTGAGCCTGGGGGAACTGGACGCCAAAGTTCAAGCAAGTAAAAACTGAGAGGCTTTTACTGTCCTCTCAGTGTCTGGGAGGAAAGAATGGCTATTAAAATCGTAAAAACCGAGAGCGGACTGGTCCAGGGGCAACCTGCCTATGACCAGGCCGTTTCTGTATTTAAAGGGATCCCATACGCAGCTCCCCCTACAGGAGAAAACCGGTGGCGGCTGCCTCAGCCCTGTCCTGCTTGGGAAGGGGTACGCGAATGCTTTGATTTCGGACCGATGTGCGTGCAGAAGAGGCTGAAACCGGACGAGTTTTATGCAAGGGAGTTTTACCCCGACCTGGAGATGCCGCAGAGTGAAGACTGCCTCTTTCTCAACGTTTGGACACCGGCCAAGACCGGAAAGGAAAAACTTCCGGTGGCGATCTGGATCCACGGAGGTGGCTTTGAATTCGGATACAGCCACAAGATGGAGCTGGACGGATGCGCATTCGCCAGAAGAGGTGTCATCTATGTCAGCATCAATTACAGGCTGAATGTATTCGGCTTTTTTGCTCATCCGGATCTTTCCAGGGAATCCGGTTACGACGGAAGCGGCAACTACGGCAACTATGATCAGCTTGCCGCGATCAAGTGGGTCAAGAACAACATTGAGGCGTTTGGAGGCGATCCGGAGAAGATCACCATTTTTGGACAGTCTGCGGGTGCAGCCAGCATTCAGACTCTATGTGTTTCCCCGCTCAGCAAAGGACTGTTCCAGAGGGCAATCATGCAGAGCTGCGGCGGCCTGGACGAAGGAATGTGGGGATCCAAACCTCTGGAGAATGCTGAAAAGCGCGGATCAGACTTCTTTGAGTTCGCGGGTTATAAGAGCCTGGAGGAGGCGAGAGCGGTTCCTGCTGAGGAACTGTTCCGCAAGATCAAGGAATTTGCGGGTACAAGTCTCGGAGGTGTTTGCGTACGCAACGTGGACAATTATCTGCTTCCTCAGACCGAACGTGATCAGCTTCTGGAAGGAAAGTTCATGGATATCGACTATATGGTCGGTGGAACGAAGGATGAGTTCATGTCCTATCCCCCGAAGGAAGTCGATCTGGATGAATATCACAGCTATGTAAAGACGCTGTTCAAGGACGAAGCAGATGCCTTTGAGGAGCAGTTCCCCGTGAGGAATGGTGAAGAAGCCGCAGAGATCTCGAGCCGGCTATGGGGATGCGGGATCCTGGCGTTTGACAGCAATTTCTGCAGATTGATGGCCAGAAAAGGCACAAAACCTGCATATCAGTACTGGTTCACCAGGATGCCTCCGGGAGATGACGGCATGGGCGTGTTCCACTCCAGTGAATATATGATGGAGTTCCGCACCCAGAACCTTTCCTGGCGTGCGTATACCGGAGCGGATTATGAGTTCTCGGATCAGATGAACCGTTACTTCGCAAACTTTATGATCTGCGGTGATCCCAACGGAGTGGATATGCACGGAAAGCCTATGACGGAATGGACACCGTATACCATTGAGAGACCCTATGCGATGGAACTGGGGGAGACATGCAGAATGGTCGACCCGGGCTATCCGTTCGGGAAATTTTATGTGAAATACCTTGAGAAGAAGAACAACCTGTAAGGAGGTCGGTTCTATGCGTACATTAGTTATTGAAGATATTCGCAAAGTGAAGATCATCGACAGACCGGACGAGACGAGAAAGGAAGGCGAAGCCCTTCTGAAACTTCTCTACGGTGGGATATGCGGTTCCGATCTCGGAAGTTACCGCGGAGCATTTGCCTATTTTGAGTACCCCCGTATTCCCGGACATGAGTTTTCCGCGGAAGTCATCGACGTGGATGAGAATAACCCCTATGGGATCAAAAAGGGAATGATCGTCACAGGAAACCCCTACTACAACTGCGGGGAGTGCTATGCCTGCAAGAAAGGCCATCCGAATTGCTGCGAGAACATGAAGTGCCTCGGCTGCCAGTGGGACGGAGCGTTTTCCACCTACTTTTCCATGCCTCTCGAAAGGATCTTCGACGGGAGAGGAGCTTCCGCCAAGACTCTTGCGGCGGTGGAACCCTATTGTGTAAGTTCTCACGGAATCAAGAGGGCGAACGTGCAGAAGGGCGACAAAGTGCTTGTCGTCGGAGCAGGCACCATCGGAATGTTTGCCATGAAAGCGGCCAAACTCCGCGGAGCGGAGGTCACCGTCTGTGACGTGTCTCAGAAGAAACTGGAGTTTGCCCTTGAACGGGGAGCAGATCATATTCTGCTGAACAGTTCGGAGGAAGCATTCAACCAGGGAGTGAAGGAACTGACGGACGGCAATGGCTTCGATGTCACCGTCGAATGCGTGGGAAGAGCTTCCACCATGCAGAACTGCATCGACGCGGTCTGCTATCACGGAACAGTGCTGGATATCGGTGTATCCAAGCAGAATCTGGACTTTTTCTATACCATCATCCAGAAGAAGGAACTGACTATACTCGGTTCCAGGAATGCGTTGGATGAGGACTTCAGGGAGACGATCGATGCGCTGGAGGCGGGAACGCTCACACTTGAGGATGTTGTCACCAACGTGTACCCCTTTGAAGAGGCGGCGACAGCATTTAAGGACTTCGATGAGCATCAGGGAGAGATGCTGAAGACCCTTCTGGAGTTCTAAAAGGATCCGCGGATTTGCGCGGATCAGGCGTTCAAAAAGGTCATTTGGAAATACTAGTTGGAGTTGTGCTTTTTGAGGGGAACTGCGGACGGTGCATCGCCATCGCCTGCAGTTCTTCTCTGCAATGAGGACTTCTCTGACACGCAATACCTAAAGGCGCATATTATACGGCAAGAGATCTATACATTAGGGAAAAATGGACAAAGAAATCGAAAATCGCAACAGAGCGAAGAAAAGGGTTTTGGCAGTCTGCTGCCTTGTGGCGGTAGCTGGGATAGGACTGCACAACGCATACAGTGTGTTCATTCCTTCCATATTGTCTGATCTGTCGATAGGGCAGTCTGTGTATGGACTGCTTTCGATCGGGACCAGCATCATGTCGTCCTTATGCTCGTTTCTCGTTGTCCGGATCGCGGTACGGCGGGGAGCGAAGGTAGTGATCGCTGCCGGATCCCTGCTTACGCTGCTGGGATATCTTGTGATGGCCGCTTCCAGAAATGTGGTCGTATTCTTTATCGCCAAACTCATCGATGGTCTTGGGTATGGTCTCCTTGGAAACACCATGCTTTTTCTGATCATCAATCAGTGGTTTCCGGAGGGGAGCGGAACTGCTTCAAGCATCATGATGTGCTTTTCCGGTATAGCGGGAACGGTCTTCTCACCTCTTTTTGCCCGCTGTATCGAGAGGATCGGGTTTAGGGCATCATTCATTGTGGTGGGGTTTGGCTGTGTGATCCTGTGTCTTCCTTTTCTTCTCATTAAGGAAAGGCTCTATTCCAGTTACATCGATGAGGAACCACAGCGTGAATCTGCACCTGTCGAGAAGGTCGAGTCATATCCCGAACTGAATAAAAAGTTCGCAGCGTTTTTCTGCGTGTGCATGGTGGGAGGGTTCTCCTTCCTCAATACGATAACGGGAACTTACCTGACCAGTTTCGGTCTGGAAAAGGGACTTGATCTGGCACAGGCGTCCCTGCTTATCTCGGCAGGTATGATCGGCAATACGGTGTCAAAACTGATCAACGGCGTCATGTCGGACCATATCGGTGTCCTGCCAACGAACATCATCATGTTTGCCATCAGTCTGGTATCCACCGCGTGTCTGCTGTTAACGGATCAGCTGGTACTGCTCCTGCTTTTGTCCTTCCTTTACGGGTTTGTGTATTCCGTATCCGGTCTCGGCTATTCCCTGACGGACAAGGAGATCTACGGACCCGAGCAATACAGAAAGGCACAGCCTATTGTCGTGTTCATCAGCACGGTCACCTATTCCATAGGCCTTCCGATCATCGGCGGGCTGTATGACCTTACGGGGAGCTACGCCCTGCCTTTCCTTTGTTCTTCCGGGTTCAGTCTCCTTGCGATCGGGTGCCTGATCTACCTGATGGGATTTAAGAAAAGATGGAGTAAAGACTGAACGGATCTACTAATAGCCGAGAGTACCACGCGTGATTCTATGAATCAGACGTGGGTGAATCGGCCAAATCTCCCTTCTGATATTTAAGAATACAAACACAAAGACGGATGAGATTAACTTAGGCATGTCTCGTCCGTCTTTCAGGTTATTTTGAGGAGGCGCATGTGCATAAGGAGGCAAAAGCAAGAGGAGCAATGATTATGAATTACCCCGGCTGATTCAAAGAATCAGATCGAGGTTTCCGTTCAAACGGCTGCGCCGTTCTACTTGATGGGGATTCACGTCTCCCGTATCCCTTTCTACAGGGACTACATTTTTTTGATTTTTTAGCACCTCATCCGGATGCTTTACCACTACGATGTTTTTGAAATCAGGCACACTCTTTCCGGAGAATGCATCCGGAAATGCCTTCCTCATGATGTTGGCTGATCCGTTCAGGTCCGCGTTGATGTTTTCTCCGTTCTTCGTCCGGTACAGCCCTCTCTGGATCCTTGTTCCGCTGAATGATGTTTCTTCACCAAAACCAGGGATCTCGTCCTGATCCATAAAACTCGCCTTGGAAGTATACGCCTCTTCCTGTTCAAGTATCCTTATTCCGTTTCGTTCTCCCTGGTACTTCAGGATATGCTTCAGCCTGTCAAAGGGGATCTGTACGAACTTCTGGTTTGTTTCCTTGCCCAGGGATACCTTCTGTTTCCAGCCCGGGTTGCTTCCGATCACTATCGTGTCGATACGGTTTTCTACGCACCATAGGATCAGACTCTTTCCTGCTTTCAGCATCACATCCTTGATCTTGTCATTCCGGTAGTTGGTGACTTTCCAGTATTCTTCAGTCGGTATGAACTTCTTGTCGGAGCCTTTGGTCTGTTTGCTCATCATCTTCGCAATACGTTTGTTATACCGCTGATTGACCGACTTGACGACACCGCCCTTGTAAAGAAGACAGGGCAGCCCGCAATTGTTTGTGACAGCCATGAGGTTGTTCACTCCGGGATCCATGGCAGCGATCCGCTCTGGTTTTTCTTCCATAACCGGCAAAGCTTTCCCATCGTCAAAGACGAGAGAGAGCTGATATCTTCCGTTTTTCGGACTTACATGCACTTCTTTCAATCTGCCGGGACACGTTTTCCCGATGCAGACTGTGTCTTTGGTCAAGGGCAGTTTGATTTCGTATGCTCCATTCTCCTTTTGCCGAATGACACAATCCTGATTTGTTATTCTGAAGGAGCATGCGCCGCCTTTACGCTTATATCCCGGAAGTTCCGGCTTGCCTGTAAATAACTCAGGCGTCACGGCATACTGCTTCATCGCTTTGTAGAACGACGTGATGTCCGTGCACACCTGTTTTATGATCCACTGAGCTGTCTGCCTGGGAAGTCCTTCCGCAAAGAAGTCCGGATTCTGTGTTACTCGGAGCACTCTCTCCGCAAAGTTGTATGACAAGACTCCGGACTTTGGTATTCTCCTGGTGTTTCCCAGGTACTGTATCGTTGCTTCCACCTCATTGCGGATCTCTTTCTCATTGTCTGTCCAGTCTTTGACGTCCTTCTTCGCGGATGTGATCATCTGCCGCTGTCTGAACAGGACTGTATTGGACAGATTGTTTGAAAGATGCGCAATTCGGTCGAGATAAGCATAAACAGCATCGCTTTCGCTTACCTGAATGTTCAGGATCCGATACATCGGTTGCTATTCCTCCTTTCTGGCACTTATGGCCCTTATTTATAGTATAATTATACCATATACCAATATTTCAGTTGAAGGAGGATATCATGCGAATCAATTCATCAGGCTACTATGTCAACCGCCACAGTTGTTTCCTGCTTCAGTATCATTTGGTTCTTATTACCAAATATCGCAGACCAGTAATTGCCGGAGTTATTGAGGACTCTCTAAAAGCATATACGGAGAAGTATTTCATGGATCGGGACTGTGTGATCGAGGCCTTCGAATGCATGCCTGATCACATTCACATTCTTTTTGACGCGCCACCGCAGATCAACTTAGCAGAGTTTATCAATGCATATAAATCCGCTTCATCCCGCAGGATGCGTTCGGATCATCCTGATGAGGTATCCAGATACTATCAGGAATCCTACTTCTGGAGTCTTTCATACTTTATTGGTTCTGTGAGTGATCGGACTGCTGCAGCGGTGAAAAACTATATCAATAATCAGAAGGGGGATTTGGCCGATTCACCCACGTCTGATTCATAGAATCACGCGTGGTACTCTCGGCTAAGGATAGTTTTCTGGATAACGAAATTCTTCCGGCGAACCCAATGCATAAACCCATGATATTCATGCCCATAAGATAAAAACGGGCAGATCAAAAAAACGGTGTGTCACGAAGCCGCGATATATCAAAAGAGAAAATGCGCCAAATTTGAGACCGGCCAGATATAGCCTTTCCTTTTTTCCGCCATAAGATTTCTGTATAATAAAATCAAGAAATTGTGTTCGGTTTTTAGAGTGCTGAGAGGAAAGTCGAAATGTTCGGCAAAAAATTTCAATTGAATGAGAGTACGCTGCCTGTAGTGGAAGAGATCGGCATGCACATGCCTGGAGGCTTTTTTATCTACAAAGCGGAAAAACCGGAAGAACTCCTGTATGCGAATCAGACCGTCTTTGATATTTTCGGCTGTAAAGACCTGGAGGAGTTCAAGGAACTGACAGGTTATACATTCAGGGGAATGCTTCATCCTGACGACTATGACGCGGTGTCGCAGTCCATTGACCTCCAGATCGAGGAAAGCGATGCCGGTCTTGATTACGTGGAATACCGTATCGTCCGTAAGGACGGGGCGGTGCGATGGGTCGACGACTACGGACATTACACGACTACAGATGCCTATGGCGGTATCTATTACGTGTTTATCTCCGATATCACCGAGAAGCGGGAGCAGATGAATTCTGACCTGGCAGTGAGAAATGCGGTGATCGAGGCTCTGAGCGAGTCGTATCACACGGTATGGCTGATCAATGACGTGGAGACAGAAAGCTTTTCTCTCTACAGAGGGGACGTTGCCGGTGAAACAGTTCATGCTGCTCCGATAAGGGACGCCCTGACCAGAATGAAATACTCGCAGGCCAAGGAATTCTATATCCGGAGCACGGTGTCCGAAAAGGATCAGGAAAGGCTCCAGGAGGAACTGGCGCTGGAGAATATCGTCGCGCGCCTTCAGGTCAAACCGCAGTTCAATATCAACTATCTCAGAAAGATGGACGACGGTTCGGAGAGGTATTTCCGGATCGAGTTTGCGAAGCTGGATATGCCCGGAGGAAAGACCGGTGTTGTCTGCGGTTTCAAGGACGTGGACGAGGATGTGCGCGAAGGGCAGAGTATCCAGAAAGCGCTTCAGAAAGGTAAGAAGGCGGAAGAGGAGAACAAGAGGCTGATCCAGCAGGTGGAATCGGCGGCGGGACTGGCAAACCTGATGGGTTCTGTAGCCTCGCTGCTGTCCAATATGCCTGCCATGAGTTTCTCCAAAGACGCGCAGACCGGAAAGTATCTTGCCTGCAACCAGGCCTTTGCGGAATATGCGCACAAGGCATCTCCGGAGGGTGTAGTGGGACTGACCGACTTTGAGATCTTCGATCCCGTCACGGCCAGGCATTTCACCGAAGATGACAAGAAGGCTCTTGAAATGGATGAGCCCTATATCTTTTTTGAAGACGTCCCGGATGCGACAGGTAAAGTGATCCGGAACCTTCAGACGACGAAACTGAAGTTTACCGATTCCGACGGAAGGCTTTGCACGCTTGGCATGTGCGTGGATGTGACCGCCATGAGCCAGGCGAAAATAGCCGAGGCGGAAGCGAGGGTGAAGCAGCAGGAGCTTGAGGAGAAACTGGCTCTCCACAACCAGCTGATCGAACAGGAGAGGAGCAGGGAGCAGCAGAACAAACTGATCACTGCCCTTGCCTCCGACTACTGGTCTGTTTACTATATCGTCCTTGATGAAAATGAAGGGGTGTGCTACCAGTCCAGGCCGGATATTGACGGAAGTCTGCATGTGGGTGACCGCTTCGATTATCTGAAGACATTCACCGAATATGCGGAGAACTATATCGTTGAACCCTACAGGGAAGATTTTATCCGTTTCATCCAGCCGGATGCCATTCGGCAGGGACTGAAGAGCGAGAGGGTCATTTCATTCCGCTATGTGATCAATGTGCATGGAACGGAATCCTATGAGATGGTGAAGTTTGCCGGAGTTCGTCATCCGGAGGACCGGGATGACCACCTTGTTCACGCCGTCGGAGCGTGCTTTACCGATGTGGACGAGGAGATGAGAAAGGATCTGGCTCAGAGTGAAGCGCTGAGTGCGGCGCTGACCGCTGCTGAGCAGGCCAGCCGGGCGAAGACTGCCTTCCTCTCCAACATGAGCCATGAGATCCGTACCCCGATGAATGCCATCATCGGTTTGAACAATATTGCGATGAATGATCCGGAGACATCGGAGAAGACCAAGGAGTACCTGACCAAGATCGACTCCTCCGCCAAACATCTCCTGAGCATTATCAACGATATCCTGGACATGTCCCGGATCGAATCGGGAAGGATGGTATTGAGGGAGGAGGAGTTTTCCTTCTCCAAGGCACTGGAGCAGGTGAATACGATCATCGGCGGACAGTGCAGGGACAAGGGAATCCATTACGAATGCCGCCTGTGCGGTACGATCGATGATTACTACATCGGGGATGATATGAAACTGCGCCAGGTGATGATCAATATCCTGGGCAACGCGGTGAAGTTCACGCCGGAAGGCGGATCTGTCACGTTTACCATTGAGGACGTGGCGCGGTTCGATCAGAAAGCCACTCTGCGGATGACGATGAAGGATACGGGCATCGGGATGAGCAAGGAGTACCTTCCCCACATCTTTGATGCGTTTTCCCAGGAAGATGCTTCATCCACAAGCAAATACGGCAGCACCGGACTCGGTATGCCCATCACCAAGAGCATCGTGGAGATGATGAACGGGAGCATTGAGGTCGAGAGCGAGAAAGGTGTGGGATCCACCTTCGTCGTGACAGTGACTCTGGGCGAGTCCGACCGCAAGAACACCGATTCCGGTAGTGCGGATATCCTGCCCCATGAACTGTGCGTTCTGATCATTGATGATGATCCTATCGCCTGTGAGCATGCCAAGATCGTGCTCGGGCAGATCGGCGTTCATTGTGAGGCGGTGATGTCCGGAAAGGATGGCGTGGAGGCAGTCAGACTCCGCCATGCCAGGCGCGATGACTACAACCTGATCCTCGTGGACTGGAAGATGCCGGAAATGGATGGAGTAGAGACCACAAGACAGATCCGTGCCCTTGTGGGGAACGAAACGCCGATCATTATCCTCACTTCCTATAACTGGGACGATATTGCAGACGAGGCCAAAGTGGCAGGCGTGGACAGTTTCGTTTCCAAACCCCTGTTCGCTGCATCGGTGATGGATGAGTTCCGGGAAGCGTTCAAACTGAAGAATGAAGTGCTCCTTGCCAGCAAAGCGGATCTGACGGGAAGACGTGTGCTCCTCGCGGAGGACGTGGAGATCAACGCGGAGATCATAATGCTGATCCTGGGAGCGAGAGAGATCAAGGTGGATCTTGCCGAAAACGGACAGGTAGCGGTGGATAAGTTCTTTGCCAGCGAGGAATGGTACTACGACGCGATCCTTATGGACATGAGAATGCCTGTCATGGACGGGCTGGAGGCAACGAAGGCGATCCGGGAGTCGTCGAGAACAGACGCGAGAAATATCCCGATCATCGCTCTTACGGCCAACGCTTTTGATGAGGACGTCCAGAGGAGCATGCAGGCAGGACTGAATGCCCATCTGAGTAAACCGGTCGATCCGGAAGCGCTGTTCAACGCGCTGGAGACACTGATCGTATGATATTTGTGTAAGGAGTTTCATTGATGCGTAACGATCTGAGGTTTTATATGACGGATCCGGAAAAACTGGATCCAGAACAGAGAAAAATCAATGCTCTTCCTTATTACATCAGTTTTGTAGTTGAAGGGGGACCGGGAACAGGTAAGACCACTTTGGCGATGGCCAGGGCCGAGGCTCTTTCCAGGCAGGGTTACCGGACGCTCCTCCTTGTTCACAGCCGTCTTCTTTTGCGGTGCATACAGGAATCCCAGCCGAAAACGAACTGGGAGACAGTCGAGTTCTATACGATTAATTCCGACGGAACATATGACTATCGGGATTTCAACTCCTATTACACGGCGTTTACGTACAGCAGATGGCTGGATGATCTGTATATGCAGCGCTTCGCCGAGCACTATCCGGTCATCGCGAAGGATAAGCCTGACTGGGATATGATCGAAGAGAGAATACGCGGCCTGGGAAAGATCTATGACGCGATCGTTGTAGATGAAGGGCAGGATTTTCCTGTTCCGCTCCTGCGATGTCTGAAGTCTCTGTCCGCATCTGTTTCGGTGTTCCTAGACCCTCTTCAGGCAACGGAGGAAACGCGGACATCGGCGAATGTTGCCGCGTATGTCCTTTCGGCGGATATCTATTCGCTGTCGGTGAATTATCGTTCCACAAAGGCGATCAATGATGTATCCAATCTCTTCCGGAGAACAAGTCCTGTGGCCTCCGAACCGGGAAGAGAGGGAACGGCGCCTGCAGTGATCGCGTCCTCCGGTTATGAGGAGGAACTGAACCGGATCACAGAGATCCTGTCCGCCACAAAGGGAAAGACGGTGGGGATCATTCTGGACACGAGGCCTGCCCAGCAGTTGTACGATGATCTCCGGGCAAGGTTGGGGTCTGAGGTCTCTATCCAGTTGTATCAGCCAAAAGACTACCGAAGTTTTGACTGCGGCACGGGAGGGGCCAAGATCATATCCTACAGCAATGCGAAGGGACTTGAGTTTGACATCGTCCTGCTTCCGCAGTTCACGAGGGCAGCTTCCGGAAATGATGAGGCTTCCGATCTCGCCAGGATAAATATCGCTGTTTCAAGGGCGAGGGAACAGCTGTATCTTTTTACAAGACAAGGTGAAAGAGACAGCACTTCCAAATGGATTGACACGTCATCTGTGCTGCGTGCTCATCCGGAATCATTCCTCTTTTTGTATTAGACATAGTCTTTTTGCGTTTTGGAGAATATGATATACTTACACAGCAAAACTGCTCCACTTAGTGGAGCAATCTTTTAGACCAACTGTTAGCCGATGCTAACTAATAGGCTTACCAGGCTGTGGTCGCTTGAGATACACGCGGAGAGGAGAAAAGGATGGAACTGGAGAAGAATAGCGTGGAGAGGACACTGTGTATTCCTCTGTGGAGCAGAGCGATCGCGGTGAAAAAACTGCCGGATCTCCTGCCGGACTACGACGCTGCCAGGATTCTGGAAGAGATGGGAGAAAAAAAGCCTCCCACTGTTTTCTATCATTTGGAGTGCGCTGCATTGGCCGGAGCGGTCCGTCAGTACGATCTGGCGTGCGAGGTGTGCGAATACCTCAAATTGCACCCTGAAGCAACCATAGTCGAACTGGGAGCTGGACTGTCCTGCCTGAGGAGGCAGATCGGTAATATCTCCAATCCCTGGGTCAATATCGACCTGCCCGAAGTGGTCAGGCTCAGAGAGCGATACATACCTTCAGGAGAGAAGGAAAGGAATATCGCTGCGGATATCACGGACCACGGCTGGTTCGGGTCGATCCCGTTCGATGAAGAAAAAGGCGCGATCTTTCTGGCCGGAGGAGTTCTCCATTATCTGACCCATGACGATGTGGAAAAACTGATTTCCGAAATGGCAAGACGCTTTCCCGGCGCATGGCTGGTATATGACTTCGTCAGCGCGAAGGGGAAGAGATCCGGGAACAGCCAGATCAGGATGACAGACAATGCTGCAAGGATCCGCTTTTCCATGGAGAATGCGGAGCGGGAATTGCCGGTAATGTCAGAGTACCTTGTGAAGGTCGTTCAGAAGAGATATATGGATGGATATCTGCTGCCGGGGATGAGATTCAGTCCGTTGACCAGGCTGTATATCCGTTCCAAAAGAAACAAATATTATATTGTTCATGCGGAGTTTGGAAAGACACGATAGGAAAGGAGGTTGAGCATATAATGACGAAAAGAACGTTTTCTGCAGAAAACGATGGTTTTTGTGGTGCTTGGTATCCGTGTTCACAGCCTGCAGCGAAGGGAATGATCCTGATGCTCGGGGACAGCTCGGACGATCTCATGGCCCGAAAAGGCGCTGAGTGGGTGAATGATCAGGGGTGTCACGCCATGGCGATGTCGGCGGACAAAAAGGATTACGGACATCATAACTATCCGCTGGAGCGGTTTCGGTATGCCATCGATTTTATGAAGGAACGTGGATGCGAAAAGATCGGCATCGCCGGCGCTTCGACGACGGGGATGCTTGCTCTTGTTGCCGCCTCCTATTATCCGGAGATCACGCTTACCCTTGCATTCTCACCGTCCGATTTCGTTATGGAGGGGTTTTATCAGGACGGAAAAGACGGAATGAGAGAAAGACCCGGGGACAACGAATCCACGGCATCCTGGAAAGGAGAACCTTTGCCTTATCTTCCGTACGCCTACAGGCATCCGGAATACTGGAAAAAGATCGCGGAATATTCCAAAAAGACGGGAAATATGATCGCATCGAGAGAGATGTTTGACGAGTCGGAAAGAAGACACCCCCTCAAAGAGGATGAAAAGATCAAGGTGGAACGGATCAAAGGCCGGATCGTATTTATCGGCGCTGAAGATGATGTGCTGTGGGACACTTGCAAGTATATCCGGAGAATGGTGCAGCGCCTCGAGGAGAGATCACACGAATGTTCGTGGGAAACCCTTCTGTACCAACATGGCACTCATTTCGTGTTTCCGCAGGGAATGATCAAGAAAATGCTTCCCTTCGGTTCCAGCCTTCTAATCGGGATGATGTTTAAGGATGGAAGGAAGTACTCCAAGGAGTGCCTGGCCACAAGAAAGGATCTGGACATAAAACTTAAAGCGGAGATCGCAACGTGGTAGAACTCTTAAAGGAAACAACAGGCGCGGCTGCCTCAAAGGCAGCTGCGCCTGTTATGATCTGCGGATGATGTTTTCTTGCGCAAAATGTAGTTGGCGGGAACAGGAAAGGTGTATAGTAATAATACATTCTTCATTTCGAAAGAGCACGAAAGGAATTAGGGGTATGCTGGGAGAGAAAAAACTGGGATCGACGACGCTGAACAACCGTATTATATGGATCCTTTTGGCATTCATTGTACACTTCTTTATTATCGGTGAGATCATTCTCACATTGTTGTTCACATTCGCGACAAATAAACTGATCCCTTACGACAGCATGTCGGACGGAATGGTCTTCGTGGTTTCGACATATCTTGTGACGTTCCTTCCGTTGTTCATCTATGTTTTCGTGTATACGGGACTGGTCAAAAAGAACCGTTACATCTTCAAGTCTTTCCTTCCCGGTAACCGGAGAAATAAGTTCACAAAGCTGCTGGACGGGATCTTCGCGGGCTTCTTTACAAATTTTCTCTGCATCCTGGTCGCTTTACTTAGGGGAGATATCAAGCTCAGTTTTGATGGTTATTTGTCGGATATTCCGTTCTACCTTGTTGCATTTCTCTGCGTGATGATCCAGAGCGCCACGGAAGAGTTGTGGACCAGGGGATTCCTTATGGAGCGGATCCGTGTACATTATCCGGTATGGCTCGCGGCGGTACTGAATGCCGCTATTTTCGCAGCTCTCCATCTTGCCAATCCCGGCATCTCGCCTATAGCTATCCTCAACATCTTCATGGTCGGATTCGCGTACTCTGTGGCCACATGGGAGACGGGAAGCATCTGGTACGCGATCGGAGCGCACACTGCCTGGAATTTCACCCAGAACCTGGTTTTCGGTCTGCCGAACAGCGGTCTTGTATCCCGGGTATCATTGTTCCGCCTGGAAGCTGCGAATGCGAACGATGTGCTTTTCTACGATACCGTATTCGGGGTGGAGGGAAGTCTCCCAGCCACTATCGTCAATCTCGGACTGGCGCTGTGGTTCCTGTACAAGGCTTATAAGAAGAATAAACTGAGCAAATTCGCTTCCAGCATGGATCACCACTATGGAGCCGCGAAGGAAAGTGCAGACGAAGCATAGGCTTGGTATTTATGAAGAGGAGTGGGAGTTATAACCAGTTCTGTTATAGGAGATGACGATGGCTGAATCATTAAGAGCGTTTTCTTTTGCTTCCACAGTGTTCCGCCTTCTTCTCGCTGCGGTGGCGGGAGGAATCGTCGGTTACGGAAGATCAAAAAAGGAACAGCCTGCAGGACTTCGCACATATATTATCTGCTGTGTCGGCGCCGCCCTGGCGACGTTGCTTGCGCTGTACGAATATGAGATGCTCATGGGACCATGGCATACGGACGCATCTTTGAAATTTGACGTGGCACGGTATTCCGCCTCGGTCATCAGCGGTATTGGCTTTTTGGTTGCGGGAAGCATCATCCGTGTTGCCCATCAGCAGGTGGCCGGACTGACGACTGCGTTCGGCGTTTTTGTTACGGTCTGTATGGGGATCGCCGCAGGAGCCGGGTTCTATGAGGGCGTCCTGGCCAGCCTTGTCGTACTTCTGTTTGTTCTGGAAGGACTGTATCCCCTTGAGGGAGTGCTGAAAAGAAAAACGGTGTATTTTACGATCTATGTTCGTTTTGAGGATCTTCTGGATATCGATGTCATAACCGATACGCTGGAAGAGCAGGGTGCAGAGATCAGCGAATTTGAACTGGAATCCCCAAAAGGAGATGAGGACATGTCGGTGATCATCTGGATGAAGCTGAACAGAGAAAACGCGTCCCATTCCGCGATCCTTTCAACCGTCGCGGAGTTACCGTGTGTCATATCCGTTCAGGAACTGATTTCTTAGGAGGACAAAATGCTGCATTTTCTGGATCCCTACAGAGGTGTTTCCTCCCTTGATGTAATGATAAAGATCGTTGTATCTGCCCTTCTTGGCGCAATGATCGGGATCGAGCGCTCCTACAAGAATCGCCCCGCTGGTGCGAGGACACATATGCTCGTGTCATCCGGTGCGGCGATCGCTTCCATGACGGCGCTCTACTTTTATCTGGTGCTCGGACTGCCGACGGATATCACAAGGCTCAGTGCCGCGGTGGTCTCCGGACTGTCGTTTCTCGGTGTAGGGACGATCATCGTGACGAAAAACTATACGGTCAAGGGCCTCACGACTGCAGCAGGACTGTGGGTCGCAGGCATTGTGGGACTGTGTGCAGGAGCCGGCTTCTATGAGGCTGCTGTCCTCGCTGGGGTCATCGTTTTGCTGACGGAAGGGTTGCTTTCCTTTGTAAAGGACTGGATCCCCCATGATCCCCTCTACACCATCGAGGTACTTTCGAAAAACAAGGAATCTCTGGATGAGATAATGCGGCACTTTAAGAAGAACCGGATGTCCATCACCAACCTGAGGGTCATGTCCAGCGATGTGGAAGGAGAGCATTATTATCTTGCATTCCTTTCCCTGAAGTCTTCGTCTTCCATAGATAAGGATAGGGTGTTTACGGAGGCAAAGGAGCTTTCCGGGATCGTGGAGCTCACAGAACTGGAAGAACTGGATGAGTCTTAAAAATATGTTTGATATCGTCGGATGATGGAGATCTTCCGGCGATTTTTGTGTGACTGGGTCTGTTCTGTTCCCGTTTCTGACTAGTATAATTAGAATATGGATATGACGGAAAATGGAGGTAAGAACGAATGTCGCTGCAATATCATGTTCAACTGAAAGAAGGGGATGTAGCCCCTTATGTTCTTCTGCCCGGGGATCCCGGACGGGTACCTGTGGTGGCGTCTTTCTGGGACGAAGCACACGAGGTAATGAATAACAGGGAGTACTGCACCTATACCGGAGTCTACAAAGGTGTGCCTATTTCGTGCATGAGCACAGGAATGGGATGTCCTTCCGTTGCGATCGGGATGGAAGAACTTGCAAGGCTTGGTGTCCACACCTTCATCCGTATCGGTACCTGCGGAACTTTCCAGGATTACGTAAACAATGGAGACATCGCTGTGTTTGATTCCGCCGTACGCCTTGACGGTACTTCTGCATCCTATGCACCGATCGAGTATCCCGCAGTAGCGGATCATGATGTCGTCACAGCATGTCTGGAGGCCTGTGAGAACCTCGGGCTTCCGTACCATCTCGGCGTCACCAGATCTGCGGACACCTTCTACGCGCGTCATCCGAGACCGGGTTCATCCTACAATAATTACTGGATCTCAGAGTGGAGACATCATTTTGAGGATCTTAAGGCTATGAATGTCGTGGCAGCTGAGATGGAAGCGAGCGTCATATTCGTTCTGGCGAAGATCTGGGGCCTCCGTGCCGGCGGCATCTCTGTGGTACTGGACAATGTTCTCAAGGTGTCCGGGGATAGCGGTCAGTTCGATCCTCAGGAAGGACTTGCCCATTCGGATAAGTGGATCGCGGATATGACACATGCAGGTTGTGAAGCGGTCAGGATCCTTTACGAGATGGATCAGAAGAAAGGTTACCCCAAAGAAGACTGAAGAACTCTGAAATACAACATCCCCGCAGGGATAGGATCCCTGCGGGGATGTTCAATGCAATCACAATTATTACCGTATCAAGGTGAGACCATTTCGGATCGGATCTATTCGGAAGGTCTGATAGGAACCGGATCGCTCACCTTCCAGGGACCACGGGACACACTCGGGATTTTCTACAGTGATCCCTTTCGTATGGAAGAAATCGATCTTCGGATGGCTGAACTCGCCTGTGATGAGCGAGTGCGCGATTTCACGGAGTTCCATAAGGGAATCCGGGTACTGGATGAGCAGGACTTCAAAAATGCCGTCGGAAAGATCAACATGGAGATCCACATTGGGGATCATTTTCTGAAGATACAGCGAGTTTGCTACACAACCGAACAGATAGGAGCCTTCGTGGGTGCCTCCCTCGTCCACAAACCGCATGGAAATGGGATGGACCTTCGAA
This sequence comes from uncultured Faecalibacterium sp., assembly GCA_964599695.1. Classification (GTDB taxonomy): domain Bacteria; phylum Bacillota; class Clostridia; order Oscillospirales; family Ruminococcaceae; genus RUG11783. The sequence continues at coordinate 26,573 of CAZRGP010000028.1, forward strand.
AGATCCTTGATGCCGCTGAGAATATAGGCGGGGAATCCAAGAATATTCTTTAATGTCTGATCGGTGTCGTAGGACGTGTAGCTGAATGCGCCGAAAGCAGCGATATACAGGAAATGATCCTCTCCGAATGTTCCGATATCATAGCTTTTGGGAGAACCTGTAGCGGCAACATGTGCAGCTTCCGTCAGGTCAAGGGGAAGCCCGGTGAAAGTGGCGAAGTCGTTGGAGGAGCCGCAGGGCAGGTAACCGGTATTTGTTTTCAGCCCTGAGGAAGCGATCCCACAGACCATTTCGTGCAGGGAACCATCACCTCCGGTGCAGAGGACCAGATCGAACCGGCTTCCGAGGTTTTCTGTGATCCTCCTCGTGTCGCCCCGCTGCTGAGTCACCATGGTGGTGACAAGATAGCCGTCATCTGTGAGCTGATTCAGGATCGAATCGAGATGCTTCAAGACGGCTCTCTTTCCTGCCACGGGATTGATGATAAGAAGCGCGTGCTTATTCAGATGCTCAAAATCCATAGAAAGATCCTTTCCAATTGCAGATGCGTTTATTATAGTCCATTTCTTTGACACAATGTTAAAAAAACGAAAAAACGCAGATTTCGGCCGGATGTCTTGCAAAAAGGCGAAAAATATGCAATTAAGATTACAGACAGGAATGATGTATCCGGGAGGTGCTGAGGTGAAAAGGGTTCTCGTGAGATCGGTATATGACGCGTTTGATTATGTGATGGAGCACTATTATCCGAACGGACTGGAGGAATTCGCTCAGAGGACGGACCGGTATGCTGTTATTTCGATACAGGATACGCACACGGGAGGATTTGGATTTCAGTTCACCGAAAGTGCGTTTTGTGACGGAGTCCTGACTTTGTATTTCGATGACGTTACCCGAGAAGTTGATGGCGCAGTGTCTTTCACGCCGTCCATGGCACGCTCCGTGATCGCTTTTATCCGGGAACACCGCAGGACAGAGACGCTTCTCATCCATTGCTACGGCGGGGAATCCAGATCCAGGGCGGTTGGCGCGTTTGCGGTGCGGATGTTGGGAGGAGATAACAGTGCATATTTTAAAGACGGGAATCCCAATGAACTCGTGTACAGGACTCTCATGGAAGAGTGGGAAAGGGAAGTGCAACCTGAAAGTAACACTATGGAGTGATTCACGCGGTAAGAGAAAGGAAAAAGATGGATTACAGAAAATTGATCGGGGAGAGACACTCCGTCCGTGAGTACGAAGATCGTCCGCTGTCGGATGAAATTGTTGCGAAGCTCGAAGACTGTATTGTGAAGATCAACACGGAGAGCGGCCTGCACATTCAGCTCATCCGGGATGAGCCAAGGGCGTTCGACTCGGCGCTGGCGCATTACGGACACTTTTCCGGAGTGTCGAACTATATCGCCCTCATCGGCCGTAAAAGTCCGGATCTGGATGAGAGATGCGGTTATTTCGGGGAGAAGATCGTACTCGAAGCTCAGGGATTGGGGCTGAATACTTGCTGGGTCGCGTTGACCTACAAGAGGATCCCCGGTGTGTTCCGTATCGGTGAAGGGGAGAAACTGACAGTGGTTATTGCCGTCGGGTGCGGAAAGACACAGGGAAACGTCAGAAGATCCAAATCTGCGGAGGAAGTCAGCAACTATACAGACTCTTCACCGGAATGGTTTCTAGAGGGCGTTAAGGCAGCTCTGCTTGCTCCGACGGCGACCAATCAGCAGAAGTTCTTTCTTCAGTTGTGCGACGGGGGAAAGGTCAGGGCGAAAGCCGGATTCGGACCCTATGCGAAGATGGATCTGGGAATTGTGAAATGCCATTTCGATATCGGATCAGGGAAAACAGATGTTTGGATTTAAGGGAAAGGTGGAGGAAAAGATGGAGAACGAAAACAGAACTGCGGAAAGGATCCTTTCCGGAAAAGACAGCTATTTCATGGCGATAAAGGAAAGATATGGCGAGGACGTAAGTGACAAGGTTCGGACGGAAGCGGCTCGGCTTTTGGACGAATATCTGAGCACGCATGATCCTCTTCCCCGCCCTCAAGCGATCCATGTGGAGGACAATATCATTCCGACGGCGTATATCTATGGAGTTCTAAAAGGAATTGTAGGAGTAGAAGCTCTCGAACTGATGAAGAAGATCAAGGCGGACGCTGCGCGGGAGACAGGATACGAACTGAACGGGAAATTGCTGGCTCGCGGGAAAGAAGCATTCTTCCGCTGGTGGGAACAGTACTGCAGGGATACATACAGTGATGGGAACGGCTTTCACAGTATCCACTATTCCGCTAAGGAAGACGGTGTTTCGCTGGATGTGTTGAAATGCCCTTATTGTGAGATCCTTGCCTCAATGGGGATCCCTGAATTGATTCCTGCATTCTGCGAGAGCGACAACGAATCTTATGGACATCTGGACGGGGTGCGGTTCGTGCGGAAAGGCACGCTCGGGATGGGAATGGATCGCTGTGATTTCCGCTTGGAAACAGCGGAAGACTGACAGGACATGGCCTGATTCAGCCGACAAAAAGGGTATACCAAAGTTCCTTATCCGGAGCGGGACGAAAAGGTAGAATAACAAATGTAGTGACAGCCCTTACAAAGAGAGGAAGGAAAGATGCCAGCTGCAGTTCAGCAGACACAAAAGATCAGGATCACCGATATCCACTGTCCTCAGTGCGGAGCGCCTGCGAAGTTCGACATCATTCAGCAGAAGTATCTGTGTGGATACTGCGGCGGGAAGGTCGAGATCGGGGAGGCACAGAGGCAGAAGTACGGATTCAGAAAGCTGCAGAGTGAAAAGCTGAAGTCGTCGGTAAGACATTTTCAGCTCGTCAGCGCGTCCTGCACCGGATGCGGGGCAACAGTCGTCTTTGAAGAAAATGAGGCACTGTCAAACTGCGCTTTCTGCGGCAGAAGCCTTGTGAGGAAGGACTACCTTGACACAAAAGGCCTCCCTGAAAATGTCATTCCTTTCGCTGTGACCGAAGGGGAAGCAAAGGACTTGCTTTCTTCCTGGTGCCAAAAGAATCGTTCAAAGCCGGAGTCCCGGCATCTGATGAAAAAGATCGATGAGCTGAAGGGGTTCTACCTGCCGTATGAACTGGTCCGTGGTCCTGTTCACATGAAAGTGTCCCGGATGGACGGAGGGAACAGTTATCACTGTGAAGGTTTTATCAACGATGAGTTCGTCAACCGTTCCAGGCAGCTTGACAACCTCCTTCTCGACGGCATGGAGCCGTTCGATCTGGAGAATCTCACCGAATTCGATTTTGCTTATGTCGCCGGACATCGGGTCAAGATCTCGGATATATCGGATGAGGAACTTGCCAAGAGGGTCGTAGAGGAGACGGGGACATCGTATGTCCCGTCTGTGAAAAAAACGCTGGAGACGAACAAGATCGATGTGGACGCGGATGTTAGATCCGCCATTCGCCTCCCGGTCCTTCTCCCCGTATATTATTTGTGCGATGGCGATTTGATGGCCGCAGTCAACGGCCAGACGGGAAAGGTCAGTGTCCGGGCAGAGAAGGAATCCCATTTTTTCTTCCTGCCGTGGTGGATCAAGGCGATCCTTGCTACATTGCTGACCGTTTGCGTCGTATATGGCGGTCTTCGCACGTTTGGGATGCCTGCTCAGGAAAGCTTTTTCCTCACCGGAATGCTGGCGCTGGTGTTTATCATCATCATGCTTTGCCTTTACAGCGACACGACGAGAAACGCCTTTTCGGTAGAATCCGGAAGAGAGATCTTCACCTCGGGAGAAAAAACGTTCAAAAGGGAGCAGGGAAAGCTTGTCCAGAATGACAGTATCCTGATGAGAAAAGTGGTCGAACCGGTATTCTTCGAGAATATCGAGGGAGAAGTAAGACCGGTATTGCTGCGGTTCACCAGCCCGCTCAGGATCCTCAAGGTTGTCGTTGTCAGCCTGTGCGCACTGTTTCTCCCCGTGATCCTTGCGCTTTTTCTCAACGGCTTCAATTTTTCCATGCTGGAGTTGGGGGGATCCGCTGTGTGGTTCTGCATCATGGTTCCCGTGATTCCGGTGTATATCCTGAAGTTTGAGTCTGTTGAGCTGTACGGAAGACCATGGATCTACATCTTCAACAAGAAAGGAAAGCCAAAGCGGTACAAAAAGAAATACCGTTTTAAAATTACAAAGTCGATGGCAAAGGACATATTGAGAGCGGTGTTTGTTCCGCCGGTAAGTTTGGCAGTCTGGTTTGCGATCTTATGCTTCTTCGTAATGTGTTATCTCACGGCGTTTGGCTTTGATTCCTGACGATATACAAAAGACCTCCTGTTATCGGCGTTTCACCGGTAACAGGAGGCATTTTTATGTATCACTTCACATGGGCATCAGCCCAGATTGCGAAAGTGCTTCCTGCAGGATAGTAAGACAGGCATCCCGGGGCTTCCAGCCACCCATAATTCGGGTAGTAGTGAAGAAAGAGATAAAGACCGCTGTTTGTTTCAACACGCAAGATCCTCAGATCGTTTGCGAAAGCCTGATGCAGCTCGATCTGTTTTTCTTCTGCGATGCTTTCGAACATTTCAGCCTGAAAATCATTGTTACTGTACGGGGTAAGATCCATGCAGGCATCATAGAAGGAAATAATGGCGCTTTCAGAGGTGACGGGAGGTCCTACCTCTTTGTCTCTGTTCCAGTCCACTTCCGAAACAGAACGGATATCCGATGCGGAGCTGATGTGATACGCCTGAAACAGGTTGCTTAGTTCAACGCTGGCGCTGTCATTCAGAAGGATATAATTGCAGAAGAGTGCAGCGTAATAGGAACCGCTGTCGTTCACGATGTATACCGCGCTGCAGGGATCCTGGGCATAAGTGAACATCTCGATCCCGGTTTTTTCTATGGATTCCGAGTACTCTGCCGGTTCAGCGAAGTTGAGATACGCTACGTGGGTTCCTACGTTTTCCTCGGAGAGCTTTGCGGGAAGTCCGTACCTTGTCAGCGCTTCCGGTATATTCGTGACTTCATAATAAGCGCCGCAATATTCCAGAATATGTATGTCTTCCACCAGTGAGTCCGGTCCATCGATGTCTTCGGTGCCCGGACCGCCTTTTCGGCTGAGAAGGTCCGCAATAAAGGGGACAGATGCGACTACCATGACGCAGGCAGCAGCAGCCGCGATCCACCGCACGGCTTGGGTATGATTCGTTTTCTTGCGATTGTTACTCGCTTCCTTTACATAAACGGGATCAATGTTTCCCGTGATTTCCAGAAGATCCAGTCCGGTCATGGGTTGTATCCCTCCTTCTTCAGGTAATCCCGCAGCCTGTTCCGGGTGCGGTGCAATGTCATTTTCACTTTGCTCTGTGAGAAAGAAGTTCGTTTTGCGATGTCTTGCACGGAATCGAAGAACCAGTACCTCCGTACAAAAATATACCGCTGATCCTCTTTAAGCTGACCAAGGAAGCGGTTTAGAATTTCAGCCAGGTCGCCGGCATCCGTTCCGGCGGATAAGTCATCCGGTCCGGAGATGCATTCTTCGATCTCCTTCGTAAGTTCGCAGAGCGAAGCGCTTCTTTTTTGCGCGGACATTTTTCTCGCAGTATCGATGGCCAGATGTCTGGTGATCTTCCCAAGATACGGGAAAAGATATGTCCGTGGTTCGTTCGGAGGAATGCTTTTCCAAGCTTCCCAATAGGTGTCGTTTTCACATTCCTCGGAAGATTCTGTTGATTCGAGTATCCGGTATGCGAGCCGCCTGAGAGCCATTCCATATTTCTCCGCTGTGTGGGAAATGGCAGTTTCATCACGGGCAAGATACAGGTCAACGATCTTTTTATCTTCCATATCGTTTGCTCCTCCTTTCACTAGTATAAGCGCAAATTACTGTACTTTGGTCACAAGAGATTGCTTTGCATCAGAGGACAGGACACAGTGATACGGTCATGATCTGTAATCGGGACAGACTTGAACGGGGTGGGAAATTGGAGTAACATACCGTAGATTGATCATTATTGATTATACGGAAAGGCAATGATTATATGAAAAACACAAAATGGTTTAAAACACTTGTAGCGCTGCTCTGCATCGCAGCGATGCTGACGGCCTGCGGCGGGCAGACCCCGGATGTGACACCGGATCCTGTTCCGGAAGAAACAGAGCCGGAAGTGACGACCGCACCGGTCGATCCCGCTCTTGAAGGGGATTATCATGAACAGATCGCGGGCAGAGGTATGCTGTCCCTTCAGTGCACATCGGATGGCGGAGCAGATATTTCTGTCCATTGGTCAAGCAGCGCGTCGGAGTCATCTGAATGGAGCATTCATGTGACCTATGACGAAGAGAAAAACGCTCTGGTCTACACAGACGCAGTCAAGACCGACTTCGTGTATGAGAGCGAGGATAAGTCCACGGAAACCGAGGACTACAACGATGGAACCGGTTATTTCGAGATCGGTGACAATACGCTTACCTGGCATGACGACAAACAGGGAGAAGGAGCAGAGCCTTCTGTCTTCGTAAAGAACGGGTCTGAGCCTGATGTGCTTCCGAATCCCTGGACAGATACAAGTGATATAGAAGAAGCCGAATCGATCTCCGGTATCTCCTTCGATCCTCCGATCGAGGAAGCACTGCCGTGGGAGGACCATGCAGTTTCCTTTGTCACATACAGCGCGATGCCCGGAACGATCAGCGTTCTTTATGAGAGCGAGACGAACAAGCTCGTCGTACGCAAATCCAATGACACGGAAGGCCTGGAACTGAGCGGAGATTTCAACACCTATTCCAAGGAGTGGGATGTCTCTCTGAAGGGGCTTGCAGTTCATTGCTACGGAGACGGAGAAACGATCAATCTCGCTACGTTCGGTTACACAGACGTGTATTTCTGCGTATCATTCAATGCCGGCGAGGAAGGAAAGGGTCTCACAGTGAATGAATTGAGTTCGCTCGTGATGGGCATGCAATGATCATATTAAGGGGAAAGATACCGGAAACGCACGATTAGCCCGGAAACGGAAGTGACTTTCCATAGTATTCGCCTCGAGTGATCGGTAACACATAACCAAAAGGGGCTGTTGCAAAATGGAAGTTTTGTAACAGCTCCTTTTTCAGTTTCCCGTG
>CAZRGP010000029.1:0-31691 GCA_964599695.1 uncultured Faecalibacterium sp.
TTCTTATTCGCCTAGCTCATTCTATTGGGTCTGCCCCAACATTTGACTTAGAACCCAAAAAACAGGCGCCGGTGAGGCGCCTGTTCTCGTTTCTGCAGTTGATAGGATCCGCGGGACGGTCGTCAATGTTTGGCGAGCATCCGGTTGAGGAACTCCCTTGTCCTGGGCATGCGGGGGTTCTCAAAGATCACCTTGGGAGAGTCATCTTCCACGATGGAACCGTTTTCCATGAAAATGACACGGTCTGACAGTTCCCTTGCGAAAGACATCTCGTGTGTGACGACCATCATGGTAAGGCCGCTGTTTTCCGCCAGATCACGCATGACATCCAGGACTTCGCCGATGAGTTCGGGGTCAAGGGCGGAGGTGGGTTCATCAAACAGGATCACTTCAGGATCCATGGACAGGGTCCTCGCGATCGCGACCCTCTGTTTCATGCCTCCCGAGATCTGAGCGGGTTTGGCGGAGATGTATTCTGCCATTCCGACGCGGCTGAGATATTTCTTGGCATTGGCTTCCGCTTCGCTTCTGCTGCGCTTCAGCACTCTCGTCTGACCTACGACACAGTTTTCAAGGACAGACATGTTGCTGAACAGGTTGAACTGCTGGAAGACCATTCCGACCTTCGCACGGTAGTGGTTCAGATCAAAGTGAGGACCGCAGATGTCTTCACCGTGGAAGAAGATCTTTCCGCCTGTTGGTTCTTCGAGGCGGTTGATACAGCGCAGCAGGGTGCTCTTACCTGTGCCGGACACACCGATTATACTGATGATCTCACCGCTGTCGACGGAGAAATTGATATCTGTAAGGACTTCGTGGGATCCGAAGCTTTTTTCCAGATGTTCGATACGGAAAAGGCTATCACTCACGGCCGGGGTCCTCCTCATTGCGAATCAGTTCATAGTTTTCCGGTCCGATCATCTTTTTCTCGATCCGTTCAAGAAGCTTGGAGAGACTGAAAGTCATGATGAGATACATCACGGCGATGATGGAGTATACCTCGAAAAACTTCAGGTACGTTCCGGAAGCGGATTTTCCGACGAAATAAAGTTCGGATACCGCGATGACGTTGAGGACGGATGTATCCTTCACGTTGACGACCATCTCGTTTCCCACGGAGGGAAGCACGTTCCGGATCGCCTGGGGAAGAACGACGCAAAGCATGGTCTGCCAGTGGGTCATTCCCAGGGAAGCGGCAGCCTCGCGCTGGCCTGCATCCACCGAGCGGATCCCGGACCGCATGATCTCCGCCATGTACGCTCCGGTGTTGAGCCCGACGATGACCATGGATGCGACGAACAAAGGCAAACGAATGCGTGCGTACTGCATCAGGCCATAGTAGATGACCATCGCCTGAACCATAAGAGGTGTTCCGCGGAAGACCTCAACGTAAGCTCCGAGTATGAATTTGACAGCTCTTACCAGCCAGTAACGCGCGGTCTGCTGTCTGGAAGGATCCGGAATACTGCGCAGAACCGCGACCAGCAGTCCGACGACGAACGCGATCGCAGTTCCGAGTACAGAAATATAAAGAGAAGTCCATGCTCCCTTGAGAAGGAGCGGCCAGTATGCCTGCCAAAGGTAGACGATCCAGCCCCAAAAAGAAGTAGGCATCAGGTATTTTGCCCTTTCGGTTTAATGAAATCAGTCGGTCTGTACCGGCTGGGATTTGCGGGCTTTTTCCATGAGAGCTTCGCGCTCTTCGGTGGAAACGGTGTCCAGGATCCCATTGATGAATTCTACCATGTCACTGCCTTTGCGGCAACCGATAGCGTTGGTGATCTTGGATTCTTCCACGACGAATCCTTTTCCTTCATCGAACACGACATAGGTGAGATCCGGATTGCTTTCGACAACGGCCTTGGCTACGTCGATATCCTCGATGAATCCGTCCAGAACGCCGGTCTGAACAGCCAGGATCTTGGCGGGGCTGTTCTCATAGGGCATTCCCTTGATCGCTCCGGGGACCTGATCGATCAGGTCGTAGTGGAGGGAGTTCAGCTGAGCGCTGAGCGTAGCACCGCTGAAATCCTCGAGAGATTTGGCATTCAAATATTTGCTGTCATTGCGCACAACGATGACTTTTTTGCCGGTGTAATAGGCGTTGGTGAAATCGACGGTCTGTTTTCTCTCCTCTGTGGGGGACATACCGGCGATGATCAGGTCGATGGTGCCGCTCTCAAGGGCGAGGGTAAGACCGCTCCACTCCAGTTTTACGATCTCAACTTCAACTCCGAGTTCCTCGGCGATCATTCTGGAGAAATAGACATCGTATCCGTCAGCATAGCCGCCGCCCTGGATCTTCTCGGAAGTCTCAGTGGGCTCGGTCACCATCCAGTTGAACGGGGCGTAGTCGCACTCCATTCCGATGCGGAGAACGCCGGAGGCTTTGATCGTAGCCATATCCGAATCGGTTTCCTCTGTTTTTCCGCCGCAGGCGGCAAGAGAGAAGACCATGGCGAGCAGGAGAAGGCATGCAAACAACTTTTTCATGTTTCGTTTCCTTTCTGGGTCAAGAACCAATTTGTTTTAAAACCATATTACCTGTTTTTATGTGGGTGTCAATGAGACGATGCATCACGTCTCATTCTGACAACCCTTTGTATTAACGAAAAGATGAGCGGATCCTCTCGTTTCCGGCCGGGAGAGGTCACACGAGAAAGTCCTCTATCCCGATCTCGCGAAAGCTGCCATCGGCCCACACGGTAAGACTGCGGAAGCCGATGCTTTCCAGACGTTTCACGGCAAGTGTGAAGGAACCGTCCAGCAGCGAAGGATCATGGGCGTCGGAGGAGATCGTTACCGGATACCCTTTTTCCAGGAAGAATTTCAGAAGAAAATTGGCGGGGAAGAAGATCTTCCTCCTTTTTCTCGCTATGCTTCCGGTATTGATCTCAAATATGGCGCCGGTCTCTCCGGCTGCTTCCGCGGCTTCAAGAGCGGCGCGGTGATAAGACGGACTTTCTTCCGGGAAGAAACGGTCATCCCGGTTGAACTTCCGGATCAGGTCAAAATGCCCGATGATGTCCGGACGGAAGCGCGGTATGTCACGGCCGAGGTGGGCATAGTAGTCCTTCACCATTGCCATGGCGTCGCCGCCGTAATACCTGCGGATCCCGTCTTCCAGCATCTCGGGAGATTCGTCTATGACGAACACCTCATCCCCGACCGGAAGACAGTGGCGTGAGCCGATGTGATACTGCAGGCGATCATCAAACTGCCAGCAGTCGAATTCGTTTTCGATCCCGGAGACGATCTCGATCCGGTCCCCGTATTTATCTGCGAGGGATCTGTTCTCGGCGATGTAGCCGCTCAGATCCGCGGGGAGCGACCCGTCCGCATACCATGGCGTGTGCCCGTGGTCAGAGAAACCGAGCGTGCGGAATCCCTTTTCGATGGCGCAGCGGACAACTTCCTCCGCGCAGGAGGAGCCGTCACTTCGGACCGTATGGGTATGAAGATTGCAGGCGACCATGATGCCTCCGTCTATCCGGACAGTTTGCTGCCTGGATATTATTTCTTCTTCGGATCGCTGTCAGGGAGGAGAGAGGTGGCATCCTTCTTTGCCTGGTATTTCGCCTCTTCTTCCTCTTCCAGGACGCGGTATGCTACTTTTCCGACCAGAGTCTTGGGGAGTTCCTCGCGGAATTCGATCTCGCGGGGCACCGCATATTTGGCGATATTCTTGCGGCAGTATGCAAGAAGCTCTTCACGGATCTCCTGGGAAGGAGTGTAGCCGGGCTTCAGCATGATAAATGCCTTGACGGCATGCATGCGGTAGTCATCCGGAACACCTACTACGCAGCTCATCTGTACTTTTTCGTGAGCGTCCAGGATGTTCTCGATCTGAGCGGGATATACGTTGTATCCGGATGTGACGATCATGCGCTTCGCTCTTCCGCGGAAGAAGACGAATCCGTCGTCGTCCATGAATCCGAGGTCACCGGTGTATACCCAGGTCAGTCCGTCGGAATGCTTGCGCAGAGTCGAAGCGGTCTCTTCCGGATTGTCCATGTATTCCATCATGACCGTAGGACCGGCGAGAAGGATCTCTCCCTCTGTTCCGTAGGGAACTTCCTCATCGGTTCCGGGTTTGACGATCTTGATAAAGGTGTCGGGGAAGGGAAGACCGATGCTTCCTTCCTTAACCAGGTTCGTGGGAGTGAGACAGCACGCGGTGACCGTCTCTGTTGTGCCGTATCCTTCACGGATCTGGACGGTCGCATGGTGGTCGTAAAGGAATTTGTCAAACTTCTTCTTCAGCTCGATGGAGAGGGAATCTCCGCCGGAGAACACGCCCTTCAGGCAGCTCAGGTCCGCTTTCTCCAGTGAGGGGAGACGGAGCAGAGCTTCATAAAGAGTCGGAACGCCTGCGATGAAGTTGCAGCGGTATTTCACGATATCCTTTGCGTAGGATTTGGCGGTGAACCGCGGAACGAGGATGCAGCATCCGCCGTTTTCCAGCATGGTGTGGATGCACACGCCGAGACCGAAGCCGTGGAAGATGGGCATGGCAGCGAGCATCTTGTCTCCCGGGCGGAACATGGGGTTGGTGGCGACCACCTGGAGGCCGAGGGCATTGAAGTTCCGGTTGCTCAGCAGGATGCCCTTGGTGGTTCCGGTCGTACCGCCTGAATAGAGAACGACGGCCGGGTCGGTGGATTTGCGGTTCACTTTATAGTTCCAGAAGCACATTCTTCCGAGACGCATGAATTCGTTCCAGCGGATGACAGGTGCGTCCTCGGGGATCTTCTTGATCTTTCTTCCCTCGGTGAGCATATAGCCTGCGCGGACCGGGCGGGAAAGCTCGTCCTTGATGCTGGCAATGATCACATTGACAACGGAAGGGGTGTTCTGGCGGATCGCTTCAAACTTGTGGTAGAACTGATCGAGGGTGATGACGGTCACGCTCTTGGAAAAGTTCAGATAATGCTCGATCTCCTTTTCCGCAGACAGGGGATGGATCATGTTCGCGATTGCGCCGACCAGGTTGACGGCGTAGAACATGTAGATGCCCTGCGGGCAGTTCGGAAGGGCGATCGTGACGCGGTCACCTTCGCGGATGCCGATCGTCCGGAGGGACTTGGCGCAGTTTTCTATATTGCGCAGCATCTCCCTGTAGGAGGTCTTCTTTCCCATAAAGATAAAAGCGGTATAATCCGGATATTTGTCCGCGGTCCGCTTGATCGCATCATAAAGAGAACCTTCGGGGTATTCCAGATGAAACGGAACATCTCCGAGGTTCTTTTTCCAGGGTGTTTTAACTTGAGTAAGTGCTTCTTCCATAGTATTCTCCGATCGGGTGTTCCGCTCTGTATGAACGGGACGCTCCTTATTAATATTATTATAAAGATAATCCAACTTATGATAGCGTTTTTTCTCTATCGCGTCAAATCAGACTTTCTTCAGATGAACGGCGAAAAAGCCCTCATACACATCGGTCGGACATACCAGGACGGCTCCGGGAATGGCGCAGGGAAGAAGGGGCAGGCAGGAAGCGATCTCCGGATGCGGCACCACTTCAAGTCCGCCTTTTTTCAGCGCGCGGGCCACCACATCTTCATTTTCTTCCCGCAGCAGGGAACAGGTGGAATACACGAGTTCGCCTCCGGGGCTGAGCATCCGGACCGCTTTCTGAAGGAGTTCGGACTGCAGTCGGGAGGAGTTCTGTATCAGCGCGACGGACAGGGACGAAAAAGTTTTCGGAGAGGAGAGCTGTATCGTTCCGGTACCGCTGCACGGGGCGTCCAGGAGGATCTTCCGGAACCGGAAAAGGGGATCCAGTTTCCTGGCGTCCTGCTGGAGCACGTTTACTCTGGATATGCCCTGCCGGCGGAGGTTGTACCTCAGCCTGTCCGCCCGGATACGATCCTTTTCGCAGGCCGTGATGCTGGCCTTTCCGTCCCCCAGCATGTAGAGCTCGGTGGTCTTGCTGCCCGGCGCCGCGCACATGTCCAGTATATCTTCGTGGGGATGCGGATCGAGCAGAACAGGGGGGATCATGGAGGAGGGGTTCTGCAGATAGATCTTTCCTTCTTCATACATTTCGGTCTTCTGAAGGAGAGGCTCCGAACCGGGATCGGTGACGATGCCGGGAGAAAACCAGGAAAGGGACGCGGCGGACAGACCGAGGTCTTCCAGCGCGCAGGTGACGTCCGCAATGTCCGCTTTCATGGTGTTTACGCGAAGGGAGGTCTTCCGTGCCGCGCCGTATCCTTCCAGTATGCGCAGATGATCCGCTTCCGGGTACTGCACCAGGAGACGGTCATTCAGAAAGTCGGGAATAGGGGGAATCATGTGAAACTCCAATCTTCGCCGAGGAAGCTCAGGATCCTGGACTGCAGACCCTTGGGCAGGATACCCTCGGAGACAGGGTAGTGGGAGAGGACAGCCGGGATGAGATCGTCTTCGGTGTATACCATGTAAGGATCGATCCCTGCTTCGGACGCGGCGATCTCCAGCACGGCGCAAAGAAGATCCCAGTAGTCGTTTCCCTCGCATTTTGCGCGGAGAGCGAGTTTCGGAAGGGATCTTTCGTTGATCTCACGCAGTGACGCGTCTTTTCCGGTCGCCGCGAGGAAGCTCTTGGCATAGGTCATCAGCAGACTGTATGCAGCCTCCTCGGTGTAGGTCCTGTCTATGTAATACTTTTTCCCCTGAAGGCCGTACAGAAGGCGCAAACCGTCAAAGTACCCGATCTTCAGGTTCCGGGCGGACTGTCTGGGATCGAACTCAAGGACCGTGCCGATGCTGACTCTCGGTTCCACTTCCCAGATCGTAGCGTCTTCGGGAATGTCCACCGGACGTTTGAAACCGATGGCGTTGCAGCTCACGGCGATGATATCCTTATGGCCGTTTTCCAGAAGGACATGGACAGGGAGGACATCCATGAGTCCGCCGTCCATATACCGTTTTCCGCCCAGTCTCTCGTTTTTGAAAACAGGAAGATAGGCGGAGGCCAGCAGCATATCATACAGTTCTCCGTCCGCAAGGTCCTGCGCCCGTATCTCAACCTCTTTCATGTCATCCAGGTTGCATGTCACGATATAGTAGTCGACGGGAGAGTTTCTCACGGTGTTCTCGTCGATCACATCCCGCATCGTTTTTCTCATCGGCGTGATGTCGAGCCCTTTTGATCTTATGGTCTGAACCAGAAAATCTGCGGTCTTCCGAAGATCCAGGTCGGTGAAATCCTTCTTGGAGAGCTTGTCGAAGATCGCGGGATCCCCCTCCATTACGTCCTTGTAGGTGAGGGACAGCCAGATCTTCCTGGCGCGGTCCAGTTCATTCGTAGCGACAAAGGCCGCGTTCATCGACCCGATCGATGTCCCGGATACAGCCTGAATGCGTATCCCCGCCTGGGAGAGCGCGTTCCAGACGCCGATCTCATAGGCGCCTCTTGCACCGCCTCCCGCAAGAGCGAGAGCATAGGGTTTAGACGGATCAAGTTTTAACTGCATGCCCGATTTACCTCCCTTGGTAGTTCCCGTTCATTGTAACATAATTCACCGCCTGCCTGTGTGGACAGGCCGTTAACATACAGTGGAAACGCCCAAACAGCGCAGTACGGCATAATATGCCCGTAGTGAAATGTTACAAAAAATATGGCCGGCACTCGTGCATCATTGCCAAACAGAAAACCCTGTTATATAATGTTAAAAGCGTATTTCGCGGTTAATCTGTGTATGTAACAAAGGGAGATATATATGAACGAGCAATTAGTTGAACTGATCAAGAACGCAAGCGGCGGCAACATTGAGATCACGCCCGACACCAACCTGGCCATGGACCTGGGACTGAAGAGCATCGATCTTCTGGAGCTGGTCACCGATGTGGAAGATACTTTCGGCATTGAAGTTTCCGATGAAGCGGTGGAAACCATTCATACAGCGGGCGAGCTGGACGCTTACATCAAGGAAATGACAAAATAACATTGTTTACCCGCCTCGCCCTTGCCGGCGAGGCATTTTTTGTTTTAAACAGCCATACGGCACTCGGCACAGAAAGAGCAACAGGCTTTACGGATTGGTTATGGAAGAAAGAAGAATATTACAGAACAAATGGTTTTTATACATGACGGAGTTTTTCTCCGGAATGGGAGTTATGGCGGTGGAGCTCGGCGCGAGCCGTCTTCTGGCCCCTTATTTCAGCTCCTCCCAGATCGTGTGGACCATCATCATCGGTACGATCATGATCGCGATGGCGATCGGAAACATGTGGGGTGGAAAGCAGGCTGACCGGAGCACGAGTCCCGACGGGCTGTACAGGAGGATCCTCATCGCCTCCCTGTGGATCGCGGCGATCCCGCTTTTCGGGAAATACCTGATCCTCGCCATTTCGGCGCTCCTGGTCGTTGCGGTCAATGAGAATTTCCTCATCATCGCGGCATTCCTCGCCTGTATGCTGATCTTTGTCTTTCCGCTGTTTTTGCTCGGAACGGTGACACCGTCCCTGGCAAAATATGCCATGAGCAATGTGTCGGAGAGCGGCAAGACAGTCGGTGCGCTCAATGCCTGCAATACCATCGGAAGCATCATCGGAACGTTTCTTCCCACCTTTGTCACTATCCCTGCCGTGGGGACCGCGGCGACCTTCCTCATCTTCTCTGGGATCCTTCTCGTGCTGAGCCTCGTGTATTTCGCGGTATCCGGCAAAAAGAAGACACTGTGCATCATCGCCGCTGCGGTGTTCATCTTCTGCGCGGTATTCGGAAACTCCGGCAGTTTCGCATTCTGGCGGGATGATATCACCTATGAAGGCGAGTCGATCTACAACTACCTCCAGGTGACCGAGAATGAGAGAAGCATCTCGCTTTCGACGAATGTCCTTATCGGCGTGCAGTCCATCTACATGAAGCAGGAGGGGCTCACCGGCATGTATTACGATTACGCGCTGGCTGCCCCGATCCTTGCGGGATACAACGAAAAGGAGAGTTTTGATATCCTGATACTCGGGATGGGATGCGGCACCTATGCGACACAGTGCCGTTATTTTTATCCCGTGGCTGTGACGGAGGGGGTGGAGATCGATCAGAAGATCACCGATCTCGCGCGCACCTATTTTTCACTTCCGGAGGAAGTGATCGTCACGACCTACGACGGAAGGGCATTTCTGCAGGCAACAGACAAGAAATATGACCTGATCATGGTGGATGCCTATCAGGACATCACGATCCCGTTTCAGATGTCTTCGGTGGAATTCTTTGACCAGGTATCCCGTCATCTGACCGACGACGGAGCCATGGTGGTGAATCTCAACATGCGCTCCGATGAGCCGGGAAATATCAATGAGTACCTGTGCGACACCATCGCTTCGGTCTTTCCCGAGGTATACACCGTCGATGTTCCGCACAGTGAGAACCGGGAGCTCTTCGCCTTTCACGACGAAGCCCAGGTCGAAAGGCTGTACGGCTTCCTCTCTCACGACGCGCAGCTGAGGAATCAGATCCTCACGGTAAGGGACGCCATGAAGGAATATGAGGGCGGTGACCTCATATTCACCGATGATCAGGCCCCTGTGGAGCTGCTGGGAATGAAGGTCATCGACAGTATGATCGGCTCGGAACTGCAGTATTTCAAAGATATCATGGAGGAGGACGGACTGTCCGGCCTGATCCAGGCGATCCTCTCATAACGAACGGCCGCAGCGAAGCTGCGGTTTTTCTTTGTGTAGCCATTTTGTCATTATTCTTTCCTGCGCGATTCCTTGTATTGGATAGGGAAAAAAACTATAATATTGTAAATAATAAATTGGGGTAATGTTTGCATGGAAGTTACCGCAGTGATCGTGGCGGGAGGATCTTCCTCCCGGATGCAGGGGGTGGACAAAGCATCCCTGGTATTGGATGGGTGTACAGTCTTAGAACGTTCCGTAAGGAGTTTTGCACAGCATCCAGAAATGGATGCTGTTGTTGTTGTGACCCGCCCCGATCTGATCCCGGAAGTGGAGAGCTGGAGGGAGAGATACCCGAAGCTCTGCGCGGTCGTGCCCGGAGGCAGTACGCGCTGCCTGTCGGTCAAGGCGGGGATCGCGGCAATGCCGGCGGAAACGAAATGGGTGGCGATCCACGACGGGGCAAGGCCGTTTGTGTCTCCGGAGCTGATCTCCGCCGTCCTGGAGTGCGCCAGGGAAACAGGCGCCGCCGCACCGGCGATCCCGGTCGTGGACACCATAAAGGAAACGGACGGAAACGGGAATGTGACAGGGACTCCGGACCGCTCCAGACTCCGTGCGGTATCGACGCCCCAGATCTTCGACGCTGCGATCTACAAAAAGGTGATAGAAGACCAGGAGGACTCGCTGGATGACTGTCAGCTCTTTGAGCGCGCCGGTTACCCGGTGAGGCTTGTGCCGGGTGAAACCGGCAACTTTAAGATCACGACAAGGGCGGACATTGCGAGGGCGAAGATGCAGCTTGGATTATCGGAGTATCGGATCGGACACGGATATGATGTTCACCGGCTGGTGGAAGAACGGAAACTGATCCTGGGCGGTGTGGAAGTCCCCTACGAAAAGGGACTGCTCGGCCATTCGGACGCGGACGTTCTGCTTCACGCGGTCTGTGACGCTGTGCTCGGGGCGGCTGCTCTCCGGGATATCGGATATCATTTCCCCGACACCGACCCCCGATGGGAAGGCGCGGACAGCAGGATGCTGCTGAGAGAATGCGTACGTCTTGCGGGAGAAGCGGGATACAGACCGGTGAACGTTGATGCCACGGTGCTTTGTCAGCGCCCGAAGCTCGCGCCTTATATTGATAAAATGAGGGCAAACATCGCGGAAGACATGAATCTTCCCCTTGGCTCCGTCAGCGTAAAGGCAACGACGGAGGAAGGGCTTGGTTTCACGGGAGAAGGACTGGGGATATCCAGTCACGCCATTGTGCTCTTGAGAGAGGATTAGATCGGACATGCAGGGATTCTTTGGTTCCACAATCAGAAATATTCTGTCGATATTCAACACGTTTTCCTGGAGAGACGTGGTGGATATCGTTGTCGTCGCATATTTGATCTATACGGTGATCAATCTTCTGATACATACGAGGACGGGCCTTTTGATCAAAGGCGCCGCAGTATTGCTGGCGGCATACTTCCTGGCCTCTGCGCTTCAGCTTCGTACCATCAAATTCCTTATTGATTATCTGTTCCGGTATGGACTTGTTGTCCTTGTCGTCATCTTTCAGCCGGAACTGCGAACGGTCCTTGAGAAGATCGGAAGGACCGAACTCGGGCGTTCCCTGTTCATATCGAGACTGGGAAATACGGAGAATGACAGCCAGAAGAAGGCGATCGACATCATCACTTCCGCTGCGCAAAGTCTGTCCGCTACCTACACCGGCGCGCTGATCGTTTTTGAGAAGGAGACGCCACTGGCGGATATCATCGCTACGGGAACCACCATCGACGCGGAGATCAGCGAGGAACTGATCGGGAACATATTCTACAAGGGAGCTCCTCTCCATGACGGCGCCGTCGTGGTGCGCAAGGACAGGATCGTTGCTGCAGCATGTCTGCTCCCTGTTTCCCACAATCTTGAGATCAGCAAAGAGATGGGCACACGTCACCGCGCTGCCCTTGGTATCAGTGAAAATTCGGACGCACTCGTCCTGGTCGTTTCGGAAGAGAACGGATATATATCCATCGCTCAGAACGGCATCATCGTAAGACAGCTCGACAAGAACAGAGCCTATCAGATGCTGGTATCCGAACTGTGCCCCGAGACGCCGCAGGAAGATGAGCAGCTGCCCTGGTATAAGAGGATCTTGAACCATGCAAAAATTTCAAAGCAGTAAATGGCTGACCAGCAAGCCCCATGTGATGGTGATCTCGGGACTGCTGGCTTTCATACTTTGGGCGGTCGTCGTCCTCTCGGTCAACAGCACCGGAACGAGAACGATCGAAAACGTCGCTGTGCGCATTCCTACGAACGGAGCGTCCTATCAGGCTCTCGGCCTGGATATCATCGACAACGGTCAGACGACCTACACGGTCAGCGTCACGGTTTCCGGAGACCGCTCTGTCATAGGTGCCCTTGACCAGAACAGTTTCACCGTGACTCCCGTATTCTCCTCGGTCACCCAGGCGGGGACATATTCCCTCCAGCTGCAGGCGACAAAGGCGAATCAGATGCAGAATTACACCATTCAGTCGGTCTCTCCGTCCGAACTGAGCCTTACCTTTGCGCAGGTCGTTTCCGAGAGTTTCACCGTTGTTCCGGAGGTCACCGGAGTATCGGTCGCGGAAGGCTATGTCCTTCAGCCGGTCACCTCTACTCCGGCAACCATTCAGATCAGCGGCGCTGAGACGGCGATCGACCGCATTGACAGGGTCGTGGCCACCGCCACGCTGGATCAGGAACTGTCCGCTTCCACTACCATCACCGGTGAGATCCATCTTCTGGACGCGAACGGAAACGAGATACCGGCGGACGGATTCCGTATGGACGTGTCCAGCGCGGAGCTTCTGATCCCTGTTTATAAGGAAGGGGAGCTGGCTCTTGAGGTAGGATTCGTCAATGTGCCTGAAGGCTTTGACACGTCGTTCCTGACTTATTCCCTTTCTCCGGCATCCATCCGTGTAGCTTCCACGGAGGAGAATATCGCTTCCCTTGGCAAGAAGACGGTCGGTTACATCGACCTTGCCAGCTATTCTCTCGGTGACGTCTACCAGTTCGATATCGTTCTTTCCACCGGATATGTCAACGTGGATTCTGTGGAGGCAGTTACGGTGGCGTTCGACGAGAGCAATCTTTCCTCGAAAAGGATCACGGTATCGGATATACGTGTGAACAATATCCCTGACGGGATCGATATAGAAGTTGTTACCGCTGCGATCAACGGGGTTACGGTGATCGGAAAGGCGGATGAGGTGGAGGCGCTGCTCCCGACCGGTGTGGTTGCCGAAGTGGACGCATCTTCCATCAAGGTCGTCCAGGGAAGTTATTCCGTCCCGGTCAGTTTCCAGATCCCCTCAAAGGAAAATGTGTGGGTCGCAGGAAGTTATGTCGTCACCATTGAGGTGAAAAAAGGATGATCGTAGTTTCCGACATTCGTCTCCCGCTCGAAGGCAGTGAGGAAGAGGCAAAAGAGATCGCGCGCAAGCGTCTCGGATATCCGGAAGGCGGTTCATATCAGATCCGGAAGATGTCCTATGACCTCAGGCGCGGCAGACCGTCCAGGATCTGTTCCGTTGTAGTCCGCCTCGACAGTGAAGAGCAGGAACAGGAATTGTCGCAGGGAAAGAAAGGCGTCGCCTTTTCCAGACGCAGCCGGTTTGCTCCGGTAATGGGCCTGCAGCCCATGGAGCACCGCCCGGTCGTCGTAGGGAGCGGACCCGCCGGTCTTTTTGCGGCCTATCTTCTCGCTCAGTACGGCTACAGGCCGATCCTGCTGGAGCGCGGAGCGGATGTGGATTCCAGGGTCGCCGCAGTGTCCTCGTTCTTCGATACGGGGGATCTCAACAGGGATACCAACATCCAGTTCGGAGAGGGAGGAGCCGGGACGTTCTCGGACGGAAAACTGGTCTCCCGGATCCACGACGACCTCTGCGAATATGTTTTGAACACGTTCTATCGGTACGGCGCGCCGGAGGATATCCTGGTCAAGGCCAAACCGCATATCGGCACCGATGAACTGCGGCTCGTCGTCAAGAAGATGCGGCAGGCCATCGAGACCAACGGCGGAGAGGTGCGGTTCCTTTGCAGGATGGATGACCTGATCGTCAGCCACGGGAGAGTGGTCGGTGTCCGGTCTTCAGCGGGGGACATCGCGACGGAAAACGTGATCCTCGCGGTCGGACACAGCGCCAGGGACACCTTTGAAATGCTTTCCGGCAAAGGACTGCTGATCACGTCAAAGCCCTTCTCCGTGGGACTTCGCATCGAGCATCTTCAGAAGGATGTGGATGAGTCCCTGTACGGAAAGTATGCGGGGGATCCGCGGCTTCCTGTGGGGGAATACAACCTTTCGGTGAGAGAGGGAGACAGGGGCGTTTATACCTTCTGCATGTGTCCCGGCGGTGAAGTGGTGCCTGCGGCTTCCGAACTCGGCGGTGTCGTGACAAACGGCATGAGCAACCATGCCCGAAGCGGAAAGAACGCCAACAGCGCGGTATGCGTGTCGGTCCTCGGGAGCGACTTCGGAAACAATCCCTATCGTGCGGTGGAGTTCCAGCGCAATCTGGAGAGGGCTGCCTATGCGGCAGCGGGCGGCGGATACAAAGCTCCCGCCTCCAATGTAGGGGCGTTCCTTGACGGAAGAAAGGGACTCAGGATCGGCCGCGTCGAACCAACATACGCAAGAAGGGTCGTGGCATATGACCTGTGGAGGATACTCGGTGAAGAATATTCCCGTGCACTGAGCAACGGTATACGGGCTTTTGGCAAAAAGATGAAATGCTTCTCGGACGCGGAAGCGATCCTGACCGGGGTGGAGACAAGAACGTCCTCTCCTCTCAGGATCAGCAGAACGGAAGAGCGGGAAGCGGTCGGCCTCCAGGGGCTTTATCCATGCGGAGAAGGCGCCGGATATGCCGGAGGCATTATGAGCGCAGCGGTGGACGGTCTCAGGACCGCTGCGGCGATAATAGAAAAATTCAGACCGGAGTAGAGAAATGGCAATCAGACGATGGATTGAACATCAGACGGATTTCAGGGCAGCGGACCGGATCGCGGATGAACTCGGAATAGGGAAACTTCCCGCCAGGGTTCTCGCATCCAGGGGTTTTTGCGATCCTGAAAGTGCCAGGGCTTTTCTGAACTGCGAGGGGATGGAACTTGATCCGTACAGCCGCAAGGATATGGACAAGGCCGTCGAGCGGATCAGGAAAGCTGTCCGTGATGAGGAGACCATCGCGATCTACGGCGATTACGACGCGGACGGGCTCACCGCGACGACTTTGATGTACCGCTGTGTGTGCGGCCTTGGCGGAGAAGCGCTCTGCGCGCTCCCGTCCAGGGAGGGATCCGGCTATGGCCTGTCCATGGATGTGATCGATGAGTTCGCCGACCGTGGCGTATCTCTGATCATTACGGTGGACAACGGGATCTCTGCGTTTGACGAGACTGCCTACGCGAACAGCAAGGGCATCGATATGGTGATCACGGATCACCATGTGGCACGGGAGGAGATCCCTGCTGCTGTTGCGGTAGTCAATCCGCACAGGATGGATGACACGTCGGAATTCAAGGATATTGCCGGCGTCGGGGTCGCGCTTGAGGTGGCGGCGGCGCTGGAGGATATCTCGGTCGAGGATGCGATCGAGGAATACGGCGTGCTTGCAACGATCGGGACGATCGGGGATATCATGCCCCTCAAACTTGAGAACAGATACATCGTCTCCCAGGGGATACGGATGTTCCCGCAGACGGACCTCATCGGGATACGTGCCCTTTGCACCACCCTGGGGCTTCAGCTTGAGAACGTGGATGAGACCAATGTGGCCTATTCCATCGCTCCGAGGCTGAACGCGGCCGGACGTATGGGAGACGCTGAACTGGCGCTTTCCCTCCTTCTCACGGAGGATGAAGAGGAAGCCTCCGAACTGGCGAACAAACTGGATGAGATGAACCGGCAGAGGCAGGAAGTGGAGACGGAAGCGGAACGCGCTGTTCAGAAATACTTGTGCAGCAACGCCGAGGAGATCGGCAATCCGGTGATCCTGATCGCGGACGAGAATTTTCATTCCGGCATCATGGGGATCGTGTGCTCCCGGCTGGTGGATCTCTTCGATAAGCCCTCCATCGTCATCGCCGTTGACGGCGATACGGCCAAGGGGTCCGGAAGAAGTGTCTCCGGATTTTCCCTGTTCGATATGATCGATTCCTGCAGTGACCTGATGGACAAATACGGCGGGCACGATATGGCCGCTGGTTTCACCCTTCCGGCCGGGAATATTCCTGAACTGAAAAAGAGACTGGTCGAGTACTGCAGGCAGCACGCCCGGCAGTTCAGGCTGCCTGAACTGGAGATCGACGGGGAAGTGCAGATCGCGGAGCTCGAAGTCGATGAGGTGGAACAGCTTCGCTGCCTCGCCCCGTTCGGCGGCGGAAACAAGGAGCCGAACTTCATCATACGAAACGCGGTCCTTACAGGGATATATCCCCTGGGAGAAAGACATACCCGGATCAGCATCCGCCAGGGGGACAAACAGGTATACGCCGCTTATTTCGGCGTGTGTCCTCAGTCCTTCCCGTTCAAAGTGGGGGATCAGGTCAATGTCGTCGTGAACCTCAGCATCTATCATTCACCGAACAGGGATTATGTATCCCTCAAGGTCTGTGCCATTTCACGTGCGAATGTGAAAAAGGATGATATCGATTCCTATGAAGAATACAGAAGATTCTGTTTCGCGCTGGAGGATCATTCCCCGGAAAGCATCCGATGCTCCAGGGATGACGCTGCTGTTGTGTACAGGAAACTGAGACAGAACGGTACGCAGCTTTTCTGGGAGGGCGCGCTTCCCGGAAATTTCGGTGAACTGAATCTCGGTCAGATCATGGCCATGATCCGGGTCTTCGTGGAACTGGGATTTGTGGAATTGAGACCGGACGGGCGCACGCCTGCGCTCAAGGTGATACCGGACGCTCCGAAAAGAGATCTGAGCGAATCCGTCGTGTTCCGCCGGATCGCCAAGTGAAGACTGGTGTAAAAATGACATTTGAGACGCTGAAAACCGCAATTGAAAAGAGCGGCAGGCCTTATGACCTGGCGCTGATTACGCGTGCTTATAAATTTGCGGAAGAGCGGCACGAAGGACAGTTCAGAAGGAGCGGAGAACCGTTCATCGAGCACCCGATCAATGTGGCGATGCTGCTGCTTGAACTGGGACTGGACGATGACTGTATCGTCGCGGCTCTGCTTCACGATGTAGTGGAGGATACGCAGACGCCCCTTGATGAGATCCGTTCCCGCTTCGGAGCGGAGGTCGCGGAACTGGTTGACGGCGTCACAAAACTCGGTAAGATCCACTTTTCCAGCCTGGAGGAAGAGCAGGCGGAAAACCTGCGCAAGATGCTACTCGCCATGAGCAAGGACATCCGTGTCATGCTCATAAAGCTCTGCGACCGCATGCACAATATGCGGACGATGGATTCCATGCCTTCCCAGCGCCAGAGAGATAAATCCCTCGAGACGATGGAGGTATATGCTCCGATCGCTCACCGTCTGGGGATGTCCAAATTCCGTGAAGAACTGGAGGACCTTTCGCTCAAATACCTGGATCCGGACGCCTATGCCGAGATCAGTCAGCTCCTTGTTGATATGCAGGAGAAGAACGGGGACTTTATCAAGACGGTCACCGATGAGATCCGTGAAAAACTCCAGCAGAACGGGATCGAAAAGGCGGAGATCCAGTCCAGGATCAAATCGGTCTACGGGATCTACCGCAAGATCTACGTTCAGGACCGGTCGATCGAAGAGATCTATGATATCTACGCGATCCGTATCCTTGTGGATACCATCGCGGAATGCTATAACGCCCTGGGAGCGGTCCACGACCTGTACCGCCCCATCCCGAAGCGGTTCAAGGACTACATCTCCACACCGAAGTCCAACATGTACCAGTCGCTCCATACGACGGTGATCGCGCGCAACGCAACGCCTTTTGAGATCCAGATACGCACATTTGAGATGCACCATGCGGCGGAGTTCGGAATCGCCGCGCACTGGAAATATAAGGCAGGCCTGACCGGCAAGGACAGCATGGACGAGCGCCTGGAATGGGTACGTCAGCTGCTGGAGAGCCAGAAGGAGTCCGGTGATGCCACCGACATCCTGAGCTCCATTAAGAGCGATCTGCTCCCGGAGGAAGTATTCGTCTTCACTCCGAAAGGAGACGTGATCGATCTTCCTGCCGGCGCCACCGTCATCGACTTTGCCTACGCCATCCACAGCGCAGTCGGCAACCGGATGGTTGGGGCGAAGGTGAACGGGCGCATCGTGCCGATCAACTATCAGGTCAATTCCAGTGAAGTCATCGAGATCCTGACCTCCAACAGCAAGGACAAGGGACCTTCCAGGGACTGGCTGAATATCGCCAAGACATCGGAAGCCAAGAACAAGATCCGGTCCTGGTTCAAGAAGGAGCGAAAAGAGGAGAACATCGCCGAAGGAAAGCAGCAGTTTGAGAAGGAACTGCGCAGGGAGCAGATCCAGATCCCGGCGGATCAGATGGATGCCTTCCTGAACGACCTGGTCCGCAGGCAGAAGGTCAATACCATCGAGGAACTCTATGCGGAGATCGGTTACGGCGGACTTCCGCTGTCCAGGATCATGCCGAAAGTGCGGGAGATGTACGACAAGCTGAAGAAGCCTGCCGCTCCTGTCCCGATCGTTCAGGAGGTAAAGATCAGCCGGGCGAAGGCTGTGGACGGCGTCATCATCGAGGGCCTGGACAGCTGCCTTGTGAAGTTCTCGCGCTGCTGCAATCCGCTTCCCGGTGATGAGATCGTGGGATTTGTCACCAGAGGACACGGTGTATCGATCCACAGGAAAGACTGCCGAAATGTGGCGATCGCCATGGAGTCGGAAGAGGGGAGAGCGCGCCTTGTGAGAACGGAATGGGATGTTTCCGCTCAGGAACAGTTCCGTTCGACTATCGTGATCAACTGCATGGACCGCACCGGACTGATCGCGGATATCAGCGGAAAACTGTCCGCCATGCATATCCCGATCTATGCTCTGTCCACGGGCTCCACGCCTGAGAGAAAATTCTCCATCACCACCACGATCGGCGTGAGCGGAAGAGAGCATCTGGACTCGGTCATTGAGAAACTGAGAAAGGTAAAGTCCGTTCTGGACATTCAAAGGATCAACTGATGAAAGCTCTGGTTCAGAGGGTAAAATACGCGAGGGTCACCATCAACGGAAAGGAAACGAGAGAGATCGGCCCCGGGATGCTGATCCTGTACGGATGCGCGGACGACGACACGCTGGATATCTGCCCGAAACTGGCGCAGAAGACGGCCATGCTGCGCATCTTTGAGGATTCCGAGGGGAAGATGAACATCTCCGCATTGGATCTCGGATATTCCGCCATGGTGGTCAGTCAGTTTACGCTTCTTGCGAATACCAAGAAAGGCAACCGTCCCAGTTTCGTGGAAGCGGCAAAACCGCCTCTCGCGGTGGATGCTTATGAAAAATATGTGAGCGAACTGAGGAAATACCCCTTCAAGGACGTTCAGACCGGGGAATTCGGAGCGGAGATGCAGGTCGAGTTCTGCAACGACGGTCCGGTGACCATCATGCTGGATACAAAGGAATGGTAAGAGGAAAAGCACGCGAAAGCGTGCTTTTTTGATGCCTGGTATTTCACGTTGGTTTAAAAATACTTCTAAAGTCTCCATGAATGGGAAGGGCTGCATGGTAGAATCAAATCGGAAATGAGCAACTCGGGCAGGATCTGTCCGGGTTTGATGTGTTATATTTGCTGACCGGAAAAGGAGGAAAACCAG
The DNA here is from genome assembly GCA_964599695.1 of uncultured Faecalibacterium sp. Taxonomy (GTDB): domain Bacteria; phylum Bacillota; class Clostridia; order Oscillospirales; family Ruminococcaceae; genus RUG11783. The sequence goes on from CAZRGP010000029.1 coordinate 19,450, forward strand.
GTGGATTACAGAAGACTCAACGAGAAACCGACAGAGCGTTTTAAAAAAGTCACTTTACTGCACTCCAACGACATGCATGGCGATTTTCTGGCCGACAAGGTGGATGACAAGCTGACGGGCGGTGTATCGATGCTGTCCGGATACCTCACCAAGTGCCGCAATGAGGACCCGAATGTCATCTACGCGATCGCGGGGGATATGTTCCGCGGCTCGGTCATCGACAGTGAATTCCTCGGTCTTTCCACGATCCAGATCGTGAATCTCCTCGCCCCGGATGTGGTCACCCTCGGAAACCATGAGACCGACTACGGTGTTGCCCACCTTCTGTTTCTGGAAAGAATGGCAACATTCCCCATCATCAACGCGAACCTCTACATCAAGGAGAACGACACCCGTCTGTTCAATCCCTGTTACATCATGGAGATCGACGGGATGCGGATCCTTTTCATAGGTATCATCACGGAAGAGGTCATCAACCAGACAAAGGGCGAGAGCGTCATCGGGTCGGTGATCGGGATCGAAGAGGCTGCGAAGGAAGTGGAGCGGATCTGCAACTCCTACAACGGGCTGGATATCGATCTCGCGGTCCTGCTGACCCACATCGGGTTTGAAGAGGACAAGAAACTTGCTGCCCTCATCGATCCCTCCTGGGGCATCGATATCATCATCGGAGGACATTCCCACACCTTTATTGACGAGCCGGCTATCGTAAACGATATCCTGATCGTTCAGGCAGGTACCGGAACAGACCAGATCGGAAGATTCGACCTGATCGTGGATACAGAGAATGACCGAATCGATTCCTATCAGTGGACGGCGGTTCCCATCAATGAGCATACATGTCCGAGGGATGAGCGCATGGAGGCGCTGATCTCCTCCATCAAGGCGAAGACCGACCTGAAATACGCCAAGGTGGTCGCGAATTTCGACTACGAGCTCTTCCATCCGGACAGGTGGGAGCAGACAGAGCTGGGCGGTGTGTTTGCGGACGCCATGATGGAAAGCCTCGGCACCGATATCTTCTTCATGGGTTCGGGATCTGTGAGAAAAGTGCATATGGGACCCATCGTCACGCTGCAGGATTTCACCGAGTGCTACCCCTATGACGGGAAGTCCTACGGGCTGAAACTCACTGGAGCGCAGGTGAAGAAAGCGCTTCTCCACATCTACAGGGATGAGGCGTGGCTCGGCAATCATACCGAGTTCTATCAGCTGTCCAGGGGCATGCATGTCGTGTATTCCAAGTCAAAGCACGAACTGCTGAAATGCGAACTCAACGGTGAGGACATCCAAGATGACCGGATCTATGATGTGGGCGTCCAGGAGTTCCATTACAACAGCCTTCCGGAGTTTTTCAATCTCTCCTTTGAGGAGGTGGAGGCGAACGGAGAACCGATCATCCTCACCACCAGTGACGTCACTACCCTCCTGGAGTACTTCAAGAACCACAAGCACCTCGGTTTTGATGTGGAGGGCCGCCTGGAGGTGGTGGAATGATGACAGAAAAACGAAGTAAGTTTTGGTTCCTGTTTGTTGTGGGCATGCTGCTTACAATATACTTGTTTTTCCCCAAATGGGAGGTTTATGCATTAGCTCCTGGCGATTATTGTCCCACTTGTGGGATCAGTCAGTTGGAATTATATGTTACGTATAATGAGGCGACTTGTACCAGTGCAGGAGAGGGAATGGCCATATGTAATAATTGCAGGGACTCAGGTATTCCTCCAGAACATACAGTAACAATTCCGGCTTTAGGTCATAGTTATGTCATGACATCCTCTGTTGAACCGACCTGTACTTCTGCCGGAAGCAGATCCTACAGCTGTTCCCGCTGCGGAGCTGCAACATCGGAAGGTCTTTCCGCTCTCGGCCACAAATATGTATCGAAAGTCATCGACGAAGCGACCTGCACCGAAGACGGCCTGACAAAATACACCTGCTCCCGCTGCGGAAACAGTTATGAGAAGACGGTGGAAGCCTTGGGACACGAGTGGGGCGAGGAAGAGACAGTCGAGGCAACCTGTACAGAAGACGGCCACCGCAGGAAGGAATGCGAGCGGTGCGGTGAGATCGAGGAGGAGACGTATCCCGCCCTCGGTCACAGCCTGGGAACCTTTACCGTGGTCAAGGCAGAGACCTGCACGGAAGACGGCACACGTGAGGCAGTCTGCTCCAGATGCGGGGAAAGAGTAAAGGAATACATACACGCTCCCGGGCACGACTATCCGGAGGAGTGGACGCTGGAGAAGGCAGCGACCTATTTCGCGGAAGGACTGGAGTCCAAGACCTGCTCCCGCTGCGGAGACCGGATCACCCAGACGATACCCAAAAAGAATATCGTACCGATCATCGCCGGAGGTGCCGGAGGTATCGCGGTCCTGGGAGGGCTATGGTATTTCCTCAGAAAAAAACTCCGCCGGAAAGTGGCGGAGGAAGTAGTCAAGGAGCTCTTCAAACCCAGTGTTGAGTCCAGGACGGTCGTCATTTCAAGTCAAAATGAGGAACTCGTCAAATTCATGAAGGGCAAGTCCTTCCTGCAGGTGAATGCCTGTGACGAAGAAGGCCTGGCGGAAAGTGTCACAGACAACGGACCGGACCTCGTGATCCTGGATCCTTGTGATGAGGATACCCTGAAACGGCTTCCGGAACTGAAGGAAGAACTTCAGGCTCAGGAAGAAACGGAAGAGAGCGCCGATCCCGGAACGGCCGCCTCGGATCAGGTAACATCGGATGCGGAAACTGCAGGGGAGACAGAAAGCCCGTCTTCTACAGAAGAGGAAGAGGAACCGGCAGAACTGGTATTCGGTCTGATCCTCGAAAAGGATACGATCGAGAGGAACCGGGATCTTTTACGAACCTATAAGGAAGAGGGCCTCATCAGCGGATATACCGATACCGAATCGGGAAACTACGTCGTCCTTACGAAGCTGGTGCTCCCGGTCCTGAAACCGAAAGCCGGTTCGGACGAATCATTGGACAATATCGGCTCGATAGCGGATCTCCTGGGCATACCGGTCATCTCAACGGTGCTCAGCGCATACACATCCGGAAGGGATATCAAGGCAGTACTGGATGAGGGAGATATCGGGGTCAGTGAGACAGCCACCATCATAGGGGATATCGCCAGCATACTCGGACTGGACACGCTGGGAAGCGTGGTCGGGCTGGTCGGCGACGTGGAGTCGATCCGTGACGCCGCGGATGAGGAGGCAGGCGCCTACGAAAGAAAGGAAGGCGTCAGCGGAGCGAAGGATATCGTGGAAGTGGTGACCGATCTGCTGGATAAGTGATCAACAAAGGATAACAGCAAAAAACAGCAGGGCGTGCCCTGCTGTTTTTTATGGAAAATCATTTTCCCGCAAGGGGTTCTCCGAGATCCGTGGTCAGCACCTCTTCCAGGGTCGGGATGGAATCCGATGCTCCGGGACGGGTCACCGCGATCGCTGCGGCCTTGCTGGCGCGCTGAAGGGCGGTCTGAGCGGTTTCTCCTGCGGCGAGTGTGGCGAGGAAGTATCCGGCGAAGGTGTCGCCGGCTGCTGTCGTGTCCACCGCCTTGACCGGGTAGATGCCGTGGGAGTAGCGGTTCACGCCGTCGTAGTATACTGCCCCGTCTCCTCCCAGTGTGAGGACAACGATCCCGTCGGGGAACATTTCCTTCATTTTTTTGCATATGACATCCGGATCGGTCTCGCCTGTGACCGCTTTGCCTTCGATCTCATTGAGGATGAAATAGGAGACGTGCTTCAGCGCAGGGGAGGAGGCAAGCTCATCCGTCATGGGAGAGGGGTTGATGGCTACTTTCATTCCCTTTTCCGCCGCCTTTTCAATGGCGTAATCCCTGCAGGACGTCTCGTTCTGAAGAAGCATCAGATCGCCCGGTTCGAAATGGGTGAGCATCTCGTCCACAAAGGCTTCGGTGATGCTTCCGTTGGTCCCTGCGAGAATGATGATGGAGTTTTGTCCGCTCGGTACGACCTGAATGATCGCGTGGCCTGTGGGAATGCCGGTATCCGTCTCCAGGAGAGAGACGTCCACGCCTTTCACCGTCAGCCAGTCTTTCAGCATGGTTCCGTCTGTTCCGATTCGCCCCGCATGATAGGTCTCCGCTCCTGCCTGCGCCAGGGCTACAGACTGGTTCAGACCTTTGCCGCCCCTGTGAATGCTCCGCCCCGAAGCGGCTGTCGTTTCACCGGGTTCCACAAAATGGTCCATGGCATAAACATAATCCAGATTCAGTGATCCAAAACTCAGTACCTTCATTTGTATTTTTGCCTCCTGTTCGTGCTCATTTTGAGTGTAACACAACGGGGTGCGCACCGCAATGTGCGATGGATGTGGGCGTTTCGAAACAATTTGTTTGCATAAACCTAAACGAATCTTAAAAAACAGGACCTGTGGAAGCGTATATCTTCGGCGTTCACGGTGGTATAATGACTATCAGATAAGAAGCATCGTTACGTTCGATGCGCTCGGTTTATAATGAGAGAAACAATGGTGAGGTAAACAAGAGATGCCATTTTGCGGAAACTGCGGAACAGAACTGAAGAACAATGAAGCGTTCTGCCCCAATTGCGGAGCTCCTACGGGAAACGCGCCGAAAACCAATGCAGGAACCAATCCTCCTGATTTTGATGAGATCAAAGGCAAGGTGGGAGATGTGATCGGCAAGATCGACGACAAGTTCGATTCTGCCACGGATAAGGTCGAAAACTTTGTGAATACCCAGATCGTGAGTCCTCCGAACGTGACTCCGGATGCGGATGACGCGGAATCCATCTGGATGAATATCCTTTCCTTCTTCTTCCCCATCGTCGGGATCATCATCTGGTTCATCAACAGGGGGAACAAGCCGGTCCTTGCAAAGGGTGTCCTGAAGTGGGCGCTCATCGGCATGGTCTTCAGCCTGGTCCGTTACTTCCTGTTCGGATGACCGGATCGAAGAGAAAAAACAAGAGCGGACCCCCGTCCGCTCTTCATATTTGTTGAGGTGTTTTATGGAACTGTTTTTGTCTTTTGCGCCAAGTGACGCCACAAGAAAAGCTTTTTTGAAAGCGGCGGAGGAAACCAGGGAGTATGCTACCGGTACGATGCACCGCTATGAGACCCTTCATTCCACTCTTGTCTATCTCGGCGAAGTGGACGAGGAGAAACTTCCCGAACTGCGTGAACTGGTGGGGAGCGTAGCGGACCGCCATCACGCGCTGCCTGTGGAAGGGGACAGGGTCGTGGTCAGCCACGACACGAGCATCTACGATGCATGGGGACTTCTGTATCTCTGGAAGAAAACGGACGAGGTGGAAGCTTTGTTCCAGGATATGGTTACTGTCCTGACGGATGCAGGGTATCTTCATAACTACAACAGAGACTATCTCCTCCACTCCACACTCTATATGCAGTACTACCCGAACAAGGGAAGTGAAGACAAAGTACCCACAGTCCCGCCTGTCCGCGATTGCTTTGACCGGGTGATCCTTTACCAGGTAACAACGATAGACGGCCATGTGGCGTACTACCCGTTGTATGAAACGAGATTAAAATAACAGATCGTAATAACAAATACAGCCGGAGCATACTCCGGCTGTATTTTAATATCCCTTATTCCTGTCGATCACGTACAGAAGATCTTCTCCGCGCATATACCGCTTCAGGTTTTCCGTCAGCATGTCGATCATACGGTCCATGACGCCTTCCATATGGGAATAACCCACCGCGTGGGGCGTGATCAGGACACGGTCAACGTCCCACAGTTCATCGTTCTCCGGGAGCGGCTCCGGCTCTGTCACGTCCAGTCCGACGCCTCCGAGCAGGCCGTCCCGCAGGACTGCCTTGAGCCCCGAAGGGTCGATACTGTTTCCCCGGCCTCCGTTGACGATTATCGCATCGGATTTCAGGAGGCGCAGCCGCTGTTCATCCATCAGGTGTGTCGTACCGCTTCCTCCGGGCAGGAACATCGCCACGATGTCCGCTTCAGGGAGGATCCGGTCCAGATCTTCGACCGGTACCTGAGCGTCGAAGGATTCGGGGAGAGCGGTCAGAGTTTTCCGGACTCCGATCGTGCGTGCACCGAAAGCCTTCATCACGGAAGCGTATCGGGTCCCGAGGTCTCCCATTCCGATGATGAGGACAGTGGATCCGTACAGCGAACGGATATCTTCATGGAGGATCCATTCATGACGGCTCTGCTGAGCGATGAACCGCCTGGTCTTTTTCAGAAGATTGAGGGTATGTGTGACCATCAGTTCACAGACGGCGGGACCGAATATGCCGGGGCAGTTGGCAAGCAGCGTCTTTTCCCTCAGGATACCGGGACGGCAGAAATGGGCGATACCGGTATATCCGATCTGGATGTAATCCAGGTCATGGCCCTCCACCGACTCCGTGGTGAGCCAGCCGACGGCGGCATCGATACCGTCAAGATCGCGGTGAGTCGGTTCTTCCTCACCGAAAAACACGAATTCCAGACCGCCGGGAAAGGCATCCCGAATGTCGAGAAATCTCTGCTTTTGCTGTTCATTCAGATTCAGGGCGACCAGCACCTTTTTCATGGTCTCCTCCGAGTGTGTTCTCATTATAGTTTGTCGATCATCCGGATCAGATCCCGGTAGAAGGGACGGATGTCGTTTCGTACGGTCATCCTTCCCTGGAGAGACATGTGATCGCCCCGGTAGACCGGAAGCACGTTCCACTTTCCCCGGACGATCTCATCCGTTTCCGCTACGGGGGCTCCGAACGGCGCTCCTGCCGATACGGTATTCACGAGTCCGTCGTTTTCCTTCCAGCGGTCATCAAGGGGGAATCCTCCTTCAGAACGTCCGGAGTAAGCGCCCATCACCGCAGAACTCTTGCGGAACATTCCTTCCATCTCTCTGCGTATCGGATGCCAGTCGCCGTCTTTTCCCTTATAGGTTGCGGAGCAGGGAACAGCGAGATAATACACGCTTTTCAGAGTGGATATGCGCCCGTTGAGGGAGAGCGCGTTGTCGATATGCATGTCGAAGGAAGCACGGTCGCGGGAATCTCTTCCGTCGTCCGAGCGACTGGGTCTGGATTCGAACAGCTTTGCCTGCTGGCGGTCAGACCACGGGACCGGAACAGAGGAAGGGTCAAAACCCGGATCGCGGTACAGATCGTAGGCCGTCGTCCCGTTCGTCGGAGCGGCGAGAGTTACGACCGCATGGATCCGGTTCTCCATCCCGCCTGCGAAAAGCGGGGAGAGGTCACCGGAGACGGCGGCTTTCCTTTCCTCATCATCACCGTTTGCGAGGAGTTCCGCGAAAAGCCGGACGGTGGCGCCGCCGAAGGAGTGACCGATGAGGACGATCTTATCCCCGTTGTCCCAATACGGATACAGCGGATCCGAGGAGTAGTCCCTTCCGAAGCGGTCATGTCGGCATCTGGTGCTGTGGGCCGTCCCGTAGTCGGTCCGGGAACCGGACAGCTGAGCATACAGTTCGCACGCCCTGTCCCAGGCGCTTCCTGTCGGAGCGACGGAAGCGGCGTAACAGGAGATGTCCTGCTTTCTCAGATATTTGATCAGATCTCCGCCGAACATCCCCCAATAGGGAACGGCTCGGTATGCTTTGTCATAACTGCCCCATCCGGACAGTCCGTGGACAAAAATGTAGTGATATTTGTTTTCGGTTGCGGACATATCGGTGTTTCCATTGGTCGCGTGGTGTCATATGCGTTTCTGTTCACTATTATACCAATGTCAGGGTATATGGGGAGAGAGAAATCATGTATTATTTATACAGTATTTAAAGATCTGAAGAGGGAAGAAGCTGATGAAACTGTTGTTGAAACTGAGCAGGGAGGCGGTGCGGTATCGTGGCCTCTATGTGCTGGCCATTCTGGCTACGCTGGGGCTCACCGTTATCAATCTTGCTGCGCCGCGCGTGCTGTCAAGCATGACCGGGATCGTGAGCAGCGGAGTCACGGAAGGTGACCTGACAACGATACGCCGGCTGACTCTGATCCTCTGTGCGCTCTACGCATTGAGGATCCTGTTCCGGTTCATGAGCAACTATCTCGCACACAAAGCGGCATGGTATCTTGTAGGGGATCTTCGCACCAAGACATACGACAAACTGGAGCGGATGCATCTGGGTTATTTCCACGACAAGCAGACGGGTGATCTCATGAGCCGTGTAGTCAACGACACGAGGGATTTCGAACTGCTGTATGCCCACATGATACCGGAGACGATCACCAACATCGTCACTTTCGCCGGAGTTTTGATCGTACTGCTTACGATCAACTGGAAACTGGCTCTGATCACCTGCGCGCCTATTCCACTGATCCTGGTCTCCGGTGTGATCTTCGCGAAGAAGGTCCGCCCGTTTTTCCGCATCTCCCAGTCCAAGATGGGGGAACTGAACGGAAAACTTCAGGACAATCTTTCCGGTGTTCACGAGATCCAGTCCTTCGGGAGAGAGGAATATGAGACCGGAAGGGTGGACGAGAAGAATTTCGACCATGTCCGCGCCATGCTTCAGGCGCTTAAGGTGAGCGCGGTATTTCATCCTACGGTGGAGTTCGTATCCTCCCTCGGGACGGTCCTTGTCGTCGCGTTCGGAGGATACCTCGCCTACAGGGAGGGACTCAGCGTGGAGGACATCGTCTCGTTTCTCCTCTACCTGAACCTGTTTTACGTTCCGGTCACCGGACTGGCAACGCTTCTTGAGAATATGCAGCAGTCACTTGCCGGAGCAGAGCGTGTCATTTCCATACTAGAAGCGCCCCAGGAGATCACGGACAAACCCGGTGCGAAGGAACTTACGGATGTCCAGGGAGACATCGTATTTGAACATGTGAGCTTCGAATACGAGGAGGGATCTCCGGTACTGGAGGATGTATCCTTCCACTGCGAACCGGGAAAGATGCTGGCTCTTGTAGGACCCACCGGTGTTGGGAAGACGACGCTCACGCAGCTCATCTCCCGGTTCTATGAGCCCAATTCCGGGCGGATCCTGGTGGACGGGACAGATATCTCCCAGGTGACTATGGACAGTCTGAGGAAAAATATCGCGCCTGTTTTGCAGGACACTTTCCTTTTCAACGGAACAGTGGCGGAGAATATCGGATACGCGAGACCGGATGCTACTCAGGATGAGATCGTCGCGGCGGCAAAAGCGGCCAATATCCACAACGACATCATGCAGATGCCGGAAGGGTACGATACGCCTGTGGGTGAGCGCGGCATGCGTCTGTCCGGGGGACAGAAACAGAGACTGGCTATCGCAAGGGCGATCCTCCGCAAGGCGCCGATCATCATTCTGGATGAAGCGACGGCTTCCGTCGACGTGGAAACAGAACAGCAGATCCAGAAAGCGATCGCCGGTATTGCCGGGAGACGAACCATCGTCGCCATCGCTCACCGCTTGTCCACGATCCGGAATGCGGACCGGATCCTTGTCATTGAGAACGGGAAGGTCACGGAGAGCGGAACACACGATGAGCTCGTAAGGCTCGGAGGAAGTTACGCACGGATGAACGAGATCCAGACCGCGGCGGTCTCCAGCGGAGGGATCGTCTGAGAAGATACACGAATCGAAAAGCCCTGCGCTCTCTTATCTGCGCAGGGCTTCCGTTGTTAAAGGAGAGCAGCGGGATCAGCCCGCCCGGAACGCACGGACCTCACCGGTCCTCATGATGTCCTTCACATTTCCGTTTTCACCGATCGATAAACGGTAGACGATGCTGGCGCCTCCGATGGTGAAAGAACTGGTAGCCGGGGAGAAATAGGCATCTTCCACAGCTTCCGTGTACCAGAACAGTTGTCCCTGTTCATCTGTGTACAGTTCCTTTCCCAGAGATCCGGGAACCGAAAGGAATTTTTTCGGTTCCCCGGTCTGCGCGTCGCAGACAAGGAGAACGGCCGTGTAATTCTCCTGAACGAGTGGCGTGAGCTCCTTGCTGTCGATCTCCCACAGATCATTTCCGAAAATGTGATCCAGAACAAGGTCCACTTCACCGTATTTTGCATTTGAGGATCCGTTTTGTGGGACCGGTGTGAAATAGCCCGAGCAGTACAGTTCATCTCCGCGGACGGTCATGTCCTTCAGATAAAACCGGTGCCCCGCTTCGGTATACTGCCGGAAGTCGAGGAGCCACCCTTCCGGATCGGTCCAGGCGATCTCGGCGTAGCGTTGTTTCAGAAAACTGCCGAATTGTACGAGATATCCGTCTTTGTTTGCGGCAAGATCCCAGAATCCGTAATTGCCGACGATGGTGGCTCGATGGGAGAGTTGCCTGCCGTCGGAAGAAAGATGAGACAGGTTAAATATTGAAAGGCGGCCTCTGCTCACCACGGCATAGCCGTTTTCTTCTTCCAGCACCTGATATACCTCTTCTCTTCCGAGACCGTGTTCGAGGGTGCAGGACCAGAGGATGTTCCCTTCCGGATCGGTCTTGGTGAGATGGGCATTCTGGGGAGTATCACTCGAGGTCGGAGTATCCATCGGCTGCTTGTCGACGCCGAAGATGATCACTCCGTCCGAGACGATCCGGTAGTCCCAGGCGTCATACCAGAGAGGGACCGACCAGAGGATGTCGCCGCTGTCTCCGTAACGGACGAAAGAGGTGTCCGTCCCGCTTTCCTTTTCGTCATAAACGAAGCCATAGCGGTAGCCGGATGGGTCATCCGGCTCATGATACCAGTACTTGTCGTAACCCTTTTCTTCCAGGAGGGCACGGTTCTCTTTTTCAGAAACAATGAGAGAGATCTCCTTTCCCTTCACGGTATAGGAGGTCTCCTTTTCTTCGCTTGTTGCGATCTGCTCCGCGGTCTTCGCATGCTGCACACGGATGTCGTAAGATGAGCTGCGCGTCCTGAAACGGGTCATGCCGTTGTCGCTGCCGCCGTTCCTTCCTCCCGAGAGAAGAACTGCCGTGCCTGAGACGATGAGAATAAGAGCAATCAGGATCAAAATGGTTTTGCGAGACTTCATGATTATCGTACTCCTCCTTTTGGTGGCATAAGCGGTCTTTTTCCCATTGTACCATGGCACGGAAGTCCGCAAAAATGCGCGGGGTAATGGTTGCCTGATTCGTATTAAGACGATATCATATTGTATAGAAGAAACGATTCGGAAAAGTGAGGAAACAACATGAAATTAGAACAATTTGCCGCGATGAACATGGTATACCAGCGGTACTCATTCAAATATGCTCTGGATTCCATGCAGAAACTTGGAATCGACAAGTTTGAACTATGGGCAGGGGGATCTCATCCGAACTGCTATGTGTCGGATCTTTCCGACATGAAAGCCCTGAAAAAGGAGCTGGACAGAAGAGGCATGACGGTCACCTGCATGACTCCCGAGCAGTGCATTTATCCCTATAATATCGCTACGCCCAATGCGGAACTTCGCAGGCAGAGCCTGGATTATTTCCTTAAATACATCGATATGACCGCTGAACTCGGAGTGGAGAAGATGCTCTGCGGTGCCGGATGGGGCGACCTGGATGAGCCGGTGGAAGATGCGTGGAAACGATCGGTAGAAAGTCTCTGGACCATGACGAAACATGCGGAAAAGCGCGGAGTAAAGCTCGCGTTTGAGATCCTGCAGTTCCTGGAGAGCAACCTTGTGTACAACTATGAGACGACAAGGAGGATGTTCGACGAGATCCAGCATCCGAATTTCTGCCTCTGTGTGGACACTGTACCGATGCGCGTAGACAGGAAGACACTGGATGATTTCTTCAAAGGATTCGGAGACCGGATCATTCATATCCACCTGACGGACGGAACTCCCACAGGACATCTTCCGCTCGGAGCAGGGGATATCAATGTGCGCGAGCAGTTTGACGCGCTGGACCGCAACGGCTATACAGGAGATGTGACCCTGGAGCTTGGAGCCTGGATGGATCGTCCGGAGGAGTCCACGAAACTGGCATTCGACACAGTGAAAAAGTATCTGTGATCTCTTTTGTGCAAAAAGCAAAGGCCTCAGAGCAGTCTGAGGTCTTTTTTTACCGTGCAATTATCCAATATACACAAAATTTATCAAAAAAACGAACAAAATATTGTTTCTAAAGGAGATGGTGATTATTCTTATAGTAAGTAATTTTATAAAATGGTTTAACAAATAAGTTCTTAGGAAAGGGGTAGCACGATGAGTGAATTCAGAAAAGTCATTACAAGGCCCGGTGAGGTTTTGGACTATGAGACCGTTTTTGAATAACTAACCGGCGCATTCTTGTGACTTCAGTCCAATGTCATTAAGTTAAGAATAAAGACA
>CAZRGP010000030.1:0-30698 GCA_964599695.1 uncultured Faecalibacterium sp.
CTCATCCTACTGGACAAGCCTCGTCCGATTCTTTGAATCGGGCGGGGTTATTGACAAGCAGCCCCGCGAACTGAAAAAGCGGAACACCAAAAATCTCTCTTCCGAGGATCTCATTTGTTTTTTTTTATGAAATTTCCCATAAATACATTAATACATTATACAGCAATACAGCACCGGAAAGAAAAAACTGCCCGCATTTCCGCGGGCAGTCATGGATCGTTCCGGGATCAGTCGTCCTTGGTCTGATTGAGCAGCCAGGACATGATGCCGTATTCGTTTTTGTAGGTGGGGACCCAGCTCCAGTGGTTCTGGTGGAAGAGATCGCCGTAATTCTCCGGTCTCCAGAGGGAAGGAGTGACCGAGACGTCGTATTTTTCCAGTTCCTCCGGGCTGAAGAGGGTCAGATGGGCATTGTCATTGCCGGCGTCCCGCATGGAGATGTAGGCGTCCACCAGGTACTTGTGGCGGTACAGACTGTGGTCGATATAGGCGGAGGTCACCCAGATCGGCCTGCGGACCGACTTCAGGATGGAGAAGGTCTCCGGGGTCATGGACGGGCACACCGGGACCGCGGCGGCGAAAAGATCGGATCCCACCGACATGGCGCGGACCGTTCCCGCTCCGCCCATGGACATTCCGGTAACATAGACCCGCTTCGGGTCCACCTTTCCTTCACGGATCATCCGGCGGATGATGTCGCACACCAGTCCGAGGTAATACCGGGACCAGCCGTATCTCGGGTCACTGGAGAAGTCGCTCTCCGCGAAGGTGGCGTTCATCTTCATGTTCTTGAACATATCCCGGTCTTCCACGCACATGGGAGCCATGACATAGATGTCCGGATAGTTCTCGGCGAAGTTTACCGGGCCGTAGTCCGCCATGAGCTGCTTCTCGTTGTCTCTCGCTCCTTCGCCGTCCTCATAACCCCCGTTTCCGCCTCCGTGGAGGAACAGGATCATGGGTCTGGGCTCGCTGGCGTTCTCCGGGGTGTACAGGCGGTACATGACCCTTCCCTCGGTGAAACGGGCAAATTTGTCATCCGCCGTGCGGGTGTGGACGGTGAAATCCTTTTTGGATGTCTTCCGGTCCCCGGTCTTCAAAGTCCAGTCCACCCGGTTGGTGAAGGGCTCCGTCTCCACGGTGAGAACACCGTCCTCCAGCTTCACCGACTTCACATCGCCGGGAGCCGTGCCGCGGGATTCCTTCAGATACCTCACATGATCGGTCTCGACCGCCGGTCCCTCGATGAGGATCTCCTCTTCCTTCGGGAGGTCGCCCTCCCACGGGATCTGCAGGCAGCAGATCTCCTGCCCCGTAAGTCCCAGAAACGCGTACGCTTCGTTTTTCATCCTTTATTCCTCCTCTTCTTCCGGCATGGCGCCGAATCCGGGCAGTTTGGATCCGGAGTACTCCTCCAGAAGCTTTCTGCCTTCTCCGTGATAATCGGATACCAGTTCGCTTTCCGCCTTGAACACCATGGTGTAGCGGTTCTTCTGATCGTAGGGCAGCCACCGGGGCATGGACCTTCCGGTGGGGTCATTGCCGTTGTAGGCGAATGCAGCCCAGGCGGATCCGCAGGTGTCGGAACAGGCGTATGCCGCCGCCTTGTTGGCCGCCGTGTAGAGGTAGGGAGCCAGCTCCGCGTTGTCGAAGAAGAAGGGAACGTCGGTCCCGTGAATGGCCTTCTGAACGGGATCCGGGCTCTCAAAGGCGAATACCGCGTTGTAGAAGGGGGCCGCTCCGTTGCCGTCCTTAGCCTTGGACACCCGGTCCACGAACATCAGCTGATGGTCGTCGTTGAGCAGGGCGATGAACTTGTCCGCTCCGGTGGATCCCTTCTCCAGCATATCGGTGTAGGTCCGGATGATCCGGTCGGTCTGCTCCTGTGTATAGCCGGACTTCCTCAGCATCTTCGGAAGGGTCTCGTCGGTGATCTCAAAGATCTCGGGGTTGAACAGGGCGATGAGCGCCATGTCCTGTTTGGTGTAGCAGATGATCAGCGGGATATCCTTGCAGTATTCGGATCCTTCCGCGCCGTCGAAGGGATCGTACTGAATGACCTCCCCGTCGAAGGTGACAGGGAATCTCAGATAGTTGCCGTTCTCACGGGTGGCGTTGATCTCCCTCATGGCCTTGATGAGATCCTGAGGCGGGATCTTCTCCAGCTCGTCGATATTGTCCTTGGTGATGTGCAGATGCTCAAGGAACGCCCGCGTATCCGCTCTCCCCTCCTCCGGATCGGAGACCTGGAAGCCGCCGCTCTGGATGATGGCCTTGTGGAAGAGCCCCTTCGCGGAGGGCATACCCAGCAGCTGCGCTACCTTTCCGCCGCCTCCGGATTCCCCGAAGATGGTGACGTTGTCCGGATCCCCTCCGAACCAGTCGATATTGTCATGCACCCACTGCAGGGCAGCCACCATGTCCAGGTTGCCCACATTGGCGGAATGGGCATATTTTTCCACTCCAAGATAGGAGAGATCCATGTATCCGAACAGGTTCAGGCGGTGGGACACGCTCACCATGACCACGTTGTTCTTCTTGGCCATGTTGAATCCGTCCTGATGGGGGCATTCCGGCGTTCCGGCCACATTTCCGCCGCCGTGGAGCCACACCATGACCGGCAGTTTCTGTCCCTTGGTCAGGGAAGGCGTCCACACGTTGAGGGACAGGCAGTCCTCGGACTGGGGTCCCTTGCCCATCTCCATATTTCCGGTCACCAGCTCCTGGTTGATCAGGTTGTAGGGGGAATTGGCTACCTCAGGCACCTCGATCCTGGGGGTATCGGTCTGCCAGCACTTGTCGGTGTAGTGCTTGGCGTCCATGATCACGGGGCTCACATCCGGAGGAACAGGCGGCTGGAAGCGCAGCTCGCCCACCGGCGCCTTGGCGTATCTCACGCCAAGAAAGCGGTAGACGCCGTCGAAATAATCTCCGCGGATCTTTCCGTACTTTGTCAAAGCAAGAACGTCTCTCATTCGTTTTACCTCTATCTTTCCGCCCGAAAAGGGCTAAATAACGGCAAAACACCCGCTGATACCGATATATCCGTTGCGAGTGTAGAGATCCTATTCTTCATTCACTTGTACACACAGGAACACCGGACCGGCACGCGTCCCCTCATCTGACACGTTCCGGACCTCGCCCGTTCAGGGCGGGCATCCCTGTATTTTTATGATACTCGGATTTTTCTTTCCGCACAAGAGAAAAGAAGCACCGCGGGAATCCCGTTTCCGCGATGCTTCCGTATTTGTTCCACATTTCCCTTCCGCTTCAGTTCAGCGCTTGGTTCCAGAGACCGTCGGTCATCTTTCCGATCCCGGTGGAGAGCAGATCCTTCTGCTTCGCCGTCTCCGCAGCGATCTGCTGCGCCGCCCTTGTACGGACGTTGTTGCGGAGGGCATTGCCGAGTTTCTCGGACACCTGTCCCGCCTGCTGCTGTCCCAGGATCCGGGAGGACTGCTTCGTCGCCTTCTGCGCGATCTCGGTCTGTTTGGCGTTCCACTTGAACTTCACATTGGACAGGCCGTGCTCAACTCCGGTCCGGGTCGTGCCCTTCAGAAATCCGGACACGAAGCCCTCCGACGCGCTCTTTCCTTCGTCATAGTTCTGGAGCGCTTCCTTGACCCCGTCGCCGACACCGTTGGAAACATATTTGTAACCGATCTTGCTGACGTTGTCCTGGCCGATATCAATAAAGGTCTTGGTCGCCGTCCGTGCCGCGATGCCGCTGAGAGACCTTCTGTGTATCAGGCCGTCGATCAGGTCACCGGCAGCGTTCCGGCTGGCGATGTAGGCGTATTTGATGGGCTTGCCGGTGCCGAGGGACATGATGTCCGCCACATCCATGGCGAAGTCCGCGCCCCACTGTATCCATTCGATACGGTCCACGATCCTGTCGTACTCGTCCGCGTACTCCTTCCACTCCAGGCTCTTCTCCCAGTTCTCGTTGTTTTCCCGGGAAAGGAAGTCCCTTTGCTCCTGTTCGGTGAGGTCCCATTTGCCGTGTCTCTCCCCGAACCTGCGGCTCTGCTCCATCTGCCGCTCCATATCCTCCATCTCTTTTTTCTGACGGCGGACCATCTCGTCCATATCCCGGTCGAAGGCGGTGTCGCGGTTTCTGAGCTTGTTCATCTGATCGTCTGCCCAGCGGCGGTCGCTTCTGCGCTGCCTCTCCCACTCCTCCGTCCTGGATTCGTCGAGGACGCTGAGTCCGTCATCGCTCTCCCACTGACCCGTTTTGTCGTTCCAGTTATAAAGCCTCTCGGCACCAGTCGCCGGATCCCGGATGATCCTTGTCCTCGGAGCCGCAGGAACGGAAGGCGCCTTCCGGGAGGAAGTCCCTCTCCTCAGAAGGCCTCCGAATCCGGTCAGGACGGCCAGGATGATCATGGCCACCGTTCCCGCCATGGTAGCGCCGCGGATCTCCTCCGGTGACATGGGGTCCACGAAGGCGCTGTAGTACTGCACGATGAGTCCCGGCACCGCGAACCATGCGAGATAGAAGGCAAGCTTCAGCAGTCTCTTCATCGGATGGTCTCCTTTCCGCAATGGTTGCAGAACCGGGCCGTCTTCGGGATCCTGTTCCCGCAATAGACACAGAACTTGTACTCCCCGGTTCCGGACGCGGCGGCGCTGTTCCCCGAAGCCTCTTTCTCCTCGGGATAGAACTCGTCCCCCGTCAGCTTATCGGGGACAGGCCTGCTGGGCACCGGGAGCCACAGCGGCATGATCTCCTCGAAATCCTCATGCAGCAGACAGATCTCCCCGTCGGGAAACACGATGTACCACTGCCGCTCCTCCAGGGGATGATCCCTGTCGAGATAGGCAGCCGTCAGCATCAGTTCCGCGTAGCTGTACAGCGTCCCGTCATCGGCGCTCTTCCACAGGGAGCACATATCGGACGCGCGGTCCATCGCCCTGGTGAAATTCCGGAATCCTTCCATTGCCGACCTCCTTGTTCCCTGCCGTCACGACATTCGTAACGGTTTTAAACATTTCTGCTTCCATTATCCGATATTCTGTCCCGTTTGCCAACCTTTAACAGCAAAAAGAAAAAGAGGAGGCGCTTCCGGCAGGAAGCTGTCTCCTCTTATGATTATACATTCGTGATTATATATTCGGTTTCCGAAAACGCGATCAGCCTCTGAGCACGCCGCCCAGGGTCTTGGTCAGCCGTTTGATGACGGCGTTGGCGCACTCAGTGATCTCCTCGGTCTTGAGGGTGCGGGTCATGGATCCGATGCTCAGGCGGATGGTCACCGACTTCTTGCCGGAGAGGATGCCCTTGCCGCGGTACTCGTCCACGAAGTCCGCTCCGCGGAGGATCTCATACTGCTTGGCGCATTTGTCCACCGCTTCCTTGATCTGTGCCCAGGTCACATTTGTGTCGAAGATCATGGACAGATCGAAGTCGTTGATGGGGAACTCCGCCAGATGGTGGAAGGTGTTGGAGCGGGAAGGCAGCGGACGCATCTCGTCGATATCCATCTCGAACAGGATGACCGCCTTGTCCTTGATGCCGCAGTCCATGGTGGTCTTCGCGGAGAGGAGTCCCATGTTTCCGACGGTCTTTCCGTCCAGGACCAGGTTCATCCACACCGCGCCGTCCGCCCAGGAGGGTTTCTCCAGACGCTCGAAGGTGTAGGCCTCCATGTGGGTGTATCTCGGCATGGACTCCAGCACGCCCTTCGCCCTCTTGAACAGCGCGTTCAGATTGGCGTTGGCGTCCACGAAGGCGCCGGCTATGTTCCTTCTCTGGTAAGGAAGCATCTCATTGGGGAAGTACTTGTTGGTGTAGTCACGGTCCTGCACGATCTGAGCCCCTTCGAAGATGTCGAAGCGGTCATAGTAGTGCTGGTTCTTCTCCACCGCCTTGCAGAGGTTCGGCAGGAGGGAGGAACGGATGTACTTCTCGGTGGGTGACGGCGGGTCGGACAGGCAGAACATGTTGTCATGATTGCCGATGACGGCGTCCACGAAGCGGTCCTCCATCCAGGGATAGGTGAAGATCTCCTGCATGCCGCAGCGAAGAGCCAGGTACTCCCGGATCTTCCGGTCGATGTCCACATCCAGCTGGTTGATGGCGGAGGTGAAGGAGGTGGTGATGGGGGTGGCCTCGAAGTTCTCGTAGCCGTACATCCTGGCCACTTCCTCCATGATGTCGTCCTTCATCTTGATGTCGCCGGTGGATCTCCAGGAGGGAGAGGTGACGTGCATGTTGTCCCCGTCAAACTCCACCTTGAATCCCATGCGTCCCAGCTTGTCGGCGATGACCGCGTTCTCCACGCGGATGCCCAGGCGGGATGCCAGCCAGGTCAGGGAGACGTCGATCTCGGTGCATTTCAGCTTCTTGCCGTAGATGTCGTTCCAGGCGGTGACCTTCATGTCCGGATAGTGCTCTTTGAACAGTTTCAGGGACAGGGTCCTCGCCAGCTCGCAGCGCTCCGGATCGATGGCCTTCTCATAGCGGGAGGACGCCTCGGTGCGGTTGTCGTAGCGCAGGGCGGTGCGGCGGATGCCGGTGGCTTCGAAGTTCGCGATCTCCAGAAGCACCTTCTCGGTGGTGGGAAGGATGGAATCCTTCTCCCCTCCCATGATGCCGGCCAGGCCTACCGCTTCCTCCTCGTCCGCGATCACCAGATCGTCGGGAGCGAGGGTCAGTGTCTTGCCGTTGAGGAGGGACAGCTGCTCGCCTTTCTCGGCGCGGCGGGCGGTGATGTGTCCCTTGATATTGTTGGCGTCATAGGCGTGGGACGGCTGTCCGGTAGCCGCCATGACGTAGTTGGTGATGTCCACAAGGGCATTGATGGGACGCATGCCCACCTTCCACAGACGGCAGCGGATCTTGTAGTCCGCTTCCTTCACGTAGAGCCCCTCGATCTCAGTGAGGGTGAATCTGGGGCATCCGTCGGTATCCGCCACTTCCAGCGGAAGGGTCTTCAGGCTGCTGTCCAGCTCCATGTCCTCCATCTCGGTGAAGGGCAGATCATACAGCGCCGCGATCTCCCTCGCCATGCCGTAGTGTCCCCACAGGTCGGGGCGGTTGGTCATGGACTTGTTGTCGATCTCCAGCAGGATGTCATGCAGGTCCAGCGCGTCCGCGATGGGGGTGCCTGCAGGGCAGTCCAGGAAGGAAAGATCCACGATCTCCGCTTCTTCTTTCGCCGGGAACAGGTCGCCCAGTCCGATCTCGGAGGAGGCACAGATCATTCCGAAACTGGGAACTCCCCTGAGCTTGGTCTCCTTGATCTCCACCGGCTCCCCTTCTCCGTGCCAGCGCACCATGGCGCCGGGGAGGGATACGGCAACTTTCATGCCTTCCCTGAGGTTGATGCCGCCGCAGACGATGTCCTTGATCTCACCGCCGATATCGGTCTTGCATATGCGCAGCTTCTCGGCGTTGGGATGAGCTTCGATGGCGGCGATCTGACCGACGACGATCCTGTTGAAACGTTCCGCCAGATCCTCCACGTCCTCCACTTCCACGGTGGACATAGTCAGGTCATAGGCCAGCTTCTTCAGGTCCAGGTCCTGAGGAAGGGCAACATAATCTTTTATCCAATCCAAAGATACTTTCATCTTTCTTCTCCCTTCTCTCAGCAGAATTGATCGAGGAATCTCAGATCCGCGCTGTTGAACAGACGGACATCATCCACGCCGCTGCGCATCATGACCATGCGGTCCAGTCCGATATTGACATAGAATCCGGTGTACTCGTCCGGATCCAGTCCCGCCGAGCGCAGGACGTTGGGGTGAGGCGTGCCGCCGGGCATGACCTCGATCCAGCCCACGTTCTTGCAGACGCTGCAGCCCTTGCCGCCGCAGACCTGGCACTGCATGTCGATCTCGAATCCGGGCTCCACGAAGGGGAAGAAACCGGCTCTCATGCGGATGGGGACGTCCTTGCCGAACACCTTCTGCAGGATGCTCTTGATCATGACCTTGCCTGCGGTGAAGGTGAGGTCCTTGTCCACGATGAGGGCTTCATACTGGAAGAAGGCTCTCTCGTGGCGGGCGTCGGTGGTCTCATTGCGGTAGACGCGGCCGGGATAGACGAACCTGTAGGGAGGTTTGTGGGTGCGCATGTAGCGTACGCTCTCTCCGGTCAGGTGGGGACGCAGGCACAGTTTCTTGTCCGCGTCGCCGGTGTCATGTCCTTCCAGCCAGTAGGTATCCATGCTCTCCCTCGCCGGATGGGCGGGAGGAAAGTTCAGTGTATCGAATGCGGAGAACTCGCTGGTGATGTCATTGCCCTGGAAGATCTCGAATCCCATGGAGCGGAACGCGTCGTTCAGGTCATAGCACATCTGGGTGATGGGATGAAGTCCGCCTGTGAGGGGCTTCGTTCCCGGTACGGTCCAGTCGAAGTCGGCAGGGACCTCGGCGCTCTTCAGTTTCAGTTCATTCCGTCTCGCGTCGATGAGCTCGCTGAGCTCGTTCTTCGCCTTGTTGACCGCCTGCCCGAATTCCCTGCGTTCCTCCGGAAGGAGATTCGGCAGTTCCTTCATCAGCTCGGTCAGCTGACCCTTCTTGCCCAGAAGGTTCGCCTTGATGTTCTGAAGGTCGACTTCGCTCCCGGTGGAGAGGATCATCTTCTTGCCTTCCTCGAGCACCAACATCAGTTTCTCTTTCATTGTGTCCTCCCAAAAAATAAGCTCCGTCCCCTCCGGGACGAAGCATTGAAATCTTCGCGGTACCACCCGTATTTGTCTGCGCAAATGCAAACACACTCGCCACTGTGTAACGGCAGTGAACCGTACCCCCCTACCGCCTGAGTTTCAGGGGATCCGCTTGCGGGTGAACTTCATCCGGCTGTCTGTCTCCCGCTTTCAGCTGTGCGGAAGTCTCTGTGAACAGAACGGGTCCGAACTACTTTTCCCGGTCATCGCGTTGTCCTTGGAAATAGTAACATCTCACGCTGAATTTTTCAATGGATTTCTGTGCCGGAAAGGCCTTCCCCGCAGCACTTTTTCCCCGGCTCGTCCGCGTCCCCGGATCCTTCCTCCGGTTTATCCTGACACACAGGCTCCCTGCGCCGGAGTTCCCGGTAGACGAACTCCTCATGGTCCTCTTCCTCCACCACATCCCAGTCCTCCGGATCGAAGGCGTCCAGGCGGGTGTCCACCTCATACTCCTTCTTGATGAAGGAGACGTAGGCCTTCTTCGCGTAGGGGTAGGACTGCCGGTAGATGGAAGCTCCGCCGCAGATGATGTATTCGGTCTCGTCGTCCCTGTGCTCTTCCAGGAACGCGATGAGGTCGTGAACGACGGTCACTCCTTCCCGGTCATAGTCCGGATCGATGGAGACCACGGTGATATAGCGGTCCTTCAGTTTCCGGGGAAGATTGTCGAAGGTCGTCTGGCCCATCACGATATTTTTGAACATGGTGTTTCTCCTGAAGATCTTGAACTCCTCAGGAATGTGCCAGGGCATCGCACCCTTCAGTCC
Organism: uncultured Faecalibacterium sp.; assembly: GCA_964599695.1. Classification (GTDB taxonomy): domain Bacteria; phylum Bacillota; class Clostridia; order Oscillospirales; family Ruminococcaceae; genus RUG11783. Next base: position 9,449 of record CAZRGP010000030.1, read on the forward strand.
GATCCCGAAATGGGGATCGACCGCCACCGAAAAACTGATCATTTTCTTACCTCTTCTGCCTTGAATGTGTCCGGAACGTGTTCAGATCCCGAGATCCAGCACCAGCTGGGGCTTGACGGCCTTGTAGTCGTGGATCTTGAAGTCCTCAATGGTGAACTCGTAAAAGTCGGTCTTGTCGGTCTCCAGCGCGATATAGGGTTCCGGTGTTCCGGGCTCCTCCGCTGCCGCCTTCTCCTCATACCGGCGCAGCATCTCATGGGCGGCGTCCATATGCCGGTCATAGATCTGCTCGTTGGCCACCACGTGGGAGAACACGCCCGGCTTATATCCAGTGTGTTTCGCGATCATCATGAGAAGGGCAGCGTACTGGATCTCATTCATGCCGCCCGCTCCGCTGGCGGTGAGCATATCGCCGCTGCGCTGCACCAGCATCATGTCCAGATACTCTCCCCGGACGTTCCAGATGGTGAGGAAGGCGCAGGGAGCAAGTCCCGCTGTCTCCCGCAGGTCGGTCTCCTGCCAGAGGGAAACGACCTTCCGTCTGCCGTAGGGGTCCTTCTCGATGTCCCGGATCAGATTGCGGATCAGGTCATACCTGCTGACCGTGGCACCGTAACGCTGTCCGATCGTACCGTCGCCGATATCCCAGGGTCCCCACCAGTTGACCTTCATCGCTTCCATCTCTGCGATGACATTGGTGGGATGCTGGTAGATGATGAACAGCTCGCGGATCGCCGTCTTCCAGGCCATGGGACGCAGCGTGCAGATGGGGAACTCCCCCTTGCTGAGGTCATACTGCCTCATGACGTGGTTGACCGAGATGGTGTGGGCGGGCGTGCCGTCGGAATATTTCGGTCTCGGATTCACATCCTTATATCCGTCGGAAAGGATGTGCTCGATATCGGATTTCATGTATCGGTCTGCTTTGTTCATTCCAAATGGCAGGTGGCCTGCCCTCCTCCTCTCAGTCTGTATTATCTTTCTGTGGTATTACGCTTTATTGAATTTGTCCTTGGGCTGTTTGCAGCGCGGGCATCTCCAGTCTTCCGGGAGATCCTCGAATGCCACTCCGTCGTGCTCCGCGGGATCATACACATATCCGCAGATGGAGCAGACATATTTTCCGCTCGCCTGTTTTACCCAGATCTCATAGTCGATAGGGATGGTCGGGACCGGATGATCCAGATCCATGACCCGCTTCGCCTCCAGGTTCTCATAGCCCTGCGGGGTGTGTGTTCCGCAGTACACCGTCGGATGATTCCGGACGAACTCGCGCACGCGGTCAAGAGTCTCCCTCGCTGCCGGCAGATCGTCGAACACCACGGACAGTTTGTTCTCGTACAGCGCCTCGTCCACATAGGTGATATCGCCGTGGATCATGTAAAACAGCCCGTCCAGCTCCACGACCACGATGCTGTTTCCGTTGGTGTGGCCCTTCGCCTTGATGAAGTAGATACCGTCGCGGATCTTCTGGCATTCCGGGAAGTTGTAGTATGCCCCGTCGGTGAAGCGAACCGGAACGAGATTCGGGATGCCCTGTAGCTCCGCCGCGGACAGTTCCTCCTCGTTTACATATATCTTCGCGTTCGGGAAGGACTTCAGCTCGCCCGAATGATCCGAATGCTTGTGGGTAAGAAGGATGGTCGTGACCTGCTCCGGCTTGTAACCGAGAGCCTCCAGAGCCTCCATGTAGCTGCAGATATCCTTTCCGGTGAAAGCGGCCGAATTCTCATCCGGAGCCTCCTCCGGTGTTCCAGCCGGAAGGCCGGTATCGACGAGGATGACCTCATCCCCGGTATCGATCAGGTAGTTCTGCAGACTTCCGCGGTAGCGCACCTTCGGGTCGAACTTGTCCATTCCCTCTTCGCCCCCGAAAGCGAACGGCTGTGAATAGAATCCTTCTTTTCTGAACTTGACTGCTTTGATCACCATGTCCTTCTCCTCCGCACTTTGATATCTGTGACCGACCATTTCACGGGTCATGTTTCGTATATGTATATATTACCATTTACTATGCGGCCGCGCGATACGTGTCCGGAAACCTTTTTTAGACACGCGCGGTCAGTTCTCCGCTATGTTATCCCCGCTCCTCTGGTACGGCTCCGGAATGGGATCCTCCAGCAGGCCGGACAGGTACCGGGTGAACTGCGCATATTCCGCATGGTCGAACGGACCTGTACACAGGATCTCAAACTCCGTTCCGTCGTACCGGCTGAACCAGCCGGTCTCCCTGAAACCGCTTCGCAAATAAAACCGCTTTCTCCTGTGCCGGATGTCCCCGCTCTCCGCTTCCGGATACGGCGCTTCGCATTCGGTAACCAGCGCGTGCCCTGCGCAGCTCTCTTTCAGCAGCGCCAACGCTTCCCTTCCGATCCCCTGATCCCGGAGATCCTGCCTTACCGCGAAGAAGGCGAGGTAACGGATCTTCCGGTAGGATCTCAGCGCGAAAAAACCGCAGGGATCGCTGCCGCGGAAGATCCCGATGATCTCCGCTCCGGTTCGGAACAGCCCGTCGATCGGCGCCCGCTCCTCCTTCGGGAAAGCTTCCCTGTTGATCTCAGCCAGTGCCGTTATTTCGTGGTCATCCGCACAGATCTTCCTCAGCCGGATCCCTTCGCACTCCATGGTCTCCTCCTTCCCTCACGTGTTCTCAGAACGGAGTATCTGTTCCGCCACCGCCTGCGCCCGGTCGATCGGGATGATCACGCAGAGAATGTCGTATCCGTAGGCAGAGAGATCATCGACGTACCGGCCGTACAGAAGACCTGCCACCGCGCCGTTGCTGTCATACACGGGTCCTCCGGAATAGCCGGAGACCGCGTCACCATCAAAGAAGATAAACTGCCTGGACTTGTCGAACTTATCCCGTAGTTCCTCGGGCAAGACCACCGCCTTTCCGGGAGCCATGGAGAAGGACAGATCCCCGGAGGGATTGCCGATCGCCGTCAGCGATTCCTCCGCCCCAATAAGATCCGGGTCCGCGAACACGACCGGTTCCAGGCTTCCGCCGAATTCCAGGACGGCGATATCCGCCCCGGCGTCATAGCCGATGAGTTCCGCGGGATATTCCGTACCGTCATACGTCAGTACCGTGATCTCGTCCGGAGCTTCCGCTACCACATGATAGCAGGTCAGGATGCGGCCTTCCTCTATCGCGAATCCGGTGCCGTGACCGTTCTCCCCAGCAGTGATACACACGGTGGACGGAAGCACCTTCTCCTCAGGACTCACTTCCGGTTCTGCGGTCTCCTGCTCCGCATCCGAAGCAGCCTCCTCCGGGATCTCCGGCATCTCCTCTGAAGCTTCTGACTGCGACGCGCATCCCGCGAGGCACAGGAGCACCAATATGAACAACACGATCGTTCCGATAAATCTTCTCATTCTGACCCAAATTCTCTTTTGCTCGTTTTTTCTTAATGTCCATTCTAACACGGCTGTGGCAAGGGTGGAAGTATGACGCCGCGAATGACCCGTTCCGCTGTGATCCGTACAGGATCGGCCGGTACAGAATATATGGAAAAGCAGCGGAGAGCCCGGCGTCCGGTTCTCTCCGCTGCCTGTTGTTTCACTCACAGAATCATTTCAGGATAAGCACCATGATCCCGGAAAAGACCGCGCACAGCACCGCTACTCCCAGTGTCCCCTTGATCCATTTGGTCCGCCTGTCCCCGGGCGTGATATACGGCCGCATGTCCTCCGTTCCCGGTATGACCCATGCGTCGGTGTGACACACCCACCATTCGTCGATCAGGAGCCGGTCGATGAGGTTCTCCACTTCCAGTATCCCGTACATGTGGAGAAAGCCCTGGAGGAATCCCCGCGCCCCGTTCACCCAATAGGCGCAGGCAACGGTAAAGACTGCACAGACCGCGACATATACGAAAAAGAATGTCTTCCGGTTCCGGCCGATCCTTTCCCTTGTGATCCATCCGTTCTGTACGTACCGTTCCTGCACATCCGAAGGATACAGGAAAACCATGTTTACCGCTCCTCCGCGCTTCCCGGCAGCGCAGCCCAGCACGAGCAGCGCTCCCAGAAGGATCCCTTCTACCAGGATCTTAACGATCATCTTTTCCTCCTCCAATCAGGACTTGCCCGCCCTGTCTTCCGTTTTATTCTGTACACCGTAGTAGTTCGTGTTGCTGTGGCACTGGATCCGGCACCTGCTGCAGTCCCCTATGCATTCGCAGCACGAGCCGCGCTGATGCTCCTTCACAAGGCTCCGTATGCTCAGGACGACGATCAGCGCGATGATCCCCCATAACACGATGTTGGATATGACACGAAGCATAGTTATTCCTCCTGTTTCTTCTTCCTGATGATATGGAAATCGCAGATCGCATCTCCGTTTCCTATGGTCTTTGTCCGGATCAGGGTGTTCCCCATCAGTTCCTGCTGGGCGAAGTCGGTCTTGCAGAGATGCTTCATCAGGTGGAAGCAACCCTCCCGCTCCGCCATCCTGCAGATCGCACATTTCGTATAGGTGATGGTGCACTCCGGCACGCTCATATCATAGGTGAAGGTGTATTTCCAGTTCTCCGGATAGGAGTTGAACTCCGGGTCGTTCTGAAGGCGGTTCCTCGTCCCGATGTTCTTTTCGGTGAAAAACTCCTTGTTCTTATTCAGCTTCACGAAGATGTCGGACGCGCAGATCGCGTCCACCATTCCTCCGAAGGTCTCCGTGTCCATCGAGCCGCCGGCTGTCTTCCAGACCGCCATCAGATAAGCCGCCGTGTACAGCCCCATGATGAGGTTGTTCTTCATTCCGCCTACTTCTGGCTGACGGCCTATGATCTCCCTGTATTCCTCTTTCACCTTCGCCGGAGAGATCCCCGGCGCCTCAGTCTCCAGATAGGAGAACACCGGTTTCTTCATCAGCACCGGTATGATCCATCCATACAGTCCGTATGTCATCTTTTTGCCTTTCGATATATTTTTCCTTTCGTTTCCAGCATCAGGAACAGACCCGTCATCATGACCAAGCGCAAGACAAACAGTAAGCAGCAAATGATCCTCCAATATATGGATCCGGATATGGGTTAGCGCGCGCTAACTCCCGTACATTATTGTACCCTGTTTTGCCGATATGGCAAGCCCCTCTTTCCCGCAGCCGCAAAAAGAAGGGCCGTCCGGCCCTTCCGTCTCCAGAGAAAAAGAGTATTTTCCCTGATACAGCAGATCAGCCACGCAGAATTTACTGCATGGCTGATCTTTTATAGAATTGTTTGCACTTGGTTTAGGAACAGGATCTGATGATCATTTCCTTCCGTAGGAACCGGCGGGAAGAATATCTCCCTCTTCCTCGTCTTCGTCATCATCGTCTTCCTTGTTCCTTGTGACATAAGCGAGCACCAGGTTGGACAGCAGGATGACGACCATCAGCAATGTCCATCTGTCGGTCATGATCATCGGGAGACGCATGTCCTCAGTGAGGATGAATGCGATGACGCCTGCGATCGCCGGGATCAGCCCGAAGAACCTTATTTCTCACCGCGATATCCATCCGCGGCTTATTTTATGTTCTCAGCTGTTCAGATGCGTTCCACAGCCTTGCTTCCCTCCGGGCGGCGGAACCGCCTGAAGAAATCCCATGTTGCCCTCGCTTCGTCCGGGATGGCGCCGTGGGGCATATCACGGACCTGAGTGAAACAGAAGCGCGGAACATTTCCCCTTCCGCTGTAGACGTAGGTGGTCAGTCTTTCACCCTGGCGGTATCCGAGACCGGGAGTGTAATCGTCGCCGGTCAGGATCCGGTCAGGTCTCCACCCTCCGGGGATCTCTCCTTCCGCTTCCACCGGGACTCCTCCGTTGATCCGGATGAATGTCCCGAACAGCTCATGATAAAACCTCCGGGGCAGATCCATCTTGTGGTCCTTGTCCCCGTTGATGGCGAACACCGGCATCTCCCAGCCATCCTCCAGCAGCCTTTTCTCATAACTGAGCAAGGGGCTGTTCCAGGGGGACAGGGCGGCAAACAGTTCCGGATGGAGCGTGCCGTACCAGCAGGTGGCCATGGAGCCGTTGGAGAAACCGGTAAGGTATACCCTCGTCCTGTCGATGCCGTATCTCTCCTCCAGTCTGTCCAGCATAAGGGCATGCACGCCGTCATCCCTGGCAATGGTCCAGCTGTTTTCCGGGGAATCCGGCGAAACAAAGACGAACTCCCCTGTCTCATCCTGCAGCTCCGGCCAGCCGTTCTTCTGAGCGAACATCCACGCCGGCTCGCCGTGGCCGTGCATGCACAGCACCACCGGAAGGCCCTTTACATCCTTTACTCCCTTGGGAAACCTGGTGTAGAAATTGTAATCGTACCCTTTCCAGTTCACGCTGTCGGGGATGTATTCCCCCTGCGTGCGGATCTGCTCCTCGGTTTGGATCCTGGCAGGAGCGCCGTCCGGACTGTTCTTCCAGCGGATCCGGGTGGAGAATTCCGCCATGAGGCGCTCCGTGGTCTCCGGATCTCCGGAAAACGTTCCCCGGATGACCTGTACCTGATCCGGATCCGTAGCACTGCGGCCGAAATACTGCTGCGCTTCCTCTGTATCCTCATTGCCCATGAGCAGCACGCTGACCGGGATCTCCCGGTTCCTGTGCTGCCAGTTCTCCGATGCGTCGGGGAGCAGCCAGCGGTCCGAGAGTTGCTCTCCTCCGTCATAGCAGTCCGGCACGCCGTTGATCATGGCCACCGAGGCGAAGGCGTTCGGATGGTCCACAGCCGCCCTTCCCGCGAAGGCTGCCCCTTCATCGTAACCGGCGGCGAAGATGAGCGTCTCCCAGCACCAGACATTCTTGAAGATCTCGTTGGGATCTTCCACATAGGTGTCCTTCCACACCGTTTTGTAGAGCCGTTTGACGAGGGACGTATCCGCATTCCTCCATCCTTCCGGAGCGGTCGGAATGATCAGAACGGCCCCGTCTTTTTCCGCGGCCTCCGGCCATCCCGCCTTCACGGCGAAGGCGTCCGCAGCCTCTTTTGTGGCAGCGCACCGGTCCGGCGCGAAGACAAACAGGGATCTGGCAGGAATATAGCTGCGCCCTTTGGAGGACACGTAATACACGCATCCGTCTAGTTCATATCTTCTCATCGTCTTTTCCTTACGTGATCTGGGCGGAGGTGGGGTTGTATCTCCCCTTTCTCTCCCTCTTCTTGCCCATGACGTCCTCTTCGGTGAAGGACATCCATTTGACTCCCCTGCGGCTGCGGTAGGCGTAGGCGATATGGATCCGCCCGTCCCTGGACTGCATGATGCAGGGATACTCGTAGGTCAGGTTGTTGGTGCTGTTCTCCGGTCCCACATATCCCTCGCCGGGTTCCATCACGCGGATCATGGGCCATGTCTCGCCGCCGTCCTCCGATAGGGCTACCGCCACCGGGCACCGGAGACCCGGCCAGGCGCAGCCGTCCGGATCCGGATCGGGGGCATGGGTGGGGTTGTATACGATGGCGATCCTTCCGCTCTTGAGCTTCACCACTCCGATGGAAGAGTTGTTGTTGGGCAGAGGTGTGGGTACGGGGACGCTCCAGCTGTCGCCGAAGTCCTCGCTCCTGCTGATATAGATGTTGTCCGCGGCGCGGCTGCGCATAAACGCAGCCAGTCTGCCGTTCCCGAGTTCCACGATGCTGGCGTGCACCCTGCCGTTGCTCCTGGGCATATCCACCCTGCGCCATGTCCTGCCCTGGTCATCCGAGATCCGGAACGCGGAGGGATCCCCAGCGAGACCGTCCTCGCTGTCGGTGCAGATCCATGTTCCCATGATCCAGCGCCCGTTGGACAGGATCTGGATGGGCTGGCGGCAGAAGGTCCCTTCCTCCGGGAAGAGCGTCACGGGATCCTCCCAGGTCCTGCCATTGTCCCTGGTGGTCTGACGGCGGACGATGGAGGTGAACTGCATGTTGTCCTTTCCCTCCACGCGGTCGAGCTGCGCGGTGTACAGCGCCCAGATCTCCCCGTTGGGATTCTGGAACAGGCTGGGGTTCTGCTCGCTTCTTCTCGGGTCACCCGAGACATCGACTACCGGCTCCCAGGCCGCTCCGTCCTTGGGCAGTCTGGAACATACGATATGGATGTCAGCGTTTCCTTCGAAGCTGCCGGCGAACCAGACACAGAGCAGGTCTCCGTTCTCCGCCTCCAGCAGTCCCGGACCATGGGCGGTGTCGTAGCCGCCGGTGGGGAGGAACGCCTCGAGGGTGTTCATGTGGGTATTCTCAAATACCGCTCCATCCGGGAGCAGTTCCTGCAGTTTGGGGTAGTCCATCTCTTCCTCCTGATCAGTTTTTGTTCTTGGCAAGCTGAATTGCGTAATCGATGGCGTTGACGAGGCTCAGCTCGTTGCTGGTGCCCTGCCCTACCAGGGCAAAGCCGGTGCCGTGATCCACGCTGGTGCGGATGATCGGAAGGCCGAGCGTCACGTTGACTCCTTCCACTGCCTTCCACGTCTGTTTCTCCCGGTCGAAGACGAATCCCACCGTCTTGAGCGGGATGTGTCCCTGATCGTGATACATGGCTACAACGATGTCATACCAACCTCCCAGCGCCTGGGGGAAGATACTGTCGGGGGGAACCGGCCCGATGGCGTTGATCCCCTCGGCCTTCGCCGCCTCGATGGCGGGAATGATCTCATCGATCTCCTCGGTGCCGAACAGTCCGTTTTCTCCGCAGTGGGGGTTGAGTCCGGCCACAGCCACCCTGGGATTGGCGATCCCGAGGTCCCGGCACGCCCTGTCCGCGATCTCGATGACATCCAGTACTCTCTGCTTCTTCACCCTGTCGCAGGCCTCTCTCAGGCTGACGTGAGTGGAAACATGCACGACCCTCAGGTCGTGATGTGCGAGGAGCATGGTGTATTTGGCGGTGCCGGTATAGGTGGCGTAGATCTCAGTGTGTCCGTCGAAATGGGTATGGCCGTCGCTTCTTTCTCCCTTGTAGTGTTCCAGCGCCATGTTCAGCGCTTCCTTATTGAGGGCGTTGGTGGTGGTGGCGTCCACTTCACCCGCCTGAGCGAGCCGGATCGCCTGTCTCACGCACTGGAAAGCGGCGTTTCCGCCTTCGATGCTCACCTTTCCCAGTTCGAACTTCTCTACGTCCTCCACCAGGTCCATATGATACACGTCGATGGTCCCGGGAGTGAAGAGGGCATCGGAAACCTTTCCGCATTTGTGGATCCTGATGTCGGGCATGCCGACGAATCCCTTCGCCTGCTCCAGCATCTTGGCGTCTCCCACGACCAGCGGGCAGCAGCGCTCATAGATGTCGGCATGGGCAAGAGCCTTTACGGTGATCTCCGGGCCGTTTCCGGCGGGATCTCCCATGGTTATCGCTACGATGGGTCTCTCTTTGCTCATTCTCTCCTCCTTAATCCATTCCCTTTTCTCTGTTTTCTTTCAGGACCTTCTTCAGTTCCTCCAGCCCTTCGTCACACAGGCGGTTGAACGGTCTGCGGCAGTCTCCCACCGGATATCCCAGCAGCGCGGTTGCCTTCTTCACGATGGTATTGGGGTTGCCATATTTGAATACCGCGCGGAAAGACGCGATGGAAGCCTGCGCCTTCTCGGCCGCCTCCAGATCCCCGTTTTTGAAGTTGGTGTAGATCGAAGCCATGACATGGGGATAGACGTTGGCGCATCCCGCTATGGCTCCCTTGCCTCCGGCCATCAGTCCCTTCAGGATGAGGGAATCGTTGCCGGACAGGACCGCGAAGTCCTTTCTCAGGTCTTTGGTCAGTTCGATATATGCCAGAAGGTTGTCCCAGTCTCCGCTGGAATCCTTGGCGCCGACGATGTTGTCACAGTCCTTCGCCAGCTTTGCCACAGTCTCCGGAAGGAGTTTGTTTCCGGTCCGCGCGGGGATGTTGTACAGCACGATGGGAAGATCCACCGCCTCAGCTACCGCGGCGAAGTGATCATACAGCTCTTCCTGGGAAGCGACAGCGAAACTGGGAGTGATAATGGATAGGATATCGGCACCTGCCTCCTTCGCTTTCAGGCTCTGGCGGATGGTGTCCTTTGTGCTGATGCAGCCGGTTCCGGCGTACACCGGGACCCTGCCCGCGGCGACTTTCACCGTCCTGCGGACGATCTCGATCTTCTCATCCTCGCTGAGGATATATCCCTCCCCGTTGGTGCCGAAACAGAAGATGCCGTTTCCGGCCTCGATCTGTCTCTCCACCTGTCTGTCCAGTTCTTCGTAGTTAACCGTCTCGTCCTCATACATGGGGGTGAGGATCGGGGCGATGATTCCGTGTATGTCCTTTGCTCCTGCCATTGTTTCCTCCTTACAGCACCTGGCGGTAGATGGCCCTCGCGTCCTCCGGCTCCACCTTGCGCAGGTTGTTGTTCAGCAGTCTCTTCTGATCCATGCCCGAAGCGACCAGCGTTTCCAGGTCTTCCTCCGGGACGTTGAATTCCTTCAGGCTCGTGGGGATATCCAGATGCTTCACGATCTCCTCCATCCTGGTGATCAGCGCGTCCGCCTTCTCTTCAGCCGTCATGCTTCCGTCCGATTCGAAGCAGCGGTCATAGGCTGCCGCGAGCCGGTCGGCGATGGCGGGCTGATTGAAGCGCATGACCGGAGTCAGGAGGATGGCGTTGGACACGCCGTGGGCGATGTGGTATTTGCCGCCCAGGGGGTAGCTGAGCGCGTGGACGGCGGTGGTGCCGCTGGCGCTGATGGCCACGCCTCCGAAGAAGCTCGCAAGCAGCATGGCGGCCTTCGCCTCCGTGGCGTCGGGATCGTCGCAGGCCGGAACGATATTCTTCATCACGAGCTCAAAACTGCGCAGGGCGAACACATCGCTGAGGGGGTTGGCCTTGTTGGATGTGAAGCACTCGATGCCGTGGGCCATGGTGTCGATCCCGGTGGCGGCGGCCAGCTTGCGGGGAAGCGTCCGGATGGTGACCGGGTCCAGGATGACGTAGTCACTGATCATCTCAGGGTTCACGATCCCGATCTTCACTTCCTTCTCGGGCACCGCCACGATGGCGTTGGGCGTCGCCTCCGCGCCGGTCCCGGCGGTGGTGGGGATGCATACGGTGGGACAGAACTTCTTTCCCCTGAGCGGATCATCCAGCAGGTCCTTTACCGTGACCTCATCGCTCATGAGTATGCTGGCCAGCTTCGCCACGTCGATGACGCTTCCGCCTCCCAGCGCGATGATGAAGTCGGTGTCCAGTTTTTTGCAGCGGTCAACGATCTCCTGGGCCTGGCCGTAGGAGGGCTCCGCGGGGAGATCTCCGAGCACAGGGGCATCTCTCAGCTCTTCCGGCATCTGTCCGACCACGAAGTCCAGCAGTCCGGAGCTGCGGAGGGCATCCGCGGTAAAGATGACGGGATGCTTCGATCCGTTGTCCTTCAGGATCCTGCCCAGGTTGCTGAGGCTGCCTTCCCCCGCGAAAACACTGCGGGGCATCTTCAATGAATACATTCTATGTTTCCCTCTATTCGTTGATATTCAGCGTTCCGTCGCTGTTGCGTGAGAACCTCTTGAGGAAGTTCCACAGATAACCGGTGGTGCGGATATCCAGGGCATGGGGACACCGCTTGGCGAGGAACAGCTCATACAGCGAGGCATGTCCCTCATCCGCAGTGAACCAGCAGTGATGCAGGAAACGGGAGTCATCCCCGTCGTAGAAAGTGAGGCCCGCTTTCAGTCCGGACAGACTGTTGGGATCCTGCTCAAAAGGCTCGGTGTGTATATTATTGTACTTTTTCCAGTAATCGAATGTCAGCAGGCGCGCGTCACCCTCCTGGGTGATGGGCCATTTGCCGTCTATGAGGCCGGCGGTCTGGATCACGGGCACCCGGTAATCGAAGGCTGCCTTTTTGGCGTCCGCCCTCTGTCTCACCGGTGTGGCGGGGATCTCCGCAGCTGTGGAAGCGGGGTCATACTTTTGTCCGCCCACGTGGCTGGTGAGCGTCTTGAAGTCGCTGAAATAACCTTCGTTGAAGGCGTTGCAGGGTGCAGCCGCGGCGATGACTTCGGGATAGGCGCAGGCGATGGCGTTGGACATCATGCCGCCCATGCTGAAGCCGGAGACATAGATCCTGCTCTCATCGATGGGGTGCACTTCCTTCATATGCTCGATCAGCGCCATGAAGAAGTCCATATCGCTGAACTCCAGGTTCTCCCGGTCGTCCCAGGCGTTCCACATGTTCCTCTGACTGGCTTCCGGGTAGACCACGATGAAGTTCTCCCGGTCCGCGACCTCATGCCAGTCGCTCTGTTCCGCGCCGTAGAGGGGAACGCATCCGCCGCCATGGAAATAGAAGAGGAGCGGCACTTTCTTCTGCGTCCCGCGCAGCTGCGGGGGTATATATTCGTACCAGGTCTGGGGATGACCGCTGTTGCAGCCAAGGCTGGTGTCCTTTACATGGGCGGTGAATCCCTTCTTTGTGAACTCGGTACGCTTCTGATAGCAGCCGTACACGTCGTTCTGCCACCGTCTGGTCTCGCTGAACAGCCTCTCCCAGGCGATGCGGACCGTATCCCTGTCCACGGCGCGGTCGGTGACCAGCAGCCTGACGTTGGGATTGGTCCCGTAGGTGAGACTCACGCCTTCCTCGGTCTCTCCCTTTCCGGAGCACCCGTTGGCCTTCTCAAGATAACGGACAGCCTCCGGATTGCCGCTCACGAAAGCGGCGGTCTCAACGCCCAGCGCATCCCCGGGGATGACATATCCTTCCGGGAAGGAGGAGATCATCATGGCCGGCACATTGAGGGGCCTGAGGGCAGCCATGGTCATCAGCATGGCGGATGCTTCAGCGGAATCGGCGAGATAGAACACCATGCCGTTGAATCCGCTCACGCCCAGTTCGGACCCTCTCAGGACGCCGAAGCAGCGGACCAGGTAGTCCATGTCGTTCTCCCGCGCCGGATCATTGTCATAGTTCCATCCGCCGTCCACCGGATTGGGGAAGAGCAGAAGGAAATTCTTCTCTTCGGCCAGTTCGTCCAGGGCATACTTCTTCATGACCGCTTCCGCGCTGGCCTCATCGCATCCGTTCCTCAGGACCATGAGGACCTGGCACTGCTTGGGATGGGGACAGCCGGACACCGGAGCGTAGGCATACATATCCCTGCCGGCACCTTTGCCGGCCTCGGCGTTGTTTTCGGCTTCCCTTCTGCCGCTGATGTCACCAGCGACCGGCTGAAGGAACAGGGTCCCCTCATAGCGTGAGTGCTGGGTCAGTTCGTTCATCTTCTCGATCATGTTCTCTCTCCTTATTCCCCGATCTTCAGGGAGCCGTCCGGCATCCTGCGGAATTTTTTGATGAAGTTCCACGCGTATTCGATCTGCACCGGGAGGATGGCGTGGGGCATGCGCTTCACGGTCATCAGTTCATACAGCACCGGGTGACCTTCGTCATTGCTGTGCCAGCGCTGATGGTAGATCCTCTCCTCATCGTCCTCGTAGAAGCTCTCGTCGGCGGCAAGTCCGGTGAGCGTGGAGGGATCCAGCACATTATCTGTCGGGATGTTGTTGATCTGTTTCCAGTAATCGATGGTCTGCATTCTCGCGTCGTCCGTGGTCTCATCCACCGGCCAGAGCGCGATGGTGGCGTCGTTGTAGCCCGCGTTGTGGAACAGCGGCATGCGGAAATCCTTCTCCGCCCTCTTGGCGTCCGCCATCACCTTCTGGGTGGAGTAGTCCCTCAGTTTGGAGACGTCCACACCCTTCACGACGCCGCCCAGCAGCTGGGCAGGTGTCTTGAAGTAGGCGAAGTTGAAAGCGTTGCAGGGCGCGCCGGCAGCAAACACCTCCGGATATACCGCGGTGATGGCCTGGGTCATCATGCTTCCCATGCTGAAGCCGGTGGCGTAGATCCTGGTCTCGTCGATAGGATGGACTTCCTTCATGTGCTCGATGAGAGCGAGGACAAAATCAAAATCACAGGGCAGCGAGGGATCGTTATAGATGTTCCACGCCTTCATCACCGCAGGGGCGGGATAGACGACGATGAAGTTCTCCTTATCGGCCACATCGTGCCAGTTGCTCTGCTCCGCGCCGTAGAGCGGCACGCAGTTCACGCCGTGGAAATAGAAGACCAGCGGCACTTTCTCCTGAGTCCCGCGGAGCTGCGGGGGGATGTACTCATACCAGGTGTGCGGGAATCCGTTGTTTACTCCCAGGGAGGAGTCCTTCACATGGGCGACGAATCCTCTCTCGGTAAAAGCGGTGCGGGGCTGGTAGGTGCCGTAAGTGTCGTTCTGCCAGCGTCTGCTGACGCTGAACAGTTTATCCCACGCCGCCAGCACGCTGTCCGCGTCGAGGGGACAGTTTCCTGCGAGGAGCCGCACTTCAGGGTTGGTGCCCCTGGCCAGGCGGAATCCGCCGCACTCCTCTTCACAGCTCACGCCGTTGGCGTTCCGGAAGTATTCCTCCGCGGCAGGGTTGCCGAGCACGCATGCTGCGGTCTCAACGTTCAGCGCGCAGGATGGTATCCTGTATCCCTCCGGGAAGGAGGAGATCATCATCGCCGAGACATTGAGAGGCCTTGTGGCTGCCATGGTCATCATCAGGGCGGAAGCTTCGGGGCATGCGGCGAGGTAGAATACCATGCCGTTGAATCCGCCCACACCGCTCTTGCTCTGCCTCAGCACGCCGAAGCAGCGGATGAGAAAATCGATATCGCTGTCCCTCGCGGGATCATTGTCATAATTCCATCCCTCTTCCGTAGGATTGGGGAACAGAAGCAGAAAGTGCTCCTTCTCCGCCAGTTTATCCAGACCGAGTTCTTCCATCACCTTGCGGGCGGAATTCTCGCAGGTGCAGTTTCTCAGCACCATCAGGACCTGGTTCTGTTTGGGATCCGGGCACCCGGAAACCGGTGCGTAGACATACATGGAGCGGTCCGCTCCGTCGGCAGCGTTTACATCGTTCTCATGCTCCACTTTTCTGGAGGTCTCGCCGGGGACCGTTTCCAGGACGAGCTGTCCCGCGTAGGGGGAGAACTGGGTGAGTTCGTTCATCTGATCGTTCATCTTTTTTTCCTCTTCTCTGTCTTTGCGTCGGGATTATGTCAAAGGCGAATGCCTGTCGTATACGTATTTAAAAATTGGCCGTGAAAGGGGTAAAACGCGGAGGGAGCAGGAAAGCTGCAGGAAACCGGGCGCCACGCGGACAAACCGCGCAGCGCCACAGTAAAATCTTTATCCGTAGAATGAGACCATGAGGAAAGCGGTGTACACCATCTGGAGGAGCCAGAGGGGCAGAATGTATTTCCAGAACTCGGTCAGTTTGTATTTGCCGACGCCCATTGCCAGAGCAGGCATGCCATCGATGGGGAGGAACCAGTTGATCCAGCCGGCCTTCACGCAGGCGAGAACAAGAGGAACAGCGCTGTATCCGAGGTTCACGCACAGAGCGGCTCCGACAGGAGCGAAGATGAAAATGGATCCGATGGATGCGCCGGTAAGGGTCGCGAAGATGGAAGTGAGAAGGGAGAATACCAGTACCAGTACCAGATTGCTGGGTGTTCCGCCGAGAACAGCAGCGATCTTCTCGCCCAGGAAGGCGGAGAGGCCGGAGCTTCCCATTGCTGCCGCAACACCGATGACCGATGCCATCATGATCATGACGGGTGAGAACATGTTGTTCAGGACTTCCTTGAAGTTGAGAGCTCCGACGCAGAGCATGATGCCTGCCAGGAAGAGCGGGATGCCGTAGGCGATCTCGCCGGGGAACTTGCTCTGGAAGACCATGCTCAGGAGCATGAGTGCATACAGAACATAGACGCAGGTCTGCTGCCAGTCCTTCAGGACAGGAGTGAACTCTTCTTCCTGTTTCTGCACTTCGGCGTTGCCTTCAGCGATATCGCGGTCAGGCAGGACCTTATGCATGACAACAGCATAAACGAGATAGACCGCGGACCAGATGATGTTCATGAGGATCATCTTGTTGCCGTCGATGGTCACGTTCTCCTGACCGGTGGCGCTGCCGATAAGGCTGGAAGCCAGTCCGACATAGAAAACGATGCTGTTGGGGAGCCATCCGGAATAGCCGCTTGCCCAGGTAGCCGGGATCAGGATCCTGGAGGTGGGAAGAGCGCTGTTATAGGGGATGGAGGAGATGATGGTGATGACAAGGACATAGTAAGCGGTGCCGGAGATGAAGTTGCCGATCGCCATGATGGCCAGGATCAGCAGTGCGAATCCGAGAATACCGCCCTTGGAAGCGACCTTGCCCAGGAAGCGCTTCAGGTCAAAGATGAGCCTGGTCTTCTGAAGAGCCGCCATACAGGCGAAGAAGCCCATGATCATAATGACGTTCTTGTCGGTGAATCCGCTGAAAGCGGTGGCGACGTCGGCCTGTCCGGTGACGACCAGAGCGGCAGCTGCGAGAAGCGCGGGAGCGCCGAAGGGCAGCTTGTCGCTGATGATGACGACTATCATCAGAACGACGATCGCGAGGGTAATGATCATAGATGTTGTCATTTAAAGTACCTCTTTTAAAGAATGAAAATGGTTCGGATCGGGATAATAAAGATGATTTTTCCTGCTCTTTCCTCCTTGTTTTATCTCTATCCGCTTTTATCAGTTTCCGTCAGACGACGGTCACTTACAGATCATATGCGCGATCCTTCCGATCAGATCGCGCTCGCCGAAGCCTCCGCTTTTGGCGATCAGGAAGCGCCTGCTTCCCTCCCGTTCATAGGATGCCGCCACCACTCCGGGCAGCAGTTCCCCTTCCGGGAACAATGTGGCGATGCCCATCTCCTCCGTGAAGGCGAGCAGCGTGTCGCCTCCGATGATGAACACTGCAGCGTCCGGCTGCAGGGATGTGACCTTCCGGATGAACTTCCCGATCCGGGCTGCCATCCGTTTTCCGGCGTCCGCCGGCGATCCCTCCCCTTCCGGCTGCGCAGAACCGGTATCAAAGAGGGTGACAAGGCTGTCCGCAGAGGCCTCCGCCATCTCTTCCGCCAGTTCGGATTCCTCCCTGCTGACGCCGTTTTCGATGAGATGGAAAAACGGGGCTCCGTCTTTCGCCGCTTCCTCACACTGGGCTCTGGATATGGGGTTCACGCTTCCGCAGAACACCATCAGCCTCTCCGCGTGCACTTTTTCTTTTCGGGAGTCTCTGGGCAGTTCCAGAAGCGCGTTCAGCGCTTCAGCCATTCCGGCGCATCCCGCAAACAGTTTCAGTCCTTTTTCTTTCGTGGTGCACAGCGCCGCGTTCCGGATATCCTCGTCCGTGGATGCGTCAAAGATATGGACTCCATCTCCCGCCCATTCGCCGGAGTGGCAGGTCACAGAGGAGGTCTCAGCGATGACCTCCGCGACCGAGGAATGCCTCACCGGGTTGAAGGGGTCTTCGGCAAATACGCTCTCGCTGACGGGGATCGTACCGTCTATGTAGTGGATCCCCTCCCTGGTCACCCGGTTCATCCTCGGGAAAGCGGGTACGAAGCACAGGCTCCCTCCGCCCGAGGCATCCAGCACCGCTTCCAGTTCAGCGCCGATGTTGCCTCTCAGGGCGCTGTCTGTCTTTTTGAATATGACATTGAAACCGAGCGGTACGGCTTTCTCCACCGTTTCCCGCACCATGCTGTACGCTTCTTCCGCGCTCACGTGTCTGGTAGGGACCACGGATACGACCACACTGCAGGCGGCAGCCTGATCATCTTTCGTGAAGAAGCTGCCTTTTCCCACGCATACGCCAGCCCCGGAGGACGCGAACGCGACACCGGCATCCAGCGCGCCGGTCATATCGTCTGCGATCATCAGAAGTCTGTCCATCTCTCCGGTTCCTTCCACTGTCTGCTATTCCTCACTATTGAAATGATAATCTGTCGGACAGTACCGGTTCAATTTGCGTTTTTTCCGAAAAGTGTTCATAATTGAAACAGTATAAAAAAGAAAAAGCGTCCGCTTCGTGCTTTTGCACAACATAACGCCTTTCTGAACAGAATGAGGAGAAAAAGATGTCTTCAGCCAGGATGAACGTGCTATTCATCACCCCTTATGAGGGAATGAGGAAAGATGTGGAACGGATCAGCCTCGATTATCCGCTGCTCCGGACGACCGTGAGAACTGCCAATGAGCAGCTGGGACAGCTTGCCGCATTGAACAGCATGTCCAGCGGCTATGACTGCATCATCTCCCGGGGAAACACCGCCGCGCTGATCCGGCAGGCGGTAGCGATGCCGGTGCTGGAGGTCCGCTTTACCCTGGACGATGTTCTGGATTCCATGAGCGGTGTAAATGCCGCGGGAAAGACTGTGGCAGCGGTCGGGTACAACTCCGTGGTCCGCGGCATGGAACTGCTCTCCCCGTATCTGCCTTTCACTCTGACCACCCGTGGATTCGATTCCGTCTCAGAGCTCGGCGATATCCTGAATGGTCTTAAGCAGCTCGGCGCCGCCGTTGTTCTCTGCGACGCCATCACTTTCGAGTACGCCGTAAAGAAGGGCATGAATGCCCGGCTGCTGATGTCCGGAGACGGAAGCATCCGCTACGCCTTTGATCAGGCTATGCAGATGATGCAGACAAGCCGGTCAATCCTGGAAGAGAACCGGATGCTCAGACAGCTGGCGAGGCTGAACAGCGAGAGCCATACGGTGGTATTCTCCGAGGACCGCAAACTCTATTACTCCACCCTTTCCGAAAAGGAGCACCCGGTACTGGAACAACTGCTGGAAAGACTGGAGGATTTCGGAAGCCGCGACAGCTTTTCCATACGAAAACAGAGCGCCGGTTCCCTTTACCGGAGCTCCGCACGGAAAGTAAGTTTCGGCGACAGCACCTACTATGCCTTCTTCATCAACAGGCGCCCTGCAGGGCTTCAGAACCTTCTGAGCGGGATCCACTATATGACCTCGGAAGATGTGTCAGCGGCACTGAGCGACAACGCTTTCGGAACCGGAAACCTGGACGAGTACATCACACCCCAGCTGATCCACGCGCTGAAAAGAGGCAGCCCTGTTCTGATCTTCGGGGAAGTGGGAGTAGGAAAGAACCACCTGGCGGAACTCCTCTTTCTCAGGCAGGGAAACACCTCCAGTCCCTTCGTCCTGGTGGATTTTCCCTCCGTGAGCAGACACACCTGGAACTATCTCATCAATCGGGATACCTCTCCCCTTTATGATTCAAACAATACGATCTTCCTGAAGAACGTAGACGCCCTCTCCGGGCAGCAGCTGGAACAGCTGACCGCCGTGCTCACCGACGCCGATGTTTCCAAGAGAAATCAGATCTTCATCTCCTGTTCCGACCGCAGGGAGATGGGCAAAAGCGTGGACCTGCTGGATCTTGTCAACCAGCTCTCCTGTGTTGCCATCCACATGCTTCCCCTGCGGGGCAGACCCGAAATGATCCGGAAGGCGGCGTCCCTGCTTTTTGAAGCGTCCGGAAAAGGGACACGTGTGGAAAAAGGGGCGATGGAACTCATGGAACACTTCAACTGGCCCCGCAACTACGATCAGCTGATCCGTATCTGCCATAGACTTGAGCAGGAAGCGGAAGACGGTACAGTCAGCAGGGAACTAGTCTCTTCCCTTCTCACCGCCGAGATGCTGGTTGCCCAGGGCGACAACGTCCGGACTGCGGACACGTTCCTTGATCTGTCCAAGGACCTGGAGAGCATCAACCGTGACGTCGCTGCCATCGTACTGGAACATAATGGAGGAAACCAGTCCAGGACCGCAAAGAGTCTGGGAATAAGCCGGACGACATTATGGAGGATGCTGAAAGAGGACGAAGGCTAGCAGTGGGATCCGCGAAAGCGCGGCAATTGCAATGTTTTCGCAAAAAACAAAGGACCCTGTGAGCGATCCTGATAAAGAAGCATAAGCCAGGAAGACACACAACAGGCTGGAATTTGAAAAAACAAATATTACACGAGAAACCCGTCCAGCATCCATGATACCTCGGACGGTTTTTCTTTGCATCCGTTAATAAACCAGTAATAGAAAAGATTGAAGTAAGCCCCTGATGCGACATAACATCTGTAAGGATCGTTGTAGATATCGACGCTTCTCATGAAGGCATCGTCAAATTCTTCCTTTAAGAGATAGGAAAGATTGTTGTCAATAAGAAGAGAAACCAGATCTTTGATGCCATACATATGCTCAAACAGCAATGTGATGAATTCTTCTCTTGGTGTAGTGCGGAAGTTTGCGGATGAGGATGTTAAAAAGATATCTGTAATACCGGCAAGATGTTCCCTGACGATCTCTTCCATCGAATCGTAATTGCGGTAGAAGGATAATCTGCTTAAGTCGGCTTTGTTGCATAATTCACTGATGGTGATCTCATTCAGTTTCTTCTTTTCAAGCAGTGATAATAATGCCTTTGTCAATTCTGTCTTTGCGTATGATAACTGTTCTGCCATGTAACACTCTCCTTGTTTATGTAACATTTTCCTCAGGAATATTGAAGTCATAATCGAAATAATGTAACATATGTAACGTAACAAATGTATCACAGATAGAAAGAAGAGTCAACAGAACTCTAGTGAGGATAAACCCATGAAGAAAGTGTTAAAGGTTATTGGTGTCATTATTCTGTTTCTTGCAGTGCTGATTGCAGCGTTATTCTATTTTATTGCCAAAAGCCCAAGCGTACCGGAAAACTATACGGAAACAGTAAAGACCGGCGGAGAGATCGAAGCGAAGTATCTTGCTATAGGCAGTTATGAAGTGGAGCATCTGGAAAGCACCACGGTTTCGTCCTTGGAAAAGTTTGATGTGTACTACCCGAAAGACATAGACAAAATGGGTAAGGTACCTGTTGTGATATTCTTGAACGGAACAGGAACTCCCGCTTCCAAATATCCGGCGCTTCAGGAACATCTGGCGTCATGGGGATTCATAACGATTGCAAACGAAGAAAACAACTCGTTCTATGGAGAAGGAGTGGAATTGTCGATCAGGTATTTGTTGTTTGCAGATACCTACAGCACAAATGACGGCGACAGCCCGTTAAAAGGACATATTGATTTTGAGAATATCGGTGTAACAGGGCATTCCCAGGGCGGGATCGGAGTCATTAACGGCATCACGATCCATCCGCATTCCGATATGATAAAAGCAGCAGTCATGTTAAGTTCAACGGAAACAGATATGGCAAAAGCTTTCTTGTGGGATTCCGATTCTTCTCTTATCCATACGAATACATTGATGATCGGTTCCACCGGGCAGACAGATTCCGCTATTTCCCCGCTGGAAAGCATGCAGAAAACCTATGAGAATATAACAGATGATGTCGCAAAGGTTCTGGCGAGAAGAAATGACTGTGACCACGGGGAAATGCT
>CAZRGP010000031.1:0-26111 GCA_964599695.1 uncultured Faecalibacterium sp.
GATTACTATGTTGAGCGACATGCTTTGAAACTAAGTTGAACCGCCGTATGCCGAATGGCATGTACGGTGGTGTGAGAGGGGCTACAGGTTAGCCCCTACTCGATTGATTTAGATCCCGAGAGAATCACGGGACTTCACATAATTGCTGGTCAGTTCGTACCAGGGGATATCGCTTCTTGCGCCTTTGGAATAATCATCTCTCAGCTCCTCCATAATGCCGTCGTATTTTTCTTTTTCCGGGAGGTCTGTTTTGTTATCCCCAAGCCGCACCAGCGACGGAACCGAAGCGTCACCGAGTTCTTCCAGGAAGTAAAGATCGATCGTGTCGATCGTGTCATTCAGATAACCGCTCACATTATAGGAGGCGATCCTTTCATCAGGATTGATCCCCACCAGCACAGCGAGGAGAATAAGCACTGTCAGGATGCACAGGGAGTAGAACGGCATTCGGCGCAATAGCGCTTTTATCGCAAAGAATATGAAAAGCAGGGCGAGAACGATCATTCCCCATGTGGAGTAGACCCTGAGAGGAGTGAGCCCGTATTGTCTTACATAAAGGTACATTTTGGAAAGGGCAGTAGCCACGAGGATCAAGGAGCAAATGGACAAGGCAAGCGTGATCCCTTTGATGATGATCTCATCCGCCTGCGCCTTGCGTTTTACAAACCAGGCACAACCGAGCAGAAAGGCAAAGTTGACTGCGGATACGGCGCAGAGCTGGAAGAAGCCGTCTCTCGCGTATTCTGCATAGGAATATCCCTCCGGAAGCACGCCATAAAAGGCGGAAGTGTAGTATTTCCATTGTGATGCAAAGAAGAGGATATAAACACCGAGGAGCGGAACAGCTGCCGCGAGAACGGTGACCGAAGGAACAAAGTTCAGTTTGCGCACGAAGGTCTCCAGCATACCGTAATCGGAAATGATCTCTTCTTGACTCTTTGTCAGAGAGCGGATAACGATCCAGAGATACGCAAAGAGAACAATGGTGTAAAACAGAGCGATAGCCGTCTCGCTGATCTCGGGAAGGGTGATGGAAAAGATATCATCGATCAGAGTGACAAATGATTCATCATAGGACAGCATGAGAAATGCGAAGAGAAATATCGGAGCGCCAAGAATTAACCCCAGGGCGACTTTCCAAAACACAGAGAAAACTCTGGATTTTCCGATGCGGCTGAAAAAGTCTTCTTTTTGCACAGCGGGCGTTTTGATCATAAGATCACACGCGAAACAGCGAAGCATCTCTTCCGGTACAGGATCTGCTTCTTGTGAATAGAGATTCCCTTTGATACCAGTGTACAGATAAAAGACAAAAGTGAAGAAAAAAGCCAGAAGGGCGATCTTTCTCAGGTACAGGTTAGAGCAGAGATAGAGCTGTGAAAGGAAGACGAGGGAAAGAACAAGTAACGGCAGCGCCTTCGGAGAAAGGGAGATCCTGTTCAAGTAAAGAAACAGAAAACATAACAGTGCATATAGAAGTGAGAAAACGAGAGATCCCAATGCAGTGTTTCCGTAAAGGGAAAAATGGATAACGGCATACAGGACGATAAACATAAGAAATACCATGAATCCGTTCCTGCGCCTGTCATTTTTGATTCCGATTTCCATAATGGCCTCCGAGTATCTTTTGGATGTATGATATTCGTTTAACAACAAAATGTCAACAAAAATTTATTGCAATACGATAAATAATTATTCTTGGGCGAGCAGTGACAGGCCTGGAAAAGACCTGCGTTCAGCTGATTTTCCTGGCATTGACTTTTGCGGTATCGTCCGATATAATTTTGAAGACAAGTAAATAGATACTATTACTTTGGACATGCAGAAGTACTCAAGCTGGCCGAAGAGGCGCCCCTGCTAAGGGTGTAGGGCGGGTGACCGTCGCGAGGGTTCAAATCCCTCCTTCTGCGCCAATAAAAAAGACGTGCTGTGGATAGCACGTCTTTTTTGTCATCAATAATTGTTTTCAGGATATGAGGAGCTTGGCGAATTCCTCACAAGTAACAGGGAAATGATCTGATACCCAGTTTCTAACCGCTCCGAGGTATCCGGAACACGTCTGAACGATCTTGTATTTTGAAATCTTATTCACCCGGGAAGGATGATATTTGATGTCGTGGTAGTAGAACAGATCCACAAGATAGGACAGGAATTTTGCGGAAAAATCTGAGCCGGGATCCAGAAGAAATGTTCGGAAGATCTCTTCATTATCTTTGACCCAAAGCAGGGAATTGTTAACCAGTGTCTGAAAGCCTGCCTGGTTTTCGGAATCAAAATATCGGAAACATGAATCGCGGAAATAGTCCAGGATCTCTTCTTCGATCTCCTCTACAACCTCATATACGTCATTGTAATGCAGATAAAATGTTCCCCGGCCGATATCAGCCCTCCTGCATAATTCACTGACGGAAATGCTCGGGTGCGGTTTTTCCGCCATAAGAGAAAGCAGGGAAGAGCGGATGGCGTTTTTTGTTTTTGTGACGCGTCGATCCCTATCTAATTCCATGATGCACCTCCGGTAATTGTACATAATTATATCATTTTGTGCATTATTATTCACTAACACGGTTCAGTTGTTTGGGAAATACGCAAAAAACGGTTATGATAATCCAGAGGATATGTCTATGCAACAAGCTTTGATTACCATATGCGCACGCTCGGACAGCGACATTACGGGTGAGCAGTATTTCATGAGGAAGGTACGCGGAAAAGAAATGCCGTTGTACTCTTTTTCGGCTGCCAGGATATTCGAGGCGCGGGAAAAGGCGATCCATGTGGATTACTGCCTGAATACCGACTGCGAGGAGCTGATCGACCTCGTTCAGAGAAGATATCCGGATACATTTATTATCAGGAGAGAGGGTAGACTGGCTGATGTGTCAGTGCCGAAGGAGGATGTATACCGGGACTCGCTGCTGAAGGCGGAGAGTAGATTCAACAAGAAATATGATTTTCTGATCGACCTGGATATCACATCACCGTTTCGGAGGTCTTTTGATATTCCCCGGGCCGTGGACTTGTTCCTGAGTGATCCCGATGCGGATGCGGTCATGTCCTGTGTGAAAAGCAGAAGGAATCCGTTTTACAACATGGCGATGACCGGTGAAGGCGGGTATGCCAGCCGTGTGATCCAGAACGAGTTTACGTACAGTCTGCAGGCTCCGTCCTGTTTTGATATCAATGCGTCGATCTATGTGGTGTCCAGGGATTTCCTTATCAATGAGATGACATTCGACCTCTGGCAGGGCAAGATCCGTCTGTATGAGATGAAGGACGTTGGAATCCTTCGTATGGACAGGGATGTGCCGACTTCTTTCGCTGATCTGATCGCTTCATATTGTTATGACACGGATGACGGATACAAAGAAGTGTTTAAAATATAGTATTGTAGGTTTGATTTGACAAAAACCTTTATAATGATATAATTTTAGATACTTGCGAGAATATGAATGATCTTCATTTGACAGGGAGCGAAGCAAGAAGCCTTCCGTTGACGTTGGTTCTTGAGTCTTTTCGCCCGTATATCGAGAAAAGAGTGTCAGGCCTGAAGATACCCGGTGAAGATTGGGAGGATTTGCTTCAGGAGGCTTTTGTTGCGCTACTGTCTGCTATAGGCAGTTATGAAGAGCATAAGGGATCGAGCTTTTCCACCTATGCGATCACCTGTATCAACAACAGGCTGTCCGATGCCGTGAAGGCTGCCTATCGCAAGAAGAACAGGGTGCTGAATGAGGCAGTTTCCCTGACCGATGAATCGGATTCCATCGAGACCGTGGCTTATGAGTCACCGGAAGAGATGGCGGTGCATCGGGAAAAGTACGAAGAACTGATGACCCGCATACGGGGGGAACTTACTGACAAGGAAAGAAGTGTTCTTCTGATGTGGATCGACGGCTACGATTATTCCGAGATCGGAGAGCATCTGGGAATGTCAGCGAAGGCTGTAGGAAACGCCTTGCAGCGGGCACGCAGCAAACTTAAATCGTAAAAAACAGCGGGTGCTGTTTTTATACTTGTCCAATAACACGCGGTCGAACATCGCAACAGCACTGGGAAACCGGATGGAAGAGGGCAATAGTCATAACCCAAAAGAGGAGTATTGTAATGTACGAAGACAAGACTTTAGTGTGCCAGGAGTGCCACGAGGAGTTCGTTTTCACCGCAGGTGAGCAGGAGTTCTATGCCAGCCGTGGTTTCGAGAACGAGCCGAAACGCTGCCCGAAGTGCCGTGCTGCCCGTAAGCAGGCTACTCGCGCGACAAAAGAGATGTTTGACGCTGTTTGTGATGAATGCGGCAAGCCCTGCAAAGTACCGTTCAAACCCAATGGTGAGAAGCCGGTCTACTGCAGCGAATGCTTTGCAAAGAGAAACGCAAGATAAGCACTTTTTAAACATTCCTTGAAGGGAAGCACTGTGGACAACAGTGCTTCTTTTTTTCTACCCTTTGTGATAGAATATCGTTCGGTAATATATATTTAAGAAAGGCAAATACTATGTATCAAGTTACAAAAGATACCATTGTTGGCGACGTCATTGCTCATGATCCCATGGCAGCAGAGGTGTTTTATGCGATGGGCATGTTTTGCGTGTCCTGCCCTGCATCCGAGATGGAATCGATCGAGATGGCATGTGCTGTCCACGATCTCGATGAGGAAGAGATGGTCGATCAGCTGAATGCTTACTTCAGAGAAACCGCAAAAGAACAGGCCTGATAATCTGACACTTTCAAAGCGTCTGTCCCTGGCCGCCGGCTTGGTTCGTCAGGGAAGGCGCGTTGCTGATGTCGGATGTGATCACGGAAAACTGAGCGCCTTTTTGCTGCAAAGCAAAAAGACGCCGTTTGTATATGCGACGGATATTCGTCCCCTGCCTCTGGAGAAGGCGAAAGAGCTTCTGAATGAATGCGGCCTTGAGGATAAGAGCTGCTGCCTCCTCACGGACGGACTCAACGGCGTTCCAGGGGATCAGGTGGATGATGTAGTCATTGCCGGTATCGGAGCGGATGTTACGAATCACGTGATATCAGAAGCCGGATGGCTGTATCAGGAGGACAAGCACCTGGTGCTGGTCCCGGCATCCAAGAGGGAGCGGGTGAGAAGGTTCCTGGCTGCTGAAGGCTTTGAAACGGATCGGGAGATCGCGGTCGTCGATGCCGGACACTGCTATTCCGTTATGAGCGTTTACTATACGGGACAAAAGAGGGAACTCAGTGTGGCTGAGGCATGGATCGGAAAGATCGATGTAACGACGGAAGACGGAAAGACCTATCTCAAACAGGTGCGGAAACGGATGGAAGAGGTCCTTGCCGCAGTGTCAGATGAAAATAACGAGCACCGCATTGAGGCACAGCGTTTTATGGAGGAGATCGATGATTACTGCAAGTGAACTGGAGAAGGTGCTGTTTGAGATCGCGCCTCCGGAACTGGCGGAGGAGTGGGACAATGTCGGGATCATGGTCGACAGCTGTAAGGCTTCGGATAAGATCCTGTTCGCCCTTGATTGTACCGAAGAAGTTATTGGCGAGGCAAAAGACCGGGGATGCGGGATCGTAGTGACACACCATCCCTTCATCTTTCGTCCCCTGAAGCGTATCGACGGAAGAATGGCGGTCTATTCCGCGATCCGGAACGATATATCTGTCCTGTCGGTGCATACCAACTATGATGCCGCGAACAACGGTGTCAATGATGTTCTGTCCTCGGCGATCCGCCTTACCGATGTGGAAACGGCGGGCATGGGAAGAACCGGATATCTGGACGGAGGTCCGGTATCTTTGAAGAGCTTCTGTCACATGCTGAAAGAGAAACTGAACGCCGGAACGCTGGAGGCAGCGGATGCCGGTATTCCTGTTCATAAAGTCATGGTGGTGGGAGGATCCGGAGGGGACTTCCTGTCCCTGGCTAAGGAGAACGGATGTGATACGCTTCTTACCGGTGAGGCTGCTCACCACGAAGGGATCGAAGCACATGTTCTGGGCGTGAACCTCGTTGTTGCAGGACACTTCAGGACGGAGAACCCGAGCATCCCCAACCTGTGCAGGTTGGTTCAGGAGAAGATCGGGAACAAGGCGGAGTGTTTTATCTCCATAAGAAATACAGACCCATTTCAACAGATATGAGGTAACACATGGCACTGGATGCTGTGACAATTGAAATGCTGGCACAGGAACTGAACGGGCAGCTTTCCGGATGCCGCGTGGAGAAGATCTCCATGCCGTCCCGGGATGAGGCCGTCTTTACGGTGCGCAGTTATGCAGGAAAGAGGCAACTGATCCTTTCCGCGAGGTCCGGCAGTTCACGTGCGCATTTCACCTCTGAAGAATTTGATTTTCCCGTGAATCCTCCCGCTTTCTGTATGCTTCTCAGGAAGCATCTCATCAATGCCAGATTCACTTCTGTGGATACGGTCCCGGGAGACCGAGTTCTTCTTATCCACTTTGATTCGATCAGCGAGATGGGTGACAAGGTGTCGCTCATGCTCTCTGTCGAGATGATGGGCAGATACAGCAATCTTGTGCTGGTCAATGGAGAAGGGGTCATTCTGGACGCGATCAAGAGGATCGACGATACCCAGTCGGATAAAAGGCAGATCCTTCCGGGACTTCCGTTCACGGTCCCTCCTATGCCGGAAAAGATCAATTTTCTGAGCGAAGAGCCAGATGTGCTTCTGGGAGAGATCCGCAGGTCCCCAAGGACGGTTCCCGAAGCGATCCTTCAGAAAGTGAGCGGGCTTTCCCCCATGCTTTGCAGGGAGATCGGCCTTCATTTTGAGGACCGTCAGGCGGATTCGCTTTCTGAGGAAGAACTCTCTCTTCTTGGAAGACGGATGGAGGAGATCAGGACTTATCTGGCAGTTCCGGAGAAAAGGTGCTGGAACATCGTGTTCGACGACACCAGGATGGTGGAATTCAGTTTTCAGCCGCTGCTGCAGTACCATTCGCTGAGAAGTGAACGATTCGGATCCTGCAGTGAGCTGCTCGAGAGATACTATTCGGAAAAAGACAGGGAGCTGCGGCTGAAAAACCGGTCTCAGGATCTGAGCAAGCAGGTAAAGCAGTTGCTCGAAAGAAGTATCCGCAAACAGGAGTCCCGCAAGGAAGAACTGGAGAATACAGCGAAGGCTGAGGAAAAGAGGTTGCGCGGGGAACTGCTCACCGCCAATCTGGGATCTTTCCGAAAGGGCGACACCAGCGTGAAGGTGCTCAATTACTACACGGGAGAGGAGATGATCATCCCTCTCGATGTTACAAAGACACCCAACGGCAATGCCCAGCATTACTTCAAGGAATACAGAAAACTCAGGACTGCCGCGGAGATCCTTCAGAAACTGGTAAAGGAAGGCGAGGAGGAGCAGGAGTATCTGAGACAGATCAGTTACGATATCACTCAGGCAAGCACGGAAGAGGATTTCCTGGAGATCCGCAAGGATCTGAAGGAGGCCGGCTTCCTCAGAGGATTCAAATACAAGCAAAAGGGAAAAAGGAAGTCGGAACCCTATTTCCGGTATCGGACGAGCGGCGGTTATGAAGTGCTCGTAGGAAAGAACAATGCAGCCAATGAGAGACTGTCTCTGACGGTAGCTGCGGGAAAAGACCTCTGGCTGCACGTGAAAGGTGCTCCGGGTTCCCATGTTATCCTCCGTACGGAAAACACCGTACCGGACGACGGGAGTATCACCGAAGCCTGCGAGATCGCAGCATACCATTCCAGTCAGTCCAAAGGACAGCTGGTCCCCGTGGATTATACGGAAGCAAGAAGGGTAAAAAAGATCCCCGGAGGCAAGACCGGTATGGTCACCTATACAGATCAGAAGACTGCATATGTGACCCCGGATGAAAACATGATCGATAAACTCAAGCATAAATGAGAGGAGAAACAATATGAGTTGGATGAAAGATGTGATAGGAACCGAAAAGCCCATTATCGCGATGTGCCATTTGCAGCCGATGCCCGGGGATCCCTATTATGACAGGGGAAAGGGAATGAAACATGTGCTGGATACTGCGCGCCACGAGCTGCATGCCCTTCAGGACGGCGGAGTGGACGCGATCATGTTCTCCAACGAGTTTTCTCTTCCCTATCTCACGACGGTCCGCACCGAAACGGTGGCCTGCATGGCGAGGATCATCGGTGAACTGCAGGATGAGATCTCCGTTCCCTATGGTGTGAACTGTCTGTGGGATCCCATTGCTTCCCTTGATCTTGCCGTGGCCACCGATGCCAAGTTTGTCCGTGAGATCTTTACCGGAGTATATGCCAGTGATTTCGGTCTCTGGAACACCGACTGCGGGAAGGTGGTCCGTCACCAGTATGAGATCGGGGCAGAGAACGTAAAACTCCTGTTCAACATCGTTCCGGAAGCGGCCGCGTATCTCGCGGAGAGGCAGATCGAATCCATCGCGAAGACGACTGTATTCAACTGCAGACCGGACGCGCTTTGTGTTTCCGGAGCGACAGCCGGCACTGCGACCAACCCTGAAACACTGCGGAGAGCCAAGAGCGCGGCAGGAGACACTCCTGTATTTGCGAATACGGGATGCAGGGTGGAGACTATCGAGATGCTTCTGGATATCGCAGACGGCGCAGTTGTCGCTACCACTTTCAAGAAAGACGGAAAATTTGAGAATCTTACCGATGTGAACCGGGTCAAGGAGTTCATGGATGTCGTAAAGGCATACCGCAGCAGATGACCTTATTTACAGCAATCGCGGGGAGCTTTCCAGATGGAGAGCTCCCTTTTGGTGACAGACCGGCAGCGCTGCCTCGTTGATTTTGCCGGGTGCGGAGACTATAATTGTACTACTGAAATTCTGCAGATCGACTGAGGTGGAATGTGATCTATCTGGATAATGCGGCAACGACAAGTGTATTTCCCCAGGTGGCGGACGAGATCTCTGCTGTTCTGAGGGACTCATTCGGGAATCCGAGTTCCCTATACGGGTATGGCCTTCAGTCCAAAAAGATCCTTGACCGCTCCAGGGCAAGGATCGCCCGGGCGATGGGATGCGATCCGGGTGAAGTCTATTTCACATCCTGCGGGACCGAGAGCAACAATATCGCGATCCTTGGAGGGGCGCGAGCCCGAAAAGCATGGGGAAACAAAGTGATCGTTTCCGGCATTGAGCATCCATCTGTGCAGAACACGGTAGCCAGCCTCGCGAATGAGGGATTTGAGATCGTTGTCATTCCTCCCGAAGAAGACGGAAACCTCTCCGTCGAGCGCTTCCTCGAGAATGTGGACCGGAGGACAGTACTTGTCACCTGCATGCGGGTGAACAACGAGACCGGAGTTGTTACTGACGTTTCAAGACTCGCGGAAGAGGTGAAAAAGATCAACCGCAGGACGGCATTTCACTGTGACGCCGTGCAGAGTTTTATGAAGCACCGCACTCCCCTCAGCGGAGCGATCGACAGCATGTCCGTATCAGGGCACAAGATCCATGGGCCGAAAGGAGTCGGAGCGCTCTATCTCCGCAAGGGTTACAATATCGCCCAGTCCCAGTTCGGCGGCGGGCAGGAGAAGGGGATCCGTTCCGGAACCGAGAATGTCCCTTATATTGCGGGAATGGCAAAGGCAGCGGAACTTATCGGCAGTGCAGAGGCAAACCTGTCTCATGTAAGAGACTGCAGGGACGCGCTGTGGAATGGAGTGAAGGAGATCCCTGGGATCGTCCGGAATTCACCGGAAAATGCTTCCCCCTATATCCTCAACCTGTCCCTCCCGGGAATACGCAGTGAAACGCTCCTCCACTTCATGGAGAGCAGGGATATCCTGGTATCTTCCGGATCCGCATGCAGCAAAGGGGAGAAAAGTCACACCCTGGAAGCGATGGGGATCGGCGAGGACAGAATCGACAGCGCACTGAGGTTCAGTTTTTCTTCCACATCGACATTGGAAGAGGCGCTGAAAGCAGCTGAAGCGCTGAAAGAAGCAGCGGAAACGCTGGAAAGGAAATAAGAAGCAATTGGAAATCATCCTTGGTAAATATGGCGAGCTCGCTCTGAAAGGGCTCAACAAAAACGCATTTGAAGCTCCGCTTATCAAGACGATCCGCAAGCGTCTGGAACGTTTCGGTGAGTTTCATGTTTACTGCGCGCAGTCCACGGTATATGTGGAGCCGCTCAGTGAGGAGTGCGACATCGATGCAGCGTATGACGAGTTTAAGAGAGTGTTTGGTCTTTCCGCGGTAGGAAGGGCGATCGTTTGCAAGAAGGAACTGAAGGATATCTGCGAAGGTGCGGTATCCTACCTCGGACCTCAGCTCAGCCGCGCAAAAACATTCAAAGTCAAATCCAAGCGGGCGGACAAAAAGTTCCCCATGACCTCCATGGAACTGTCCGCGGAAGTTGGCGGATATATCCTCAGCCACTACCCGCATCTGAAGGTCGATGTGGAGACCCCGGAACTTGAGGTCATCTGTGAAGTGAGGGAATCGATCGCTGTGGTTCACGCGTCTCAGGATCGCGGAGCAGGCGGGATCCCCAACGGTACGGGAGGCAGAGTGATTTGCATGCTTTCCGGCGGTATCGACAGTCCGGTAGCGGCATGGATGATGGCCAGAAGAGGATGCGAGATCATCGGCGTGCATTTTATGTCTCCGCCCTATACCGGAGAAGGCGCGCTGTATAAAGTGGAAAGGCTGGCGGTAAAGGTGGCTAAATGGAGCAACCGCTTCCCGGTCTATGAAGTGCCTTTCACCGATTGTCAGGTAGCGATCCGGGACAATTGTCCGGAGGAATTCTTCACGGTGCTGATGCGCCGTTCTATGCTCCGCATTGCTCAGATGGTGGCGAAGAAAGAAGACTGCGGCGCTGTCGTGACCGGCGAGAGCCTTGGACAGGTCGCCAGCCAGACACTGAAAGCGATCCAGTGCACCGACGATGTGGCTGAGATGCCGGTTTTCCGCCCTCTTATCGGCAACGATAAGATCGAGATCACCGAGATCGCCAGAAAGATCGATACTTTTGACATTTCCATTGAGCCCTATGAGGACTGTTGTACGATATTTACTCCGAAACATCCGAGAACGCGTCCGGACCTGAAGCAGGTCATTGAAGCGGAAGCTGCTATCCCTGGTCTCAAAGAACTGGAAGAAGAGGCATTCCGGGTGACGAGGTTCAAGATGTTCCGATATGATAGTGAGGAGATGTGATGAGTGAGAAAAAACTGATCGCAGAGATCATTGCTGTTGGTGACGAGGTGCTGTCCGGCAGAGTTCAGAACACGAATTCCGCCTATCTTGCCGTGTCCCTTCAGAAACTTGGCTTTCATGTTGCTCATCAGCAGGTCGTTGGCGATACAGAGCGGGACATTTACAGCGCGCTCAAGATCGCGGCTTCACGAAGCAATGTCATCGTCTTCAGCGGTGGCCTTGGACCTACGAAGGACGATTTGACAAAAGAGACCGTCGCGAAATCTTTCGGCAAAAAAATGGTGTTCGATGATTCCGTATATGCGGAGATCGAAGCATACTTTGAGAGCCGGGGGATCGAGCCGAGGGAGAACAACAAAAAGCAGGCTTACGTCCCGGAGGGAAGTATCGTTCTGCACAACGCGAACGGCACTGCGCCAGGGATCATTCTCCGTAAGGGAAATCAGGCGGTCGTTATGCTGCCCGGCCCGCCGAAGGAACTTCAGCCTTTGTTTGAGGATGTCGCGGCTCCCTATCTGAGGGAGATGAACGGCACGGCGCAGAAGGAATGCAGTCTCATGGTCTTCGGAATCCCGGAATCGGAACTGGAGAACATGACGCAGGAACTTCTGTATGACGATAACCCGCACTGCGCGCTTTACGCGGATGAGGGAACAGTAGAGATCCACATCACGGCAACAGGAGAAACCGAAGAAGAGGCTGAAGAGCTTTTATCGGAACGTGCGGATGCTTTCCGGAAGATCCTCGGGAACGCGGTATATGCGAGTGAGAAAGTATCGATCTCTGACTCGGTCGTCTCCGCGCTTCTGAAGAAGAAAAAGACGGTCGCCGTGGCGGAGAGCTGCACCGGCGGGATGATCGCTCAGCAGATCACTTCCGTGGCGGGTTCATCCGCGTGTTTCGAATACGGAGCTGCGACATACGCGGACTGGGCAAAAAATGCTTTCCTTGGGGTGGATAAATCCCTGATCGGCAAATATACCGCAGTAAGCTCCGTGGTGGCCATAGAGATGGCCAGGGGCATCTGTAAGAAGGCAAAATCCGATTACGGTATCGGCGTCACAGGTATAGCAGGTCCGGGCGTCGGGAATTATCTGGACAAAGAAGTCGGACTTGTCTACATCGCGGTGTGTGACAAGAAGAGAGCCATCGTCAAGGAATTCAAATTCGGGGACCAGAGATCCCGGGACAATATAAGAGCTCTGTCTGCGAAGAACGCATTCGACATGCTGCGCAGGTTCATGGATTCCGGCAAGATCGAGGGTGGAAAGGAGTACCTTCCCAACCAGATCGCGGATATCAGGAGAAAGGCGGAGCCCAAGACTAAAACGGGTATCTGGGCAAAGAAAGCCCTCTCACTGTTCCTTGTGCTGGCGCTTCTGATCAGCGGAAGTCTTTATACCTTTCACGGTGTGAGGGCAGCAGGCGACCGTGCGGTCTATCAGAGACTGAATACAGAGTTCATGACGGATTATGAGAATGACCACGGTCAGGCTCTGTCCAACATCCTTGCGAAGAACGAAGATGCCATCGGATGGCTGTGGGGAGCGGAAGGGGAAATCAGCACTCCTGTCGTCCGGGACAAATTCAACGGATTTTATACGGACCACGATTTTTTTCAGAACAGCAACCGGTACGGTTGCGCCTATGCGGTGGAGGAGACTCCGCTTGACGGCGCGGTGGATAACTTCGTCGTCACCGCTTCCAAAGAGGGAAACGGAGTGCTTTTCGCGAGTCTTCCCAATTATCTTCAGCAGAGCTACACTGCCAGACACCGTTATATCTGGCTTATGTCCAGGGAGAACAACTCCACCTATGAGGTGTACAGTGTATTTCTGATTGACAGTGCGGAAGGAATCGACGGATATCTGTTCACCCCGTCCTTCCGTGATGAAGTGGCTTTTCGCCAGTTTGTGATCAGCACAAAGATGCGCTCGATCTATTCCACTGACCTTCCTCTTTCCATGACAGACCGTTATCTCACCATGGTATGCCCGATGGACAATCAGTGGGAAGGATGCAAACTGGTTGTCATCGCGAGAAAGGTTACAGGAGATGAGGCTTCCCGTCCGACTGCGCTCTCTATGAACGGGTCTGCTCTTTATCCTGCGGCATGGTACGATAAGCAGGGGATAGAGTGCACGGTAAATATCAATGCCGAGCGCGACAAGTGGACCGACTGGTACGAGGAAGGCGGAAAGATCGGTCAGAGCCTGCAGGAGTCATCGGATGATGACAGCGCTTCGATCCGCGTGGAAATGAACGGGAACGAGATCGAAGCTTCTCCGCTGGAGATCGTCAGCAGGATCGTGACAGATCTCGGAGATGGCATCACCAACGAGGAAACGATCAAAGCGCTTGCCGTAGCGACTGCTACCGAGCTGAAATACAATTATTCCATCGGCGTGAAATTGCCTTCCGTTACCGGAAGAGCATCTACGGAGACGGTGCGAAGGATCGTATCGGAAGTCCTCAACGAGACGGTGATGTACAACGGGGAGATATGTTGGACACCTGTTTTCCTCTGTTCTTCCGGAAACACCAACGATGCGTCCGAGATGGTCGAGGGAGACTTCCCATATCTGATTTCTGTGCCCAGTCCGTATGACAGTAAGGACAGGAACAACGGTTATTATTCTCAGATGGAGTACAGCACCACCATGTTCCGTTCCCGTGTGGAAGGCGTCTACGGGATCACCCTGTCTGACAACATGGAGAACTGGATCGAGATCACGGAAACCACATCCGAAGGGTATGCAACGAAGGTCATGCTCGACGGTCAGACAGAGGTGGACGGTTACGAATTCTTTGTCGACTGCCTCGCGCTCCCATCTGCCAACGTAACTGTGGCATTGAATAATAGTTCATTTCGATTTACAATATACGGTACGGGCTTTGGACTCGGTATGAGTGTAGTCGGAGCAAAGTACTACGCCGCACAGGACGGCATGTCCTATACCGAGATCCTTCAACACTACTATCCCGGGACTCAGATCCAGGATACGTTGTGGAAGACATACTATACGGACAATCGCAGCGCATGATCGCTGTTTATGTCCGAAAAGCCCCAGAAAGGATACATTTTATGGCAAAAGAAAACGAAACACTGGAAAACATAGGTGACCTGACCGAGAAGGCCACGGAGACCGTTGAGGAGGTCGTCGAGACCGCGAAGGAGGCTGCGGGAGACCTGGAGGAGAAAGTCCAGGAAACTGCAGAGCAGGCCACAGAAGAAGTGAAAGAAGAACTCACTCTGGAAGAAGCAGCCGAGGAAGTGGCTGAGGAAGTCGCTTCAACCGTTGAGGAAGAAGACAAGACGGAAAAGACTGTTGAGAACAAACAGACAAAGGCTTCCAAGTCTGAGGAGAAGAAAGCGGCTCCCAGAAAATACGTCAGCGAGACGAAGAAAATGTGGATGCGCATCGGTGCGGCTGCCGTACTGATCCTTGTTGTTGCGGCCCTGGCTCTTCCTTTGCTGAACACCAAGAGCCCTATTCTTGCAAACAAGACCGTCCTTACCGTTGACGGAGTGAAGGTCCCGGCAGATGAGTATTCCTACTATATCGGATATCTGGTCGACAGCTATGCTTCCTACTACGGATATGAATACTTCGAGAACCCGGACAATTTCGCGATGATCGAAAACTATGTGAATAATGTTCTGAAAGAGCATTATGTTGTCTATAATTGGGCTCTGGAAGAGGGATTCGCTCTTACGGAGGAGCAGAAACAGGGCGTTCTCGATCAGATCGAGGAGACAAAGGCAAGCTTTGAGAGTGAAGAGGCGTATGCAGAAGCTCTCGCCAGCAGCCACCTGACCCCGGAACTGTATGAGAGAATGCTCATGTCTGATACCGTCATCAACAACTTCTCCGATGCGATCTACAACACCGAGACAAGCAAGTTCGCCCCGGATGATTCCGAGGTCATGGATCTCGGAAGGGAGAACGGAATCATCGCTTCCAAGCATATCCTTATGCTTCCCGGCGAGACAGCGGAAGAAGATGCGGAAGTTCTGGCCAAGATGAACGAGATCCTGGAGCGCCTGAACAACGGGGAAGACTTTGATGCGTTGATGAATGAATACAGCGAAGACCCTGGTCTTGCGACCTATCCTAATGGTTACACCTTTATGGATGGTGAGATGGTGGCCGAGTACTATGACGCTACAAATGCACTTGAAGTTGGTGGAATCAGTGGTATCGTCCGTTCCAGCAGCGGCTATCACATCATTAAGCGCATTGAACCTGACTTTGATGAAACAAAGTCCCGTCTGATATCTCTGGCGGTGGATGTGGAACTGGAGAGCAGGATCTCCGCTGCGGAGATGAAACTCGCGAGCGGCTATGACAAGATCCAGTTCTCGGATTTCAATCTCGTGCCCGAGACCGCAAGCGTGCCTGTGGAATCAGAGACTTCTGAATCGGATGCATCTGATGCAGCATAAATGAATCGGAAAGCGCCGCATATGTGCAGCGCTTTCTGTCATATGGAGGTAAGAATATGGAACGTTATCCTTTTCCCAAAACAGAACTTCACTGTCATCTGGACGGCGCGATCCTTCCGCAGACACTATTTGAACTGGCGACCGAACGCGGACTGGAGATGCCGGGAAATGCCAAAACCGCCGAAGAACTGACACCTTATGTGGTGTATGGACCTGACTGTGTAAGTGTCAACACCTATCTGGAGAGGTTCGAACTTCCCACACAGATACTTCAGGACAGGGAGGCTCTTGAGAGATGCGCATATGAACTGGTAGTGCGTCTTGCTGAACAGGGACTGATCTACGCGGATATCCGGTTCGCACCGCAGCTTCACACCAGAAAAGGGATGACGCAGGCCGAGGCGATCGAAGCGGTGCGTGCGGGCATCGACAGAGGCCTGAAACAGACAGGCTACAGGATCGTGATCAGCCTTATCGTGTGCTGCATGAGTTTCGGAACAGCGGACATGAATCACGACGCGAATGTGGAGACCGCTAATCTGGCAGTCAAGTACCACGACCTTGGTGTTGTGCAGGCCATGGACCTTGCGGGTGCGGAAGGTTTTTGCCACCTTACCGATTTCGCGGATCTGTTTGAGATCGCGAACCGCGGGGAATGCCCCATCACCTGCCATGCCGGCGACAGCCAGGAACCGATCGAGATCCGCACTGCCATTGAGGTGTTCGGATCCAGAAGGATCGGACACGGGCATCACATCATTGATGATCCTGAACTGATCCAGGAAGCGATCGAAAAAGGTGTCACGCTGGAGATCTGCCCCACAAGCAACGTTCAGTGCCTGACACAGCCTTCCTATGAAGCGCATCCCATTAAGAGACTGTTTGATATGGGACTTCATGTTACGGTGAGCACGGACAACCCCGTTATCGCCGGTGTAACGGTTGAGGATGAATACGATCATCTGAAAGAGAGCCTGGGATTCACAGACAAGGAACTTGCTAAAATGAACTATTACGCTGTTGAAGCAGCGTTCTGCAGCGAGGAAGAGAAAGAGAGGCTGAAGAAAAAGATCGAGCCTTATCTTTAAGATCCTTTTACAAAGAAAAAAAGCGCTCATGGCCTTTATCGGCCATGAGCGCTTGCAGTTTTTAGGAGTATATCACACTTTGATCTTTGAAAATACCGAGTCGATGCCTTCCTGTATGACGAGTTGTGCGTTGCGGTCTGCATCGGTGGGTGAGAGGTTCACGATAACGAGTTTGGCGTCACGGCGCATATACTGGATCAGTCCGGCTGCAGGCCATACGGAGAGGGACGTCCCGCCGACGATGAGAAGATCGCATTGCTCAATGGCACGAACGGAGCGGGTGATCGTCTTCTCGTCCAGACCTTCGCCGTAAAGAACAACGTCCGGTTTGATGATCCCGCCGCATTTTTCGCACTTCGGCACTCCGGTGGAGTTCAAAATGGTGTCCAGGGGATAGAATTCATCACAATGGATGCAGTAATTCCGGAGCACGCTCCCGTGCAGTTCAAGCACATTTTTGCTCCCTGCGGCCTGATGGAGTCCATCGATGTTCTGGGTGATCACAGCCTTCAGTTTTCCTGCTCTCTCCAGTTCGGCAAGTTTCAGGTGCGCTGCGTTTGGCTTCGCGTCCGGATAGAGCATTGCCTCTCTGTAGAACTCGTAGAATTCCTCTGTCCTGGAGAAAAAGAAGTCATGGGAAAGCATGGTTTCCGCGGGGTAGCGATATTGCTTTTTGTACAGTCCGTTGTCACTACGGAAATCCGGTATCCCGGACGGAACGCTCACACCGGCTCCGCCGAAAAAGACGATATTGGAAGACTCTGCCACAAGCTGATTCAACTGTTCTGCTGTTCCGCGGTTCATGTTTTCTCACCCCTCAAATTTCGTGAAGGTCACATCGTAATATTCGCTCAGATTCTCGTTGTAGTATTCCCTGAGGACGAGCTTGTCCTCGGTAAGTTCCCGGATATATCTTCTGTATACGTATTCCTGACCATCATCTCCGGTATAGTAAATGCGGATAGAGGCGGTATCGAGTTCAAGGTAGTAGGTCCCCGAGTTGGAATCCGTTACGGACCAGATCTGAGGATCAAAAGCTTCGCGGTCGCTGGAAGAAGTCCAGATGTCACACTGGTATTTCATATCGGTCGTGAGAGTGAGGACTTCCCGGGAGGGATGCGTCTCTTCTGCATAGATAAAGACATCGCTCATCCATGTATCACAGAGAAATTCGAGATAAGCGTTCTCTTTTTCTTCTATGGCCTGCTGCTCCGCCTGCTTCTGCGGGAGGATCCAGAAAAAGATGATGCCCAGGATCAACAGGATCACGGCGGAGGCCATGGCCAGGACGCTGACCTTGCTGAGGCCTTTCCTTTTCAGGAGGGCGTCGTTTTTCTCTTCTTTGTAAACCTCTTTCGGCGTAGGTTCTTCTTCCGGTATTTCGTCCGGTTCCTCATCCTCATCCTCGTCGAGGAATGCTTCCGCTTCTGGATCGTCGGCAGAAAGCAGCGTACCGGAACTGTAGTCCGGGGAAGGAGAGTCTTGATTGCCATCCGATGTCACATCTTCCTCAGCGGTTTCTTCGGCGAATGAATGATCGGGATAATCGACCGAAAGTTCCGGCACATCTGTATGGTCTTCCTCGGAAGGAGCAGCTTCAGCTGAATCGACCGCTGCCTTCTCTTCCGGTTCTTCGTCCAGATCGGGTATCGAGATGACTTCTGTGACGATAGTATCGAAAAGAGGTTCGAGATCTGCAGCGGCAGAGTTCGGGTTGTTCTCGGCATAGAAGACCACTTTTTTCCCGATCTCTTCGGAAATATCATCTGTTTCCGTATCGTCAGCCTCTTCCGGCTCGTCCTGTACGGTTTCCTCGGGAGAGGTTGCTTCTTCCTTTACAGTCGCGGCCTCAGGCTCTTCCTCAGGATAAAAGGCCTGTCCTTCCTCGCTTGGACTCTGTTCCTCGGAAGGCTCTTCCTCTTCCGGTGTCTCGCGGTGCTTCCTGGAGAAGAACAGGGAAGAGAAGAAAGCTTTGGCTTTTTCTCCAAGGCCAGGTTCCTCCGGTTCCGCATTAAACATCTCCCTTACTGCTTTTTCGCGGTCTGAAGACTCTTCGGTGTCAGCAGCAGGAGAAACGGGAGCGGTCTTTTCATTCATCTCGCCAGACACTGCGGCTTCTTCCTCTTCCGCCTCTTCGGGGAACAGGGAGAATTTTTTGGTGTCTCCGGATGTCAGCATCTCATACATATCTACGTCGTCTGTTTCGGCCTGCGCGGGGGAAGGTTCTCCGCAGGTCGGACAGCGGTCCAGAGAGGATTCATATTCTGTTCCGCATTTTTTACATACGGGCATGATTAATATCTCCTATCAGTAATTAGATTGCCATTACATTTAATAATACCACATCTAAACAATAATGCCATCAGTCCGGATCACAGATACTCTGGCGGATGAAAACGGAAAGCATCCAGGCATTCAATCATTCTTCTTTTTTCCGCAGCAGCGAAAAAGAGAATGTCCGGATCTATAGAAGCTGCAAGCCCGAGCGAAGCTCCTTTTGCTTCGCGTGTGCGGAGAAAGGCGTCATCCAGATCGGTCAGATACCGGAACAGCACAGAGGGGTCACCCCGGTGCGCAGCTGAAGAAAGCCTGGAGGGATAGTCCAGAATGAGTTTCAGAAAAGAACGGTCCTCCTCGCTCAGACCCGTGCCAGTCACAGCTGCAGGGAGGGAGATCCCTTTCCGTTGGTAGGAACGGATTAGGCTGCAAAGACGGGCGTAGCGGTAGCGCATGTCGAATACAGGATCTTTTGAGCAGTCAAGAGATGATGCGGGATTTGAGGAATTGAACTGAAGGGTCATGTCCTCATTCCATTCGGAGGAGAATTCTTTTTCTGAAAGTTCACGTACCACGACCCTGACCGCATCCTCCACCGCACAGTCCGGTGCAAGAGAGGAGTCCCAAAAGAAATCGGGGTAACAGAGGTAAACACGGTCATAGCGATCCATTATGGGCTCATTATCTGATCGCGTCTCAACATCATAGCAGAGCTGAGAAAGGATCTCGGTGAGCGAACAGATGACAGCAAGAGTCCGGTAAAGGCGGTCATTCCTGCATTTTTCAGGCGTTCCGGGTACCATGAGGAGCGCTTTTCTTCGGGTTTCCTCTACTGCGTATTCGTTTATGGTGCCGTCCAGTATCTGGGATACGGAATCGTTGAGCCAGCTGTCATTCAGCCGGAAGTTTAAAAATCCGTTTGAAGAGACAGCGACATCACAGATCATCTCATTCCCAACAGAGATGAGATCCCGTATCCGGCACGCAGCCTGATATGCTGGGGTTTTCCATATTCGCGCTGCCTGAAATGCGATATTGGAAGAAAGATCTCCGTGATCAGAAATAGCGGAATATTCCAGGGAATATTCCGCTATGGTTGGTAGTTCAAGGTCCTGCACGGTCCGGTCAAGAGCCCTGCGGATCTCAGCAATACAGGATGCGACGGGATCAAACATCTCAGTTCTTTTCTCTTACAGTGATCTTCAGATGGTTGAGCGCAAATAAGTTTGCGTTAAGGTCAAGAGAATACCGGAGGTCCAGTGTTCCTCCCTTCTCATTGAGCTCATCACGGATGTCTTCTGTATAGACTCCCAACGGGAGATCCCCGTAGGGTGTGGTGTAGTGGCAGATATGCTTCTTGCCTTTTTCCAGGATCATATGAGAGGATGAGGTTCCTGTGCGTTTCATTGTGACCGAAGAGGGCTCGATGCGAAGCACTGTTTTGCATCCTTCAAATCCGGTGGCGGCACTGTCCTCGTAGCGGATCTCCGTGCTTCCGGAACTGTAATCATACTCACCAAAAGTGGACAGAGTGAAATTGTCATCACCTGCATCGGTTTTCTGCGTGGTATCGATTGTGATCAGATAGTTATCTTTCATTTTTTTCTAGAGTTACCTTTGTCACATCGTCGGATATGTCATTGCCGAGAAAAAGAGTGGCCAGGGTGGAAAAATTGTGGGGACGGTCGGTCACGTAATATCTTGTGGAACCGTTTTGGCCGTTGTGCGCCATATTGTGTTCATTAAGGTATGCAGAGACCAGCTTCGCAACTTCAGCTCCGGAGTTGATCAGTGTCACGTCCTCAGGAAGGCACTCTCGGAGGACTGTTTCCAGAATGGGAAAATGGGTGCATCCGAGAATGACGGCGTCACAACCGGCTTCCCGGATCGGCTGCATGTACTCGTCTGCGACGTGTCTCGTGATGAAATTATCCGGTGAGGTGTATCCGTTTTCAACAAGAGGAACGAACATGGGGCACGCCTTTGATACGAGGGTGAGTCCTTTCTTCATGGAGCGGATCTCCGTTTCAAATGCTCCGCTGGCGATGGTGGCCTGGGTGCCCAGGATCCCGATGATCCCGTTTTTTGTCTGCTGTACAGCGGCAGCGGCTGCCGGATGGATGATCCCGCAGAAGGGAACAGGCAGTTTTTCCGCCTCTTCCTTCGGGTAGTTGGAGGATACGGTTCCGCATGCTGCTACGATCAGTTTGACATCCTTTTTAAGGAGAAAGGAGATATCATCCCGTGAATACTGACAGATCGTCTCCCTGTCATGCGTTCCGTAAGGCACTCGTGCCGTGTCACCGAGAAATATGAAGTTTTCATTCGGCAGTAATCTCTGGAGCTCTTTGATCGCAGTGAGTCCGCCGAGACCGGAGTCGAAAACGCCTATCGCGCGATTGTCCAAGATCAGATCTCCTCTGTACGTTCAAATGACAACTCGATCAGCTGAGTCAGCAGTTCGGGATAGATGACGCCGCAGGCGTCAAAAAGCTTCGGATACATGCTGATGGAGGTAAATCCGGGAAGGGTGTTGAGTTCGTTGAGATAGGGGATGCCGGTCTCCTTTTCCAGGAGGAAGTCCACTCTGGCAAGTCCCGTGCATCCCAGGGTGCTGTATGCCTTCACAGCGATCTCACGTATCTTTTCAGAAAGCTCTTCGGAGATCCTGGCAGGGATGTATAACTCGCTCACATCGTTGATATATTTGTCATCATAGTCGTAGAAATCCGCACCGGACGCGATCTCGCCCACGCAGGAGGCCACAGGGAAATCGTTTCCCATAACTGCGCATTCCAGTTCCTGACCTACGATCTCGCGCTCTGCGATCACCTTAGCGTCGTGGCGGAACGCCTCTTTGACTCCTTCAAAGAATTCTTCACGGTTGCGGACCTTGGAGACGCCGATGGAGGATCCGGCATTGGCAGGCTTGAGGAACATGGGATATCCCAGCGCCTTTGCGCATTCTTCCTCGAACGCTTCCACTTTATTTTTATCTTTTTTTGTGAGATAGCGCCATTCCGCTCTGCGGATGCCGCTGTAATCCAAAAGCATGTCGGTGACCGTCTTGTCCATACAGACTGCGGAAGAGAGAAGGTCGCACCCGACGAACGGAATGCCGGCGAGCATGAACAGCCCCTGGACGGTGCCGTCCTCGCCATTCTTACCGTGAAGGACAGGGAAGACTGCATCCACATAGATGGTCTCAACGCTATTGTCCTTGCTGAGCTGAAGGAATCCGTGAGTGGTCCGGTCAGGGGACAGGACACAGGGGACGCAGGAAGGATCCTGATCCCAGGTATCGTTCGCGAGGTTATCCATGTCACCGAAATAACGGAGCCATTTTCCTTCCTTCGTGATCCCTACGAGAACCAGTTCATACTTGTTCTTCGGAATATTGGGAATGATCGAAGCAGCAGACAGACACGATACCGCGTGTTCGCTGGATACTCCCCCGAAAAGAATACC
This sequence comes from uncultured Faecalibacterium sp., assembly GCA_964599695.1. GTDB lineage: Bacteria > Bacillota > Clostridia > Oscillospirales > Ruminococcaceae > RUG11783. Next base: position 22,433 of record CAZRGP010000031.1, read on the forward strand.
GATTGTTTTCATTTTTTCCCTCTTAATACTTTATTATTTGCATCTTGAGCACTTTCCTTGTATCTTATCATAGCAGGGGAGAAAGTACAAACTTCCTTTTAGAGAAATATACAAACAAATCTGTGGTTTTTTGTTGACATTGCAGTGTTACTTTGGTAGACTAGTCGTACCTCTTTAAGCGGGTTATTTTTTTGTGTGCTGTTTTTTGCACCGCCGCTTGGAGGGAGGCTGATCCGCACAAGCGGAAAACTAATGGAGGTGCCGATAGAAAATGAGAGTCAAGATTACGCTAGCATGCACTGAGTGCAAACGTCGCAATTACGACACTATGAAGAACAAGAAGAACAACCCGGATCGTATCGAGTTCAACAAGTATTGCCCGTCATGCCGCAAGCATACGCTCCACAGAGAGACGAAGTAAGGAGACAGCATGGCAGACAAGACGAACAAGCCCGGCTTTTTTGCTCGCATCGCAAAGTATTTCAAAGACGCGAAAGGCGAATTCAAGAAGATCGCCTGGCCCAGCAAGAAACAGGTCTGGAACAACGTTGCTATTATTCTGGTAATGGTTCTGATCTTTTCCGTGTTGACATGGGGATTTGATTATATCTTTGCATTCCTGCGCGACCTTTTGCTCAGACAATTCTAAACAGGAAGGACTTTGCAAATGGCTGAGACTGCAAAATGGTATGTTGTCCATACTTATTCCGGATATGAGAATAAGGTGGCGGCCAATTTGGAGAAATTGGTCGAAAACCGTCGGCTGCAGGACTACATCCTGGAGGTCAAGATCCCGACGGAGCACGTTGTCGAGATCCGCGACAACAAACGCAAAGAATACGAAAGAAAACTCTTCCCGGGCTATGTCCTGGTGAAGATGGTCATGACCGATGAGTCCTGGTACATCGTTCGCAACGCGAATGGAGTCACAGGCTTCGTAGGCACGACCACAAAGCCCACTCCTCTGACCCAGGCTGAGGTCGACGCGCTCGGCGTTGAGAATTCCGAGATCCGCGTCAACTATGCGATCGGTGATACCGTCCGCATCAACGGAGGCCAGATGGAAGGATTCATCGGAACGGTTGAATCCATCGACGGCGACACCCAGCGTGTCAAGGTCCGTGTATCGATGTTCGGAAGGGAGACTTCCGCAGAGATGGACCTCACAGAGGTATCACCGCTCTAAAAAATGTATATAGACCGCATGCGGTTTGTAGAGAGGGCGCAAGCTCTCGTGGGAGAACGTAAAACCTTTAATGCGTTCGATCTAACCACTAATGGAGGAATTTATTTATGGCTAAAAAAGTTACTGGCTATATCAAGCTCCAGATCCCCGGCGGACAGGCAACTCCTGCTCCTCCTGTAGGCCCTGCGCTTGGTCAGCACGGCGTGAACATCGTTGAGTTCACAAAGCAGTTCAACGACAGAACAAGAGCGAACATGGGAACCGTTATCCCGGTCGTTATCACTGTCTATGCGGACCGCACATTCACATTCGTTACAAAGACCCCTCCGGCAGCAGTCCTGATCAAGAAGGAATGCGGACTGGAGACAGCATCTGGCGAGCCCAACAAGAAGAAGGTCGCAACCCTTTCTCAGGAGTCTCTCCGCAAGATCGCTGAGACAAAGATGCCCGATCTGAACGCAGCTTCCGTTGAGGCAGCCATGAGCATGATCGCCGGCACTGCACGCAGCATGGGCGTACTTGTTGAAGGAGGTCAGAAATAATGAAGCACGGAAAGAAATATGTTGAGAGCGCTAAACTCGTAGACCGCTCCAAAATGTATGATACAACGGAAGCCCTCGGACTCGTTTGCGAGACCGCAAAGGCAAAGTTCGATGAGACCGTTGAGATGCACATCCGCCTCGGTGTTGATGGCCGTCACGCAGACCAGCAGGTCCGTGGCTCCGTCGTTCTCCCGAACGGAACCGGTAAGACCGTCCGCGTAGCAGTCTTTGCAAAGGGCGATGCAGCCCGTGCAGCTGAAGCAGCAGGCGCAGAGATCGTTGGTGCAGAAGAACTGGCAGAGAGAATCCAGAAGGAAAACTTCATGGACTTCGACGCAGTTATCGCTTCCCCGGACATGATGCCCATCGTTGGACGTCTTGGCCGTATCCTCGGACCCCGCGGCATGATGCCGAACCCGAAGGTCGGAACCGTTACTCCTGATGTCGCCAAAGCAGTCAAGGACGCGAAGGCCGGTAAGATCGAGTATCGTCTCGACAAGACCAACATCATTCACTGCCCGATCGGAAAAGTTTCCTTCGGCAGCGAGAAGCTCACAGAGAACTTCGATGCTCTGATCGAAGCAATCGTCAGAGCAAAACCCGCGGCAGCAAAGGGCCAGTACATCCGCTCCTGCGTCGTCGCTTCCACAATGGGCCCTGGTGTCAAGGTACTTACCAACAAGTACATGAACATCAACGTAGCTCAGCAGTAACTGGTTACTTGACACGCTGTCGCGTGTAAAGTATAATATCGAAGCTGTCCAAAGACAGCAGGTGTGAAAACGTAAAGGACTCCGGTCCACCTGCCGAGGATGAAAGCAAAAACATCTTGTGTTTTGTTTTTATGAAGGTTTTTCCCTCCTCGGTCGATTCTGAGGAGGGTTTTGTTTTCACAGAATATGAAAACAGGAGGTAAATAGCTCAATGGCAAATGCTAAGATTATTGAAGAGAAGAAAGCTGCTGTTGCTGCTCTGACTGAGAAGTTGGAGAAGTCCAATGCAGTTCTCTTGGTCGACTATCGTGGCATTAACGTTGCTGATGATACAGCGCTGCGCAAGGAATTGCGTGAGGCCGGTGTCGAGTACAAGGTCATCAAGAACAACATCATGCGCCACGCCTGTGAACAGGTCGGTATGCATGACATCGTCGGGGATCTTGCCGGCACTATCGCTGTCGCTATCAGCGAGGATGAGATCGCTCCTTGCCGTGTCCTGAACAAGTATGCTTCCCAGTATACCGATAAGTTCAACATCAAGACCGGTTTCATCGATGGACAGAAGGTCGATGTGGCCATGATCCGCAGCCTTGCGAAACTGCCCGGACGCGAAGGACTCGTTGCCCAGGTCGCTGGCTCCCTCAATGGTATCATCGCATCTCTCGCACGTGGCTTGGACGCTGTGCGCGAGCAGAAAGAGACCGCTTAATCGTCTCGTAAACTAAATCATTTATTTGAATTATTGAAAGGATTACTACTATGGCTGATATCGCAAAGATGATCGAAGAGATCAAAGGTATGACCGTTATGGAGCTTTCCCAGCTCGTTAAAGCAATTGAAGAAGAGTTCGGCGTTTCCGCAGCTGCAACCGCAGTTGCTGTCTCCGCAGGAGAAGCAGCACCCGCAGCAGAAGAGAAGAGCGAGTACGAAGTCATTCTGAAAGAGATCGGCGAGACCAAGATGAACGTCATCAAGGCTGTCAAAGAGATCCTCGGACTTGGTCTGAAAGAGTCCAAAGAGCTCGTCGACGCAGCCCCGAAGACCGTCAAGGCCGGCATCTCCAAGGAAGAGGCAGACGAGATCGAGAAGAAGCTCAAAGAGGCAGGCGCAACTGTCGAGGTCAAATAATTACCTCCCTGTTTTGTTTTCAGACAGTCCGGAATCCGTTCCGGACTGTTTTTTTGGTATGACGGGCATGTCCCGAATCTAGGGTGAAAGTCCCAAAGGGCGTAGTT
>CAZRGP010000032.1:0-25461 GCA_964599695.1 uncultured Faecalibacterium sp.
TATGAGATCCTGAAGTTCTTCATGCTTGGGGCGATCTCAAGAGTATTCAGACCCGGGATCAAGTTCGACTATATCATTTGCGTAGTCGGCGATCAGGGAGCAGGAAAATCCACTTTCTTCAGGCTGCTTGCAGTCGAGGATGAATGGTTCACAGATGATCTCAAGGATCTGGAAAGCGGCAAGGTATACGAGAAGCTTCAGGGACATTGGATCATAGAGCTGTCCGAGATGCTTGCTACCAACAATGCCAGAAGCAATGAAGCCATCAAGAGCTTCCTCTCACGGCAGAAAGAGATCTACCGCACGCCTTATGAGCGCTATCCGAAAGACAGACCGAGACAGTGTGTGTTCGCCGGGACCACGAACAAGATCAGTTTCCTGCCCAGTGACAGGACCGGGAACAGACGATTCCTGCCGATTGCCTGCAATGAAAGCGAGGCTGAGGTGTTCATTCTTGATAATGAGAAATATTCCAGAGAGTATATCCGCCAGATGTGGGCCGAGGTCATGGAGATCTGGCGCAGAGGCAAGGTCAGCCTGAAGCTCTCGCCGGAGATCGGGGCTGAGGTGAGGCAGAGGCAGCGTATGTTCATGCAGGAAGATGTTGATGCTGGACTGATACTGTCGTTCATGCAGGACTTCCCCGGAGATAAGGTCTGCTCCAAGATGCTTTTCCGGGAAGCACTTCATAATGAGTACTCACAGCCGCAGAGATGGCAGACGAACGAGATCAATGACATCATGAATCAGCTTATCCGCGATGGAACGCTGGAGGGGTGGCGGTACTTCGACAGTCCGCGCCGGTTCGGCTCTGACTACGGTACTCAGAAAGGCTGGGAGCGGATCGCAGATGTCAACGAAGGGGTGTCAACGGAATGTGGTTTTTCACAGATGACCACATTCGAGGACATCCCTTTTTGATTTCTGCAGCTCCGTTGACATGGTTCGTTGACGCTTCGTTGACATATAAACACTGCCCGGAAAGGACTGAACACCTTGTTTTTCGGCGGGTAGTAATACGTATGTCAACGAAAAACGTCAACGAGGGGTAAAAAAGTGTTTCGGAAGAAAAAGGCTATTCGAAAAAGGAAAAAGTGTTTAGCAGTCCGTTGACGTTTACGTTGACAGAATGCTTTTGACTGAAGAGGACTTCAGACTATTGGTAGTGACGGAGACGTGCCACGCCTCCGTTGATCGTTTAAGAAAAGATGTGATGATCGGTAGAAAACCGAAGGAACATGATGAAAGATGAGTGATAAAACCATAGATACTAATGAAGAAGTATGGAACTGGGAAACTTTTTTTGAATTTAGATAAGGACTGGGGATGAGATGCTAGGATTACAAGAAAGGATATGGCTTCATGGATGCTTGTTCACTAATGGTAAAGATAGTGTTGACATTCCGTAACGCCTCAAATGAGAGACATTCATGTGCATCTATTCTAATCATACCTTAGGTGGATTTTTTTCTTTGTAAGGTAGAAATGTGCAAAAAAGTCATGGTAAACTATTATAGTTATAGGTCGATTATATTCAGCTTGTGCATGAAAAACGAGATGAAAAGTAAACCGAGAAGCAATGATTATCTTTTAAGGATAAAAGTACAGGAGAGCGCGAGGTATGATAAAAGATAAATTGGAATTGAACGAGCAGACACTCCCCATTATTGAAGAGATCGGCGGCAACATGCCCGGTGGATTCTTTATTTATCAGGCAGAGGCACCTGAAAAACTGATCTACGCAAACAGAGCCGTAGTCAATATATACGGCTGTACAGACCTTGAAGATTTCAAGTCATATACTGGATTTGTGTTCAAAGGCCTGGTTCATCCTGACGATTATCAGAAGGTCTCCGATTCCATCGTCCAGCAGATCTCTTCCAGTAAGAACCAGATGGATTATGCGGAATACCGTATCATTCGTAAGGACGGAGCTGTTCGCTGGGTGGACGACTATGGGCATTATACGGAAACAAAAGCATATGGCGGAGTATATGTCGTCTTTATCTCAGATATCACGGAAAAGTATCTTTCACAGGAAAAACATCAGAAAGACCTGGACAGTATGATCACAGCCATGGCGTCTGATTACCGCAGCGTATATCATGTGGATATTGACACCGATGAGGCTGTCTGCTACCGTGCAGATCCGGATGATCCTGCTCAGATCCCTGAAGGTGTTCATTTTCCATATCATGCATGGATCAGTGAATACTGTGATCTCCATGTAGATGAGGAATATAAAGAAGGGTTCCGAAAGTTTTCTGATCCGGAAAGTATACGTGACGCACTGGCCACAAGAGACATCATCGCCTATCGTTATCTGGTGAGAAGAGACGGCGAGGAATATTATGAAATGCTGCGCATGGCGGGCGTACGCCATCCAAAGGACCGTGATGATAATATGGTCCATGCCATCGGTCTGGGCTTTACGGATATTGATGCTGAAATGAGAGACGCTTTGGCAACGAACCGCGCTTTAAGTGAAGCGCTCGCTGTAGCAGAAGAAGCAAGCAAAGCCAAGACAGCCTTCTTATCCAACATGAGCCATGAGATCCGTACGCCGATGAACGCGATCATCGGGCTGAACAGTCTGGCGATGCGTAACGAGTCGCTTCCTGACGAAACCAGGGAGTACCTAAAAAAGGTCGGTGAAAGCGCGCATCATCTATTGGGTCTTATTAATGATATTCTGGATATGAGCCGGATAGAGTCCGGTCGGCTGGTGATCCGCAGGGAAGAATTCTCCTTCCGCAATATGCTGGAGCAGATCAACACCATGGTCATGTCCCAATGTGAAGAAAAGGGACTGCATTATGAATGCAAGATGGTTGGCGGTGTCAGCGATTACTACATCGGTGACGACATGAAACTCAAGCAAGTGCTGATCAACATTCTGTCGAACGCTATCAAGTTCACAAACGCACCGGGGAGTGTCACACTGACTGTGGAGCGAACCGCTGATTTCGGAGATCATTCGACCATCAAATTCAGTATCAGGGACACAGGAATCGGCATGGATCAGGAATTCATCCCAAAGATCTTCGATACTTTCACACAGGAAGATAGCAGCAGAAGCAGCAAGTACGGCAGCACAGGCCTTGGTATGGCCATTACAAAAAGTATCGTTGAACTAATGAATGGCATGATTTCTGTTGAATCGGAAAAAGGTGTCGGGACAGAGTTCACAGTTGTCATTTCGCTGAACAACTGTGATCATCAGGGACCATCCACTTACCTTATCGCTCCAAAGGATATGCGTATTCTCGTAGTTGACGATGAAGAGATCGCCGCAGAGCATGCCCGGATCGTATTGGACGAAGTGGGGATCAAAGCAGATACATGTCTCGATGGGCAGACGGCACTTCATATGCTGGAGCTGCAGCATGCCAAGCATGAACCTTATAACCTTGTGCTGCTGGATTGGAAAATGCCTGAGATGGACGGTATTGAAGTAGCAAAAGAAATACGGCAGCGCTATGATAAGGAAACGACAGTTATCATCCTGACTTCATTCAACTGGGATGAGATCATGGATGAAGCCATGCATGTCGGCGTAGACGGTTTCCTGGCAAAGCCTTTATTTGCATCCAACGTGATCGACGAATTCGAGCGGATCGCAAGAAAGAACAACATGAGCCTCTATAGGGAGAAGAAGCGGGCTGAGCTAAAGGGCAAAAGAATTTTGCTTGCGGAGGATGTATTTATCAACGCAGAAATAATGAAGCAGGTCATTCTCACACGGGAGGCAGAGATCGATCATGCTGAGAACGGAAAGATCGTTCTTGAGATGTTTGAAAAGAGTCCGATCGGTCACTATGATGCGATACTCATGGATGTGCGCATGCCTGAGATGGATGGCCTGGAGGCTGCAGCTGCTATTCGGGCACTAGACAGACCGGATGCCAAAATAATACCAATCATTGCTTTGACGGCCAATGCCTTTGATGAGGATGTTCAGCGTTCACTACAGGTAGGCATGAATGCGCATCTGTCTAAACCTGTGGAGCCAGAACACCTGTATCAAACTCTGGAAGAGTTGATCTGGGAATATGATATGAAAGAATAAAACCAGACTTTAGTTTAGATATATTTATGTTGTCGCAATACATAGTGATATGGGAGTCAGACTGCGACAGCCGGACTGCAATGATTCATGCAGTCTATTGAAAAAGAAGCCGGGAGTATGATGCTATGACATATTCAATCATCGGGATATTGGCCGCAATTATCCTGATAATCATTAATAGGGATATTCTGTGGATGCCTAAAGGCTCGACCGCTTCAAGAACCCAGCGCTTGTATCGGGGCTTTCTTATTGGTGTTTTGGGTTACTATATTACGGATGGCATTTGGGGTATTTTGGATGCCTGGCATCTTACTTCTCTTCAGTTTGCAGATACAACACTGTATTTTATAGCAATGGCAGCGGCGGTATTGCTCTGGACTCAGTATGTGATCGCATATCTTGAAAGTGATAATGTATTCAACACTCTGCTGAAGTATGCCGGATGGGCGTTTTTCGTGTTTGAGATAATTGTCGTTATTATCAACATTTTTAGCCCTGTTATGTTCTGGTTCGATGAAAGCGGTGCTTATCATGCAGCAAGTCTGCGTTACGTTACATTTGGTGTTCAGATCCTATTTTTCCTTATGACATCAATTTATACACTTCGCCTTACAGCAAGGACAGAGGGAAAAGCCAGACTTAGAAATATGACCATAGGCATGTTCGGGATCGCGATGATAGCGCTGATCGTTTTCCAGATTTACTACCCACTGTGGCCGTTCTATGCTATGGGGTATATGGTTGGGACCTGCCTGCTGCACAGTTTTGTTGTTGAAGATGAAAAGGAAGAATACCGCAGAGAACTGGAAGAATCCCTGCAGCGTGAAAAGGCGCAGAAGCAGGAACTGTCTGAAAGTCGGGAAGCTCTGCAAAATGCGCTGGAGGCAGCGGAAAATGCTAATAAAGCAAAGACGGCTTTTCTGTCTAATATGAGCCATGAGATCCGTACGCCGATGAACGCGATCATTGGGCTGAACAGTCTGGCGATGCGTAACGAGTCGCTTCCTGACGAAACCCGGGAATACCTGAAAAAGATCGGTGAAAGCGCGCATCATCTACTGGGTCTTATCAATGATATTCTGGATATGAGCCGGATTGAATCGGGCCGATTGACGCTCAAAAACGAGGAATTCTCATTCTCAGAATTGTTGAAAGCTGTCAATACTATGTTCAGCAGCCAGTGTAACGACAAGGGTCTGGATTACCAATGCCACATTCAGGGTGAAGTGGATGACTATTACATCGGCGACAATATGAAACTGCGTCAGGTGCTGATCAACATCCTTAGTAACGCAGTGAAGTTTACACCAGAAGGAGGAAAGGTTAGCCTCATCGTCAAGCGCATGGCACAACTAAACGGTTTAACCACCCTCTGTTTCCGGATCGCAGATACCGGAATCGGTATGAGTAAAGAATACCTGCCTCATATATTCGACACCTTCAGTCAGGAGGATTCATCCACCACCAGTAAATATGGTTCCTCCGGGCTGGGAATGGCTATCACGAAAAACTTTGTGGAAATGATGAATGGCGGGATTGAAGTAGAAAGCGAAAAAGGTAAGGGTACTGTCTTTACAGTTACGGTAACTCTGATGGATTCTGAGGGGAAGGATATAGATGGAGAAGTGGATGAAATCCGTCCTGACGAAATGACCGTTCTGATCGTCGATGACGATCCCATTGCCTGTGAACATGCAAAGTTGGTGTTGGAAAAGACTGGCATCTCTGCGGAAATTGCCGGTTCCGGTCCCGAGGCGATTGAGATGGTCCGACTCCGCCATGCCAGAATGGAGCCCTACAATCTAATCCTGGTCGACTGGAAGATGCCGGAGATGGATGGCGTGGAGACGACCCGACGCATTCGTGAAATTGTCGGCAACAAATCCGCCATCATCATCCTGACAGCCTATCGCTGGGACGATGTACTTGAGGAAGCAATACAGGCAGGCGTGGACAGCTTTATTGCCAAGCCGCTTTTCGCAACAGCGGTAATGGAGGAATTTGAATCCGCCATGAAGCGTAAAGGCATACAAGCAACGAAAGAAGCGAATAAAGCCGATCTGACAGGACGGCGGATACTGCTTGCGGAAGATGTACAGGTCAACGCGGAGATCATCATGATGGTGCTGCAGATGCGGCAGATGGAGGCAGATCTTGCGGTGAACGGCAAAATTGCTGTTGAAAAGTTCTCAGAGCATGAGCAGGGCTACTACGACGCTATCCTAATGGATATGCGGATGCCTGAGATGGATGGGCTGGAAGCGACACGGGTGATCCGTGCTATGGACAGATCTGACGCAAAGAGTATCCCTATTATTGCGCTGACCGCCAATGCTTTTGACGAAGACGTTCAGCGCAGTATGCAGGCAGGGTTGAATGCGCACCTGTCAAAACCGGTTCAACCGGATACCCTATATGAAACACTGGAAGAGTTGATCTGGGAATATGATATGAAAGAATAAAATCAGCCTTTAGTCTATAGATTATTTCTATTAACTGTACAGTGTGTGGGCAGCTGCAATTAAGCGGCTGCCTCTTTTGTTGCGCGAAATAAGAAGGAGGATTTAATCATGTCAGAAAAAAACATTACTTTTCGAATGGAGAAGCCTATAGCAGTGCTCTCCAGAAATGAAAGAGGTTATACCAAGGAAATCAATCTCGTCAGCTGGAACGGGGCTGATCCGAAGTATGACATCAGAAGCTGGCATCCTGACAGACAAAAGTGCGGTAAGGGGATCACCCTTACCAGAGATGAGGCTGTTGCGCTTATGGATGCGTTGAAGGAGGTGTTTGGATATGACGAATAGGATCGAAGAAAAAAGAAATGGATTTGAAGAGAAGATCGGTAAAACGGTCTTTTCTCTTGAAGCGAAATCCTCGGATGAAGCAAAAGGGAAGCCTGAAGAAATGCTGAAAAAGTTGATAATAAATGAGCTTTTGAGCGAAGATCAGGCGCTTTTTGCCTAGAAAATGCGGCTGCAGCCATGGTTTCTGATGGTTGCAGCCGTATGCATCAACTTTAGAGGTTCTACAAAAAAGGGGCTTGACAAAAGCTCTCCGAAAGGAGAGCTGCTCCGGGATACGGGGGACCTTCTCCGCCGCAAGGGGTACACGGTAAAGGTGCTCGATCTCATACATATGGAGCGGAGCCACTGCTACAACCCCTTCGTATACCTGAAGGACGACAACGATGTCCAGAGACTGGTGACCAACCTCTTCAGCAACACCTCCGCCGCGAAGGGACGCACCTCCGATCCCTTCTGGGATCAGGCAGCGATGATGCTGCTCTCTGCCCTGATCTTCTACCTGAAATACAGGGCGTATGAGCGGGAACAGAATTTCCCCATGATCCTGGAGATGATACGGGCAGGGGACGTGAAGGAGAACAACGACAACTACAGATCTCCGCTGGACCTCCTCTTTGACAAACTGGAGAGCGAGGAACCGGATCACATTGCCCTCAAGTACTATCGCAGCTACCGGTCCGGCGCGGCGAAGACGCTGAAATCCATTCAGATCACCCTTCTGGCCAGACTGGAGAAATACAACCTGGACACCCTCGCCGGCATCTCCATGTATGACGAGCTGGAACTGGATCTCGTGGGGGAGAGGAAAACTGCGGTGTTCGCCGTGATCCCGGACAACGATTCCTCTTTCAACTTTGTGGTCGGGATGCTGTACACCCAGCTCTTTCAGCAGCTCTACTACCGTGCGGACACCTTCTATGGCGGACGGTTTCCTGTCCATGTGCATTTCCTCATGGATGAATTTGCGAACGTTGCCCTTCCCACATCCTTCGACAAACTGCTGTCCACCATGCGGTCCAGGGAGATCTCGGTATCCATCATCATCCAGAACATGGCTCAGCTGAAGACGCTTTTTGAAAAGCAGTGGGAGTCCATCACGGGAAACTGCGACACCTTCCTGTACCTGGGAGGAAATGAGGAATCTACCCACGAATATGTCTCAAAACTGCTGGGAAGGGAGACCATCGAGGAAGCCCAGGACAGTGAGTCGAAAGGAAAGACCGGGAGCCGCTCAAAAAGCTGGCACAAGACGGGCAGGGAGCTCATGACACCGGATGAGGTGCGCAAGATGGACAACCGCTACGCCCTTCTGTTCATCCGGGGAGAACGACCGGTGCGGGATCTGAAGTGCGATATCCTGAGGCATCGGGACCTGTGTTTTACAGCGGACGGAGGAGGGCAGGCATACCGTTACGGGGAGGATCACAGGAGCAGAGCAGCGGTATGGGAGATCCCGCCGGATGAAGCGAAGGAGGAGCTTGGCGCGGAAAAACATGAGACCCTTGTCCTCACCGAAAGAGATCTGGAAGCGGCACTGGAGACATTTGATAAAGAAAGGAGAAAGGAAAATGAACAGCGAGAACAGAAACCGGAAGGCAGTGAAGAAAAAACAGATCCTGCGGATACTGACCGCACTGGCGGCGGGGATCCTGATCCTGGGAGCGCCGATCCCGGTGGCGGCGTCAGCGGGGGATCCCATAGAGGTGATCAACAACCTGAGTGAATTCATATTCGGGCTCATTCGTTCGGTGGGTCTGATCCTGCTTGGATGGGGAATCGTACAGGTAGGACTGTCCCTGCAGAGCCATGATCCGTCCCAGCGTTCCAACGGATTTCTGACCCTTGCAGGTGGGATCGTCATCACATTCACGAAAGAGATCCTGAATCTCATTATCGGAACATAAAAAAGATCCGGTCATCCGGGAAGGAGGTGAACGAAATGTCGGATAACTGGATCGTACAGAATCTGGAGCAGGCGCTCCGGTTATGGAACGAAAAGATGGCGGAGATCGTCAGCCTGGCATCCATGTCGCCAAAGGATTTCCGCGGCGGGGCGGTGTGGACAGTAGTGGAAAAAGTGCACGGCAGTATGCAGGCGATCGCATATGCGCTGCTCGTGCTCTTCTTTGTAGGCGGGATCATGAAAACAGCGGGATCGCTGGCGGAGTTCCGAAGACCGGAGCAGGCAGTGAAGCCTTTCATCCGGTTCGCGGTCTCCAAAGCGCTCATCTCCCGCAGCATGGAACTCATGCTGTCTTTTCTGGATATCGTCTCGGGCATCACCGGAGCGATCACGGCTCCGCAGGGAACCGGGGTCGACGCCGCCCTTCCTGCAGAGATAACGGAATCGATCGAGGCCTGTGGCTTTCTCGAGTCCATCCCCCTGTGGGCGGTGACGCTCATCTCCTCGCTGCTTGTCTGGATCCTTGCCTTCTCCATGGTGCTCACAGTATACGGAAGGTTCTTTAGGATCTATCTGTTCGCCGCCATCGCTCCGATCCCTCTGGCGTCCTTTGCCGGGGAACCGACACAGGGGATCGGCAGGAGCTTTCTGAAAAGCTGCGCGGCAGCAGGGGCAGAGGGAGCAGCGATCCTCCTTGCATGCGTGATCTTCTCAGCCCTCGCGGGGAGTCCCCCCGCCGTACAGACGGACGCCGCGCCTGCGGTAATGGTGTGGGGCTACTTTGGGGAATTGATCTTTAATATGCTGATTCTTTCCGGAGCCGTCCGCATGTCTGACCGTGTTGCCCGGGAGATCATGGGGATCTGAAAAAATTAACGGAAGCTATTCGTGTACGTGGTAGGATAAGAAAGAATGGATAAGATTACAGCGTGCTATCAGATTAGGGTGAGATATTAATGGAATACCAAAAGACGATCGATTACTGGAGAGGCAAAGGAATCACGACGGGCACAGCTCTTTCCGAAGCGCTTCACAGTTTTGCTGCGGAATTTGCATACCATTCCGGTAAGATCGAGAACGAGAGCGTGGACTATACGGACGTCAGGGAAATATTCGACCGAGACGGAGTGACTTCGTATACAGGAGATCTTCGGACCTTATTCGAGATCCGGAATGCCAGGGATGCTAATGAGAGAATGCTGACAGCGTTTGACAGAAAAGAACCGGTCACAGAGGAATTGATCAAGTCGTTCCAAAAATTACTGACACAAAACACCTACGACGCGAGGAGATGGGCTCTGGGAGAGCGTCCGGGTGAATATAAGAAACATGACTGGGTAACGGGCATCAATGAGATCGGGGCTTCGCCGGAAGATGTCCAGGAAGAAATGAGAGAATTATTGGACGAGATCAGGCAGGTACCGGAAGGAAAAGAACTGATCGCTGCAGCGTATTTCCATGCGAAGTTCGAGAATATACATCCTTTCGCAGACGGCAACGGACGCACAGGGCGTCTGGCGATGAACTATTTCCTCCTTCTTCATGATCATCCTCCTGTTATTGTTTTCGAAGAAGACAGGAAACAGTATTATTCCGCTTTGGAAGCGTGGGATGAAAGGCAGGAACTGGCTCCGCTCGTATCGTTTTTTCAGGAGCAGACAGAAAAGACCTGGGCAAAACAGGCGGAGAAACAGAAAAAAAGTGACATCGTTCAGGAAAGGTAACAGAAAATCCCGGAGCAATGCTCCGGGATTTAACTATGAGGTGAAACAGCGAGGGGATCAGCCGAACAGATCCACTCCTACAGGAGTTGTTGTGTCGGTGGAATACAGCCACTTTCCGGAATCATCAGTGGCGTAGGCGATGATGGGTGCATCGTTCTCATCGTCGTGTCCGAGGATTTCCGGGATTCCCTGGTTATAATTGGCTATGTATGTCCTTCCATCAGTCCAGGTTATGGTGATCTCACCATCGTACAGGCCGTGAACAAGGTTACCGAAATATCTTACTTCCGTGTCAAAGGTATTTTCCCCTTCGGTGCTGTAAAGATTCAGTTCGCCGAACGGTCCGTCGGGAAGATCGTTGTTCCAGGTGGCCAGATACGCGTACAGACCGTAACCGTTGTAGTCATATGCGGTAAAGATATAGCCTTCTCCCTGGCGGACACCGTTTCCGTCGTTGGAGATCTCGCCGTAATAGACAACCGGATAAACGTCGCCTGTATCATAGAAACGGACATAAGGAAGTTCACTTCCCGGAACAGGAATGGTTACATAGTTGCCGACACCTCCTATGGCGTCGAGAATTCCGTCGGCGTCAAAGGCAATATCTACACAGACGTTGTAATATTTGCCCTCATCGATGTGGGAGACGACAGACTTGGCAAAGTTAGCCAGATAATCCGAATCGGTCGCTCCGGCTTCGCCACTGTTCTTATAATCCGTGAGTTCATCATAGAACATCTCATATTCTTCATCGGACAGGTATTGCTTGCCTTCTTCAAGAACAGCGAAGCCCTTGTCATAGTCTCCGTCGATCTCACACGATAAGACCCACATGTAGTAGACGTAGTTGTAGATGCCATTCTTTTCTTCCGGAGATGCGAAACCGACTGTGGAGTCTATTGTTCCGGCGTATGCCATGGCTGTCTCGTAGTCATCATTATCTACAGCATTGTAGAGAAGCTGCATATAGGTCTCCGAGAGCTGTTCACGGAGAATCTCATCATCAGGCTTGATCTCGTACGCCTGTTCATAGTAACTTGCAGCACTCTCGTAGTCACCGGAATCGTATGCTTCATCGCCGTTGGCCATGAACTCATCGAATTTCTTGGTGGAACCGCCGCGGGAAGCAAAGAACGCTCCGCCGATAATGGCAACGAGTGCGATAGCCGCGATGGCGATGATGAGACCCGCTCTGCCTTTCTTCTTGCCCTTCTGAACGGTAGGGGGATTCTGTCCGGGAATTGCACCGGATACCGAAGCGGGGTACTGCGGAGTTTGTGAGGTCGGCATGACAGGCGGGTTGGCGCCGGGAACCGGCGTTGCCGTCTGCTGTGCGAAGGATGCCGCTGCAGGGATCTGTACCGGGTTTTGTCCGGCAGCAGTATTCATAACCGGCTGCTGCGGCTGAACGGGAGCGCTATAAACAGGTGCAGCAGGAGCCTGATCCGCTGCCTTTGCTACATCGCTGAACACTGGCGCTTCGGGAACCGGGAAAGGCTCCATGGAAGGTGCGGGGGTCGGGGCTGCTTTCGGGAGTTCGATCGTAAGATCGGGCTCCTCAACAGGCATGTCAAGCGCTCCGGAGAGATCCGGGAGCTCCAGTTCCGGCACCTCCGCCGTATCGGCAGAAGATGCTGCGGGAGAGGGCAGGACAGGATCAAGTTCCGGCAGTGTGGTTGTGTCCGGCTGAGCAGCAGACTGTTCGACCGGGAATACCGTCGGCGCAGCTTCGGCTGCTGCCTGCACGGTTTCGGCAGAGACGACTTTCGTTCCGCAATTCGGGCAGAACTTGGCGTTGTCGTCCAGTTTCGTACCGCAGTTTGAGCAATACATAATAGTCTCCTCATTTCATAGAATCTAAATGAATTATACGTGTTTTTTTGTGCAAAAACTAGGTTTGCAAGGTTTGTTTTTGCCCTGAATGGTTGTCAAAAAACATGTTTTGTTCCATTATAACGGTATACCGTTATAATGGTTGGGGAGACATTTATGAGATTGCGCATATTGTTAGAAAAGAAAAGAATGTCGGTATATCAGGCTGCAAAGGTGAGCGGAATTCCATATACAACCTTGAATGAGATCGTGAAAGGAAAAACAAGTCTTGAACGTTGTAGCGCAGAGACCGTATACAAGCTTGCAAAAGCTCTTGACATCTCAATGGAGGAGCTCCTGGCTCCCTATTTGGAAAAACGTCCAAGTTTTGATATTTTCCGAAGTAATATCTGCCATCAGGTTAAAATAAAAGGCGACATTGATTTTCTGATTGAAGAGCTGGAGAAGAATCGGATCAGACGTTATTTTGATAGGGGCTGGTACCCTGAAAGCTTGTATTTGCTTGCCATGGTCGATTATCTGAGTCGCGAAAACGGTATTTCTTTGAGCAGCGACTATGATGATTTGAGAGAGTGCTGTTTAGAGGAGCCCGTATATCCTTCCAGTCTGCTCGTAGCGTCACACCTTCAGGGCGAGGAGGTTTTGGAAGAAGCAATGGAAAACGCTATACCCGAGTTTAAAAGATTTAATATTATTGAAAATGAGGTGAGAGACGTTGTCTGAAGACATATCTGTTTTTTGAGAAGGCTGGATGACTGCCTAAAGACATTGTTAAAGAATACAGGAAAATAGCAAGGAAGGCCTAGAACCATAAGAAAGCTGTTTTTTGTAAGAGCGATGGAGTTTTCATCGCTCTTTTATTATGCAGAGAAAGGAGAAACATTATGGCAAACTATGTATTTTTACATATGAACAGCCTGAAGAAAGATAAGATCGGGACGATGGATCAGCACATTGAAAGAAAGAAAAAGTCTTATCCCAACAATAAAACGATCGATCCTGCCCGCAGTCATCTCAATTACCACATCGTTGCTCCGGAGAAGAGGTACTGGGAGATCGTTCAGGATCGATTGAAGGATATTAAGTACCCACCACGATATAACACCATATTTCTGGTTGAGGGGGTATGTACTCCCAGTCCGGCGTGGATCGAAGCGAAAAGTCCGGAGGGACAGCGGGAATTCTTTGAGTATGTAACGGAGTTTATCCGGAAGTTTTATGGAGAATCCAACATAGTGTCCGCAGTCGTTCATATGGACGAAACACATCCTCACATGCATTTCGTTTTCACTCCGATCACGGATTACGGAAAGTTTCTGAAGAAGGAAGTGGTAGGGACAAAAGAAAACAGGATGAGAGATCTCCAGAACCATTTTTACGAACATATATCCAGAAAGTACCCGGATATATCAAGAGGGATCCCAATGGATCGAACAAAAAGACCCAGTTTGCCCGCTCAGCTATTCAAGAGTGCAGCGGAACTCGCTGAACATTACAACGAGATCTATGAGGCGGTTCAGAATGTCGGTTTGTTCAATAACACGAAGCAGAAGGAGGAGGTCATGGAGTTGCTATCCAGGTTTACCCCCGAGGTAGCGCGAATGAATCTGACGATAAAGTCGACCAACGATTACATCGGGAGACTGGAGAGTGAGACCGCATATAAGGATGAGGTGATCGAGAAATACCGGTTTGAGAATGAGGAGGGCAAGAACGACATTGCCCGGCTGAAGAGGGAGCTCGGGAGCGTAAAAGAAGAAAAAGAACAACTGGAGCAGCTCATCTCGTTCCTGCCCGCGGAGGAAATCCGCAGGGCGGAAAGGGAGATCGGGATCGCAGTGACAGAAGGAGGAAAGGAAAGATGATCAGGATCGGTGAATTCGCGCAGTGGATGGCGGACGATATCAACTCGAGATATGAAAGAGAGGGGATCTCCATCCGGCTGCAAACGATGGAAAAAGAGAAGAACAACGGTGTCGTTCTCAACGGACTGTGGACAGACATCAAGGGGGACGGAGCGGTGCCGGTGCTTTATCTGGAGAACGCCTTTGACCGATATCAGAAAGGGGAGTCCTTCGGCGATATCAGCAAGGAGATTGGGGACATCTATCTGGAGCTCTATGAAAACAGCAGGAATGTGGAGGTGCCGGACATAAACAAGGAAAGCGTGAAGGACATGCTCCGTCTGGATCTGATCGACACCCTGGCGGTGAAAGAGTTTAATGACTCCCTGATCACATACCCGGTGAGCTGCGGCTATGCCATCGCGGTATACGCGGATCTTCCGAAGGATTCCCCCATACAGGGAAGGATCCGTATCACCGGCGAGATCGCGGAGAAGATGGGGTATGACAGGGAAGAGTTGTTGGAGGACGCGGTGCGAAGCGCAACGCGGTTTGATCCGCCGGTCCTCAGTTCCGTGGCGGACTTGATGATGCCGGCCGGTCTGGGCGAGGAACAGGTCAATTACCTTGCCCAGAGAAAAAGAAAGATCCCGGATAAGCTTCTTGTGCTCACAACCCAGAGCAAATAC
The DNA here is from genome assembly GCA_964599695.1 of uncultured Faecalibacterium sp. GTDB lineage: Bacteria > Bacillota > Clostridia > Oscillospirales > Ruminococcaceae > RUG11783. The sequence continues at coordinate 14,870 of CAZRGP010000032.1, forward strand.
CTTGGCGCCTCCGCGCTGTATTATCCCCAGGTCCAGCGCCGGATCGGGGACCTTGTGGGGGGAGACTATTACGTCATCCCGAGTTCCGTCCATGAGGTCCTTGTTGTACCGGAAGGCCGTGAGACCGCGGTCAGTGACCTGGCGAGTGCGCTCAAGGAAGTGAACAGCTCCCTGGTGCGAAAGGAGGAACAGCTGGGAAACCGGATTTTGCAGTACCGGAGAGAAACGGGAAGACTGTATGTGGCCATGGACCTGGATATGCAGCAGAACAGGGAAAGGGGGAGATAAGTTGGAGATACGGATCAATAAGGAGATCAGACAATATACCGAGGCGGTGTTTTTCGGACTGTCGCTTCGGCAGTTCTTTTTTTCTGCATTAGCTGTGGCTTCCGCCCTCGGTCTGTATTTTCTGCTGTCCCCTGTCCTCGGAGCTGGGGCGGTGTCGTGGCTCTGTATCCTCGGGGCCGTTCCTTTCGCGGTCCTGGGCTTTTTCCGTTACAACGGCATGGCGGCGGAGCAGGCTTTCGCCGCCTTTCTCCGCAGTGAAATACTTGGCCCGAAAAAACTGGTGTTCCGGCCGGACGGGCTGTACCGGGAAGCGACATCAGAGACATTGAAAAGACACGAAAAGGAGATGAGAAATGTTGAAAAAAGAAAAGATCAGAGAGAGCATGGCGGTTCCCGGAAGGGTGCAGGACCTCATTCCGGTGAGGAGGATCTGGACGGACGGGACCTTTCTCTGTGGCAGCGGGATGTACTCGAAGAGCTGGAAGTTCACGGATATCAATTACAAGGTGGCGGGAAAGGAGGACAAGGAGAGGATGTTCCTCTCCTACAGCGATCTCCTCAACAGCCTGGACAGCGGCTCACAGGTGAAGATCACCATCAACAACCACAGGATCCGACCTTCAGACTATTCGGAGCGCATCCTCATGGAGATGAAGGGAGACAGCCTTGACGGTTTCCGGAAGGAGTACAACGACACCCTCCTGTCCAAGGCGAGGGATTCCAACGGGATCATTCAGGAGAAATACATCACCGTCACGGTCCCGAAGCGCAGCGAAAAGGAGGCGAGGGGATATTTCGGCCGGACGGACAGCGAGCTTGCGGGGAGATTCGCCGCGCTAGGATCCAGATGCATGCCGCTGGACGCTTCGGACCGGCTGAGGATCCTCCACGGATTCTTCCGGTACGGAGAGGAATCGTATTTTGGATTTGATATCGCCGATTCCGCGAGGAAAGGGCACGATTTCCGGGACTACATCTGTCCGGATTCCTCAGCGAAGCATGCGGACTGTCTCGAGCTGGGAGGGAGGTGGGCAAGGGCCCTCTACCTCAAGGAATACGCCAACTACATTAAGGACGATATGGTGGCGGAACTCACCGACCTGGACAGGAACATGATGCTGTCGGTCGATATCCGCCCCGTACCTACCGATGAGGCGGTGCGGGACGTGGAGAGCAGGCTGCTCGGAGTGGAGACCAATATCACCAACTGGCAGCGCAGGCAGAACCGGAACAACAACTTCAGCGCCATGATCCCCTATGACATGGAACTGCAGCGCAGGGAGACCAAGGAATTTCTGAGCGACCTCACTACCAGGGACCAGAGGATGACACTGTGTGTCATCACCATCCTCCTCTCCGCGGATACGAAGGAACAGCTGGACGCCGACACCGAGACGGTCCTCTCCATCGGAAGGAACCGGATGTGCCAGATCGGAGTTCTGCGCTATCAGCAGGTCGAAGGGCTTGCCACCGCCCTCCCTCTGGGACCTCCGCGGATCGGTGCGGTGCGCACCCTCACCACCGAGAGCCTGGCGGTTTTCATGCCCTTCAAGGTGCAGGAGATCATGGACAGCGGCGGGATCTATTTTGGGGAGAACGCCATCTCGGGGAACCTCATCCTCTGCAATAAGGAAAAACTGCTCAACCAGTCCTCCTTCCTGCTGGGCGTCCCCGGATCGGGGAAATCCTTCAACGCGAAGGAACAGATCACTTTCCTCCTGCTCAACACCGAGGATGACATCCTCATCTGTGATCCGGAAGGAGAATATGTGCCGCTGGCGGAGGCCATGGGGGATCTGTCCGCCGTGATCCGGGTAGCGGCGGGGGGAAGGGACCGGCTCAACGCCATGTACATGGTGGAAGGGTACGGAGAGAACGATCCCATCGTGGTCAAGTCGGAGTTCATCATGTCCCTCATCGAGAAGATCGACCGCGGAGGTGTCGGACCGCAGCACAAATCGGTCATCGACCGCTGCATTGCCCAGGTATACCGGGACGCCCGGGAGACCGGTATGATGCCCACCCTCTCCACGCTGAGGGAGAAGCTGCTGGTGCAGCCCGAGCGGGAGGCGCATGAGGTGGCCCTGTCCCTGGAACTTTATACCACCGGGTCCCTGGATATCTTCGGAAAGCAGAGCAATGTGGACCTGGATCGCAGGATGGTGGTCTTTGATATCCACAGTCTGGGGGAACAGCTGAAGACAGCGGGACTTCTGGTCATCACCGATACCATGCTCAACCGGGTGACCCTCAACTGGAGGAAGGGAAAGAGGACCCACGTCTTCATCGACGAATTCCACGTGGTGTTCGAGAACGAATTCTCCGCCCAGTTCTTTTCCTCCGCCTGGAGGCAGTTCCGCAAGCGCAACGCCTATCCCACCGCCATCACCCAGAACGTGGACTACCTGCTGGATTCCCCTCAGGCGCGGTCCATGCTCTCCAACTCCGAATTCATCGTGATGCTCAACCAGGCGGAGCCGGACAGGGAGAGACTGGCATCGCTGCTGAGCATCTCCCCGGAGCAGATGAGTTACATCACCAACGCGGAGCCCGGGTGCGGGCTCATCAAATACGGCGGTTCCCTCGTACCCTTTATCAACCGTTTCCCCAAAGGCACGAAACTCTATGATCTCATGACCACGAGACCCGGAGAGGGGATGTTCGCGGGAATGACGTCCCTGAAGTGATGCGGGAGGCAGCCAGGTGAAAGATATACGGACAAAGGAGAGAACGGACGGGATACGGACAGCGGAAAAGGGTGTGTTCCGCCTGGGAAAGGAGGCAGTCTCCCGTGTCCGGGATACCACTCCGTACAGGGCGGGAGAGGAGGACGGACAACCGGAAAATCACGCAGCGGATAAAGTGGTGCGGACTTTACTTGCGGTAGAAAAAGCGGGGACGCTGCCCCGGATACGGAGTAAGAAAACGGCCCTTCTTATCAGGAGGGACAGGAAAAAGGAGATCCGGAGGGCGGCCCGCTCAGGAAAGGAGGAAATACGGACTCCGGAAACAGCGCGGAAGATGGAGCTGCGGTACGGAAAAGAGGAGACTGTCCGTCTCCGGAAGGCCTCCGCAGCAGCGAAGGTCTCATCGTATATTCCCGCTGTGACCGGATCAAGGAAGAAGCGGGGAGCGCGGATCCTTCTGCGGTCCGCCCTGCAGGCGGCAGCGGACCGCCGGGGCGCTGCCGTGCTGGCGGGAGCGATTGCCTTGCTGGTCATCTGTGTCGTGTCCCTGATCGGCGGTGTTGCGGCGTCCCCCTTCGGCATCTTTTTCTCCATCGAGGAGGAGCACGGCTCGATCCGGGAAACCGTGAGCGCGCTGAGCCTGGAATTCTATGAAAGGATCCGGTCGGTGACCGGGTCCGGAGGCTACGACCGGCTGGAGATCGTTTCGGATAATGGAAACTATGGGGTGCAGTGGGAGGAGATTCTTCCCGCTTACGCCGTCCTTCGCACCACAGGCAGCGGAAAGGAGGTGGCTACTGTCACCGTGGGGGATACGGAGTTTCTGAGAGGGATGATGGACGCCCTCACTTCGGTGAGCGCGCAGCGCACGGTCGAGGAAGTGCCCCGACCGGCGAATACGGAGGAAACAGGTGATGAGGAGAACGGAGACGGACAGGATGAGGAGAGCGGGACCGTCACGGTGACGACTCTCACGGTCACCGTCCGGCACGGGGATATCCGGAAGTATCTCGCTGACCTCGGATTCACTGAGGAGCAGTATCGGCTGCTGGAGGAACTGAGGGACGAAAAATACCGCTCTTTCTGGTCAAGAGCGGCAGGAGGTTATTCGGCGGGCGGTCAGATCCTGGTTCCATACGGAGGAACGAATGGATCCGGTATCCTCTCCTGGCCTCTTCCGGTACAGGGAACGGTCACATCAGGATTCGGCTACAGATCCGATCCGTTCACGGGAGAGCAGCGGTTCCACGGAGGAATCGACATTGCGGCTGCGGCGGGCACTCCGGTCCTTGCGGCGGCGGACGGAGCCGTTTCCTACGCCAACGGCACCGATCCATGGGGAGGAGGATACGGGTACTATGTCATCCTGAACCACGGCGGAGGGATGGAGACGCTGTACGGGCACTGCAGTTCGGTGTGTGTCCTGTCCGGTGCGCCCGTCCGGAGGGGAGAGGTGATCGCATATGTAGGGACCACGGGAAACAGCACCGGAAACCATCTGCATTTCGAGGTGCGTATCGGAGGACAGAAGGCAGATCCGATGGCCTGTTTGGGATGAGGTGCTGAAGATCGCGATCACCTTGTCCCTGTTTGGACCCAAAGTATTGCATGTCCAGGATACGGTTGATAAGATGCAGTTGCGCCGAAAGTGGACAGCTGTCCAGAAATGATATCCGGCGCGGAACGGAGGCATGACATGCGCTGTATGGATGAGCAGCTGGTTCAGGACATATCGGACTATATCGCGGACTGCATCATGGTGGAGGACCGGAAGCCCACGGTGCGGGAGATCGGGAACAGGTTCGGCGTCTCCAAGAGCACGGCGCAGAACTATGTGGGATACATCCGCAGGAGAAGGGTGTGTGTCCAGCTGGAGAAATTCAACGCGGGATACGAGAAGGCCGCGAGGCTGGGAAACGATATCTCCTGCGGATCCCCCTGCTACGAAGAGCAGAACATCGACGAATACCTGCGCCTCCCTTCCTCGGTCTTCGGGAAAGGAGAGAAGTACATCCTCACCGCGAAGGGGGACTCCATGACCGGAGCGGGAATATTGGACGGGGACGTGCTGGTTATCCGGAGACAGGTCACTGCGGAGGACGGACAGATCGTGGTCGCGCTGCTCAACGGGGAGAACACCCTCAAGCGGCTGCGTTGCCGGGAGGACGGGAGACCCTATCTGCACCCGGAAAACGCGAAATACAAGGACATTGAGATCGGGCCCTGGGATACCTTCTATATCCAGGGCGTGCTGACACACATCGTAAAGGAGATCAGAGAGTTGCAATGAGAAAGGACAGACCGTACGCAAGGTGCAAGATCCTCTACTGCGAGGAGTGCGGGGACGCGATCACGTTTCCCGCATGCGCCGGCAGATTCATCACACACTGCCCGGATTGCGGACAGTTTTACGAAGTCAACGTGAAAGATCCCACAGGGATCAACGGAGGATTCGAATGGAAGAAGACAGTGATCCTTCCTCCGAAGCCGGTGAATTATTCATGAACGAACCGGGCAGGGAACGGAGATTCGCAGGACCGCCCGCGGAAGTCCAGCGGAAACTGGACCGGACGGCGGAACTGTACAGCAGAAGGAAGAGCTGGGATATCGTCTGTCCCAGGTGCGGATACAGGATCCTCAGTGTGGAGGATTCCTGCTGCGGGATCGCGGAGATCTACTGCAGGAAGTGCAAGTTCTCCGGGGCTGTGGATCTGTCCATGTTCCGGAGAGAAAAGAAGAGCGCAGGCTCTGCCTGCGCGGACAAAAGAACACATCGATAGAATCGTGCATGCGGAGCAGGATCCCCGGACAGGGGACTGAAAAACTACCAGGCGCCGTGGATACCGGGAGGGAACAGGCTGTCCCTATCCGGAGATCCCGGCGCTTTTCTGTTGCCGGCATGCGGAAAGGAGTGAACAGTGAGCAGGATCTTTATGGTAAAAAGGGATCCCGGTCTTCCGGAAGGCAGGGACAACTGGATCCTGATGAGTTACAGACAGTACAGCGCCTTTCTCCGTACGGAGGAAGGCAGGCGCAGGGAACACGATTTCATACGGATCGATTCCTGCGGGGATGAGGACTGCGTGATCATGGTGGAGTGCACCGGAAAACTGGCAAAGGAGATGAGAAGGGACAGCGAGCGGACCCGTTATCTGGAGCGGGGACGAAGGCAGGCGCAGAGAAGAGCCGGAGAGGATATTCCCCTCGAAGAGATCCTGGAGCAGGAGGAGGATGAGCGGTATGCGGAATATCTTACGGATCCGGCAGGGGACGTGGAGGAAAAGGTCTTCGCCCGGATGGACCGTGAACAGGTACAAAAGGCGGTCGGTGCGCTGGATAGGGAGAAGGGGGATCTCGTCCGATCGCTGTTTCTGGATAAGAACGAAACAACGGAAACACAATATGCCTTCCGGAACGGCATGAGCTGGTCTGAAGTGCGCGGGAGAAGGAAGGAGGCACTCAAGGAACTGGAAAGGCTCCTGAAAAACGTGAAGTCGGATGTTTAGGTGCGCAAAATTTTGAGCGATTTCGCTCATGGATACCGGTTTTCTGTTGAACGGGCAGGCATCGCTCTAGTACAATGGAATCATCAGAAATGATGGAGGAAACTGCGATGACGAACGACAGACTTCTCAGCACACTGGAGTATTTATGGAAAGAGACCGATGTCAGGCATACGGTCTCCTGTGTGGATATCATGAAGTATCTGAGCACCAGAGGGATCAAGGTGCCGACGAGAAACACGGTGTACAAGGATATCAAGACGCTGCAGGACTTCGGGATCCGGATCGAGAAATACAAGGGTACCCAGAACCGTTACTGGATCGACCAGCGTGTCTTTACCGACGCGGAACTGCAGCTGCTCACCGACGCGGTGCAGGCTGCTCAGTTCATCTCCCGGAAGAGGAGCGGAGAGATCCTGGAAAAACTGGCTGTTTTTGCCGGAAGGGACGAGAACGAGCTGCTCAAAAGAAAACTGACCGTGGGCCTTCGTCCGAAATCCACCAACGAAAACATCCTATTCATCGTCAATGAGCTTCAGCATGCCATCAACCGGCACAGAAAAGTGACATTCCGCTATGTGGACTACAACGAGAAAAAGAAAAAAGTCTTCCGACATGACGGGCAGACATACAGTCTTTCTCCTTACTCCATGCTCTGGAACGGGGACAACTACTATGTGATCGGGTGGTCTGATTCCCATGAAAAGGTCGTGACGTTCCGGGTGAACCGCATCGATAACGTTACGGTGACTGCGGAGCGGGCAGTAGGCCGCCCGAAGGGGTACCGGGAATCCGATTATTACAGTGAGATCTTTTCCATGTATGACGGACCGGAATGCGACGTGCAGCTTCTGTGCACCAATGACATGATGAATGTCATCGTGGACCGCTTCGGCCTCGGCGCGGATACCAAAGTCATGGACGAAGACCATTTCCGGGCAGACGTCACTGTCCGGCTCAGCACCACTTTCTACGGATGGCTTTGCTCTCTCGCAGGAAAAGTGAAACTGGTGTCTCCGCAGAGCGCGGTGGATGAGTTACAGGAACTGCTGAGGAAAATGCAGGGATGACCTTGTGTCTGTCCAAAGCGCTTATTGGAGGAAGAGAGAATGGAACGGCCGGTTACAACATTATTCATGCTGATGTCGGTGGACGGGAAGATCAGTACGGGCTCCGTCGATGAGCGGGATGTGGACAGGGATCTCCCTTTGATCGAAGGGGTACGGGAGGGCCTCCATCAGTACTACGAGATCGAGCAGACGACCGACCTCTGGTCTTTTAATACAGGAAGGGTCCAGGCGAAAATGGGGGTCAACAAAAAGGCGATGCCGCCGAAGGGACCTGTATCTTTCGTTATCCTGGACAACCATCATCTGGAGGAGAACGGCGTGCGGTATTTCTGCGCGCTTTCCAGGAAATTCGTCCTGATCACATCCAACCGCGATCATCCCGCTTTCGGAGTAAAGGAGGAAAATCTCCATATCCTGTATCAGGAGAAGACAGATCTCCGGAAAGCACTGGAGATCCTGAAGTCGGAGTTCGGATGTGAAAGGCTCACCATCCAGTCCGGAGGAACGGTAAACAGTCTGTTCCTGCGTGAGAAACTCATTGACTTTGTGGATGTTGTGGTAGCGCCGGTGCTCATCGGAGGAAAAAACACTTCGACGCTGGTCGACGGAGAATCACTGAGAACCCAGGAGGATCTGAAAAAACTCGGCATCATGAAACTGGAGAGCAGCGAGGTCCTGGAGGATTCCTATCTTAGGCTGCGATATAAAGTTGTTCGTGATGTGAAAATACCAATGCATTCAAACAGGTGATTAGTATTTGTTAATATAGAATCTTGTTTAATGCTGTAAAGAAGGAAGGGTGCATAGGATACGTATATACAGCGTACCCTATGTTTTTATTGTTTTTGTTTTGCGCATATTATTACGTTTGGACATAGTTCGACGGCGATTACACTTTTAGATTTATCGACAAGTCTCCATGAGTATATTCAATTAATCAGAGAATTAAGGGGCAGCGTTATAGCGGAAACTATACTATATTGGGAATTCGGTGTAGCATTGGGAAGTGAAGCATTGACATAAATATGCTTAAGAGATATATTTTATACGAAATATAATGCGGAAAAACGTAATAATTATATCTTGTGAGGGTTATACATGACATATACTGAGTTTATTCATAACTATATTGAACAACAGGAGCAGGGTACGCCTATATATATCAGCGAAGTAGCTAATACGGTAGCTGAAAAATACGGAATTGATAGGAAAAAAGCAGCTGCAGCTACTTCCGTCGCTGTTAAACGCATCATCGATAGCGACGTATTAGCGGATCTTCGTTGTTATCAAAAAGGTATTTATTATCGTACCGTGGCTACACCCTTTGGTGAGTTAGAAATTAACAAGGAAACGTTAATTGCTAATAGGTATATTAATCCTGAAAGGGGATATGTAACCGGATTACGTTTGCTTTATCATTTGGGCTTAACGACTCAGATTCCAACAGAATATATGATCGCAACAAACGTCGCAAAAGAGTGTGTGCGCTATGACAATAGACTTGGAGTAGTAATACGTCCTCCGAAAACCATGATAAACGCAGAAAACAGGGCGTATCTTCAAACTCTGGATGCTCTTGACATTTTGGATAAAGCGCCTGTTGATGCGGAAAGCCCATATGCGCTCTTGGGCAATCATATCCGACAAAATGGTCTTCAATACGAGAAACTCTTATACTACGCCGATAAATATTACAATCAAAAGACGATAATACGGCTTGCACATACAGCAAGCAGAAAGGTGGAATAGAATATGAAACTGCATTTGGATAGATTAGCATTTCAGGTGTTACTAGAACAGATTCATAATAGAACTGGATATCGGACAGATGTGCTTGAAAAGGATTATTATGTTGTATTGATGCTCCATGAATTGGCTGAAAAACAAAGAAACGGTTTGCCAGCATATTTTAAAGGCGGAACGGCTTTGTATAAAGCTTTAAAGACTACTAATCGATTTTCAGAGGATATTGATTTGTCTGTTGATACTCGAGGATGTACACGGACTCAAAATGATAAGCGTTTGGAACAGGCAGCCAAAAAGTATACTGCGCTAGATCGTGATATTTCTTCTGGGAGAACAAATCGATCAGAAGTTATTTCGGTTTTCACATATGACCCGATTACAGTTTATGACGCTACCGATTCGCTCCAACGGTTCGGCAAACTAAAGATCGAAGCAACGTCATTCACGATCAGTGAACCGGTATCAAGTCTTGAGATTGCTCCTATAATTTACGATTTGGCACTAGATAGTGAAAAGGCAATCCTGAAAAACCAATACAATGTTGAGCCGTTCAACATAATGACGATTACAATGGAACGTATTTTTATTGATAAGTTATTTGCTGCAGAGGCTTATGTCAGACGCTCGTCAGAAGTCCAACGGGCATTTGAAGCGGCAAAACATATATACGATCTTGCTGTAATGATTCAGCAACCAAACATTCAAACGTTTTTACAGAATCAAATGATGGTTAAAAACCTATTAGACATACGCATTGAGGAAGAAACTAAAAGACTTGATGGCATTGCTGGTGTTATGCCTAAAGATTTCACTTTTTTTAAAACAGCGGCAGCAAATACTGATGTTAAAAATGCCTATTCGATAATGCAAACACAATATGTTCTCCGCCCAGAAGACAGAATAGAATACGATTCTGCTATGATTGCTTTAGAGACAATTCGAAAAATGCTCACACATAATAGGGCCTGGACAATGTATGAGTCCTACGATGAGGTTCTGGAGCATACCCACAATCAGAAAGCAGAGGAACTACATCCATTGTTTGATGGTGGTAATGGTATAGAAGATATGGAAATCTAAATGAGTAAATAGTGTGAAATCAAAAGCCAAAACGAGCTTTTGTAAGGGGAACGATAGATTCAGTTGTCTTGATCTACTGAGAGTAATCAATAAGAGGGGTTAAAAGCCTCGGCGTCGTCAATAACCCCGCCCGATTCAAAGAATCGGACGAGGCTTGTCCAGCAGGATGAGCCTGATTGATAAGCCTGAGTCTTGAAACAGAGACTACGTTATGCAGT
>CAZRGP010000033.1:0-25060 GCA_964599695.1 uncultured Faecalibacterium sp.
TAAGTTGAACCGCCGTATGCCGAACGGCATGTACGGTGGTGTGAGAGGGGCTACAGGTTAGCCCCTACTCGATTTCGTGGAAGAGATCCCGTCGGAATCGGAGGGAAGCTGTTCCTGATTTGTTAATATTTGTGAAATTGCACAGGGAAACGCCTTTTTCTTTGTACAAAACTATTGAAAAAAAGCCGTTATTATGCTATTTTGACTTATATATACGAGTATGGGGCAATTTTACTTTTTTCGATTTGAGGGGAAAAGATGGCGAATCAATACTTAGCTGTTGTTCAGCAACTGGGTACCGCGTTGGGCCGTACAGTAGGCGTATTGGATGAGAACGGTGTTGTCGTAGCATGTAATTCGTTCTCTCTTGTGAACACCACCCGTGTGGGGCTGTCCTGGGACGGCGTAGCCGGGGATGTTCTTCAGAGATCCGGATATAGTTACTGCTATGTGGATAAAGTCCGCAGGGACCTGATCGTGTTCGTGGATGGAGATGACGACAATGCGGCGAAAGATTGCGTCGTGGCTTCCATCGCGCTGAGCGGATACTACGATTCCACCGACGGGAAAAATGATGTCGTTACCTTTGTAAAGAACGTGGTGACGGATAACATCCTTCCCAGCGACATTTTTATCCGCGCGAGGGATCTGGACTTCCCAGTGGACGGGACAACGGCGGCTCTGGTGATCCGCGCGTCCGAAGGAGCCAGTTCCGTTCAGGTCCTGGATATCATCGGGCACCTGTTCCCCGAGAAACATAAAGATTTCATCTTCAACGTCAGCGAGACAGATACCGTCCTCATCAAGAGCGTATCACCCGATATCGTTCCGGAGGATCTGGAGCAGCTTGCTGCATCGATAGCTGATGTTCTGGAAACAGAGCACCGCATCTATACTCAGATCGGCATCGGGAGCCGTGTATCCGGCGTCAAGGACATGGCCAATTCTTTCCGTGAGGCCCGCACGGCCCTTGAGGTGGGAAAGGTGTTCGACACCGAGCACAATATCATCTCCTACGGGAACCTTGGCATCGCCAGGCTGATCTATCAGCTTCCGACCACCATCTGCCAGCAGTTCCTGGACGAGGTCTTCAAAGAGGGCTCCATCGAGTCTCTCGATCAGGAGACGCTCTTCACCATCCAGCGCTTCTTCGAGAACAACCTGAATGTCTCCGAAACTTCCAGAGGATTGTTCGTGCACCGCAACACGCTGGTCTACCGTCTTGAGAAGATCAAGAAGCTCACCGGGCTCGACTTGAGAGAATTCGATGAGGCGATCGTATTTAAAGTAGCCCTTATGGTAAGAAAGTATCTCGACTCCACAGCGGACCTGATGTGAGAGAAATGGATCTTCCGCGCACCGCGCGGATTGAAGGGATTTTAAATGATAGAATTTCGTAACGTAAGCAAGAATTATCCTGGCGGGACCCATGCGCTGGATGATGTGGACATCTCCATCGATAAGGGAGAGTTCGTATTTATTCTCGGCCACTCCGGAGCAGGCAAGAGCACGCTTCTGAAACTGATGCTCAGGGAAGAGCTGCCCTCCAAAGGTTCCATCATGATCGCGGATTACAACCTGGTCAAGATGAAGAAAAGACAGGTTCCTTATCTGCGCAGAGAGCTGGGAGTGGTGTTTCAGGACTTCCGTCTGATCCCGACCATGACCGCTTACGAGAATGTGGCTTTCGCGATGCGGGTCACCAATATTTCCTCTAAAGAGATCCGCAGAAGGGTACCGTATATCCTCAGGATCGTAGGACTGGAAGACAAGATGCATGTCTACCCGGATCAGCTGTCCGGAGGAGAGCAGCAGCGTGTCGCGCTCGCGCGCGCCCTTGTCCACAACCCAAAGATCATTCTGGCGGATGAGCCTACGGGAAACATTGACCCTGAACTGTCGCTTGAGATCATGGAGCTCCTTCTGGAGATCAACAAACTGGGAACGACCGTTGTCGTCGTCACGCATGATGTCGCCCTCGCCAACCGGTTCAAGGCGCGCACCATCACGCTTGACCACGGAAGAGTTGCAAGTGATACGAAAGGCAAGACAGTATGAGAGGATCCAGTCTCGGTTATTTAATTCGAAAGGGAATCAGCAATATCTGGCTGAACCGGATGATGTCGGCGGCTTCCATGGGTATCCTGACTGCCTGCCTGATCATCGTCGGCGGTTCCGGCCTTCTTGCGGTCAACATCCGTGATCTGTTCACCTCCATCGAGAATCAGAATGAGGTCGTGATCTTCATTAAAGAAGACGCGACGGAAGCCGATGTGACGGAACTCGGTGATCACATCGATTCCCTGGAACATGTAAGCGATTACTACTACGTCTCCAAGGCGGAAGCCCTGGAGGAACAGAAGACATATATGGGCGATAAGGGATACCTGCTGGACGGTCTTGAGGATGACAACCCGCTTCCGGCATCCTACCGCCTGACGCTGTCCGGCCTGGAATATCTCGGAGAGATCGTTTCTGACCTTCAGCATTACCGCGGGGTGGACACCATTTCCGCGCCTACGGATCTTGCGGACACATTGACGGGAGTGGAAAAGACCATTCTCGTTCTGGGTTCCATCATCATCGGGATACTGATCGTGGCCTCCACGGTGGTTATCTCCAATACGATTCGTCTTACTCTCTTCGCCAGAAGAAGGGAGATAAACATAATGAAATATGTGGGAGCGACAGACGGCTTTATCCGGCTGCCTTTCGTGGTGGAAGGAATCACCATCGGTATCTTTTCCGCTATCCTGGCTTTCGGCGTGATCCTGGCGATCTACCAGAGCCTGGGCACCCTCTTCGCGGAAACGCAGATATCCTGGCTCACTTCCGTTTCCAGCAACCTGATCCCCTTCCGGACCCTCTGGTACTATGTGCTGGGCGGGTTCCTGATCGCAGGGGTCCTCATTGGTTCGATCTCGAGTTCTACTTCGATCCGTCGTTATCTGAGGGTATAGTACTATGAGAATCTGGAAAAGAATCGTTGCCATGATCCTGCTGGTGACCCTGTTCGGCACCGGCATGAGCATGCTGTTCGAGTACCGCGTAGAGGCGGCGACCAGCGGAGAAGAGCTGAAGCAGCATATGCAGGATCTTCAGTCCCAGCTCGTAAAGCTGAACAAACAGCTTGCGGAGGCGAAGGACACGGTCAAGGAAGCCCAGGTGAGAAGCAATACATACGCTTCCCGTGTCAGCATCGTGAAGGAACAGATCGCCACGCTTAAGGAGAGTATCGACGCCAAGACCGAAGAACTCGCCGTAAAGCAGGAGGAACTGGACAAGAAGATCCAGGAACACGATCAGACCTACGAACTGTTCAAGTCCAGGCTTCGCGCCATGTACATGAACAACGATGTCTCCATGCTCTCCCTTATCCTCGGCTCCGATTCCTTCTCGGAGTTTCTGGTGGCTGCAGAGACGCAGTCCAGGATCTCAAAGCACGACACGGAGCTGGTAGAGAAACTGGAGATGGAGGCGCAGGTCATCGAGGCGGAGGAGAAGATCATCCAGGCGGACCTTGACAGTCTGCAGGAAGATATGGATGTCCTTGAGGACAAGTACTCCGAACTGGCTGCCCTCTATCAGGAGGCCAACAATGACCTGAGTGCGGCAAAAGCTCTCCAGGAAGCGACGCAGGATGACTATGACGCGATCATCGCAGACCTGCAGAATACGCAGAACGAATGGAACGCTCTGATGGGCTCAGGAATGACTGAATATGTGGGAGGGTATTACGCCTGGCCGACGCCCGGCTACACCTACATCACATCCGGCTTCGGATGGAGAACTCTGTATGGACAGCCCAACTATCATACCGGTATCGATATCTCCGGATATCAGATCTACGGATCTCCGGTCATAGCCTCCAATACGGGACGCGTCGTAAGGGTGCGCTACTATTCTACTGGGTACGGTTATCATGTCATGATCGACCATGGTGAGAACAACTGGACTGTCTACGCCCACCTCAGCGGAATCGCTGTCAACGAAGGCGACTGGGTCGCACAGGGGCAGACGATCGGATATGTGGGATCCACAGGCAACTCCACCGGACCCCACCTTCATTTCGAGATACGAATCAACGGTACTGCGCAGAACCCGCTGAATTACGTATCCAGGTAACATTTTCGAGGGACGATGAACAAAAGAGTATCCATCGGTATCACAATAGCGTTTATTTTCATCGCCGTGGCGATTACGTTCACGGCGACGATGCTGTATGCGATGAATTTGTTTGATCAGAAGATCATCAACGTTCAGGAACGAGCCGCGATGTATGACAAGATTTCCGAGATCGACTCGGTGATCCGGCAGAATTATTACCTCCCGATCGAGGAGAAAAAGGTCATGAACGGCCTCTCCGGCGGATATATCGCCGGACTGGGAGACGAGTATACCCGCTATATGACCAGCGCGGAGATCTCTCAGATGCAGACCGCCAACTCCGGCGAGATCATCGGTGTGGGACTTGAGGTCATAGAAAATGCCAGCGGGTACGCGGTCGTAAAATCTGTGGTTACCGATTCTCCCGCGGATAAGATCGGAATGCAGGCCGGCGATATCATCATTACGGTAGACGGCGAAGACGCGCTCGTGCTTGGATATGACGCTGTCGAGCGTTCACTGATCGGCGCGGAAGGCAATCAGGTGACGATCGGGTTCATGCGAAACGGATCCGAGAACAGCGCGGATCTTGTCTATGACACCTATGCTGCCGGATCGGTCATTACCGGAACTGTCGATGAGAAGTACGCATATATCCGTTTTACCGATTTCAACGAACTCACAGTCGACCAGTTCAAGAGAGCCTATGACGATGCCATCCAGAATGAGAGCATAAGGGCGTTCGTCTTTGATGTCCGGGGTCTCAGAAGCGGCACGGATCTGGCTCTCATAGCATCGATCCTGGATCCGCTGATGCCTCAGGGAACGATCATCTCCGGCGTTTATTCCGGAGAGGTGTCCAAGGTCCTGTACACATCGGACGCGGAACAGCTTCAATATCCGGCCATTGTGCTTGTGGATGAGAACACAAAAGGCTTTTCGGAACTGTTTGCTGCGGTCCTCGGTGAGAAAGAGAATGTGCGTATCATCGGCGCGCAGACAGCAGGAAAAGGTACTTATCAGGAACTTGTGAAGCTCAGCGACGGAACAGGCATCTATGTCACGGTGTGCAAACTGATCGCGTGCGGGCATCTGGACTTTGATAAGACAGGTCTTACCCCTGACTTCATCGTGCTCCCGAACGAAGGATTCGAGATGACAGACAGCATTCCCGAGAGAAACGGAGATATGCAGCTGCGCAGGGGCTTGGAGGTCATGGAGTCCGAACTTCTCTCATAGCATATTGACTTTTATGTGTTGGGTGCCTAAAATATCTAAATATGTATAGTTTATTTTCTATATTATTGGCACAAAACGCAGAGAGGTATTCTTAAACAAAATGGCACAGGAATATTTGATCAGCAAAACAAAGCTGAAGGAATTGGAAAACGAACTTGACTATCTCAAATCTGTCAAACGACAGGAGATGGCTGCAGTTATAAAAGAGGCCCTTTCGCACGGGGATCTGTCTGAGAACAGCGAGTATGACGAAGCGAAGAACGCTCAGGCGATCATGGAAGCAAGGATCGTGGAACTGGAGAAGATGCTCCAGAATTCCAAAGTCATCGACGAGGAATCCATTTCCACAGATCACGTCTCTATCGGTTGTACGGTAGAGGTTTACTTTGTGGAAGATGACGAGAACGAGACATACGACATCGTCAGTTCCGGCGAAGCGGATGCATTGAAGAACAAGATTTCCGACGAATCTCCCCTTGGAAGTTCCCTGATCGGACACAAGGTCGGCGATACGGTGGTCGCACAGACGCCCGGCGGCGGACTGGAGCTGAAGATCGTAAGCATCGGAAAACAGAATCTTTAAAAGCAAGGGCCTTTGCGTAGATCACGCAAAGGTCTCATTTTTCAATAGGAGGATAGAATGGCAGAGCAGTTCAACAGACAGAATGCGGACAATATGCCTTCCGAGTCTGAGCAGATCGCGATCAGGAAGGAAAAACTGGCGGCAATGAGAGAGGAGGGACGGGACCCCTTTCTCACAACGACTTACGATATAAAAGACTACGCGAAGGATATCAAGGAGAACTTCCGCGACGACAGCGAGGAGCAGATGACTGTCTCGGTGGCAGGACGCGTTATGACCCGCAGGATCATGGGCAAAGCTTCCTTTTTCAATCTTCAGGATACCACCGGAACGATCCAGGTCTATGCCAGAAGAGATGATGTCGGCGAGGACACCTACGCCCGCTTCAAGAAATGGGATATCGGCGATATCCTTGGTGTGAAGGGATTCGTTTTCCGTACGCAGACCGGTGAGTTGACCATCCATGCTACGGATCTTCAGCTGCTCAGCAAGTCCCTTCGCCCCCTTCCGGAGAAGTTCCACGGCCTGACCGATTCTGACACGATATACAGAAAGCGCTATCTGGATCTGATCACAAATCCGGAATCCAAGGACGTATTCCGCAAACGCTCTGCGATCATCACCGCGATCCGCACTTTCCTCGATAAGGAAGGTTTCATGGAGGTGGAGACACCTATGCTGGTCTACAATGCGGGCGGCGCTTCCGCACGTCCCTTTGAGACCCACTTCAATGCCCTCAATGAGGATATGAAGCTGCGCATCTCGCTGGAGCTCTATCTGAAGAGGCTCATCGTAGGCGGGTTCGACAAAGTCTATGAGATCGGCCGTGTATTCCGCAATGAAGGTATTGACACGCGCCACAATCCGGAGTTCACCATGATGGAACTCTATCAGGCATATACCGATTACCATGGCATGATGGATCTGACCGAAAGGATGTTCCGCCATGTGGCTGAGAAGGTACTCGGCACCATGAAACTGAACTATAAGGGCATTGAGATGGACCTTTCCAAACCCTTTGAACGGATCACCATGGTGGACGCCGTCAAGAAATATGCCGGTGTTGACTGGAAAGAGATCCATACACTGGAAGAGGCAAGGGCGAAGGCGAAAGAGCTCAAAGTCGAGTATGAGCCTTTCCACGGTAAAGGGGACATCCTCTGCGCGATCTTTGACGCGTACGCCGAAGAGCACCTCGTTCAGCCCACCTTCCTGATGGATCATCCCATCGATGTTTCTCCGCTTACCAAGAAGAAACCCGATGATCCGGAATATGTGGAGCGCTTTGAGTTTTACATGAACGGGTGGGAGATGGCGAATGCCTATTCCGAGCTCAATGACCCGGTGGATCAGAGAGAACGTTTCGCAGCGCAGGAGATCAAGCTTGCTCACGGAGATGAGGAAGCGAACCACACCGACGAAGACTTTCTGGAAGCCATGGAGACCGGTATGCCTCCTCTCGGCGGGATCGGCTACGGGATCGACCGCATGATCATGCTCTTTACCGGAGCGGAAGCGATCCGCGATGTCCTGCTTTTCCCGACACTGCGCTCTGTAAAGACAGGATCCGAAGAAAAACCGGTTGAGAAAATACAGACAGTAGAAAAGGCTGCGAATAATACAGGTACGGCAGCTGCATTGGAAGAGCCGATTGACTTCTCCAACGTTCAGATCGAACCTCTCTTTGAGGAGTTTGTGGACTTCGAGACTTTCAGCAAGAGCGATTTCCGCGCAGTGAAAGTTCTGGAATGTGAAGCAGTCCCGAAGAGCAAGAAGCTTCTGAAATTCGTCCTGGATGACGGTACAAGTGAGCAAAGGGTGATTCTGAGCGGCATCCATGAGTATTACGAGCCGGAAGAACTGGTCGGAAAGACCTGCATCGCGATCACGAATCTGCCGTCCAGAAAGATGATGGGCATCGATTCCTGCGGTATGCTGATCTCTGCCGTTCACCATGAAAATGATGAGGAAAGACTCCATCTCCTGATGGTCGACCCGCATATTCCGGCGGGAGCAAAGCTATATTAATACTTGCAGCTATTGCTGCGAAAAAGAGTTCCCGCGGGAACTCTTTTTTTGATTAAGGCAGCAAGTGCAAGGGCCAGCACCGATTTTTTCGGCAGAAAGCATGCGAATCCTGTATAGTATTATCAGAAATACAAACATGATTATCTACAGGAGGAATGGAGATGGCAAAATACGATCTGATCGTCCGGGATGTCACGATGCTGGACAAGGATTATGAGATCCAGAAACACGTGGATATTGCGATATTCGGAAACAGGATCGAGGAAATAGGAGAAGGTATACAGGAAAAAGCAAAGGAAGAGATATCCGGGAAGGGGCTTCTTGCGATGCCCGGTCTGGTCGATGCGCATCATCACAATGCCCAGCAGCTGCTGAGAGCGAAACCGATCGACGAGTATCCCATGGTGTGGACCAGGTTCCTGGTTCCGTTTGAGAGCAGCCTGACGGAGGAGGACATGTATATCTCCAGCCAGCTCTCCATGCTCGAAATGATCAAAGGCGGCACGACTGCATTCGCGGATGCCGGCGGCCCGCATATGGAGATGACCGCAAAGGCCGCGGAGGAGAGCGGCATGCGCGGCGTGATCGCCAGGTCGACCATGGATATGGGATCCAATATCCCGGATTCCATGAAATGTTCCGCTGAGGAGAATATTCGCCGCACCTGCGAGCTGTTTGACGCTTGGAACGGAGCGGGAAACGGCCGTGTCCGGATTTGGTTCGGCATACGGCAGGTCATGACATGTTCATGGGAGCTTCTGGAAATGACCTCCGCCAAGGCGAAAGAACTGGGTACCGGCATGCATGCCCATCTTTGCGAGCACAAGGACGAGGTCAGCTTCTGCCTCACCAATTACCGGATGCGCCCCGCTGAACTGCTCGAGGCGACCGGATGTCTGGGACCGAATCTCCTTACGGCTCACAATGTCGTTCTCAGCGAAAGCGATATCGCTCTGCTCGCGGAGAGGCATGTGGGAACCGTCCACTGCCCGAGGTCCAACCTCACCAACCACGGATTCCCCAAGACGCCCAGGATGCTCCAGCAGGGGCTGTCCATCGGTCTAGGCAGCGACGGGGCGGCAACCAGCTCGCTCAGTCTGTGGGATGAGGTGAAGGTGCTGCGCAACGGGCTCATCGGATACTGGGGCCTTCCGATCTTCGACCCTGTCGTTATTCCGTACCGTGCATTGCTCAGAATGATGAGCCAGGGCGGAGCGGACGCGATCATGCAGGGTGATTCCCTGGGAAGCATTGAGACGGGAAAGAAGGCGGATATCATCCTCCTCGACATCGATCAGCCCCATCTCACTCCGACCCATAACCTTGGGGCGACGATCGTGGAAGCAGCCTGCGCAGGCGATGTTCGTCACTCCATCATCGACGGAAAAGTCGTCATGAAGGACCGGAAGATCCTTACGATGGACGAAGAGAAGATCATGTATGAAGCAGCGAAGGCGATGGAAGACATCTCCCGCAGGGCGGGGATCTGATCGGGATCCGTCTCTATACCTGAAACCATGGCAACCGCATATGATCCTCACGGATCATGTGCGGTTCTTTGTATGGCCATATGCAGATCTCTGCCGGAGCAGCCTGCCTGAAACTCAAGATTTGCTTGAGTTGTGCTATAGTATTATCAGGCGTCAGTTTCTTCCGGGACGCTGTGATATCTGTCACAATGTAAGAGGAAGGGAGGAAACGATACATGGAAACGATGGGAAAAAGAATTGCTGAAGCACGCAGGCGCGCTGGACTGACACAGCTGCAGGTCGGAGACCTGCTCGGGGTCTCATTCCAGGCAGTTTCGTCATGGGAGAGGGACGAATTTCTCCCGGATACGGAAAATCTGATCAAACTTTCGAGAGCGCTCAAAGTCTCGGTATCATCTCTGGCGGATGATTCTCCATATGTGTTTAAGACAAAGGAGAGGATATTTGACGAAGAGCACATGAAAACGTTTGTTAAAGTGACGGCAAAGGAGCGGGATCTCGTCAATACACTGGAGGCGCTGTCCTTTGCGGCATCTGCCCATTCGAAACAGAAGAGGAAGAATTCCGATGTTCCGTATCTGTATCATCCCCTCAATCTTGCGTGTCACTGTCTCGCTATGGGGATACACGATGACGCTGTCATCGCTGCCTGCCTTCTGCACGATACGATCGAGGACTGCGGCGTAAAAGAGGAAGATCTTCCAGTGGACAAGGAGACCAGAGAAATGGTCCGTCTCTTGTCACACTCCAAGGCAGAGGAGGGTCGGGAGAAGATGCTGAATGCGTACTACAAAGGACTTGCCTCGAACGCGAAGGCGGCGCTGATCAAGTGTGTGGACCGATGCAACAATCTCACAAGCATGTCCTGGAGCCTTGCCCGGGAGAGACAGCTGAGAGCAATATACGAGACGGAGAAGTACATTCTCCCTCTTCTTGAGGTCGTGAAGAAAAGGCCGGAATATAACGACGCCGCATGGCTTCTTCGGTACCAGATCGAGAGCATGCTGGATATATACAAAAGGCTGCTGTGATGAGAGAAGTCATATTTTCCCGGGTCCGCATCCGGACGATCCTCCTGTGCCATAATGTTGATATTTTGATATAATGATTGCAAAATATGCGGGAGGAGAGGGGATATGATCAAGGAGCTCCGGTCGGATTTTGAGACAAGACAGTACCTGCTTGCCAGGGATTATGAGCTGTTCTATTATCGCGACGCGAATTTTCAGGATGTGCCGAACCACTCCCATGATTTTTACGAGTTTTATCTCCTGGTCTCGGGCGATGTCACCATGAACGTGAACGGCGCTCCCTGCGCAGGCGGGAAGGGCAGGATCATCCTGATCCCGCCGGGAACACCGCACCGCCTGGATAATCATGCGCCGGAAGAGGTGTATGAGCGCTATGTATTTTGGGTGTCCGGGGATTTCTTTTCCCGTCTGTCCCGGCAGAGCGGAGAGTACGGCTACGCCATGGAACTGGCGGAGAGGGAGGAAAAGTATTCCTATACCTGTGATCTTTCCCAGTTCCGGGACCTGCAGTCCTGTTTGACGGATCTTCTTGAGGAACAGAAAGGGGATCGCTTCGGAAAAGAAGAGATCTGCAGAGTCCTGGCGGAACGGCTTCTTCTCAGTTTTAACAGAGCGGTATACGAGATCACTGTCCCCCAGAAGAAAAGGGAATCCGGAGCGGGGATCACCGCAAGAGTGCTGGAATATGTGAACGCGAATCTGGAAAAGGAGCTGACTTACGATATTCTGGCTAAGGTCTTTTTCCTCAGCAAGTTCCATATCGCCCACATGTTCAAGGACGAGATCGGGATGCCGCTTCATCAGTACATCACGGATAAGAGGTTGGAATACGCTGCGGCCAGACTGGCCAATGAAAGGATCCAGGATGTGTTTGAAGAAAGCGGTTTCGGGGAGTATTCCACTTTCTTCAAGGCGTTCCGGGCCAAATACGGAAGATCTCCCAGAGAGTACCAGAAAGAGATCCGAAAAGAGTAACGAGATCGAAGAAACAGAGAAGGCATTTGCCGGTTTTGCGGCGAATGCCTTCTCTTTTGTTTCTGTTTACCCAATGTTTGACTTTGGAGCCATTAGAATCCGAAATAGCGCACGGCGTTGTTGTAGCATATGTCCGCTATGATCTGATCCAGAAGTTCTCTGTCGTCCGGGAACTCCCCGTCTTCCACCCACTTTCCGATGAGATCGCACAGGATCCGGCGGAAGTATTCATGCCTCGGGTAGGAGATGAAACTGCGTGAATCGGTGAGCATCCCGATGAATCCGGGAAGATAACCGAGATTTGCCAGCGTGGTGAGCTGTTCCTCGATCCCTTTCTTGTTGTCGTTGAACCACCAGGCGCTTCCCTGCTGGATCTTCGCTACGTGTTCGCTGGACTGGAAAGCCCCGATGACGGAGCAGATCGCAGCGTTGTCCGCAGGATTCAGGGAATAAAGGACCGTCCTGGGAAGGGCATCTTTCCTGTCCAGTGCGTCCAGGAATGCTGCCAGTTCCGCCGAGGAACCATAATCGCTGATGGCATCTATTCCGGCATCCGGACCGAAGGAGGCGTAGATCCTGGAGTTCAGGTTCCGCTGGACTCCATAGTGGAGCTGCATGACCCATCCTTTTTTGTGGTATTCCTCCGCAAGACGCAGGAGGAGCATGGTCTTGAACTGCCTTGCTTCCTCACGGGATGCGAGGATGCCTTCCCTGGCGTTCTGAAAGATATTCTCAAGGACTTCCCCGTCCGCAGGACGGTACATGCTGTATTCCAGGGAATGGTCGCTCTCCACACAGCCATGGGCTTCAAAATAGTCCATCCGGACGAGCAGGGCATCCACGAGATCGGTGAACGAACGGATCTCCGTACCCGCGGCTTTTCCCAGTTTTTCCAGGTATTCCGGATATCCCGGAAGTTCCGGGCTCATGGCTTTTTCCGGTCTCCATGCGGGAAGCACTTTAAAGGTCAGAGTGGGATCGTTTGCCAGTTTCTCGTGGTACTCCAGGGTGTCCGCGGGGTCATCTGTGGTGCAGACGACCTTGACGCCGGACTGCCGGATAAACTCCCGTGCGGAGCAGCCTTTCAGTATCCCGTTGCACAGCTCCCATACTTCTTCCGCGTTTTTCCCGGTGAGGTGTCCCCCGAATCCGAAATAACGCCTGAGTTCCAGATGGCTCCAGTGGTAGAGGGGATTGCCGATGGCTTTCTGAAGGGCGCCTGCCCATTTGAGGAACTTCTCCTTGTCCGGCGCGTCTCCGGTGATATATTTCTCTTCTATGCCGCAGGAGCGCATGAGGCGCCATTTGTAATGGTCTTCGCCCAGCCAGAGCTGGGTGATGTTCTCATATCTGCGGTCCTCCCAGATCTCCTTCGGGGAGAGATGGCAGTGATAATCCACGATGGGCATCTTCTCCGCCACATCATGGTAGAGATGCCGGGCCGTTTCGGTATGCAGGAGGAAATCGTTTCCTAAAAACTCCATATTAATACTCCTTCAGAAGGGCACGGACGCATCCGGGTCCCTGCAGCATTCGGTTGAGAAGGGCAAGGATCTTGCCGGAAAGGCCTTCCTCCACGAGATCCACGCCGAAGATGTTGCGCATGCGGAGGACAGATTCCAGCTCTTCCGCGTTGAAGGCGGTTTCGAATCTTCCGGTGAACATGGGACGGAGCGACGGGAGAATGGGGTCAGAGGGCAGTTCGAAAGGAACTCCGTTGTCGTCGATCCCGGTGAGATACCTCAGCCATCCGGCATAGACGAAGGGGATGCAGTCCAGCTCGGTGAGATCCCTTCCTCTCGCTTTCCACGCCTTCAGAGTCTCTCCGAAGCGGATGGGAAGTTTCTGGGAGGTGTCCATGGCGATGCGCTGCGGCGCGTCCGGGAGGAACGGGTTGGGAAGGCGGACTTCCAGAACGGTGCGCAGGAACTCCTCCGGCGAAAGAACACCGGGATCCGTGACCACCGGCATTCCTTCCTCGTATCCCACGCGGCGGATCAGACGGACGAGATCTTCATCCTCCATCTCCTTCCAGATCCTGTCATAACCGAGCAGGCATCCGAAAACGGCGAGGGTAGTGTGCAGCGGATTGAGGCAGGTGCAGACCTTCATTTTCTCGCATTTGTCCACGGTGGTCTCATCGGTGAAGATGACGCCGGCCTTGTCCCATGCGGGGCGTCCGTTGGCGAAACGGTCGGTCTCCACCAGGTAGCTGGTCTCCTCTGTGTTGACGAAGCAGTTCATATAGTAGGAGGGATCAAACGATTCGATATCCTCCACGCCGTCTTCCCTGAGAACGGCCGTCACGTCGGCAGAAGGTCTGGGCGTGATCCGGTCGATCATGGAATTGGGGAAGGAGACGTTCTCCTGCAGATAGCGGACAAAGCCGTCATCTCCCCAGGCCTGAGCGAAGGTCATCATGGCCCTGCGCAGGACATCCCCGTTGTGGGAGCAGTTGTCATGACTGCAGAGGGTGAGGGGGAACGCTCCGTTTCTGTATCTTGTGCAGAGAAGGGATGCGATCCTGCCCATATAGCTCTTCGCGTCGGACGGGGAAGCGGTGAGGTCCGGATCATTTTCCGGTACGCGGTATCCCTTTTCCGTGATGGTGAAGGATACGACCTGAAGGGAGGGAGCGGAGAAGATCTCACTCAGGCGTTCCATGTCCTCGATCCTTACGCTCTCCGCTACCGACCCGATGACCCGCTTTTCCATGGTACCGTCCTTGCGGAGGGTGACCGAGATGTGAAGGTCGTCAAAAGGTCTGTAGCATTTGTCGATCATATCGGAATGGGTCCCGCTCACCGCGATGACGCCGGTGTCCGAATATCCTTTTTCCAGGAGGTCTTCCGCGATGACGGCCTGGAACGCGCGGAACAGGTTGCCGGCGCCGAAGTGGATCCATACCGGCGTGTTCCTAGTGCGCCTCACCATGGCGTCGCGGTCATAACTGTAGAGGGTGTACCCTTTGGAGGACCAGAGGTCCCTCTCTTTTTCCAGATCGATAAGTCTCATCTGCGTTCCTCACTCTTCCTGATGGATTCCCAGAGACCGCAGAGATAGGCGGCCCCGAGTGCACGGTCATAGAGGCCGTAACCCGGCATGGCGACCTCGTCCCAGATCATCCTTCCGTGGTCCGGACGGATCGGTCCTTCGAATCCGATATCATACAGAGCTTTCATGATCTCATACATGTCGAAGTTGCCGTCCTCTGAGAGATGGGCTGCTTCCTCGAAGTTGTCGGGACTGTGGAAATAGAGGTTGCGGACGTGGGCGAAGTGGATCCTTCCCTTGAGGGAGCGGATCATGGCGGGAAGATCGTTCTGCAGATTGGTCCCGTAGGAACCGGAGCAGAAGGTGACGCCGTTATGGGGATCGTCCACCATCTTCATCATGCGGAGGATGTTTTCCTGATTGGTGATGATGCGGGGAAGTCCGAATACGCTCCAGGCGGGGTCATCCGGGTGGATGGCCATCTTGATGTCATACTGGTTGCACACCGGCATGATGCGCTCCAGGAAATACTTGAGGTTCTCGAACAGTTTCTCGCTGTCCACGTCCCGGTACAGTTCGAAGAGATCCTTGACATGGGCAAGTCTCTCCGGTTCCCATCCGGGCATGACGGAGCCGTTCATGTCGCCGGAGATGGAGGAGAACATGGTCTCCGGATCCAGGGCGTCCACTGCCTGCTGAGTGTAGGCGAGAACGGTGGAACCGTCCGGACGGACGCGGGAAAGTTCGGTGCGGGTCCAGTCGAAAACGGGCATGAAATTGTAGCAAACGAGGTGGATGTCTTCTTTTCCCAGGTTCTCCAGTGTCTCGATGTACCGGTCGATGTAGAGATCTCTCTGACCTTTGCCGGCCTTGATGTCGTCATGAACGTTGACGCTCTCGATGCCTGCAAGGTGGAGCCCCGCCGCTTCCACTTCCTGCTTCAGGGCGCGGATCTTTTCCCGGGACCAGACTTCTCCGGGCTGTGTGTCATACAGTGTGGTGATCACACCCGTGACATACCTTGTCTGTTTGATCTGTTTCAGTGTGACGGTGTCGTAGCCTGTGCCGTACCAGCGCATGGTCATTTCCATGGATCTTTCCCTCCGTATTTCTTTTCTTCATAAATAAGGTAACAAAGGTGAGAACGGCATAAGTTTGCAATATTTGCCAAAAAGTTTGAAATTATTGCGATAGGACTGAAGGCTGTCCGGAGCGGCACGATGGTCTCCGTTTCCTGTATCATAAGGGAATATAGTTGAAGGATTTTTCGTGTCAAAGGTATAATAAGACAGTTGTAAAATTGGATCGAACAGGAGATACAGGGAAATGTTGCCGGTGATCATAGCGTTGTCCATATCCGTTTTGCTTCTCATCTGGATCCTCAGGGTGAAAAAGGACGATCCGTTTCCCAGGGGAACGGTCATCCGTCTTCTCCTGGCAGGGGTCCTGAGCAGTTTTGTCTCAGCTTTCGTGTCCATAATCGGAGCGGTCGCTGTCTTTGTCCTGGATTATGGGGCTCAGCCGATCCTGCAGCTGTTTGAGGATCCGGTGGCTGCGGTAGGGACTCTCAGCGAGATCGCGTCGGGCAGGACGTTTTCTCCGGTCGTGTCATTCATCAGGACTTTCATCATAATCGGTGTCTGCGAGGAGATCTTCAAGTACCTGTTCGCGAAGGGAGTGATCCGGAGGAAACAGGTGCGCACCACAGGTATGAACGTTCTTCTGTGCATGGCGATCACGGCAATCGGTTTCCAGATGTGCGAAGATATCGCCTATTCTTCCGGAAGCGTGGTCACCGCCATTGTCCGGGCACTCACCCCGTTCCATTTCACCCTTACTACGGTTATGGGATATTATCTGGTCAGAGCGAGGATGAACGGAAAGAAAGCGGGAACCCTTCTGGGGCTCCTGATCTCGTCCTTGCTTCATGCGCTCTTCGACTTTTCGATCAAGTCGCTGGTGCATGAGGATCTATATATCCTGCTGTTCTTCTTCATAACGGTACTTCTGCTGGTGCTGACCGTCGTGATGATCCTGAAGATCCGGAAGTGGAACAGGGACGGAACCATGGATGCGGAGATCGAACTGTAATCTCCGGAAAACTGAAAAAAGAACCCTCTTCGGCGTCTGGACCGAAGAGGGTTTTTGGCGAAAGCGTGGATCGGGGAGGGGATCATCCGTATAGAAGCGAGATCAGTTTGTTGGAGAGGGAATAGGGCAGGATCTTCAGCAGAACGATGATCAGCTTGTAGTCGAGGCCTGCGGTGTACAGCGGCTTGACCTTTTCCTTCGCGGCGATACTGCAGATCAGCTTTGCGACCGTGTCCGGGCTGACGCCTTTCCGCTCATCTTTTTCCATCTTCGCGACGGATTTCGAGATCCTTCCGCCGTAGTCCTCGTCCCCTTCGGTGCTTTTGTTCCTTGCCGATGTGAAACCGGTGGCGGTATCCCCGGGCATGACGGCGCAGACGCTCACGCCGAAAGGCTTCAGTTCATTGGCGAGGGCAAGGGTATAGGAGTTGACCGCCGCCTTGCAGGCGGAGTAATATGCCTGGAAGGGTATCGCGGCAAGAGCGGCCACCGAGGAGATGTTGATGATCCTGCCCTTCGTCTTTTTGAGGCAGGGAATACATGCCTTGTTCACTTCGGCGGTGCCGAAGAAGTTCACATCGAACTGTCTCTTCGCGTCTGAAGTCTCGGTGTGCTCGATCGCGCCGGAGATGCCGAATCCCGCGCAGTTGATGACGAGGTCCAGCCTGTTCTCCCGGGCAATGACCGCATCCACGGCGGAACGCACGCTCCCGGATGAGGAGACATCACAGTCGATGTGGAGGATCCCTTCCTCTCCCTTTCCGGACCGGGAAAACTCATATACCCGGTATCCTTTCCCGGACAGTCTCCTGGCAACGCAGGAACCGATCCCGGAACTTCCTCCCGTGACGATGGCGACTTTTTCCATATGAGATCAACAGAAGCAGTCCTGTAGGTGAGCCGTTCTGTTTTCCTCCCTTCATCGAGTTTTTTCTAATATTATATCCTATAGCGCGGCTTCACACATTCCCGCGGCATTGTATAATAGGGAAAAGGAAGGTGAATGCATATGAAGTGTCCCAATTGCAACGGCGTCCTGGTTTTTGACATCACGAACCAGATGCTGAAGTGCACCCACTGCGGCGGCACCTTTGAACCGGATCTTTACGAGAAGGACAACTCCGCCCAGGAGAATGAATACGAAGGCTTGCGGCTCTATACCTGCAGGAACTGCGGGGCGGAGCTTCTGGCGCATGATGATACGGCGGTCACTTACTGCAGCTACTGCGGATCCGAGACCGTTCTGAACACGAAAATGGAAGGTCAGCGCGCGCCGAGATACATCATCCCCTTCAAGATCTCCAAGCAGCAGTGCAAGAACCGATTCCAGAAGGAACTGAGAGACAAGTTCTACGTCCCGAAGGAACTGAAGGATCCGGATTTCATCGACCGTTTCCGGGGGATCTACATCCCGTACTGGATGTACTATATCAAGTTCCGTGAGGATCCTTTTGATCTTCAGGGATCGAGAAGCTACACGCGCGGGAACTACGATTACTACGAAGAGTACGAGGTGACCGCGAAGATCCATGATCAGGGCCTGTACGGTGTCCCCTATGACGCCTCCCGGAACTTCGATGATTCCATCGCAGAGGAGATCGCCCCTTTCCACAGGGAAGATCTGGTGGATTACCGCAGCGGTTATCTGGCCGGTATGTACGCGGACTGCCCCAACGTGGGAGCGGACGTGTACGAGAAGGACGTGAAAAAGAAAGCGACCGATACCGCAATCGCTGACATCAACAAGGATTTCCGCGGCATCACCCTGAAATACCCCTCTTCGGAGGAGGAGCGGGAAGCGTTCTTCCAAACGCAGTATATCGGACACGATGCCGTTTATCTCCCTGTGTGGTTCCTGACCTGGAAGAAAGGGGATCGTGTGGCATACGCGGTTGTGAACGGACAGACGGGAAAAGTCCATGTGGACCTTCCCATCGACCGGGGAGAGTTCTTCAAATATTCCGCCCTGGCAGCTCTGGTGCTGTTTTTCATCCTTCAGATGTTCCTCACCGTCACTTCCCGGACCATCCTGTCGCTGTCCGCTCTGCTGGTCCTTCTGGTGGGATACGGTTTCCTGA
The DNA here is from genome assembly GCA_964599695.1 of uncultured Faecalibacterium sp. Taxonomy (GTDB): domain Bacteria; phylum Bacillota; class Clostridia; order Oscillospirales; family Ruminococcaceae; genus RUG11783. Next base: position 18,617 of record CAZRGP010000033.1, read on the forward strand.
GCGAACTGAAAAAGATCCGGAACATGGAGAACCATGTGTTTGACAAGGGATATCTGATACAGGACAGCAGGGATCTTTCCATGTCGGAGAAAAAACGGGAAAAGATCCGGAAAAGATCCTTCTCGTTATCCGCTGACAGTGAGACGGACCGGAAAGCCTGGGTGGTGAAGGTCGTCCTGATGACCCTTGCCGCGTCGTTCGGGATGTTCATCGTTCTGCCTATGACGTTGCTCGTCTTTGAAATGGTCTTCAGCGATACCGGCGCGGTCTTCGCCCTGTTCCCGATCCTCATACTGGAACTGATCCAGTTCATCCGGTGCCTGTTTATCTCCCGGCATCTGAAGAGAAAGACATCGATCCTGACAGGCCTGTTCGGCCTCGCTGCGGTCGCGGCGGGTTTCATGATCGCCTTGATCGCACCTGTGGAGGACTGGTGGTACTATATCGGGGCAATGATCTCCCTGGCTGCGGCAGTCTGCATGAGCCTGGATCTGATCTCACGGTACAACGATCTGTCCACCAGACCGCTTCCGTCATTCTATGAGCGCACAGGAGGAAACGATCATGCAAAAGGTTAAACAGATCATCGCCCTGCTCCTGGTCATCCTCACGCTTCTGGGCATCGTCGCTCCGATCGTATTCGGGGAGACGGTACCCGGTGAGATCATCATTCAGGATGACGAAGACCTGCTCAGCCCTGAGGAGGAAAAGCAGCTCTATCTGAAGATGCAGCCGATCTCCGAGTACGGCGGGGTGGCATTCGCCAGCGTCAGTCAGTACGGCGACACCGCCAGTTACGCGGAATCCCTCTACCGGCAATACTTCGGAAGGGACAGCGGGACCCTTTTCCTCATCGACATGGGGGAGCGCAACATCTGGATCTTTTCCGACGGTGCGATCTACCGGACGGTGACGAAGGCATACGCCAACACCATCACAGACAACGTGTACCGCTACGCCAGCAGAGGAGAGTATTATGCGTGCGCGGCGGAAGTGTACGATGAGATCTATACGCTGCTGAAAGGCGGAAGGATCTCCCAGCCGATGAAGCTGATCTGCAATATCTTCATCGCCTGCATCGTCGCTTTCCTCGGAAACTTCATCCTTCTTCTGATACAGCGTTCCAAGAAGAAAGAACCCGTGGCGGCAGCCACGGCAGCCATGACCACCGCGGTGGGCGTCAGCGTCATCGCAAAGAATATGGTCAGTTCACATCGCAGCCGTCACGTGGAATCCTCCGGCGGAGGCGGCGGTGGCGGCGGAGGCGGCGGAGGAGGCGGCGGCGGTTCCTCCGGAGGCGGCGGAGGCCACAGTTTCTGAAGACCGCTGTCCCAGGCACAGTCTGTAACAGAATATAACAGAACCCCGGTCCTTGCGGATCGGGGTCTTTTTCGGTGTATGACACAGCAGTGCCGTTTTCAGTCCTTTTTGGGGAAGGGGAACTGGATCCTTCCGGACCAGAGATCATAGGCTTTCTCCGGATCCAGGAACATGCGGTTGACCGAGAGGTCGTTTACCGATTCCATGACCGCCATATCCTCCGGGCTCAGTTCGAAGTCGAACACATTGAAGTTCGCCTCGATCCTCTCCCTGTGGACCGACTTCGGGATCATGATGGTGCCTCTCTGCAGGTTCCAGCGGATGACGACCTGCGCGGTGCTCTTGCCCAGCTTTTCGGCCAGGGCGGCGATGGTCGGGTGCTCGAGGACTTCCTTCGTGCGGCCGGTGCCGCCGAAGGGACTGCTGGCCATGGTGCGGATGCCCTTGCTCTCACAGAAGTCCAGCCTGTCCTGCATGTTGTTGATGGGGTCGATGTGGAACTGGTTGACCGCAGGTACGACATCGAAATTGTCCAGAAGGACACTCATCTGACGCTCGTTGTAGTTGGAGATGCCGATGGCTCTCGCTTTTCCTGCCCGATAGTACTCTACCATGGTCTTCCATGCGGCGATGTTCATCTCATCCAGCATGGGGAAGTGCAGGAGCATCAGGTCCACATAATCCGTTCCGAGTTTCTGCAGAGTCTCGTCGAAACCTTCCGCAGTCTTTCCCGCGATGATGTCCGCGGGGAGGATCTTGGAGGTGATGAAGACGTCCTCCCTGCGCAGACCCGCCTCACGGATCCCCTGGGCGACTGACTCCTCGTTGTTGTACATCTTGGCCGTATCGATGTGGCGGTATCCCGCCTCCAGAGCCCATTTGACGGCGTTGACCGTCTCCTCGCCGGGCTTGGTCTGGAAGACGCCGAGTCCGAGCTGGGGTACTTCGACGCCGTTATTTAGTTTGACATATAACATTTTGTCGTATTCCTTTCCTGTATTGCAGATCAGAAGGTGACTTTCTGTGTCCCGAAGATCTCCATGTGCATCTTGACATAGTCTTTCGCGGCGTTGAGACCGGCGTTGTTGATCTGCATCATCATCGCGCGCTTGTCATCCGCGATGAGCTGCTTCGCCAGTTCCATCTGAGCCTTTCCGCCGGCGATCTGGATGTAGGTGGCGAAGTTCACCTTGGAAATACCCGCTTTGATCGCGTCACGGAACTGGTCTTCACGCAGACCGGAAGAACCGTGCATGACCAGAGGATTCTTAGTCACTTCCCGGATCTCTGCGATCCGGTCGTAATTGAGGACGGGTTCCTTGGCGTAGTACCCGTGCACCGTTCCGATGGAGATGGCGGTGAGGTCGCAGCCGGTCACTTCCTCATAGCGGACCGCGTCTTCCACCTCAGTGTAGATGACGCCGTGGCTGTTCGGGTGGCCGCCCACGTGGCCGATCTCTCCCTCCACGATGACGCCGCAGGGATGAGCTGCTTCCACGACCTTCTTCACCATCGCCGCGTTCTCATCAAAGGGGAGCTGGGACGCGTCCAGCATGAGGGACGCGAGGCCGCGCTTCAGGCCGCGCATACAGCCCTCATAGGTGGGGCAGTGATCCAGGTGCAGGATCACGGGGACCGTGGCGTCCTTGGAGCGGTTGATCACGAAGGTGTCAAAGTTGTGCTGCTCGGTCTCGGTCATTCCGAAACGGCTTCCTTCCGGAGCTTCCGGGTTGTATCCGTCCATCATCTGGAGGCAAACCGGGACATCCAGTTCCTCAGCGGCGCGGATGACCGCTTCCGCCGTGTTGTAGTCCATGATGTTGAAAGCGCCGATAGCCCAGTGTCCTTCCCGGGCGGCGTTAAAAAGGATCTTTGCCTGTTTTCCGTTAGCGAGCATGATGCGTTGACCTCCTGAAACATTTCTTTTCTGTATTATACAACTTGAATAAATAACAGACAACTACATACCAATTTTAAACGCTTTCGGATGGGATGGTCAATATTATTCGGATTTGTACACGGTTTCAGCAGTTTGCCCATTATCTCTCGCCCACTTTGTGAAAAGTGCACGGACGAGCAGGCGAAAGCCCGGATTATTCGGCAAAAACAGCTGTAATCAGAAACTGGGCGGAGCCGGAAGAAGGGAGAAAACAGCAGATATCCTTCCTTCCTCGCTGCATGATGTGATTTACAAACATGGCGAAGAATAGTAAAATGTTGTACAGTAAATATAGTACAAATACGAGACAACTGCGCAAGATTTGTCTGCTGATCCGGTTCTGTGCATGATAGTTCCACGCCGGAATGACAAAGGAAAGCGCGCTGCGAACGCAAGTAACAGGAGAGGAGAGCCTTCAATGATAAGTTACAAGGTCAAGATCGGCATCGCGCCCTGCCGCAGGAATATGCCCGGGTTCGGAGGCCGCGGCAGCAAGGGGATCTGGAGCGCCGGTGCGGCATATGACATGATGGATGTCTGTATGCCATACATCAAGGAGCATTTCGGGAATGAGCATGTGGAGTTCGTGGACCTGGAAGGGGTCACAGACGACGGAATGATGTATGACTACGCCCAGGCAGAGGGGATCGCGGAATTCTTCCGTTCTCAGAAGATCGACGCGCTGTTCATCGCCAACATCAACTTCGGATGTGAAGAGGTGGGAGGAAAACTGGGACAGCTGCTGAACCTTCCGACCCTGATCTGGTCTCCTCAGGAAGAGCACTTCGGTGTGGAGGGAGTAGAGAGGGACGTCCGCAACTCCAAGTACGGCGAGCGTCTGTTGGACGGCCAGTGCGGACTGTTCGCCCTGTCCAAGCTGCTGCAGCGCTACCATGTGACTTTCACCGAGATCCCCACCTGCAAAGTGGACTCGGAAGTGTTCGCGAAGTATTTCACCGATTTCGCGGCAGTGACCTGTATGCTGAAAAACTGGAAGCATATGCGTGTCATGCAGCTGGGCAACCGCCCGCTTGCGTTCACCAGCATGATGGTGAACGAGGACGAGCTGATGGAGCGCTTCGGCATCGAGATCTTTCCCATGTCGGTCACTGAAGCTTCGGATAAGGTGAGAAAGATCCGTCAGGAGAGGGAGGATGAACTTCAGCCCATCGTGGACGAGTTCCTGTCCTATTTCCCCGTCCGTGACGAGGATCTGAGGGATTCCGACACGCTGAAAAACGGGGCGGCAGCCCTGCTGTTCTACCGTGAGATGTTCCGCACGACCGGATGCTCCGCCATCGCGGTGGACAACAGCTTCATGAATTCCCTGGGAAGCACCGGTATGATGGATATGCAGATGGCGGCCAATGAAGGACTGCCGGTCATGTTCGAAGGGGATATCCTTGGCGGCATCACCGAGGTGCTGATGTCCTCCGCTGTGTTCGGCGAGAAGCTGCCTTTCTTCGGGGAGTTCACCGCCAATCATCCCACAAACCCCAACGCGGAACTGATCTGGCACACCGCTGTGTTCCCTCCCTCCATCGCCGGGAACCAGAATTTTGAACCATACATCATCAAGGGACACTTTGGCGCGCAGAGCGGGCTGGAAGTGAGACCCGGGACATACACCATCGGACGCCTGGACGGCATGAACGGCAAGTATTCCATGATCATGGGCAATTTCAGGAGCACGGAAGGCCCGTTCACCAAACAGCACTACATCTGGGGAGAGTTCAAGGACTGGCAGAAGTTCGAGCAGGCGGTCATGTACGGACCCTATGTCCACCACATGATCGAGATCGAAGGCGGCGAGGAAGTCGTCCGAAGAATGAAGGAGTTCTGCCGCTATGCCGGGATCTACGCCGATGTCCCGGATGAGAGGGACACACCCTTTGCTCCGTACTACTATTGAGTTCCGAAAGGTATATTAAAAGACCGGATGAATCGTTTTCATCCGGTCTTTTCCTTTGTTTGCAGGTAATGATCAATATCTCTGGGCATTCATCTCGTTGTACTCATGAAAGAGATCCACACACTTGTCGTGTCCCAGCTGTTCCAGCATATCTCCGGTCTTCTTCCGGTCGCCGACGATCTCATCCATCTCAGCGTCGCGGAATCCTATGATGGAGTTTTCCTCAATGGTGCATCCGTAATACACCTTACCGATATTGGCCCACATGGTGGCGGCAAGGCACATGGGGCACGGCTCGCCCGTCGTGTACATCTCACAGCCCGACAGATCGTGGGTGCCCAGGTTTCTGCCTGCGTCCCGGATCGCTGTCACTTCACCGTGAGCGGTGGGGTCGTGATCGATCAGCACCCGGTTGTGGCCACGTCCGATGATCTTCCCGTTCTTGACGATCACACACCCGAAAGGGCCGCCGTGATTGCTGTGTATCCCATCAAACGCCTCCTGAATTGCAGCGTCCATATACTCTGGTTTCATTTTTCTTTTTCCTTTGTCCTGTTGCAAGTGGTGTAAAATGATCAACCGATTCATTTTACAACAATTTGCGGCTGCATGTACAATATACCGTCTCCGGGACACAGATCCGGAGATTCGAGTTCTCTCGGCATACCGGCTGATCTGCAAACGGAAGATCGCCGAAGGAAAAGAGTGCGCGACTCTATCGTGCGGCGTGAGGAAACTGTCCAGGGGGGCAAAAATCGGACGTAACGTGAAAATAATGCGGATGCCGCAGAAATTTCAGCTAAACGTCTTGCTGTGTCAACATAATCGCTGCACAATATTCATGTGAAAAAAATGCGGATGCCGCAATAATTTCATGGAGGACATTGCGATGCAGTATGCCAGAAATCAATATATGGAGCAATTGGTGCGGAAAAAGGATAATGGGAGGATCAAAGTCATTACTGGTCTTCGCAGGAGCGGGAAGTCCTACCTTTTATTTACTCTGTATCGCCAGTATCTCCTGAACAATGGTGTAGGAGAGGATCAGATCATAGGTCTCGCCCTGGATGAGATCGACAATGCAAAGTACAGGAATCCATTTGAATAACTAACCGGCGCATTCTTGTGACTTCAGTCGTGAGTTAGCCGGGTTGTCTGTGCTATTAACTAATATTAAAGCAGTATAGATATTGTAGGTGAAGCCTCAAAAAATCTTTCGGTTGAATATAAAACTAACTTCCACAGAAAAGACTGTGGGATTAAAAATTTACAG
>CAZRGP010000034.1:0-24445 GCA_964599695.1 uncultured Faecalibacterium sp.
GAGCACGTCATTGGTAATGACGAGGTCGGCAGTTCGAATCTGCCTAACAGCTCCACCGAAACACGCAGACATTTGTTTGCGTGTTTTGTTTTTGTTTAAAACATGTTATTCTAAAATTTATGGGATACATTACGCTGAAAAATGAATCACAGGCGGAATATATTGACAGAAAGTCACGTTTTATCGCCAGAGTTCGTCCTGTATCTACTGAAGAGGAGGCTTTGTCTTTTCTCGGAGAGATTAGGCAGGATCATACTGCTACGCACCACGTTTTTGCTTACAGGCTTCGCGACAGGAATTTTGCCAGATATAACGATGATGGTGAACCCTCTGGTACGGCTGGACTTCCGGTCCTTGATGTTCTGGAAAGAGGCAATATCACGGATGCCATTATCGTTGTATCGAGATGGTTCGGAGGTACTTTGCTGGGAACCGGTGGCCTTGTCAAGGCTTACTCCACAGCTGCAAAGATGGCTGTAGAAGCGGCTGGCATCGTTGAGATGGAATTGGCCGGTTTATATTCACTTCGTATCTCTTACAGTGATTATGACAAGGTGCTTAGGACCGCAAAAGAAATTGGTGTATCTGTTCTGGACTCCGAGTTTCTTGACGAGGTCGATATGAAAATGATCGCAAGGGATGAAGAGGAGACTCGTTTTTCTGCAGCACTCAGGGAGTTGACCAGAGGGAGCAGGGAACTCGTTCTGATCGATAAAAGCTATTATCCGATATCTGAAAAAAAGGATTTCTGACTTTTTTGTCGTAATATGATATATGGGGGATTCGGATGAACATTAGAGAACAACAGGAACTTCTGGAAAGACAGATTCTTTCTCCGTATGCGTCTCTTTCGGCGGAGACGCTGGGTCGCGCTGTGGAGGAAGAGAAGTGCGATATGCGCACGGAATATGCCCGTGACAGGGATCGTATTCTACACAGCAAGGCATTTCGCCGTTTGAAACAGAAAACACAGGTGTTCCTGTCTCCAATGGGTGATCATTACCGGACACGAATGACACACACTCTAGAGGTAACGCAGATCGCAAGAACGATCTCCAGAGCACTTCGTCTTAATGAAGATCTCACGGAAGCGATAGGACTTGGTCATGATCTTGGACACACCCCTTACGGACATGCCGGGGAACGCGCTCTGAATCAGCTCTCTGAGACCGGTTTCAAACATTATTTGCAGAGTGTAAGGGTTTGTGAAAAACTGGAGAAGAATAAGAGAGGGCTGAATCTCTGCAAAGAGACCCTCAATGGTATGGCGTGTCATACAGAGGGACCGCTTGCGATCACCTTGGAGGGGCAGGTCGTTCGTTATGCCGATCGGATTGCTTTTCTCAATCATGATTTTGAGGATGCGATCACAGCAGGAGCTGTTACCGAAGCAATGCTTCCGGATCTAGTAAAGAGCCAGCTGGGAACCAGCAAATCCGAGAGAATCACCTCACTTATCCGTTCTTTGGTGGATAACTTCAGTGACGGTGTACTTGCTATGGACACAGCCACAGATGAAGCTTTTTGGGATTTCAACACGTTTATGTATGAGACCGTTTATCTGAATACGGATGGTAAACCAAAGGCGGAAGAACATAAGGTGTTCGGGATTGTCGAAGCGTTATTCACGTATTACCATGATCATCCGAACTATCTTCCGGATTTTTATCTTCAGATCGCTTTTACCGAAGGAATCGACCGTGCAGTCACGGATTATATCTCCGGAATGAGTGATGAGTATGCCACAGCCATGTTTGAGAATCTGTTTATTCCGAAATCTTGGCCTGTGTATTAAGCAATTTCAGATTATTAAGAGAGGAGGGAAAGGCCAGTGGCGCTGCCGCAGGATTTTTTGGATGAACTGCATGATCGGTCGGACGTTGTTGATGTCATCAGTTCCTATGTTCAGCTCCGTCAACGTGGAAGACTTTACACTGGTCTTTGCCCCTTCCACAGTGAGAAAACTCCGAGTTTTACCGTGTATCCGGATACACAGAGTTATTACTGCTTCGGATGCGGAAACGGTGGGGATGTAATCACCTTCATCAAAAACTATGAGAACCTTGATTATATAGAGGCTGTTAAACTTCTGGCAGACCGTGCAGGGATACAGATGCCTGATGATTCCGATCAGGATGATGCGAACCGTAAAAAGAGAATGCTGGAAGCAAACCGGCTCGCTGCCAGATTTTTCTTCAAGACCCTGAATTCCGATGAGGGACGAGAGGCAAGGGGATATCTGAGAAGGCGTGGGCTTACAGACGAGACTATCACAAAATTCGGCATCGGATATGCCCCTGACAGCTGGAATAAGTTAAGGGATTATCTTGCCAGCAAGGGTTTCAAGGACAGCGAACTGGCGGAAGCAAGTCTGTGCTTTATGGGTAAAAACGGAAAGGCGTATGATTTCTTCCGGGCACGTGTTATGTTTCCCGTTATTGATGTCCGTGGTCAAGTCGTGGCATTCTCCGGCCGAACGATGGGAACGGATACGAGAAAGTATGTCAACACAAAGGACACACCGGTATTCAAGAAGAGTAAGATCCTTTTTGGCTTGAACTTCGCCAAAAATACAGGCACGAAACGGGTCATACTTGTTGAAGGCCAGATGGATGTGATTTCTCTTCACCAGGCAGGATTTACCGAAGCGGTTGCGACGCTTGGGACCGCGATCACCGAAGAACATGCGAGAATGCTTTCACGTTATGTGGATGAGGTGCTTATCAGTTATGATGCTGATGAAGCGGGACAGAAGGCGACAAGGCGCGCGATCGATACACTGCGTTTGGCCAATATCCCTGCAAGGGTGATTCAGCTGGAAGGCGGAAAAGACCCTGACGAGATCATCAAGACAAAGGGGCCTTCTGCTTTTAAAGCAGCATTGGACAAAGCGAGCGGCTCGATGGAGTACGAGCTGATGAAAGCGATGAAGCAGGTCGATATAGAGACGCCTGATGGAAAGGTGGAATATCTTAAACAGGCAACTTCTATCCTCGCTAGATGCAAGACGAGTACAGAAAGGGAAGTGTGGGCAGCACAAATATCTTCCCAGACCGGAGTAGACAAGCAGACGATCCTGACAGCAGCGGAAAGAGCCATGAAACAGCGCAGCCGCCAGCAGCAGAAGGAGCAGGAGAGAAAACTTCCGGGAAGCATAGCGGATAAACTGAATCTAAAAGTTTACGAAAGGGAGAAGATCGGTTCCGCCTCAGCTGAAAGAAGACTTGTGGCCTCTCTTTTTCACAACCCGGATTTTGCGGGAAAATGCAGGAAGCGCCTTTCCGGTCAGGATTTTGTGTCGGAGGAATTCGGAGGAATATATGATATCTTGGTCGGACAGATCGAAGACGGCTCTTTTAACGGTATTCCTTCCATGTCATCTGTTCTTTCCTCCAAGCAGACATCGCTCCTTTCGGGTGCCTTGGCTGAGAGTAGCGGGGTGACATTTTCGTCAGAGGATACGGATTATTTCATAGATAAGATTGTCGAGCATAAAGAGCGCAGCGATCTGGAAGTGAGAACGGCAGATGCTGAAACGCTGATGAATGCTCTAAAGAATAAAAAAACAATAATTTAGATAATGGGGGAACCATGAGCGAGAAAAAAGAAATACTAAAGGACCTGATCGAGCAGGGAAAGAGAGAGGGAAAGCTGTCAACGAGAGACATCAACGATGCGCTGGAAGAACTCGATTTTGATGCGGAACAGGTCGATAAAATCTATTCAACTCTGGAAAATCAGAATATCGAGATCATCGAAGATCTTCCCAGCGAGACAGAAGAGGAATTGACACTTCCCAAGGAATATTTGGAACTTGAGGCTGGTGCGACTGTTGAGGGTATCGACGACCCCGTGAAGGTCTATCTAAAAGAGATCGGAACAGTACCGCTCCTTTCACCCGATGAGGAGAAGGATCTCGCCATGAGGATGGCGGACGGAGATACATACGCCAGAGATCGGCTGGTCGAAGCGAACCTGCGACTTGTCGTATCCATCGCCAAAAGATATGTCGGCCGTGGAATGCATTTTCTCGATCTGATCCAGGAAGGCAACCTCGGTCTGATCAAGGCTGTTGAAAAGTTTGATTATACAAAAGGATTCAAGTTTTCCACATACGCTACATGGTGGATCAGACAGGCAATCACCCGTGCGATAGCAGACCAGGCACGCACCATTCGTATTCCTGTCCATATGGTAGAAACGATCAATAAGGTCAAGAAGGTATCCAGCACACTGCTGCATGAGAACGGTCATGAACCCACAGCGGAGGAAATCGCGGAGGTAATGAATATCGCTCCGGATAAGGTCAGAGAAATTCTGAGAGTCGCTCAGGAGCCTGTTTCACTGGAAACACCTATAGGCGAGGAAGAGGACAGCCATCTGGGAGATTTCATTCCTGATGAGGAGGCACAGGTGCCTGCTGAGGCGGCATATCAGTCTCTGCTCAGGGAGCAGCTTTCCGAGGTTCTTTCAACATTGACTCCCCGTGAAGAAAAAGTTTTGCGACTCCGGTTTGGTCTGGAGGATGGAAGACCGAGAACTTTGGAAGAGGTCGGAAAAGAGTTCAACGTTACCCGTGAGCGCATTCGTCAGATTGAGGCTAAAGCGCTTCGCAAACTGCGCCACCCCTCAAGATCCAAACGCCTGAAGGATTTTCTTGATTGATTAAAAGATAAGCGAGGCTGCGGCCTCGCTTTTTCATATGATTTCACAAGAAAATGTGATACCATTATTCTTGTTATTTTGATGAGACGAGGAAATAGAGTGAGATTTTATATTGCTTTGTGGCTTGCCAAGATCGCAGGAATACTTTTGCGCATAGCCAGTAAGTTTACATCGATGCGGGGAACGAACTTCCCTGGTGAGATCGCATTAAGAATCTGTCCGGATTTTATAGGCAGGGTGTCAAAGCCCAAAACGATTGCCGTCGTTACCGGTACGAATGGTAAGACGACTACAAGTAACCTGATCTCTTCAGCGCTGGAAGAGTGCGGGTACAACGTGTTGAGCAACAAATATGGCAGCAATATCAAGACCGGTATCGCAACGGCTCTTATCAACGGGGTGACTTGGTCCAATCGTTCCACGAAAGAGATCGCTCTCCTGGAGGTCGATGAGAGGAGTTCCGTCAGAATCTATCCCTACATGAAGCCGGATTATGTCATCTGCACCAATCTTTCCAGGGATACGATCATGCGAAATGCGCATCCGTATTATATTTTCAACATGCTGGATACTTATCTTCCGGATAGCGCAATGATGATATTGAATGCGGACGATGTGATTTCCTCAAGGCTGAAGGAGAAGAATCCAAGAGTCTATTATGGATACGATCAGCAGCCGGGCGATCCCACGGTGGATACGCATCTTGTCAATGATGCGAAAGTTTGTCCAAGGTGCCACGCGTTATTAAAGTATAACTACATCAAATATGATCACATCGGGAATGCTTATTGCCCGGAGTGCGGTTATCAATCTCCCAAAGCGGATTATGCAGTTCGCTCCATCGATACAGTTTCCGGGAAAATGGTGATGCGGACCAAAGAAGGGGAAGCGGAATATAACCTCATATCCGATACTACATTCAATGTGTATAACGAGGCTGCCGTTGTGACCTTTCTGTCTGTTCTCGGTGTTGACCGTGAAAAGATACAGAAAGCGCTTTCCAATGTGACCGTGGTCGACAGCAGACTTCGGGAGGAGGTTGTCGACGGGAAACGGATCAGTGCCATTATGTCCAAAGGTCTAACGCCGGCCTGTAATGCAGTGCTGGATTATACCGTTGGCCAGGCGGGAGACAAGGAGGTCGTCCTTTATCTTGAGGATAAGCATGAACTGGCAGCCAGCAGTGAAAGGATCACGTGGATATGGGACAGTGACTTCGAACTATTAAACGATAGTTCCGTAAAGAAGATCGTAGTCACAGGATTCAGGAGATTCGATTTTTATTATCGTTTGCTCCTTGCCGGGATCCCGAGGGAGAAAATGGTTCTTGTTCCGGAACCCAAAGATGTTGCCGAACAGTTGTCCACGGACAGAGAGTGCGCCATATTTATCCTAAATGATATTTACTCCGTACCGGAGAGGGATCTGATGATCCGCATGATCACTGAACGTATCACAAAGGAGAACTAGTGCATGACGATAGAATATCTTTATCCCGAGATCTGTAACCTTTATGGGGACAGTTTTAATATCCGGTATCTCAGGAAAATACTGAAAGATGCGTCGTTTGTTGAAACGAATCTGAAAAGCGAGCCCTGTTTTGCGACAAATGATGTGGACATGATCTATCTGGGAGCAACCACAGAAGAAGGGCAGGAGATGATCATTGAGCGTCTGCTTCCCTATAAAAACAGACTGGAAGAACTGATCGACAGCGGGAAAGTGATTCTTTGCACCGGAAACGCCATGGAAGTGTTCGGGGAAAAGATCCTCAGTGACGACGGAACGGAGATCACTGGTCTGGGAATATTCAAAACGACTGCCAAGAGAGAAATGCTCAATCGCTACAATTCTATCTTTTTGGGGCAGATGGAGGGATTTGAGGTCGTAGGGTTTAAATCACAGTTTTCCCACAGTTACGGAGACAACGCAGATGGCTATGTCATGAAGGCGGTGAAAGGGTGCGGCCTGAATCCTGAAACAGACAGGGAAGGGATCCGGCGAAAGAACTTCATTGGGACATATGTGATCGGCCCGATCCTGCTCCTGAATCCTCCTTTTGTGAGATATCTTCTCAGTCTGATGGGAACTGAAGCAGAGATCGTGTTTGAAGAGGATGCGATGAAAGCATATGAAGTCCGCCTGAACGAATATCACAGACCGGACATCAAACTTGAATCATAAAAAAAGACGGCGCCTTGTGGCGCCGTCTGTCATTTTCATATCCATCTGTCGAGTTCCTGCTCGACATTTTTCATTTTCTTGATTTTCGGGTGATCGTAGACTTTACCTCGGAATACGACCATCTGAAGGTTTCTCAGGCTGGAGAGATCCTCCAGCGGGTTGTTTTCACATACGATAAAATCGGCAGATTTTCCTGCTTCGATGCTTCCGGTCTCGCCGTCGATCCCGACGATCTTGGCATTTCCTAGTGTGGCTGTATGAAGGGCATATGTCGGAGAGACACCGCAGTATTTAGCGAAGTAATTGATCTCTCTCCACATATCATAGTGCGTGATGAAAGGACAGCCTGTATCGGTTCCGAGACCAACGGGGATGTCATTCTTCAGGGCTTTAACAGAACAGTCGATAATACCCTCAAATACGATCTTGCCGTTTTCTTGTGCCATCTCAGTGCAGTAGCTGACGCTTCTGTCAAATAATGCATACGGGAGAGCAGGGGAAAGGGTGGTGACAAGTTTTGCTCCGTGTTCTTTGAAGAGGGCGATCATTTCATCATCCATCTTTGCACCGTGCTCGATCGTGTCTACACCGTTCTGCAGAGCAACCTTAACGCCTTCGGGACTTTCCACGTGCGCTGCGACATAGAAGCCGAGCTTATGTGCTTCATCGCATGCGGCTTTTACATATTCAGGAGGCATACGAAGGACACCGGGTTCGCCGACCTTTTTTGCATCCAGTACACCGCCGGTGATCATGAGTTTGATAAGGTCCGGATTGTCTTTGGCAATGATGCGCACCAGTTCTCTTGCATGATCCGCACTTTGCGCTTCGTATGCGAGCGAGCCGGCCATGTGTCCACCGGGAACAGAGATTGCCATGTTGGCTACAAGCATCCGTGGTCCGTCGATCAGGCCTTTGTTGATGTCATCGCGAAGACGTGAGTCATAGTCCTGCACTCCGCCCACCGTGCGTACCGTAGTACAACCGCTGAGCAGTTCAGTTTTCACATAGTTTTCGCACATCTTCCGGACGATATATCTCGTCAGGGCGTTGCTGGTGAGTATACGGACTTTTTTTGCGTTGTCAGTTTCCTTTTTCTTTGGCTTACCGTCAGCGGGAACATGTATATGCAGGTTCACTAAGCCGGGAAGGAGAAATGCTCCGTTCAAGTCGACCGTTGTGGCTGCTGTGTCTTCGGAGAAAGCTCCATCCTCTTCAACGGCGACAATGCGGCCGTCGTCGACTACAACACTGGTATGCGGCTTTGGCTGCATATCCGGTGATCCATCAAGGAGCGTGCAATTCTTATAGATCGTTTTCATGGGTTCACCTTTAAATGATGTAAAAAAGTATGAATTAGACTACCCATGATTATACATGTAAAAAAGGTTAAAAGAAAATAGTGCTTGACATGGAAAACATCACCGGCTATAATTTTTATTCAGCATTTACAATGGGTTTTTGTGCGCGGAGGTTAGAAATCGAAGCTTATTGATTCGTCAATACGATGAAATTTCGATGAAAATGTCCGCGTTATTTGGCTATTTACACAATGCAAAATATCACTAGACAGTTAGGAGAGAATGCGAATATGGTCAATGCACATCCGGAAAAGCTTGGCAAAACCGAGCGCATGAGTTTCTCTCACATTAATGAAGTTTTGGAGATGCCCAACCTCATTGATGTGCAAAAGTCTTCTTATCGCTGGTTCCTCGACGAAGGACTTAAAGAAGTCTTCCGCGATATTTCCACGATTGAAGACTACACGGGAAATCTTGTTCTTGATTTTACCGGCTATCGCCTTGAGGATGATAAACCGAAGTATTCTGTTGAAGAGTGCAAAGCGCGTGACGCAACGTACAATGCACCATTAAAAGTCATGACACGTCTTTTCAACAAAGAGACCGGTGAGATCAAAGAGCAGGAGATCTTCATGGGAGATTTCCCCTTGATGACGGACAGCGCAACTTTCGTCATCAACGGCGCCGAACGCGTTGTTGTTTCTCAGCTTGTAAGGTCACCCGGTGTCTATTTCGACAAGACGCGTGACAAGAGCGGTAAAGAACTGTTTTCCGCTCAGGTTATTCCGAACCGCGGTGCATGGCTTGAATACGAGACAGACCTGAATGATATTTTCTACGTTCGTATCGATAAGAACAGGAAAATGCCCGTCACGGTCTTCCTTCGTGCACTTGGCCTTGGCACTAATCAGGAAATTCTTGATTTCTTTGGCAATGATGAGAGAATGGAGCTGACTCTGTCCAAGGATGGTACAGCTTCTGTTGAAGAAGGATTGCTTGAGACCTATCGCAAGATCCGTCCGGGTGAACTTCCGACCATTGAGAGCGCGAGAAACTATCTGAACAATCTGTTCTTTGATCCTCGCCGCTATGATATGGCTCATTTCGGCCGTTATAAATTCAACAAGAAATTGTCCCTCGTTCCCAGGATCTACGGAAGAAAGCTTTCACGTCCTGTGATCAACCCCTTCACCGGTGAGCTCCTTGCTGAAGCTGGTCAGATGATCACAAAGGAACTCGGAGATGAGATCTCCAAATCTGGCGTCAATGAAGTTTGGGTTTCCCTGGACGAAGAGAGAGAGATCAAGATCATTTCCAACGGTACTGTGGACATGGCTGATTTTGTCTCTTTTGACCCGACGGAAGTTGGTGTTTCTGAGAAAGTCAGCATGGCTGTTCTTCAGGATATCCTTGCGAATTCTGCAAATGAAGCAGAGATCAAGGAAAAGTGCGCTGCCAGACTGGACGAACTCGTACCGAAGCATATCACAGTGGATGATATTCTCGCATCCGTCAACTATATGCTCAACGTATGCAACGGCATCGGCACCACAGATGATATCGACCATCTCGGCAACCGCCGTATCCGTTCAGTCGGAGAACTGCTTCAGAACCAGTTTAGGATCGGCTTCTCCCGTATGGAAAGAAATATCCGTGAGCGTATGACGCTGCATGCCCAGGATCAGGAGAGCGTAACTCCTCAGAGCCTGATCAATATCAGACCGGTCGTGGCTGCTGTCCGTGAGTTCTTTGGATCATCTCCTCTGAGCCAGTTCATGGATCAGACCAACCCGCTTGCTGAACTGACACACAAACGTCGTCTCTCTGCTTTGGGACCTGGCGGTCTGTCCCGTGACAGAGCCGGATTTGAGGTTCGTGACGTTCACTACAGCCATTACGGCCGTATGTGCCCGATCGAGACTCCTGAAGGCCCGAACATCGGATTGATCAACTACCTTGCATCTTTCGCAAGGATCAATAAATACGGATTTGTTGAAGCTCCTTATCGCAGGATCGATAAGGAAACCGGAATTGTCACCGATGAAGTAGTCTATATGACTGCTGATATGGAAGACGAGTTCGTCATCGTACAGGGAAACGAGGAACTTGACAGCGCCGGACGTTTCGTGCGCAAGAGAGTCAATGCCCGTCATGCAAGCGAGATCATCGAGGTAGACGCTTCCAGAGCGGATTATATGGACGTTTCCCCGAAGATGGTTGTTTCTGCTGCTACAGCAATGATCCCGTTCCTTGAGAACGACGACTGCAACCGCGCCTTGATGGGTGCGAACATGCAGAGACAGGCGGTACCGCTTCTTATCACAGAGCAGCCTGTTGTCGCTACAGGTATGGAGTATAAGGCGGCTCATGACTCCGGTGTTGTCGTTCTGGCAAAAGAAGACGGTACAGTCACAAGCGTCAGCGCGGACAAGATCGTCATCATGCAGGACAATGGAGTCGAGAAGACTTATAAACTCATCAAATTCCTGCGTTCCAACCAGAGCACATGTGTCAACCAGAGACCTATCGTTCATGAGGGCGACAGGGTGTCCGCCGGTGATGTGATCGCGGACGGTCCTGCAACCTCGAATGGTGAGATCTCCCTCGGCAAGAATATGCTGATCGGATTCACGACATGGCAGGGTTATAACTACGAGGACGCGGTTCTTATCAACGAGAAGCTTGTCAAGGAAGATACCTTTACATCGATTCATATCGAAGAATATGAACTCGAATGCCGTGATACAAAGCTTGGACCTGAAGAGATCACACGCGACATTCCGAACGTCGGTGAAGATTCCTTGAAGGATCTCGATTCCCGCGGAATTATCCGTATCGGTGCGGATGTCACATCCGGTGATATCCTGGTCGGCAAGGTCACACCTAAGGGCGAGACCGAACTTACTGCAGAGGAGCGCTTGCTGCGCGCCATCTTCGGTGAAAAAGCACGCGAAGTACGTGATACCTCTTTGAAGGTTCCCCATGGAGAATACGGAACAGTCGTGGACGTCAAGGTCTTCACACCTGCGAACTGCGATGAACTGTCACCCGGTGTCAACATGGTCGTACGCGTCTACGTGGCGCAGAAGAGAAAACTGTCAGTAGGAGATAAGATGGCAGGACGCCACGGAAACAAGGGCGTTGTAAGCCGCATTCTTCCTCAGGAAGATATGCCGTTCCTTCCCGATGGTACTCCGCTTGACATTTGTCTGAATCCTCTCGGTGTTCCTTCCCGAATGAATATCGGTCAGGTACTCGAAGTGCACCTCGGCTATGCGGCGAAAGCGCTCGGATGGAAGGTCATGACCCCTGTATTTGACGGAGCGAACGAGAATGATATCAGCGCTTGTCTTGAGTCTGCGGGACTGGATCCGGATGGCAAATCCTGGCTTTACGACGGCAGAACAGGTGAGAGGTTCGATAACCGTGTAACTGTCGGCTACATGTACTATCTGAAGCTCCATCATCTGGTTGATGATAAGATTCACGCACGTTCCACCGGTCCTTACTCCCTTGTAACGCAGCAGCCTCTGGGCGGTAAAGCTCAGTTCGGCGGACAGCGTTTCGGAGAGATGGAAGTTTGGGCTCTCGAAGCTTACGGTGCAGCATACACCCTGCAGGAGATCCTGACAGTCAAATCGGACGACGTTGTCGGACGTGTTAAGACATACGAAGCAATCGTCAAGGGACAGGATATCCCGAAGGCCGGAATTCCGGAGTCCTTCCGAGTACTTGTCAAAGAACTGCAGAGCTTGGCTCTTGATGTTCGTGTTCTCGACGGCAACCGCGAAGAGATCGATCTGAAGCAGAATTTCGACGACGAAGAGATCGGAATCGGGCCGATGAGCGATGATATGACCGAAGTTGCGACAGAAGAGGATCTTGCGAACTTCACTATCGAACATCCGGATGATTACACAAGTGATGATCCTGTTTATCTCACCGGAGATGATATCGATGTGAGCGAGCTTTTAAGCGGATTGTCCGATGATTTCGCGGATGATTCCGACAACGAATAAGAAAGGGGAATGAGAATTAAGTATGGAACAATATGATTTCAATTCGATTCAGATTGGTTTAGCGTCCCCTGAAAAAATACTCAGTTGGTCACGCGGCGAAGTAAAAAAGCCGGAAACGATCAACTATCGTACATTGAAACCTGAAAGAGATGGCTTGTTCTGTGAGCGTATTTTCGGACCTACGAAGGACTGGGAATGCCACTGCGGAAAGTACAAGAGAATCCGCTATAAGGGCAAAGTCTGTGACCGCTGCGGTGTTGAAGTAACACGTGCAAAAGTCCGCCGTGAGCGCATGGGACACATTGAACTTGCAGCTCCGGTATCTCACATCTGGTATTTCAAAGGCATCCCTTCAAGGATCGGCCTTATGCTCGACCTGAGCCCCCGCGATCTGGAGCGCGTTCTCTACTTTGCGGCTTATATCGTTACCGATCCCGGTTATACCCCTCTTGAGAAGTACAGCCTTCTCTCAGAGCAGGAATACCGCGATATGCGCGAACGCTATGAAGATGAATTCACAGCGAAAATGGGTGCGGAAGCAATCCAGGATCTTCTGAAAGAGATTGATCTGGAAGAACTGGAAACATCCCTTAAAGAGCAGGCGAAGAGCGCTTCCGGTCAGAAACGCGCAAGGCTTGCCAAGCGTCTGGAGGTCGTAGAGGCTTTCCGCGCTTCCGGTCAGCGGCCTGAATGGATGATCCTCACCGTTATTCCGGTCATTCCTCCGGATCTTCGTCCTATGGTTCAGCTGGACGGCGGACGTTTTGCCACCAGTGACCTGAATGATCTGTACCGCAGGGTCATCAACCGCAACAACCGTCTTAAGAGACTTCTCGAGCTCGGCGCACCGGACATCATCGTCCGCAACGAGAAGCGCATGCTCCAGGAAGCTGTAGACGCATTGATCGACAACGGCCGCAGAGGCAGACCTGTCACCGGCGGTTCCGGAAGCAGACCGCTTAAGAGCCTTTCCGATATGCTGAAAGGTAAGCAGGGAAGATTCCGTCAGAACCTCCTCGGAAAACGTGTTGACTACTCCGGACGTTCCGTTATCGTTGTCGGACCGGAACTGAAACTTTATCAGTGCGGTCTTCCGAAGGAAATGGCGCTTGAGCTCTTCAAACCCTTCGTCATGAAGGATCTTGTGGACAAGGGAATTGCCAATAACATCAAGAGCGCCAGAAAGATGGTCGACCGGTCCAGAACGGAAGTCTGGGACTCCCTTGAGACCGTGATCAAGGATCATCCTGTAATGCTCAACCGTGCTCCTACGCTTCACCGCCTCGGCATTCAGGCTTTCGAGCCTGTCCTGGTGGAAGGCAGAGCAATCAAACTCCACCCGCTGGCTTGTACAGCATTCAACGCGGACTTCGACGGAGATCAGATGGCAGTCCATGTGCCGCTGTCCGCTGAAGCACAGACAGAAGCTCGATTCCTGATGCTTTGCTCCGGAAACCTGCTGAAGCCTGCTTCCGGTGCTCCTATCAACGTTCCGACTCAGGACATGGTCCTTGGTTCCTATTACCTGACCATGGTCACCGAGGGGGACAAGGGAGAGGGTTCCGTTTTCCGCGATTTCGACGAAGCGATGATGGCCTATCAGGATGGAGATATCACGCTTCATGCCAAGATCAAAGTTCGTCTCACGAAAGAGATCAACGGCAGGAACGTGTCCAGGATCATCGAAACAACTCTTGGACGTCTGATCTTCAACCAGCGTGTTCCTCAGGACCTCGGTCTGGTAGAGCGTGTCACCGAAGACGACATGTTCAAGCTTGAAGTTGATGAACTCGTCACAAAGAAGACACTCGGAAAGATCATTTCCGCCTGCATCGATGTTCACGGCATTGCCGGAACGAGCGATGTCCTTGATGCGATCAAGGATCAGGGATTCAATTATTCCACCAGGAGCGGAATTACCGTCTCCGTCAGAGATGCTGTCATCCCGCCCGAAAAGGCGACGCTCATTGCTGAAGCAGAGCACGAGATCGACAACATTAACAAGAGTTTCAGACGTGGTACGATGTCCGCATCTGAGCGCTATAAAGCGGTTATCGAAGTCTGGCAGAGATGCACCGAAGAGGTCGCAGACAAACTTAAAGACAACCTTGAGAAGGACAACCCGATCTACATGATGGCTGACTCCGGAGCTCGTGGCTCTATGGCACAGATCCGTCAGCTGGCAGGAATGAGAGGACTGATCGCGAACACCACAGGTGCTACCATCGAGATCCCGATTCGTTCCAACTATCGTGAAGGTCTGAACATTCTGGAGTACTTCATCAGCTCCCGTGGCGCACGTAAAGGACTTGCCGATACCGCTCTTCGTACAGCGGACTCCGGTTATCTGACACGTCGTCTGGTCGATGTTTCCCAGGAGGTCATCATCCGTGAGGAGGACTGCGGTGCCACAGAAGGTATCGATGTCCGTGACATCAGAGATGGCGCCGGTATCATCGAACCGTTTACAGAGCGCATGATCGGAAGGTTTGCGGTCGAGGATGTTCTCGATCCCAACACCGGTGAGCTGATCGTTGACAAGGATACAATGATCGATGCTAAGACTGCGAAGAAGATCGCGGCATCTGGTCACACTCATCTCATCATCCGTTCCGTTCTGAACTGCAAGTGCCGTCACGGCGTATGCCGCAAGTGCTATGGCGCCAATATGGCGAACGGCAGGGAAGTCGGTATCGGTGAAGCTGTCGGTATCATTGCTGCTCAGTCCATCGGAGAACCCGGTACTCAGCTTACAATGAGAAACTTCCACGTCGGCGGTGTTGCCGGCGAGGAAGATATCACACAGGGTCTGCCCCGTGTTGAGGAATTGTTCGAGGCACGTCGCCCGAAGCCGAAGAATCTCGCTATTCTTACCGAGATCTCCGGAACAATCCATATCGATGACAGCCGCAAGAGCCGTTACGTCGTTGTAAACGGATTGGATGCAGAAGGCAACGCAGTAGAGAAGAACTATCTTGTTCCTTACGGTGTCAGCCTCAGAGTTCAGGAGGGCGAGAAGGTAGAAGTCGGCGACATGCTGACAGATGGTCTTTGCAACCCGCATGACATTCTTGCCATCAAGGGAAAACTTGCTGTTCAAGATTACCTTATCTCTGAAGTACAGCGCGTCTACCGTATGCAGGGTGTTGATATCAACGACAAGCATATCGAAGTTATCGTCAGACAGATGATGCGCAAAGTCCGCATCACCGATCAGGGAGACGGAGATCTGATCCCCGGAACCACGGTCGACATTTCTGAGTTCGAGGCTGCTAATGAAGAAGTAATCGGCAATACACTTGTCGGTGAAGAGCCGAAGCTTATCCAGTCGGAACCCGTACTCCTCGGAATCACGAAAGCTGCTTTGAGCACAGACAGTTTCCTGTCTGCGGCTTCCTTCCAGGAGACGACCAGAGTCCTTACGGATGCAGCGATCAAGCGCAAAGAGGACGAGCTCGTCGGTCTGAAGGAGAACGTCATCATTGGTAAACTGATCCCCGCCGGAACCGGTCTGGAGCGTTTCAACAATGCGGAATATGTAGAAAACTACACCGCTGAAACAGCCGGCAGAGAGTAATAGATTACAAATCGGCGACAAACAAAAAAATACTTGAAAAACGTAGGGCAGGAGGCTATAATTAGCCTGTTGCCCTATCGTTTATGATGGGGAGTTTAATGGAGCGATCCACACAATATTTAAAGAAGGAGGTGCACACGCTTGCCTACATTCAATCAGCTGGCAAGAAAAGGACGCCAGGAAGCAGTCGTTAAGTCTAAGTCCCCGGCTTTGCAGAAGGGTTACAACTCCAGAACAAAGACCGTTACTGATTTGGCTTCTCCGCAGAAACGCGGTGTTTGCACAACAGTCAAGACAATGACTCCTAAGAAGCCGAACTCTGCGCTTCGTAAAGTTGCCCGTGTCCGTCTTACCAATGGAATCGAAGTCTGGGGATACATCCCCGGTGAAGGCCATAACCTGCAGGAGCACTCTGTTGTTCTCGTACGTGGTGGCCGTGTCAAGGATCTGCCTGGTGTTCGTTATCACATCATTCGCGGAACTTTGGACACTCAGGGCGTCAACGGCCGTCAGAAAGCTCGCTCTCTGTACGGAGTAAAGCGTCCTAAGAAAAAGTAGAAGCAAGCTGTATGCCACTTAGAAGTATAGATTCCGTGTGCTTCTTATGTGGCTGGCTGCGGGAGCAGATAACATCTGCTTTCGAGTACCTATGAATTCATTCTATGAGGGAGGGAAGAAGACATGCCAAGAAGAGGCAAAATTGCAAAACGCGAAGTTTTGCCGGATCCTGTTTACAACTCTGTCATGGTAACTCGTCTTGTTAACAATGTAATGTATGACGGAAAGAAGAGCACTGCTTTCAAGATCGTCTACAGCGCATTTGACATTGTTAAGGAGAAGACTGGGAATGAGCCTATCGAGATGTTCGAGAAGGCCATGAACAATATCATGCCGGAGCTGGAAATCAAGGCTCGTCGTATCGGTGGCGCTACCTATCAGGTACCGCTCGAAGTTCGTCCGGCGCGCCGTGAGACCTTGGGTCTTCGTTGGCTGACCGGCTTTGCACGTAGCCGCAGCGAACGGACAATGGCAGAACGCCTGGCAGGCGAGATCATGGATGCCTGCAATGGAACTGGCGGCGCAGTCAAGAGACGCGACGACGTTCACAGGATGGCGGAAGCTAACAAGGCTTTCTCACATTTCAGGTATTAATTTTTACTGCTTAAAGATTTTGATAGCTTAGGGAGGATAAATGCCTAGAGAAGTATCTCTTGAAAACACCAGAAACATCGGAATTATGGCGCACATCGATGCGGGTAAGACAACGACAACGGAACGTATCCTGTTTTACACCGGAATCAACCACAGATTGGGCGAAGTTCACGATGGTGCTGCTACGATGGATTTTATGGTACAGGAGCAGGAGAGGGGCATCACCATCCAATCTGCAGCTACTACGACCTATTGGTATGGAAAACGTATCAATATTATTGATACACCTGGCCACGTCGATTTTACCGCTGAGGTAGAACGCTCACTGCGCGTTCTGGATGGTTCTGTCACTGTCTTTTGCGCCAAGGGTGGCGTAGAGCCTCAGTCGGAGACGGTTTGGCGTCAGGCTGACCGGTATCATGTACCGAGAATGGCTTACGTCAATAAAATGGACACGATGGGAGCTGATTTCTATCGAGTGATCGATATGATGCACGACAGACTGAAGTGCAATGCCGTTCCCATTCAGATACCGGTAGGTAGCGAAGACTCATTCCGTGGATTGATCGATCTTGTCGATATGAAAGCATATTTCAATTTTGACGTGATCAATCAGGATGTTGTCGGAGAAGATATTCCGGCCGATATGCTTGAGCAGGCCGAATTGTACCGTGCACAGATGCTGGAATCGCTGGCTGATGTAGACATGGAGTTTATGGAATTGTATCTCGGCGAAGAATTCACGATCGATGACATCAAAGCCGCGATACGCCGTTCCACAATCGCAAATGAGTTCGTGCCCGTTGTCTGCGGTTCTTCTTATCGCAACAAAGGAGTACAGAAGTTGCTCGATGCGGTTGTTGACTACATGCCGTCACCCCTCGATGTACCGCCTGTGAAAGGAATCGATCCCAAGACCGATGAGGAGATCGAAAGGAAACCCGGAGATTCCGAACCTTTCTCCGCGCTTGCCTTTAAGATCATGGTGGATCAGTTTGTCGGGAAACTCTGTTTCTTCCGCGTTTATTCGGGGAAGGTCGAGCAGGGACAGCAGATCTACAATTCCACCAAAGGAAAATCGGAGCGTCTCGGAAGAATCGTCCAGATGCACGCGAACAATCGGAAGGATATCGACACATGCTATTGCGGTGATATCGCTGCAGCTGTCGGCCTGAAGAATGCTACTACAGGGGACACTTTCTGTGCTCAGAATGCACCGATCATTCTTGAGAGCATGGAGTTCCCGGATCCTGTCATCAGGATCGCAATCGAACCGAAGACAAAAGTCGGACAGGAAAAGATGGCGATCGCTCTTATGAAGCTCGCTGAGGAAGACCCGACATTTAAAACCTATACCGATAACGAGACAGGACAGACAATCATCGCCGGAATGGGCGAGTTGCACCTCGAGATCATCGTGGACCGTCTGTTGCGTGAGTTTAAAGTAGAGGCAAACGTCGGAAAACCGCAGGTTGCTTACAGAGAGACCATTCGTGCTACTGCCGAAGCGGATTACCGCTATGTCAGACAGACCGGCGGACATGGACAATACGGACATGTCAAGCTGCGCGTCGAGCCCAATCCCGGAAAAGGATATGAGTTCGTCAACGCCATCGTCGGCGGCGTGATCCCGAAGGAATACATCGAGCCTGTCAATCAGGGAATCCAGGGAGCCATGATGAGTGGTACCCTTGCAGGATATCCTGTTGAGGACGTAAAGGTCACATTGTATGATGGAAGCTACCATGAAGTAGACTCTTCCGAGATGGCTTTCAAGATCGCTGCTTCCATTGCATTCAAGGATGCTGTAGCGAAAGCGAATCCCGTCATACTCGAGCCTATCATGGCTGTTACCGTAGTCGTCCCGGATGAGTATCTTGGCGATGTTATCGGTGATATTACTGCAAGACGCGGATCTATTCAGGGCATTGAAACCAATGTCGGATCCCAGCAGGTCAACGCTCAGGTTCCGCTTTCCAACATGTTTGGGTATGCTACGGATCTTCGAAGCAAGACGCAGGGAAGAGGTCAGTATGTCATGCAGCCCAGCACCTACGCTGAGGTTCCCAAGTCCATTGCGGAGAGCATCATATCGCCCCGCGCACAGTAGTTTGCTCACCCGATAAAGTCTTGCACTTTTCCAGTCGGGTTGATACAATAGTACTGCTTGATTTCTTTTAATTATTTTTGGAGGATATTTTAGAATGGCAAAGGCTAAATTCGACAGATCTAAGCCCCATGTCAACATCGGCACCATTGGCCACGTTGACCACGGCAAGACAACTCTTACTGCCGCAATTACGAAAGTCCTTGCAATGAAGGGCCAGGCCGACTTCATGGCTTATGACTCAATTGACAAGGCTCCGGAAGAAAAAGCTCGTGGAATCACGATCAACACCGCACACGTTGAGTATCAGACAGATACACGTCACTATGCACACGTTGACTGCCCCGGACACGCTGACTATGTTAAGAACATGATCACCGGTGCTGCTCAGATGGACGGTGCTATCCTCGTTGTTTCTGCTGCTGATGGTCCTATGCCCCAGACCCGTGAGCACATCCTGCTTGCCCGTCAGGTTGGTGTACCGTACATTGTAGTTTATATGAACAAAGTCGACCAGGTCGACGACGAAGAGCTCCTTGACCTCGTCGAGATGGAAATCCGTGAGCTGCTCTCCAGCTACGACTTCCCCGGCGATGACATCCCGATCATTAAGGGTTCTGCTCTGAAGGCCCTTGAGTGCACAAGCACTGATCCGAACGCTCCTGAGTACGCAAGCATTCTCGAGCTGATGGATGCAGTCGATACTTACATCCCGACTCCTGCTCGTGACGATGAGAAGCCTTTCCTTATGCCTATCGAGGATACAATGACCATTTCTGGTCGTGGTACCGTTGTTACCGGCCGTGTAGAGCGTGGCCGCATCAACCTCAACGACAAGGCTCAGATCGTTGGACTTTCCGACGAGAAGCTCGATACAACCGTTACCGGACTTGAGATGTTCCGCAAGACTCTTGAGTACGCAGAAGGCGGCGACAACATCGGTGCTCTTCTTCGTGGTATCACCCGTCAGGATGTTGAGCGTGGACAGGTTCTCTGCAAACCCGAATCCATTCATCCTCACAAAAAATTCGTTGGACAGGTCTACGTTCTGAAGAAAGATGAAGGCGGCCGTCATACTCCGTTCTTCAACAACTATCGTCCTCAGTTCTTCTTCCGTACAACAGACGTTACCGGTATCATTTCTCTTCCTGCTGGAACAGAGATGTGCATGCCTGGAGACAACGTTGAGATGAGCGTCGAACTGCTGACCCCCATCGCAATCGAGGAAGGCCTCCGCTTCGCTATTCGTGAAGGCGGCCGTACGGTTGGATCTGGTGTTGTTATCGGCATCAACGACTAATTAGTCCAATATTTAACGGAGAGACCATCATTTGATGGTCTCTCTTTTTGTTGACAGGATAATGGGCAGTGATATAATGAAATTGTTTCAGGGCGGGGTGCAAATCCCCACCGGCGATGACAGCTCGCGACCCACTTTCAAAGGTGGCTGACACGGTGGAATTCCGTGGCCGACGGTATAGTCCGGATGGAAGAAACATTTTTGTTTGCGCCCTGAGAGGGCGTTTTTTTTTGCACAGATCTATAAAAGAGGTGTCATTATTCATGGAAAAAACATCAGAAAAAACAATCGTGATCGCAAGATTGGGCGTTATGGCTGCCCTTTCTGTCGTACTTGCAGCTTTGTTTCACTTTCCACTGTTTCCCGCTGCAAGTTTTCTTGAGTATGATCCGGCGGATATACCGATCCTGCTCGTTGCTTTGATCTATGGTCCAGGTGCAGGTGTTCTGCTTACTGCTATCGTAAGTGTGATCCAGGGTCTTACGGTCAGCGCTTCCGGCGGTTTTATCGGTATACTGATGCATTTTCTCGCGACATCCTGTTTCTGTGTCGTAGCATCCATTCCATACCAGAAAAATAAGACTACGAAGAATATGGTTATTGGTCTTATTCTTGGGGCTGGCGCGATGGCGGCGGTCATGTGTGTATGCAATCTGATCTTTACTCCGCTGTATATGCATGTTCCTGTGTCAGTCGTTGCCGGTATGATCTGGCCGATCATACTCCCGTTCAACCTGCTCAAGGCGTGCATCAATGCAGTAGCAGCGTTCTTGTTGTTCCGGCCGCTGAAGAATGTGTTTGAGAGGTAACTATGAAACTTTACGCGAAAACCAGTCCGCTTTCTCTGAGAGAGAAATACCATTTATTTGACGAAGAGGGAAAGGATGTTTATGTGGTTTCCGGGAAGCCATGGTCGTTTGTTTATGATCTGACCATGACCGACCCGGAAGGAAGCGAAGTCGCATACATCCGAGAAAAGTTCTTCACCCTCAGGCCGACATTTACGATCTCAGAACAGGGAAAGACTGCGCTGATCCTCAGAAAGACCTCTTCATTCAGAAGTCAACGTTTCCAGTTCGAGAATAAGGGGTGGGACATAAAGGGGGATCTCTGGAACAGGGAATACACCATCATTGACGGAGAGAATACCATCGCTTCGATCAGCAGAAAGAAGTCTGCTCTTAACGGCACATACGAGATGGAAATATACGATCCGAAAGACGCAGTGCTTGTGGCTGCGATCACCCTGTGTGCCGACTGCATCGGAAGAAGGCAGTCTGCCGTCACAGCCGGTGCCGTAACATGACATAACCTTTAACAGAGTTTCAGAAAAGCATCTTCGGATGCTTTTTTGCTTTGTTGAAAAGACATGTAAAAAAATATAGAATGACAAGTGCTTTGAATACATCAACTGAGAAAACAGAATTACACGGCATCGTAGAAGACATCGTCTATCAGAATTCGGATACAGGTTACGGCGTCATTGAGATCGATGCAGACGGTATGGCTGTGACCCTGGTGGGAGATCTTGCCTTTGTGAAGGTGGGTGAAGAGGTCGCGGCATACGGTAACTATGTGACTCACCCCAATTATGGGGTGCAGTTCCGTTGTGATGCAATTGAAAGAACACTGCCTACCTCAGCGACCGCGATCATGAAGTACCTGTCCAACGGAGCAGTGACCGGCATCGGTCCTTCGACGGCCAAAAAGCTGGTCAAGGCATTCGGCACGCAGACTCTTGAGGTGATGGCCAGGGAACCGGAAAAGCTGGTGGAGATCAAAGGGATCTCCATGGAGAAGGCCAAAGCGATATCTTCCGAACTGGCTCAGATGTTCGGACTGAAGGAGACGATCGCGGAGATGACCGCGCTCGGCCTTTCCACAGACGACGCGCTTCAGCTTTATAAAGTGTATGGACTGGATACATCCGATCTCGTGAAAGATAATCCGTATTTGCTTTGCGGCTTTCCTGTGTATAAGGATTTCGTCTTTGTGGACGGGATAGCTGAGCAGAACGGGATAGGGGACAACGACCCCAGACGGATACGGGCAGGGCTGGTAAATACACTCAGGCATAACGCAGAGAAAGGCCACACCTGTGTGCCTACGGAGAAACTGATCGACAATACGAAGGAGTTTCTCCTTTGTGACCGTGATGCGGTGGAGATCGAGCTTTTTGCCGGCGTGGAAGAAGGCTTCTTTGGCCATGATGCCCAGGGTGAGTATGAGACCACTTTTCTGCTGGACAATTATCAGGCGGAAAAGTATATCGCTGAGCGTATCCGGTATCTGGCACAGAATGAGTTTATCAGCAAAGTGGATGCGGACAGGGAGATCGATCAGTTCGAGGAGAAGAACGGTATCGTATATGAGGAACTGCAGCGGGAGGCGATCGCTGCGTCTCTGACGTCCGGTGTGGTGGTACTGACCGGCGGCCCCGGAACAGGAAAAACGACAACGGTCAACACCATCCTTGCGCTCTGTGAGAAGCAGGGAAACAAGGTGGCGCTCTGTGCCCCTACCGGAAGAGCAGCCAAAAGGATGTCCGAACTTACCGGGAAAGATGCCAAAACGATACACCGGTTGCTGGAAGTGGATTACGGCGGAAAAGGACAGGTCAAGTTTGTTCACAACGAGACCAATACATTGAAGTATGACCTTGTGATCGTGGACGAGATGTCGATGGTCGACTGCCAGTTATTTGCCGATCTGCTGAAAGGCCTGAAGCCCTGGTGCAGACTGGTCCTGGTCGGGGACTCGGATCAGCTCCCTTCCGTCGGTGCAGGGAATGTGCTGAAGGATATCATTTCAAGCGGGGTATGCAAGACCGTCGCACTGGAAAAGATCTTCCGTCAGGCCGCCCAAAGCCTGATCGTTGTCAATGCGCATACGATCCTGGAAGGGCGTATGCCTGACCTCACCAAAAAGGACAATGACTTCTTCTACCTTCCCTGTGAAAAAGAAGATGTTCCGAAGCTGATCACGGATCTGGTTTCCAGACGGCTTCCCAAAAGCTATCGCTTTGATCCGATAGAGGATATTCAGGTCATAACACCTTCCAAACTCGGACTTTCCGGAACGACTGTTCTGAATGAGCACCTGAGAGAAAAACTGAACCCTCCTGCACCCGATCGGGCGGAGATCCGGATGGGACCATTCTCTTTCCGGGAACAGGATAAGGTGATGGTGACGCGCAATGCCTATGAGGTGCCCTGGACGAGAGACAACGGTGAAGTCGGAGCTGGAATGTTCAACGGGGATATCGGAACGATATCGAAAGTGGACAAAAACAGGGACACTGTATATGTAAAGGTGGATGACCGTACAGCCGAATTCACTTTTGATCAGCTGGGCCTTCTGGATCATGCCTATGCGATCACCGTTCATAAAAGTCAGGGAAGTGAGTTTCCTGCAGTGATCCTTGCCGTGGGGGATACGCCACGGAGACTGAGATACAGAAATCTTCTGTATACGGCCATTACAAGGGCAAAACGTCTTCTGATCATTGTAGGGAGCGATCAGGTCGTCCAGGGAATGGTGGAAAACGACGGCAAACTGTTGAGATATACGGGGCTTGAGCGGTTTCTGCTGGAGAACGATTTCTGAAAGGATGTTTTCATTGACCAAATGGGAACGGTAAACTATAATCAACATTGGTGCGTGCTTTTCACGCGAGAATCGCACGGGCCATTTTGAAACAAAGAAGCACTGACAGGTGAACAAACAGATAAGGGCGTTTCGCCCTGGATGTTTGGAAGCATTTATACATAAAGGAAGGCTTAGGTCATGGGTTTGTTTTTCCGAAAGAAAAAGAAAGAAGAGATCTTGGAGAGCGCTCCCAGGGAAACAGTGAATGTTTCTCAGGAGGAGAAAGAGACAGTTGCGAAGAAGGCTCCCGCAGTCGTATCGAACGAAGTTCCTGCTGAGATCGTAGCAGTGATTGCAGCTGCTGTTACATATACATTGGGTGCAGGTGTCAAAGTGCTCAGCGTCAGGCGTGCCGAGAATGGAAGAGGCCGTTCTCCCTGGAGCATGGCTGGACTTCTCGAGAACACACGTCCTTTCTGAGATATAGTTGATCGCTTGGGGCTGTTGCAAAATAGCTGAATAAAAAACAAGAGACCAGCGATCCGAATGGAT
>CAZRGP010000035.1:0-23488 GCA_964599695.1 uncultured Faecalibacterium sp.
CAACTACGCCCTTTGGGACTTTCACCCTAGATTCGGGACATGCCCGTCATACTACGAAAAGGCTGGAAGACCTCGGACGGTTTTCCAGCCTTCTTTCTTTGTCCTCATACTGCAGCATCAACTGCCGCAGGCTGTATAACAGGGATCTTTTTGTATTTCGTTCCTGCCGCGAACAGACCAAGCGCGATGTAAAACACCAAGCCGGCGATAAGATGACCCAGAAAAGTCATCTCTGTCCCCGTTTGGATCGACATCAATACGACCGCCAGTGAGAGAAGCAGGGTACCCCATCTGAGTTTTTTCGGCATGTTCAGAGAGAGACTGACCGTGAAACTCAGGCAGACCATCGCGATCATTAAAGGATACTGAAGGCTGTATACGGTCGTTCCAAAACGCATCATCACATATCCGCTCAGACAGCTGAACACAACTCCCAGCAAGAACTGCCAGAGCTCCTGTCTTTCAAACCGGAAGAAAGCCCAGCAAAGCACGATGCCTGCCACAGAGATCAGCACGATACTGACCATAGGCGCATATCCGAAGGCAATGTCCGCAGGAATACATATGAGCAGGACCGCCAGGATCCCTTTGCTCAGTTCCGACGGCTGCTTCCTGTACCCACGGATACAGAGAAGCGAGAGCATGACGCCGATGGCAAGTTTAATCAGCGTTCGCTGCAAGGTGTAACTGGGCATCAGCCAGTAGGCAATGTCCTGAAGGAAGAAAAGGCCAAGAGAGGCGATTATACAGGCAGAAGGAACTCCGTCATACTTCACGCCGGACGGTATGACTCCCTCTCTCTTCTTTCGCTTGAGCCTGTGTCTGCCGATGAACCATGTGATATTCATTGCCAAAGAAGAGATCAAAACGGTAGGGATCAGGTAGGACAGGACAACGATCTGTTTCCAGCTCAGTTTGAGGATGTTGGAACGCTCAAGATCGATGGCCAGTTCCTGCGAGGTACCGTTTACGATATCCACCGCATCAAAAGTATCCCCGGTTTCGATGTCATAATATCCCTCTCCATCGATATCAATCCCTGTCGACCGAATCACATCATACTGACCGGCTTCCAGGTCCGCGTAATGCATCTTGTTGAAATTCCCATTGGTTTTTCCAACTTCAAGAGCAATGGCGTGCACATCCACCGTCTGCCTCCTGTTGGAGTACACAACGATGTCATACGCCTGATCCTTCGGGAGAAGAATGATCGTCTGCCCCTTGCTGCGATCCATGAAGATATCCGGACCATGTTCCGTTTTGTCGTAAGTGCTCCCTCCAAAGACGATCGAATCCCCCTCGGAACCGTCCGCGCGCACTACCTTCACCAGTCCCCGATACTTTCCCTGCCCAAGTATAGCGACGTCGACATCCCCGTTGATGACGACGCGCATATATTTCGTTTTGCTGGAATATAGTTCCGAGGCATCGTCGGTAGAGAAAAGCCAGGCCAGATAAACATCCGGGGAATGTCCGTGAAGAAGGTTACCGCTGAGAGTCGCCTCTTTGTTGCTGTATTTTGCCGCCAGGTCATTGCCGGTCGTGTATCCGAAGAGGGTATAGGCAAGATATGTGAGGAAACTGTTCGCTTCGGAACGGTTCTCGCTGTTGATCAGCTGCTCATCGTTCGCCATGGCGAACAGCTCGCGCATCATGATAATGGGCTGTTTGGTCTCATAGATGTTGATCACATGTTCCTGGACATGTTCCGTATACACCTTGCTGTTCGGAGCGATCTTGAGAAGATAGTTCATGATCACCCTGGATTCCGTATCCCATTCCACGTTGTCCCAATGAACAAGGCTGGATTCCGCCTGGTACACCTCTTTTGCGCGGACCAGTTTTTCGGCATAGTCGCTGTCTGTCTGGATAGACGGAAGGAACAAGGTCGTTCCGTTTCTTTTATATCCCCAGTCTGCAAAGGGTACATTGGGGACGGGATCCATCTTTCCACAAATATTGAAAATGTTCGGATACTCCCCCGGTTCCTTTGTGGTCATCGGACAGCCGAAGGTATACACAAATACATCATCGGTGCCGAAGTAATCGGAATCCGCCAGTTTTGTTCCAAGAATATTCGCGATGCCTCCGGACCTGCTCCAGCCGCTGACCCAGACCTTCAACTTGTTACCCTGCAGTTTTTGTTCGGCTATGTACCCGAAGATCCGGTCATACACCTCATTTGCTGCACTGCAAAACCCTGCGTGATCATTTTCATCACCGATGGTGAAGTTGGACAGCCATTCATTGGCGTAACCGCCTCCGCAGATCCCGACCGCCAGAAGCGTAAAGCTGTCTTTTCCCTCACCCACCTGCTTGCTGCCGATCATGGTGGACACGGTATACAGCGAGGGATTCTTGTCATAATCATCTTCTCGGAGGGAAGTAAACCCGCACTGAAGAAGGTAATCCCTCACATGAAGGGAGGGATCAATGGCAGCATCCGGATCCCATGTCGGACGAAACGCTGACATACTCATCCCCAGGGAGGCTTTGGCGATATCGTGATCGTACCTCGACGCCTTTCCCCGGAACCAGTTGTCGTTGAAGGTAAAAGGCCAGGTCTGTGAAAACCCTACGGCGCTGACGTCAAAAGTCGCAAATACTGTGATATCGCCGCTTTCCTGTGCTGCATCTTCCGCGAAAACAAGAGGACTGACCGTCCCCAGAAACACCAGGAAAACAGCCAGCAGTGAGATCCATCTTTTTGCGATCGGCAATTGTTTTTTTCTCAAAACAGTCATCCTTTCTGCGCCTGCTGCATCATGACATTCTCCGAAGCGTTCGGAAGGATCTGCGCGGGAGAGGAACCCGGATCGATCCATTTCATCGCTGCTTCCCTGCTCAACATGAGCGGCATTCTGTCGTGTATCTGTCTGACCACATCGTTCGCGTCTTTTGTTAGTATGACAAACTCCGGAAGGCCGTCGCGGATCCGGTACAGCCCGCACATCCAGATCGCACTGTCACTTTCCGAACGAACAGCATATTTCTTCCCTGTCTTCCTGTTTCCGTCCCTGTCTTCGAAATGTTCCCACTCGTAGTACCCGGAAGCCGGAACGATGCATCTGTGCTGCCGCCAGCCGTCACGGAAGGTTGGTTTTACTGAAGCCGTCTCCGCCCGCGCATTCACAAGAAGAGACCTTTCCGGATCTTTGTATCCCCACCGCATCGGAAATACGGAGGGTTCTCCCCGTCGGTTTGAAGCCAGGACAGGAACGACATCCGTCGGACGGATCTCCCCCTCAGCGGCCATCTCTTTTCCGATGCGAAGGAAAGATCCGTACAATACGGAATTCCGTGCACGAAGAATATACGGAGCGATCTGCTCCGAATTCCGTTCGATGAAGTACCTTGTGCACATATCCCGTTCTCCTTTTTGTATTATGCACTAAGAATAATACGATTCGGCATCCCTGATGGAACGCTTTTGCATTATACGGAGTGACATTCCACTATAGTTGGTTTTTGTCTTTCGCCCGCCGGTCATATAATGAAAAGGTAGTATACCATAACAATACCATGTTTTCCTTTGGAGGGATACCATGCTAAAACTGAATACCACGATCGACAATGTAAGAATATACCGTTCGGGGGCAGAGATCTGCCGCACAGGTCAGATCGAGCTTTCCGAGGGTCCGAACGTCCTTTACGTATACGGTCTCTCACCAAGCGCACGTCTCAACACGGTGCGTCTTTACTCCGACAGCGGGGTCTCCTGCTCTAACCAGCGTTTCCTTCAGGTATCCGAAGCTGAAAAACAATCGGGATCCAGAGCGATCACCGACAGGATCGCGGAGATCCAGAAGCAGATCGAGCTCCGGGAACTTCAGACCGATCTCTGGAAGACCAACGGAGATTTTACAAACCGGGTTTCGCAACCGGTCTCCGATATACAGGAATATATCGAACTGCTTCCCCAGCGTCTGGAAAAGCTCAACAGCGAGATCCTTCAATTCAACAAAGAGATTGAAAAACTCCAGGAAGAACTGGATGAAGCCACAAAAAAGGAAGCCGGATCGGTACTGATCGCGGACATCCATTCTCCCAAGTCCGGTCCTGCTGTATTCGAGATCCGCTATTTTGAAGAGTGTGCAAGATGGCTGCCCGTATATGAACTCCACACCGACGCCAAAACTGATATGGCGCTGAAACTCCGTGCGAAGATCCTCCAGCAGACAGGTGAGGACTGGAACGACGTAGCGATCCGTCTGTATACCGGAAACCCGACTTCCGGCGGAACGCTCCCCGAACTATCACCGGTATATCTGAACATACAGCAACCAGTCGCTGCGCGTAACGCAAATATCTTCGGCGGCGCGCCGATGATGGCCATGGCTTCCGCGGCAAAAATGAGCACTGTTTCCTTTGATCTCGATGAAGCGCAGATCGAAATGGAGGAAGCGGAAGTGTCATCCGAAGAGACGATGACAGAGTACAGCCTTCCCGGAAGAAAGACTGTCATAAACGGTGCAGAAGGAACCATGGCAGACCTTCAGTCCAGTTCCCTGCCTGCTTCCTATACGATCTCGACCGCGCCTTGTCTTGATCCCAGCGCATACCTCATCGCGACAGTTAAAACTTCCGATGTTCCCTTTACCTCCTCAATCAGCACAGCGGTCTATCTGAACGATGTGTTTAACGGGAACGTGGTGATCAACCCGGATCTGACAAAAGAGGAGATCCGCATCACCCTCGGGAAAGAGGAAAGAGTACATGTCAGCCGCAAGGAACTGGCTCAGAAATCCTCCAGGACCCTGCTGAAAGCACAAAAAGTACTGGAGCATAACTACGAGACCAGGATCACGAATCTTTCCGGAAGCAGCGTTGATGTGGAATGGAAAGACCGCATACCGGTCTCGCAGGACAAGGAGATCACGGTAGATACCCTGAATCTTTCAGGCGCTTCCCTCGATGCAGAAACAGGCATCCTTACCAAGACAGTCGCCATTCCTTCCGGTGAGACCAGCACAATATTGCTCAGCTATAAGATCACATGGCCGAAAGACAAGAATCTGAGGGAGACCGTGAAAAGAGCCGG
The DNA here is from genome assembly GCA_964599695.1 of uncultured Faecalibacterium sp. Classification (GTDB taxonomy): domain Bacteria; phylum Bacillota; class Clostridia; order Oscillospirales; family Ruminococcaceae; genus RUG11783. The sequence continues at coordinate 5,042 of CAZRGP010000035.1, forward strand.
GATGAAACGATGCCCATCTTGCGGAGCTGAAGCAACAGGAAGATTCTGTCCTGAATGCGGTTCCATCGTGAACTGAACAACCAAGATACTGTACCAAAAGAGCGGCTTCGATCGAAGCCGCTCTTTTGGTACAATCCGTTAATGATCAGTCGTCCATGTTCTCATAGGCTGCCAGCCCTTTCTTCGCCTCCACTTTCTGATCCCCATGCTTGACTTGAGTCATGGTCATGTAGGACAAAAGGACGAAGGCCGCAGCGTAGACGAACAGAACTTTGTAGGAGATCACCCGCATCAGCGTACCCGCAAAGATCGGAGTAATGATCTGGGCCGCCATGCTGGCTGTGTAATAGTAGCCTGTGAACTTTCCTATATCTGAACCCTTGCACATCTCCACGACCATGGGCAGGGAGTTCACGTTGATCGCAGCCCAGGCAAGGCCGACCAGCGCGAAGGAAACATACATGATCGCATTGATGGATTTAAACATGCTGGTAAGGACAAACCCCATGGCGAACATGACGGAAAGCAGGATGATTCCGGCCATGATGGTCTTTTTCCTTCCGATTTTGGAAGCAAGATTACCGATCGGGATATAGGAGACGATCGCGCCGGCAGTAGCCACAAGAAGGCAGGTGCTGGCACCGCCAAGACCCTGTCCCATCACAACAGAGACATAGGTTGTGAACCATGTCGTTACGGCATTGTATCCGGTGAACCAAAGCGCGATGGAGGCGAGAAGAAAACCAAGGGATCTCTTCACATCCGCGGGAAGGGTCTCGTTTCCGGATTCATCCTCTTCGGAGAGGTTCCATTCCGGATGCTGTTCCTCCAGTCTCTTGTTCTCCGCTGTAAGTTTGGGCTCCTTGATGAAGATATACAAAAGAGCCACGGCGACAAGCATGATCCCAGACACGACGATAAACAGGATCTGATAATTGACATGCTCGACTCCCGCTGTCTTCGAGTTGGGATAAAGGACAGCCGCCACAGCGAGATAGATGATTCCTCCCACCGCGCCCATCAGGTTGATGATGGCGTTCGCTTTAGAGCGGAGCGGCTTTGGAGTTACATCGGGCATCAGCGCAACTGCGGGGGAACGGTAGGTCCCCATAGAAATCAGCAGTGCTCCAAGAACGATGACAAATGCAACTACCTTTCCGGCTCCGGCCTGAGCGTAATAGGAGTTATCCAGAAGGGGCAGGATATTCATCAGGATGACCGCTGCCGCCGTGCCGCAGAGAATGAATGGCATCCTCTTGCCAAGTTTGGTCTCGTGTTTGTCCGAGAGAGATCCGAACAATGGAAGCAGGACAAGAGCGAGAACATTGTCCGCCGCCATGATCGCTCCGGAATAAGTCTCATTGAGATGGAACGTGTTTGTCAGGATCAGGGGGATCACGTTGTCGTACATCTGCCAGAATGCGCAGATCGAAAGGAACGCAAGCCCAACCAGAAACGTCCGTTTAATATTCAGCTTCATCAGTTTTCCTCCACAAATGACCGATTATATTTCTATTTTATCAGTATTTATCGGATAAGGAAAAGAGGGTCCGCAGAGTTGCTCTGCGAACCCCCAGTATATAATCCCTTTTATCTTGCGCTGTAAACGAAAGCTCGGTCGTGACCTGCGTGCAGCGCGTCGTAGATCTGTCCGGTGCGGTCGGCATCGCCCACCATGATCAGATTGTCTCCAAACACTTTGCGCAGTTCGTCCGCTTCAGGACGGTTGGACCGAACGCCAATAGCAAGGACCACCGTGTCTGTCGGGATCGCAGTGACCTCCTGGGTCTTTGTATCCTTTACGCATACTTCTCCGGATCCTACTTCCACAAGAGCTTTGCCTTTCGCGATCGTTCCTCCGTTCTTCATGATCTCCTGGGCGAGATGCATGACGATGCTGGGATAGAGGTTTCCGCCTACTTTGTCCAGCATCTCCACGACAGTGACCTTGTGGTCGGCAGACAGTGTTTCCGCTGTCTCCAGGCCGGTCACACCTCCTCCGACAACGACCACGTTTTCCCCTTCAACCTTTGCTCTTCCCGCGAGGACATCCTCCGCGGTGACCGCTTTCTCGATTCCCGGGATATTCGGGCATACCGGTTTTCCGCCTGTGGCGAGGAAGACCGCTTCCGCTCCGGCAGCACAGACCGCCTCCACTGTTCCGGGAGTATTCAGCCGAACCTCGACACCCGCTTCTTTGAGCTGTGCTTCCATCGTATCGACAAATTCCGCGATCAGCCCTTTGTTGGGGGGCAGTGCCGCGAGATTGGCAGTTCCGCCGAGCCTATCCTCTTTCTCGAAAAGGACTACCTTGAACTCTCTCTTTGCCAGGGTAAGGGATGCTTCCATTCCAGCAGGACCTCCTCCAACGACAGCGACTGTCCTTCCACTTCCGTTTTTGACGAGTTTTTCATCTCCCCACTCAAATTCTCTTCCAAGTACCGGGTTGACCGTGCATCCGAGCGGAAGTCCGTCGTTCAGGATACGGAAGCACTCCATACAACCTAGACACTTTCTCAGAAGGTCCTCTCTTCCGCATTTCGCTTTCAGACCCCAGTCAGGATCCGCGAGGAATCCCCGCGCGATACCTACGAAATCACAGTTGCCTTCCTCAAGCATCTGTTCCGCCACAGCGGGGTGTTTGATGGCATCCACCGCAATGACCGGAATGCTGACTGCCTTACGGATGTTTGCGCCGAGATGCTTTTTCCAGCCTTCCGCGTAATAGGATGGCTCAATGATCGTGGATCCGGAATCATACATACCGCAGCTTACGTTGATGCAGCTGATACCCAGTTTCTCCAGATACTGAGCGATACGGATACCCTCTTCGTCGTCAATTCCGCCAGGGAGATAATCATTTCCATTCATGCGGACAGAGATCGGGAACTTGGGGCCGCAATAGGCTTTAATTCCCATAATGATCTCGGTGATAAAACGAAGCCTTCCTTCGAAACTTCCGCCGTACTTGTCAGTTCGCCTGTTGGTGTAGGGAGAAAGGAACTGGCTCACGAGATAGCCGTGCGCCGCATGGATCTCCACGCCATCCACCCCTGCCTTCTGAGCAATGACCGCTCCGGTGACGAATTTTTTGACCATAGCTTCGACTTCCGCGGTCTCAAGCGGTCTCGGTTGCTCCCCAATGACCTTGCAGGTCACATCGGAAGCGGAGACAGGCTGCTTACCGCCGATCAGCCTGCTCGGAGTCTGGTTGCCAGGATGGTGGAGCTGAACGAACAGTTTCGTGTTATAGGCATGCACCGCCTCCACCAGTCTGTGGAGCTGCGCTACCATATGTGTGTTCGTGACGCTCAGCTGGTTGGGTGTTCCAACGCCGGTCTCGTCGTCCACACGGGTGATCTCGGTGATGATCAGGCCTGCTCCGCCCCTTGCGCGATCTGAATAGTACTTGATCATCCTGGCTCCCGCTTCTCCAGTGGACTCTGCGAGAGAACACCCCATAGCAGGCATGACGATCCTGTTCTTCAGATCCAGATTTCCGATCTTGCCGGGCTCAAATAGTTTAACGTACCCCATCCGATAATCCTCCTGTTATGAATGATTTTAATCTATATTTATATTATCGAATGCGTTTTCGTTTTTCCACTTTCCATCGCATGGTTACGCCCTAATCCATTCATAATTGTAGAAGTGACCAAAGAACCGTTACGTTCTTTGGTCACTTCGAATAGTGTATAATTCGTGTTCACGCTTCCTTGATCTCCGCCTGGATCTCTCCTTTATCAAAGGAAAGCAGGCAGTAGGTTCGGGGATAGGACTGATGTACCGATCCGGGATTGATGACGAGGAGATCATCCCACATCTCGCAATAGGTCTCATGGGTATGTCCGAACAAAACTATTTTAGCCCCGCAACGGACTGCGGAAGATCTCAGTAAAGACAGAGTATTGTCTGACTTTACATCAAAATGATGTCCGTGGGTCGCGAAGATCTCTGTCCCTTCCACCACATGATTCAGATACATCGGAAGTCCTGAAAAGAGGTCGCAGTTGCCCTGCACAGCCAGGACCTTCAGTCCGGGATGCGCCTGCTGGATCTCCATGATATCCGCCTCCCCGTCACCCAGAAAAAAGACCAGATCCGGACGTTCGGAACGAACGATCATATCCATCTCATCTGAGGAGCCGTGGGAATCCGAAAATACGACCACCTTCGTCATTTACGACCTCCCTGAAATTTGACAGGGAGATTGTACCACAGTTAGCCCTGTATAACAATGAAAATCGGAGGGAATCGCTTCCCTCCGTTCATTTATGGGCGATCAATAGAAGCTTGCTACAGGAACCTCGGGCTCAGATGTTCTGGCGATCTTCTCGACATTCAGCACAGGACCTTTTCTCCCGTACAATCTGCTGAATCTCAGCTCGATCTTTCCGATCACATGCACCCAGTCTTTCGGTTTCAGCTGGTATGCTTCATCCCATTTCGCGGCAAGAGCCATATACCGGATATCTTCAACACAACAGGTCATGACATGACGCCCGATGGCGAATGTGTCCTTACGCATCTCGTCATCGCGGTCCACCATACCGGTAAACTCCAGCGTCTTTCCGTTATAGACCGTCATGTCCTCAGCGATATCCTGATAGAACAGGGCGTAGTCCCTGTCTTCGATCTTCACGATCGGAGCATCCAGGTCAAAGGGAAGCGGATCCTCGATCTCATCATAGATCGTATTTCCGCCGGGGTACTCATAGGCGATCTCGACACCGCGGGAAGCTGCCCTGGCCAGTTTATGGAGCTCCATCTGGTCAATGGAATCGTTGTATCGGTTGAATACGACAAAATCCGCACTGGCAAGCTTATCGTAGGTCAGATTGCGCATATTTGCATTGTAGACCAGGAACGTGGTGGCGTCCGCTATGAGCAGTGTCTGGTAGACGAGCCAGTGATCCGGCATCGCCATAAACAGGTCCTGGACCATCCACATTCCGTTATACTCGATGATGACCCGTTCCGCATCACAGTCTATCCTCAACTGCTCCAGTTTCTCGGGAGTGAGATCCGCGGGATCATCAAGGACCGTCTCAAAAACGTTCTTCCTGGCGAAACGGGAAGGATCATATTCCTCTTCCCCTTCCTCACACACCAGGAGCAGGGTCCTCTCCCCTGCATTGAACTTTCTGTCCTCCAGCGTTTCCTGAATAAAGCGGGTCTTTCCGCCATCCAGGAAGCCGCAGAACAGATATACCGGTACTTCTTTCAAATTGCGGTTGCTCACAGGTTAAATACCTCGCGGAGTTCATCCTCTTTCAGCTGGGATCCGATGACACAGAGCCGTCCGGTCACTTCAGCAGTGCCATAGCGGATATCCGCCTCACCGGGAACATAATCGAAATGGATCCATCTTCCGTCCGTGCTGGCGACGATACCTTTAGAGCGGAGAACGATACCGAATCGTACTGCGTCAGACAGTTCATTGAGTGCTTCACGGATCTCTTCCTCAGTATACTGACGGGATGTCTCTTCACCGAAGGATACGAACACCTCATCCGCGTCATGGCCGTGGTGATGGTGGTGATGGTGATGATGGTGTTCATGCTCCTCTTCATGATCGTGATGATGCTCATGTTCATCTTCATCGTCTTCATCATGATGATGGTGATGGTGCTCGTGCTCTTCCTCATCATGGTCATGATGATGGTGGTGATGATGTCCGTGTTCCTCACATTCATCATCGCAGCAGTCACATTCGTCATCGTCATCGAACGTCATCTCAGCGAGCCTCTCCAGCTCCGCTTCAAGGGTGTTCTTCTTTTCCATAGCCTCCAGGATCTTGGATCCGTCAATGGCGGACCAGTCTGTTGTAACGATGGTCGCTGTCGCATTTTTCTCACGCAGAAGCGCCACGCACTCATCCAGTTTCGCCTGGGTGATGTCTGCTGTTCTGGAAAGAACGATACAGCTGGCATGCTCGACCTGGTCATTATAGAACTCGCCGAAGTTCTTCATGAAGACCTTGCACTTTTTCGCGTCCACAACTGCTGTAAAGCTGTTGAGTACCAGTTCATCGTTCTCGACGCTCTGGATTGCGCGGATGATATCGGACAGTTTTCCGACGCCGGAAGGCTCGATCAGGATCCTTTCAGGAGCATAGGTATCGAGCACCTGCTGAAGGGCTTCAGCAAAATCGCCGACAAGGCTGCAGCAGATGCACCCCTGGCTCATCTCGGTGACTTCGATCCCCGCTTCACGCATGAATCCGCCGTCCACCCCGACTTCACCGAACTCATTTTCGATCAAAACAAGCTTCTCGCCTTTGTACGCCTCCGCAATCAGTTTCTTGATCAGCGTTGTCTTTCCTGCGCCGAGAAAACCTGAAAATACATCAACTTTTGTCATTGTCACACTCTCTTCTTTCGTGCTTTTATAAGCCATTTTTCTACATTTATCATTATAGCAAAGGCGTCAAGCATAGCTGTGCCTCCGCATTCCTGGCTTTTCAAATACAGCTGGGTGGTTTATAATTAAAATAACTTTATACAGTTTTTGTTCGGACATCCGCGTTTCAGAGGAAGGATAAAGGAATATGGACATAAAACATTGCCGCAAATGCGGAACAGCAGTATCTTCGGATACCAGATTCTGCCCTAATTGCGGATACGAGTTCTCACTTATACCGCCTGCTCAGAATGATTCCGGGCAGAAGACGAAATACTGCAGGAAATGCGGGAAAGCGAATTCTGCATCTGCCAGGTTCTGTCTTTACTGCGGATATTCATTTGACGGGACACAGCCCTCGTCCGGAGAGGCTTTTAACAATGACGTCTCGCCCTATCCGGCTGAAACAGTTCCGGTATCCGGAAGTGCCCCGCATAAAGATGCTGATCAGAAAAAGGCATCACCGGGAAAGTCACGCCGAAGCCCTCTGATGCGCATTATTGCTCTTGTCCTCATCGCCGCTGTCCTCTTTGGCGGCGGGGCTTATCTGTGGTCCAGACTCAGGAGTCCTGAAAAACTGATAAACCGTGTACAAGTATTCATTCCCAATCCTACAGCAGCTGAGGCGATGGTAAACCTCCAGACAAGCGTGGCTATTCAGTATTACATCGAAGCGCGCATGTATCTTGAAAAGCTGAGTCAATATAACACTGAGAATGTCGATCCGGATGAATTCAAAAAACTAGTAGATCTCACTGTAACTGCTTTTGAAAACGCAGATAAGATGAGCGACTGCCTAAACCATTCAGTCGATAAGTGGATGGAAACGGATGATGTTCGCCAGACACCTGTCATCACAGTTTTGCAGGAAGCAGACGGAAACCCATCTTTCCTGGATCTTTTGATGTACAAAGTATTTGCAAAGGAGAAGTCTGCATCAGAAGTCAGAGCACAGCAGATAGTGGATGCCTATGACAAAGCGAAGTTCGGTAATAAGGTCAAGGCAGTTGCAGAACTGCTTGGAACTGACAACAAACATGCTGTCGTTGAACTGAAGATGGCTCTGGCTACGCTTGAAGGAGCTGACGCTATGGAAGTCGCCAAGCAGGCAGATAACTGCGTCAAAGTGGCGACCACCCTGAAAACAGCAGGGACAGTCGCCGGTCTTGTGATAGCTGCAGCTCCTGTAGCAACAGGAGCAGTAGCGACAATGGCAACCGGTGAACTGATAGTGACAGGCGGCGGTATAGTCATGGGAGGCATCAACGCGGGTGTTGAAGTGACCTCTACCAGCGCTATGCTGTATTACGGCACAGAGGACAACGTAATCACAAAAAGCGCTGAGAAATTCCAGAACAGTGAATTCATGCAGACAGCCAATTTGCTTGTCAATATCGGCGGAGTAGGCTACAACATAAAGAATCAGATCCAGAATGTGAACAAGCTGATAGATCAGGCAGATAAGATAGATGATTACAACAAGTTATTTACTTCTCTTTCCACGAATAATGGCAAAGAAGCCAGTGATCTATTCGGCATCCTGTCATTCGGCCTCAGCTCTCTCAATCCCGATGACGGCATTCTCATGACCAGTATTCCCACTCCCACTGATAACGGTATGATATTTGACATTGCCGACACCAAGATAGGGACATCCTCCCTTCAGCAGGAAGCGATGAAGAAACTCCTTCAGGAGAGCGGATATACTACGTCCCAGTCTGAACTTGCAGTAGCGACTGCTGTTGAAGTCCTGGAATCCGGAAAAGAACCTGTATCGGCTCCTGATGATCCTGCTGCACCGGTCCCTGCAGCTGCTATAGATAGGATATTGGAAGAGAACAAGTTCATAGCTCCGGACAATACCGAGTTCAACATTGACGATTTCACCGATCTCGTGGGTATATTCATGGACACGCTGGCAGAATATGAGGTAAGCGGTTTGCTGCCGGGTCCTTCAGGGAATGAACAGGGCGATGGCTCCGGAAGTTCCGCTGACGGTAGTCTTCCTCTGTGGTTAAATGGATACTGGATCGCTTATCTTGAGACAGGGCAACCTTTACCAATCTCCTACAAATTCGAAGTCATCGATGAGGATACCATACGTATGAGAAAAGCTGGGATTATGTCTAACATCAAGACGGGAGAAATCGAGATCAATGTGTACGAGGGATATGTGTTCGACTGTGATTACAGTGTAGATCCAAGGACCGGAACCGTAAATCTTCACAGTACTCCTACAGGGCTGACCGAAGGTGTGACCTCAACAGAACCGATGAGGATCCCTGTAGCGACCGATGGAAACACAATATACGGATTCACCATCTGGCCGGCGGATGTCACCGGAGACAAACTGAATGAGGATGTTTTCACCTTTACCAGACACGATGAGCTATGGCCGGGTGATTAGCGAAAAGTGATACGCCACGACGGCTGAACTCTATTGATCTGTACATGTAACGAATTGTCTCCTTATCAGGATGCATATTTGATAACATCCAGGTAAAATACACAGATTAAGAAGCTGCGTGCGGTTCCTCTGAACCGCATGTCCAGCATACACTGTCTCACCGACTAAGCAGCACGCCGATGGGATGGAGTCCCAAAACACTGGAACATCTTGCGCCGATATTGGCAGCGGGAGTGTTTGCATTTGATCCCGAAGAAGCGGACCAAAAGTGGTTCGAACCCAGGCCCTTAACCGCGCGAGAAGCATACAAAGAACCAAAGTTGAAGAAAATTACGAATTCTAACGGGTTATTAGATCCGGAGAAAGGTGTTTTCTTCCCGACACACAATTACAAGAAAACCGCATTGGGCGATGTCCTGCGTATTCTGTCCAAAACTTAAAAATCCTACAACAACTTGACACCGACCTACGCTTCGCTCCAACTACCATTCCGCACCGTTTCATGGTATACTGTTCCGGTCCATTTTGAGCAAAGGAGGAAGTGTTTTGGGAAAGCGATACGTCATCAGTGATATCCACGCCCATCTCGCTCCTCTGAAGGCGTTTCTCAGTTCGATCGGGAGCGACGACACGGTATATGTTCTCGGCGACGTCGTGGACAAAGGTCCGGACGGACTCGATCCGCTTCTGACCGTCATCAACGATCCCAGATGCGTCCTTATTCTCGGGAACCATGAAATGATGATGCTGGAGCACCTGAATTGCATGCCGGGTAACTCCTCCGAATGCTCCGGCGTATGGCTTGGGCTCAACGGCGGCTCCTATACCATGTACGCTTACAGAAAGCTTCGGGAGGAAGAGCAGCAGCAGATCTTTGTCGCTCTCAAGGCTGCACTGATACAGACAACAGTGACTGTCGGTCATGAGACTTACATTCTGGTCCACGCGTTTCCAGATCAGGAGAAAACGGAACTGCATGTACATGACCTCTATGACGGATCACACTACGACTGGGGGAGCAGATACGTCTGGTTCCGCGGTGAACCGGTCTCTCCGAACGGCACAGTGATCGTAGGTCATACCCCCACTCCCTTCTCAAACGGGTGGGAAGATCCCGCCGTCATCATAGACGGAAATGGCTGGATCAATATCGACTGCGGACTCGCGGGAAACCGGGAGGGCATCTCGAGACTCGCTTCACTCTGTCTCGATGACATGACGGTCCGCTACTTTGACATGTGATATCCTGCTATTATCAAAGATATGAAGAAAAGATCCTGAAAGGTTTGATTCCTTTCAGGATCTTATTTGTTAGATAGTAATCAGCAATGCTCTTCGATCTCTTTTTTGATCTTTTCAATGAAAGCGTCCAGAGAATATGCCTCTGTCTGATCCGTGGCTCTGTCTCTCACCGAGATGTTGCCCTCCGCGACTTCCTTCTCCCCGACGATGACCATGTAGGGGACCTTGTCTTCCTGACGTGCGCTGCGGATCTTATATCCGATCTTTTCATTGCGGTTATCGATCTCAACGCGGAAGCGCTCTCTTCTCAAAGCCTGATACACCTTCTCGGCATACTCGCTGCTCTTTTCGGAAACAGGAATGACCTTGAGCTGTACAGGAGCCAGCCAGAGCGGGAACGCCCCTTTTGTTTCCTCGATGAGATAGGCCATGAAACGGTCCAGACTTCCAAGAATCGCTCTGTGGAGAACAACAGGCGTCTTCTCTGTCCCGTCGCGGTCGACATATTTTAACTCGAACCTTGCAGGCAGGCAGAAGTCCAGCTGGCATGTGGACAGCGTATACTCGGCACCGACTGCGGGCTTCACGTTGACGTCAAGCTTCGGGCCATAGAACGCTGCCTCGCCGATCTCCTCTGTGAAATCGATATTCAGCTCGGTCAGAACTTCGCGAAGAGCGGACTCCGCGCGCTCCCACATCTCATCGTCCTGGTGGTATTTCACCTTGTCGGCAGGATCACGCAGAGAGAGAACGCAGCGATAATCCGTGATGCCGAAATCCTTGTATACGTCAAAGATCAGGTCACATACACTGCTCACCTCATCTTTGATCTGCTCGGGAGTCACGAACAGGTGCGCGTCGTTCTGGCAGAAATGCCGTCCGCGCTCGATTCCCTTCAGCGTGCCGCTGGGTTCGAAGCGGAAATCATGGGCAATCTCGCCGATACGGAGCGGCAGGTCACGGTAGGATCTGGGCTGATTCGCGTAGATCATCATGTGGTGCGGGCAGTTCATCGGGCGAAGGACGAACTCCTCGTCCTCGACCTGCATCATGGGGAACATATTCTCTTTGTAGTGTGCCCAGTGTCCGCTGGTCTTGTACAGATCGACCGTTCCCACACAGGGAGTGAGGACGTGCTGATATCCCAGCATGCGCTCCTTCTCCTTGATGTAGTTCTCAAGCTCCTGCCAAATGGCATAGCCCTTGGGGAGGAACATGGGAAGTCCCTTACCTACGAGATCATCGGTCATAAAGAGCCGCATCTTTCTGCCGATCCTGCGGTGATCGCGTTCTTTCGCCTCTTCCACCGCTTTTTCATAGGCGGCAAGTTCGTCCTTGTTGCGGAATGCTACACCGTTAAGTCTGGTGAGCATCCTGTTCGCCTGATCATTTTTCCAGTATGCGCCGGATACGGACGTCAGTTTGAACGCCTTCAGTTCCTTCGTATAGGCAAGATGGGGGCCGACGCACATATCGATGTACTCACCCTGCTGATAGAAGGTAAGCACAGCGTCTTCCGGAAGATCCCCGATATGCTCGACTTTATATTTTTCTCCGCGTTCCTCCATCAGCCGGACCGCCTCTTCTCTGGAGAGGGAGAACACCTTGAAAGGAAGATTCTCCTTGATGATCTTGTTCATCTCGGTCTCGATCGCAGGAAGCTGATCCTCGGTAAAAGCGATGTCACCGAGATCCATATCGTAATGGAAACCATTTTCTGTGGCAGGGCCGTATCCGAAATGCGCGTCCGGATAGAGACGCTTCACTGCCTGTGCCATGATATGCGCCGCGGAGTGTCTGAGAACTTCAAGTTCCAGTTCCGCCGGACATTCGGCGACGTGTCCGTCATTGTACAAAATCTTCATCTTATATCTTCCTTACAATTATTATCTCTTTTCCTTAGCAGCACTGTTTCCCATGCTGCAAACTTTATATTACCAAAATACGGCAGTTCATACAACGAAATAATCAGTTATCTGCCCTGTTGTATCCGTTTTTCATGTGTACGCTTGCTTCGCGCAAAACGCTGTTGAGGGTCTTTGTGGTCTCCTCCTTCGCCATCTTCGCAAGTTTCTCGTTGGCTTCCGTGAGGACCTTAGGATCGCTGCCTTCGGCCACCTTTTTGGTGTATTCTAACACGATCCTTCTTCCTTCTGTCGCCACGGCACTGTGATAACGGTCGATAAACTGCACGCAGCTGCCGTACCACGGATCCGCCAGCGCTCCGATCAGACGGCTTCCCCAGTAAAAGTTTTCCGTGGAAGCATCCAATGTGACGTTGCTCAGATAGGCTGGCATCCTGTCCACGTTGGTAAATACCGGAAGCATCGCGCTGTATGTGGTGGAACCAAAACAGATCCATTCAATTCCTTTCACTGCATCCGGAACATCGCTGCGGATCTGGCAGATGGATGTGACTCCGGTACGGTTGATCCCTATGGAGCGGTAGATCCCGCGGCGTCCGGTGTCCTGACTGGTGTACGGATCGTAAGCTGTACCCTGATAGTGACCGGAAAGGATATATTTTACATCTTCCGCAGTCACCTTTCTGTCCGGAACCAGTGCCCAGGGGATGTTGTCGCTCTCAGGAGTAAACTCCGCGTTCTCTCCCTCCCATACATGGGAGAAAGGAGTCAGATAACGTCCCATGAACCATGCTCTCGGGGTATTGTAGACATGGTCCTGATCGGAATGGGAACCGAACACATCTCTCGGATTGAATGCACCATTCTGATTCAGATCCAGGTGGTTCTCCTTTATAAACTCCCTGAGGTCTGCGGAGCAGAGGTACGCTTCCTGTTTGCCAAAAGCATCTTCAAAATCGAAACTGTCCATGGCGAACTGGTTCGGAATGATCGCGACCACATCGTCAGGAAGTTTTCTCGCCATCCAGTGATGTCCTCCGATGGTTTCAAGCCACCAGACCTCATTTTCATCGTTGAACGCAATACCGTTGCTTTCATAGGTCCCGTACTGCTCAAGGAGCGATCCGAGCCTCAAAGCACCTTCCCTTGCAGAGCGGATATACGGAAGAACGAGAACAACAAAGTCCTCCTCACCGATGCCGCCGGGAATGTCCTTTTCCCTTCTGCTCTTTGCCTTCTGGTATTTCACCAGAGGATCTGCTGCAAGCACTCTCGGGTTAGAGGTGATCGTCTCGGTCGCTGTCATTCCGACATTCGCCGCATTGATGCCTGTAGCTGCCCATACGCCGTTTTTATCGCTTACGCTGGGACACGCCGTATAGCGCATCGGATCATCCGGCAGATCGATCTCCAGATGGGAGATCACCGTTTTATACTTTCTCGGCTGTTTTTTCGGATCCACTGTCACAAGTTTCTTCTCATCAAAGAATCCGTCATCCGTCCTCGCGATCATCGTTGAATTGTCGTTGCTGGCTTTCTTGCCAACCAGCACTGTCGTGCATGCCATTTGATAACCTCCTGCGGGACCCTATGTTCCCTATATTATTAACTAAGAAATTGTACCATATCACACTTTAGCAAGGAAACGCATAAAAGCATCTTTTCCGTGATCGTCTCTCTTGAATACGCCCGCATGCTCAAGGACCTTTGAAAAGACGATCCCGACCTCTTTCTGAAGGATCCCTTCCGCGTTCTCGTCTGTGAAGGAATAGCGCTTTTTTAACTCTTCTGCCCAGTCTGCATGTTTCGCTGTCAGCTCATCGTTCCTGAGATCTTCGCCGGACACGAGAGCATCCGCGACCGCAGCCAGTTCCTTTTTCAGCCTGGCAGGCAGTACGGCTAGTCCCATGACTTCGATCAGTCCGATATTCTCTTTTTTGATGTGGTGCAGTTCCGCATGGGGATGGAAAAGGCCGAGAGGATGCTCCTCTGTGGTGAGGTTGTTCCTCAGCACAAGGTCCAGCTCATAAAGGTCTCCCCTCCTTCTGGCGATAGGAGTGATCGTATTGTGCGGAACTCCGTCCGTTTCGGAGAAAATCATAACAGATTCATCGCTATATCCTCTCCAGCGGTTCAGGATGCGCTCCGCCAGTTCTGCGAGTCTTGTCCTGTCAGGCCCGGTGATCCGTACTACCGACATCGGCCACTTAACTATGCCTGCCCGGATGTCCTCATAGCCTTCGAAGGTGAACTCCGATTCCACTTCTGCCTTCTCCATGGCAAAGGTATATCTTCCGCCCTGGAAGTGATCGTGGGCAAGGATCGATCCGCCGACGATGGGGAGGTCGGCGTTGGAGCCAACAAAATAGTGCGGAAACTGGGTGACAAAGTCGAGCAGCTTGTCGAAGCATGCGCGATCCACCTTCATGGGTACATGCTCCCTGTTCAGGCAGATGCAGTGCTCATTGTAGTACACATACGGGGAATACTGCAGATACCAGGGCGACCCGTTGATCGTAATGGGGATCATCCTGTGGTTCTGTCTCGCCGGATGGTCGACCCGTCCCGCGTATCCCTCGTTTTCTGCACAAAGCTGGCACTTGGGGTAAGAGGAAACAACAGCATTCCTCGCTGCAGCGATCGCCTTGGGATCCTTCTCCGGTTTTGAGAGGTTGATCGTGATGTCCAGCTCTCCGTATTCGGTCTCCGCCTTCCACTGCACATCCCTGGCGATCCTGTCCCTGCGGATATAGTTGGTATCCTGACTAAATCCGTAGTACCAGTCCGTAGCGGCAGAGGGGCTCTGACTGTACAGCAGCTGAAATCTTCTTATCACCTCAGCAGGACGGGGCGTGAGTCTGCCCATCAGCTCCGTATCCAGCATATCCCTGTATACGACCGAGTCATGTTCGAGTACACCTCTACGGGCGGCATCATCCAGAAGTTCCTTCAGGATATCCGAAAGGACCAGTTTTTCCTCACCCGGATCCGTATCCGTATAATCGTCCAGTTTCAGCACATCCAGCACCGAGTTGATCGCCCAGTTGCGCTCACATTCTTCAATGAGTCCGGTATCCATGCAATACTTGACCAGTTTGGAGACAGCCTTATCTACCATGATCCACCTCTGTATAGTTTTATCTGACCGCAGGGATTCCTGTCAGTCGGTGATTCTCGGGTTCGCCAGCAGTTCCCTGGCGTCATCGATGTAGTAATGGACCAGAAGGTCCACACACTTTCCGTAGCTTCTCAGTCCGTATGACTGATCAAAACTGTAAAGGAAGTTTTCATAGACCGTGTTATAAGCTTTTCGCACCGGAGTATCAAACTGTTTCCAATACTCTCTGTTGGCAGCGAAATCGGTCAGCACCTCTTCACTTAGAGAGGAATAAACACCGCTCCACGTCGTGCGGTCCGCCTGATACAGCGCATTTCCCAGGTGCGTATAGGCAAGAAGGCATGCAGAATAACAGTATTCCGGGTCCCCGTATTCCAGGCTGGACAGGACAGCGCAGAAGTTCGCCTCCTGCTCCTTGGCGACGCCCCGCTGATGTGCCAGTTCATGGGCGACAGTAGAGGGAAAAAGGCTGGTGGGAAAGTCGGTATTCACATTGGCTTCCGCGGTAAACGGGAAGAAGAAACCGGTAAAATCGATGTAACTGACGATCCTGGAGAAATGGACACCTTTCGCCCGGATATCCGGTGCCTGTAGGCAGGGATACATTTCTTCCGCCGCTCTGTACACTTCATCGGAACGTGCCAGCACCGCATCCCGGTCAAACGAGCATACGCCGTTCTCGTCCCGCGGGACGAGCTTTGCATATTCATTGGCAAGGGAGGCGAAATATATCGTCACCGCCCTAAGCTCCTCTATCTCCACCGGACCGGCATCGAGGCCGCTCTGGGTCGCAAAATCATCGCTGTAGTAATAGATCCCCCACAGCACACAGAAGGCAGCATATATCGTGAGGCCGACACACAGCACGGTGAGCATCAAAAGAAGCAGCCTGCGGATCCGCTGCCCTTCGCGGATCAGAAATACGATCTGAGAGATGAGGTACACGACCACCCATAGAACAAACAAGCCCACAAGCACTTCAGCGACAGAGAAAGGAACATGGGAAGCGGCCACGCTGAGAAAACGGTGAGCAGGCCGGACAAGACGTTCTGTCAAGAGAACATTCAGTTCATGATCCGAGCGTGTCAGAAGATGCGCGATGATGACCGCTGCACTCAGCACGGTCATGATCACACGCCTCGGCGCCAGTTTCAGGAACTCAACAGTCTTTTTCACGTTCTCCCCCTTCTCAGTAGGTCTTTTCATTATACATTGCTTTTTAGTTATTTTAATATAAACTTGCGGTCGTATTTCGGAGATTTTCACAATTCTTTTCTGAAGCAAAAAAGAGAAGATGCAAAGAAATCGGCCGATGATAAAATGGAAAAAAGGAGGATAACTATATGGGCAAATATGATGTATTAAATACCCCTTATAAGATCTGTAACGTAGAGATCAAAAACCGTTTCCTCGTGATCCCCATGACAATGGGCGGTCTCTCCTACGATGAGGAAGGCGGATTCAGTGACAACCTGATCAACTATTTCGCGCTCCGCGCGAAGGGCGGATTCGGTCTGATCATTCCCGGTGCTGCAGCTACTGACTATCATGTAGACCCCTATTCGGCACTCGGTCCGAACGTCAACACCAATAAACACTGGCAGGAAAGAGCGAAAGTCCTGGTGGACACCGTCCATGCCAACGGCGCAAAGATCTTCTGCCAGCTCACCATGGGTCTCGGGCGCAACTACCCCGGTCTGCCCGGTCCCTCTGAAAACCCTGTATGGAGAAATCCTGACCAGAAATCGCCTGCGCTCACCACTGAACAGATGAAACAGAAGATCGCCGACCTCATTGAAGGTGCTGTCGTCGCCAAAGAGTGCGGCTATGACGGTGTTGAAATGCACGCCATGCACTGGGGCTATCTGCTGGATCAGATCGGAATGGCATTCTACAACAGACGCACCGATGAATACGGCGGTTCTCTCGAAAACCGTCTGCGCGCCGCAAAGGAACTGGTGGAAGGCATCCATGCCAGATGCGGAAACGATTTCCCCGTCGGCATGCGCCTCGGCCTGAAGACCTACATCAAGGATTACGATAAGGCTACCCTCACCGGAGAAGAAGAGGTAGGACGCACTCTGGAAGAAGGCGTGGAGATCGCAAAGCTTCTGGAGAAATACGGCTATAATTTCCTCGATGTGGATACCGGAACCTATGACTCCTTCTATTACGCATGCCCGCCCATGTACAACCCGCAGGGATTCATGATCCCGCTCGCGGCAGCGGCAAAGGCAGCGGTGAATATTCCGATCCTCGCCGGTGGACGGATGCAGGACTACGACCTGGCTGCCGCCGCGGTGGAAGCAGGAGAGGTCGACGCAGTCGGACTCGGACGTCCTTCCCTCGCCGATCCGGACTATCCGAATAAAGTCTTCGCAGGAACTCCTGAAAAGATCCGTCCCTGCATCGGCTGCAACATGGGATGTTTCCGCAGATGCGTGGAGACCGGGGAACCTGTTTCCTGCGCCGTGAACCCCCAGGCAGCCAGAGAACTTGTCATGCCCCTGAAACCCGCAGACGGCGACAAGAAGATCGTTGTAGTAGGAGGCGGAATAGCGGGAATGGAAGCGGCAAGGACCGCTGCAAGGCGCGGCTACCGCGTCACGCTGTTCGAGAAGTCGGACCACCTCGGCGGACATGTCGTTGAAGCCGGCGCACACAGTTTCAAATCCGAGATCGCCAAGCTCAACTCCTGGTATCAGAATGAGCTGAAAGAACTTGGCGTGGATGTGAAACTCAACCATGAGCCCTGCATCAACTGCATCCGCAAGCAGGAAGCCGATGCCGTCATCCTTGCGACAGGATCCAATGTATCCGCTCCGCCCATCCCCGGACTGGATAAGGCCGTTGCATCCCTGGATGCGATCGATCATCCGGAAAAACTGGGTAACAAGGTCGTCATCGTCGGCGGAGGACTTGTTGGATGCGAGATCGCCCTTGATGAAGCAAATCACGGCAAACATGTGACCGTGGTGGAAGCACTGGACGACATCATGGCTGCCGGTGGAGCAGGAGCTCCCTATCCGAACAAGCAGATGATCTGCGATCTCTTCGACGCAAAGGGCGTTAAAGTCCTAACCGGAACAAAACTTGTTGAAGTTACGGACGACGGCGCTGTCGTTGAGTGCCCGGATGGAACAAAGAATCTCCTTGAAGCCGACACCGTAGTATCCGCTCTCGGTTTCCGTCCTGCCCCGAATCTCAAGGAAGAGTGGAAAGAACTCGGCATTCCGATGTGTGAGATCGGCGACGCAACAGGCGCTGGAACGATCCTGAAAGCGATCTGGGACGCCTATGACGCAGCAAACGCTGTCTGAACCCTGCAAAACACAAATCGATACCGGCAAGATATCAAATGGGGCTGTTGCAAAATAGCTGAATAAAAACAAGAGACCAGCGATCCGGGAGGA
>CAZRGP010000036.1:0-23170 GCA_964599695.1 uncultured Faecalibacterium sp.
TTCTTATTCGCCTAGCTCATTCTATTGGGTCTGCCCCAACATTTGACTTAGAACCTCTTGTTATCATATGATCCGTGCAGCTGTCTTTGTTCTCGGATCCTCTTCTCACTTTAAGATCTTCCTTATCTGCGCAAGAAGGGGAGGAAGGAGCAATGAGAAAGCGACAGCCGTGGCGATCCCCGTGACGATCCTCACCCCAAGGGCGCCGAAGACGAATGCCTTGGAATAATAGCCGAACATTTTGCTGTCCACGAACATCGCCAATGTGTTGAGGGCCGTGACACTAAGGGCGCTGACCACGGTGATCACCGCAGTCTTCTTCACGCTATGCGGCTCGCCCATTTTTGCTGCCATGAGTCCTGCGATCCACCCGCTGAACGCATGAGGAAGGACCCACAAAGGCGTCGTTGCGGTAAATCCGTACGTGAGCATCTGGGTCAGGAAACTCCCCAGAAGACCGATGAGCAGCCCGTCCGCGGGTCCCAGCAGGAACGCCCCGACCAGAATGGGAAGCGCTTCAAATGTGATCTTGAAATTCCAGAGCGTCACCGTGAGAAAAATGCTCAGCACGACATATACCGCCGTAAGCAGTCCAACCAATACGATCCTTCGCGTTTTCATGATTCCTCCTTTGGCTCTAACGCGTTTTGCCGAAATGATCCAGGATCTCCCCGGCAAGATACAATGACCCCACACAGCAGACCGCTCCGTCCTCTCCGGCTTTACCGACGGCGGTCTCAACCGCCTCCGGAACCGATCCGCATACAGTTGTCTCGCAACCGTACTGCTTCGCCAGATCGGAAAGCGCATCCGCAGACTGAGCTCGGACAGTAGCAGGTTCCACCAGGACGAAATCCTTGCTGAGCCCGCTTAGGATACGGAACATCTCAGAGGCGTCCTTTCCCTTCAGGATCCCGCTTAGAAATACCAGGCGCTGACCCTCCTTCAGAAGCGTCTCCAGACTCGTTTTCACCGCCTCAACGCACTGCGGGTTGTGCCCTCCGTCCACGATGAACAGCGGCCTCTCCCCCATGATCTGCATACGGACAGGCCAGGACACATCCCTCAGCCCTTCATAGAGCGCCTCATCGGATATCACGAAACCTTTCTCGCGGAGGGCCTCCACCACCTTCAGAACAACGGCAGTGTTTTTTCTCTGGTGCTCTCCGATGAGCGGTATGCGCAGATCCCTGTAACAGCCGATGTCAAACACCTGGCCCCGGAGATCCTCCGACTTCAGCGAGATGCTCCCGAAATCCGCCTTTCTGAGGGACGCGTTCTTCTCTGCGCACCTCTTTTCAAAGATCTCCTCAACAGAGTCTGTGCCGCGGTATATGACTACCGTCCCGTTTTCCTTTATGATCCCCGCTTTGGTAGCGGCGATCTTTTCCACCGTATCTCCCAGCTGGCCCGTGTGGTCGAGACCGATATTCATCAGCACTGCCACGTCAGGCGTATCGATAACGTTGGTTCCGTCGAAATCTCCTCCGACGCCTACCTCCAGCACAACGATGTCACACGCTCTCCTGCGGAACCAGACCAGCGCGGCCGCCGTCACGATCTCGAACCAGTTCACCTTTTCTTCCAGGGCGTCATTCGCGGCAACGACCTCCGTCATCACATCCGCGAGTTCATCATCCGGGATCTCCTCCCCGCAGATCTGCATCCGCTCGTTGAAACGGACCAGATGCGGAGAAGTGAAAAGTCCGCTCCGGTATCCCGCAGTCCTGAGTATGCTCTCCGTCATGGCGGAGCAGCTTCCTTTTCCGTTCGTTCCGGCCACATGGACAAAGTGCATCCCCTTTTGCGGATCGCCAAGTCTGCGCATCAATTCGCGCATGCGGTGGATATCCGTATGCTTATAGGGAACGCTGTATGTATCTAAAAAGTCTTTTACTTCGATTATATCCATAATGAAACTGATCTCCCCTCTTCAGAGGGATGCGGCACGCTCTGCTGACTTCACCACATGGGAGACGAGGACACTTGTAGTAACAGCCCCTACACCTCCGGGAACAGGGGTGATCGCCTCCACGACCAGCCCGGCTTCCTCAAAGATGACATCCCCGCAGAGCTTTCCTTTTTCTTCATTCCAGCTGATCCCGACATCGATGACGACCTGCCCCGGACGGACAAAGTCTTTCCCGAAGGACTCCATCTTCCCGGAGCACACCACCAGGATATCCGCTCTCCTGGCCTGTTCCTTAAGGTCTTTTGTCCTGGTGTGGCAAACTGTCACAGTGGCATTCCTGTGCAAAAGCAGCATTGCAGCCGGCCTTCCTACCACGAGGGATCTTCCGATGATCACCGCTTCCTTCCCTTCACAGGATATTCCGTAATGATCCAGGACTTCCACCACTGCCTGGGCAGTACAGGGAGAAAAACCGGTACCGCTTCCCGTGAATACACCCGCCAGGGAGCCGTCCGTGCAGCCGTCCACATCCTTTTCCGGTGATACGGCATTCCTCGCCCTTTCGTTGTCCAGATGTTCCGGGAGGGGGCGGAAGATGAGGATGCCGTGCACGGAATCATCCCGGTTCAACCGGTCGATCTCCTCATAGAAAACTTCACGGGACACATCTTCAGGAAAGACGATATTCTCCACGCGGACACCCACCGAGGCACAGCGCTTCATCGCGCTGCGCTCATAACTCAGATCGTCGCCCTTCTCGCCGACTCTCACGATGGCGAGCGTAGGCTCAACGGACATCTGACGCAGCACCGCGACCTCTTTCTTCATTTTTTCGTTCAGCGCGGAAGCTACGGGAGCTCCCTTTAAAAGCATCGCCATCAGCCTATTCTCTCCATCACTTTTTCGTATATGAGCTCTGCTTCCTGCTCATACCGCATAAGAAGTGCTTCGCCCCTCTGCTCCAGCATGACAGCTGTCTCCCTGTCTTTCATCGCAGAGGTATTGACCTTCAGGTTGATCCATGCTCCCCGCATGGCTCCCCTGCAGATCACCGCTCCGGTCGCCGCATCCGAGATAGCCAGTCTGCTTCCTTTTTCTCCAAACCGCCCGATCAGGTCGATCGCCTGTCCGCACAGCTCCATCAGCCGCATCGGGACAGCGGCAGCAGAGACAAGGGCAGTTTCCATCTTCTCTCCGCGTGATGGATCTTCCTTCGGCAGTCTGTAGACTTCGGAAAGCGGGAGGAATGCTTCCGCGTCCCCGTTGATCAGGGACAGGAACTCATTTCTGAGCTTCTCCGCCTCCTCCATCCATACCCTCATGTCCGCTTCCGTATCTGCATACTTTTTCTTCCCCACGGTCAAAGACCCGACCATCTCTCCGAGGGAGACACCTACAGCGGCAGCAAGAGCGCTCGCTCCTCCGCCGCCGGGAACGGGATCCTTCGAGGAAAGGGATTCCGTAAACTGATTCAGACTGTAATTCCTAAAATCCATCTTTAAAACAATCCGGTGATCACACCGTTCTCGTCCACGTCGATCTTCTCCGCCGCAGGGACCTTGGGAAGTCCCGGCATCGTCATGATATCCCCTGTAAGGGCTACGATGAATCCCGCTCCGGCAGAGACTTTCAGGTTTCTAACCGAGATCCGGAAGCCCTTCGGCGCACCGAGCTTGTTGGGGTCATCCGAGAAGGAATATTGCGTCTTCGCCACACAGATCGGAAGTTTTCCGAAGCCCAGACGGGTCAGCTGCTTCAGCTGCTTCGGAGCATCTCCGACAAGATCCACACCATCCGCGTGATAGATCTTTTGCGCGATCTTGTTCAGTTTCTCCCCGATGCTGTCCTCGTCGTCATAACTGAATGTGAATTCATTTCTTTCTCCGCAGAGACGGACTACTTCATTGGCAAGTTCTTCTCCGCCTTCTCCGCCCTTCGCCCACACTTCGGAGAGCGCGACGTTGACCCCGAGTTCCCTGCACTTCTTCTCGACAAGTGCAAGTTCCGCTTCCGTATCCGTCGGGAACCGGTTTACAGCAACAACAGCGGGCAGTTTATATACTTTGGTGATGTTCTCCACATGCTGCAGCAGATTGGGAAGCCCCTTTTCCAGTGCCTCCAGGTCTTCTTCACCGAGGGCATCTTTGGCCGCTCCTCCATGGTGCTTCAGCGCCCGTACCGTCGCGACGATGACGACTGCATCCGGTTTAAGCCCCGCCATTCTGCATTTGATATCCAGGAATTTCTCAGCGCCAAGATCCGCACCGAATCCTGCTTCCGTTACCACATAATCTCCCAGTTTCAACGCCATCCTTGTGGCGGTCACACTGTTACAGCCGTGAGCGATATTGGCAAACGGTCCGCCGTGCACGAATGCCGGCGTTCCCTCCAGCGTCTGTACAAGGTTCGGTTTCAGCGCGTCTTTCAGAAGGGCAGCCATCGCCCCCTGCGCATGGAGATCTCCCGCCGTGACAGGCTTGTTCTCATACGTGTATCCTACGATGATCTTTGCCAGCCTCTCCTTCAGATCGGAGATGTCGGAAGCAAGACAAAGCACCGCCATGACCTCCGAAGCGACTGTGATATCAAAACTGTCCTCCCTCGGCGTCCCGTTGGTCCTCCCTCCGAGCCCGATGACGATATTGCGGAGCGCGCGGTCATTCATATCGACTGCCCTGTGCCAGGTGACCCTTCTCGGGTCGATCCCCAGGGCATCCCCCTGCTGGATATGGTTGTCCAGCATAGCGGCAAGAAGATTGTTGGCTGCCCCGATAGCGTGAAAATCCCCGGTGAAATGAAGATTGATGTCCTCCATGGGCACGACCTGGGCATATCCGCCTCCCGCCGCACCGCCTTTCACGCCAAATACAGGGCCTAGGGAAGGCTCACGCAGAGCCACCATGACCTTTTTTCCGATCCTTCTCAGTCCATCCGCAAGTCCGACCGTGGTGGTCGTCTTTCCTTCTCCGGCCGGAGTAGGCGAGATGGCGGTGACAAGGATCAGTTTTCCGTCCGGATCATCCATATGATCCTTCAGGAACTGATAGTCCACCTTTGCTTTATATTTGCCGTACTGCTCAAGGTATTCTTCATCGATTCCGGCCGCCTTCGCAATTTCTGTGATCGGCCTCTTCTGACACGCCTGAGCGATCTCGATATCCGTTAAATATGCCATTGCTGTCCGGCCTCCTGTCTTCTCAGCGCTTTTGCTCTATTCTACCACATCACATAATAAAGGGCATCTGATATAATGGTTAAAAAAAAAACAATGAGGAGCATGTGATGTATAAATACGATTACCGAATCTACTACACCGGACCGGAACGGTACGCTCCGGACGGACTAGCCCAGATCCTCGCGATGAAAGCTGAAGCGGAGCGCTGGGGGTTCACTTTCGTCAATGACCTCACCTATTTAGAAAACGGTTATAAGGACTACGAGCATATCGACCGCAGTTTTCTTGATAACTGTGACATCGTTATTGCCAATGTGAACGGCTTTCGCGGAGGAGAACCGGATGGCGCAGTATGCTTTGACCTGGGAGTCGGGTTCGCAAAAGGAAAGAAACTGTATTCTTTCCTGCAGGACCGCAGAGACTATGTCCACAGATATCCTCACTTCTACTACCGTGAAGACGGCTCTGTCGTTGATGAAAACGGTCACGGTCCCGGAGAAGCTTTTACCCTTGGGAACCTCATGTATATGATCCCCAGCAAACTGGTTGAAGGCGGCTTTTCCGAAGCGCTGAAGATACTCAGATATGATCTGGATGAAGAAGCAAAGGACCGCGGGCAGCGTGTGATTCCCAGGAAGGATATGCGGAACCAGTGCACCTGGCCGGTAGAGCCGGGAAAATGGAGAGCATATCTCGCCGGGTTTGAGTGTTTCCTTCTGAACAGCCGGGAATATGGTGACTGGATGAAGGAGCAAACATTGAAATACGGCTTTGAAGGGATCTTCCCTCCGGATGACGCTCCGGGGTGCGAATGGCCGGATAAAGAGACCTTCTCCAATGTCTTTTCCCGCAGCGCTTTCTTTTTTGACCGTGACCAGCAGCATATCCGGAACAGTAATTTTGTGCTCGCAAACTTCAACCCGTACCATGGTGCGGAGCCGGACAGCGGCACTGCTTTTGAAGCCGGAATGTGCTATGGACTCGGATACCCCTGCTACTACTTCATGAGTGATTCACGGCCCCTGATCGAAAGAATAAACTGCAGGAAAGACGAAAACGGTGTTTACCACGATATTGAAGGTTATATCGTTGAAGACTTCGGCTTCCCGCTCTGCTCCAGACTGTCAGCCAATATGAAAGGCATCTTCCATGAGTACCCCGACGCTCCAAAGTATGCCGCTATAGATCTTGGTATCTACAACGAAGATTAAAAAAAGAAGGAACCCAAAACGTTTGCAGCGTTTTGGGTTCTAATCTTTCATAATGTTCACCAGATAGTATCCAAGCATAGAGCCGAAAGTATTCAGTATGACATCATCCGTCTCTGCCACACCCGTGCCCAGAACGTACTGGAGGGTCTCGATCAAAACAGAAAGGAGGATCGACAGCAGCAGCGCCTGAAACCATTTATTCTTCCGGTCTCTCTGCCGCAGAAACATTCCGAACGGCATGAAACACAGTATGTTCCCGATAAAATAATAGAAAAACACTCCCCACGATCCGTTGTGCGCAAACCGCAGATACTCGGAAAAAGGCACAAGATTCAGACTGCCGCTGAACAATTCAACAGGTACAGTTCCAGGCCGGAACACGGTAATGCGAAAGAGAAAGATCAGGTATATAAACATCCCGATCCACCAAAGGGTCCTTTTTTTCATTCGCATTCTTCCCCTTCGTTCTGATTGTCTTCCGCTTCTTTTCCTAAAGGGTAGAAATAATTGTAGAACGGAACAAGAAACATCATCCCATCGATTACACGTTTTCCCAGTCCGGGATCAACGACATCGAGTCCAATCGGCTGAGTATGCTCAAGGGAAAAGTACTTTTTTCGGTACCATCTCAATAGATCCGGATGATCGCAATCCTGATGCTGCTTCTTATACTCCTCCCCTGTAAGGACAAACTCATCCTGGGAATCAAGCAATACATCCAATTCTCTGAGGGATGAAGGGTCAGCGTTGATCTTTTTCCTGAACCGGTTCATCATTACAGATTTTTCGTCATAACACCCTAAGCCATAGCTCCATCTGTCTGATGCGATTTCGAACCAAAAAGAAGGTTTCCCGGACCAATGTTCCGATGACGCATCATATAATGTGAACCAGAGATAATCCTTATACGGTCCTCTTCCGTATAACCTTCTTGCGTCGCGGTAGATCCTGCTCATATGTACGTTCAGTTCCATTTCAGGATGAGCGATCTCAAACGCCTCGTAAATATCATTTGAAAGTTCCTGCATCGGACGAAGCAATACTTCTTTGCAACGTTCCTTGTTCTCGTTATACCAGGACCTGTTATTATTCAGTTTGATCTCCCAAAGGAAATCCACTGTATCTTTTGAAAAACCAGAAAACATCATAACCTCTTCTTTTGTAATCTTCCGTATTATACATTACGGACGTCTAAAAAAGAAGAATTCCCTGTGAACAAACTCTGCAAGTCCTGCTATTTTCTACCCTCAAGGAAAACATATGAGTTGACAAAAGAAAATAATATGGTAGAATAAACAGGCTGACAAGATATCGCGGAGTGGAGCAGTTGGTAGCTCGCCAGGCTCATAACCTGGAGGTCGTAGGTTCAAGTCCTTCCTCCGCAACCATAGTGAGAAAGATAAAGTACTTGAGAGTTTGAAAAGACGGATAGTTATTAATCTTTCTATAGGAAGAAGAGTAGTGCTAGTACTCTTCTTCCTTTTTTATTTCAAAAGATACGATTAAGCTGTTTCTGAAGATGCGTCAACAGAATAGCGAACGGTCTTGCCTTTCTGAGAATCGACAGTGAGCTCATACGCATCGAGATTCTGATACCGGAATTCTCCGATGAACCGATAGTAAATCACAATCTTCTGAGTTTTGTCCTTACCCGTACCAACAGTGTCGTAGACTTCGATCCGGTCAATCAGCTCCAGAAGCAGAGGTTTGGAGAGCTTATCCACTTTCATAAATTTACGGACAGAAGCGATAAAATCCTCCTGACTCTTTTTACTGAATGATAGTTTTTTCAGTTCTTCGTTGATCTCTGTAATTCTGTCACGGCAGTCTTTTCTTTCTGCTGAATACTTGGCCGAAAGATGAACAAACCACTCATCATCTATTCTCCCGGCTGCATTGTCCTCATAGCATTTCTCATAGAGATTATCCACAGTCTTCTTCCGGCTGGTAACAGAACGGAGTTCATTCTCCAACTCTTTTTTCTTCTCAGCCAAAGTGCTTTCCGCTTTTGCCTGCAGCAGTTCAGCAAAATAGACCTCATCTTTTTTCAGAAGCGCTGCAAGATGTCTTATCTCACTGAGAACAATATGCTCTAGGGCATCCTCCCGGATATAGTGCCTCGTTTTACAGGTCCCACGCGTTTCCTTCTCGTAGTTGGAACAACAGTAAAAGTGAATATCACTGTTGATTGTATTTGTGTGATACCAGAGTTTTCTCCCACAATCCGGACAGTATAATAGACCTGTGAACATAGTAGTTTTGCCACCTTTATATTTTGAGATCTTTCTATTGCCGCGCGCGAGAAGTTCCTGAACATGGTCGAAATCACTGCGGGAAATGATTGGTTCATGAACGTCTTTGAACACGACCCAGTTTTCTTTTGGGTTGTCCAAACGGGCTTTATGCTTAAAGTCCAAGGAGCGTGTTTTGAAGTTTACAACATCTCCGCAATACTCCTGACGAGTAAGCATTTTTGAAACAGTGCTGTCGTTCCACCTGTACGGATCATTGTATGTCTTTTTCCCGCCCCTATTGATCCCTTTGCTTCTCCAGTATTCTGTTGGATATAAGATATGCTCCTCAGAAAGAATACGTGCTATTGTCTCGCTGCCGTTTCCCTCCAAAAACATCTGAAATATCTTCTTTACCACCTTGGAGGCTTCAGGATCTACGATCCATCTGTTTTTGTTTTCCGGATCTTTTATATATCCGTATAAAGGCTGACCAAGCGGGATCCCAAGCGTTCCACGAATTCTGTGAGCGGCTCTGACCTTTTTACTGATGTCTTTTGCGTATTGCTCATTCATAAAATTCCTGATTGGAAGCATATCATCCAGCCCTTCCTGACTGTCTACGCTGTCCGTAACAGCAATAAACCTGACACCATACATCGGAAAGACTTCTTCCGTATAGATACCGACAGCAACATAGTTTCTACCAAGTCGGGAAAGATCCTTCACCAGAACGGCTCCAACACGTCCTTCTTTTATGTCCTTTTCCATTCTTTTAAAATCAGGACGGTTAAAATTTGTTCCGGTGTATCCGTCATCCACGTAGTATTCGATGTTCTTGAGTCCAAGCTCGTTCGCCCTCATGGCCAGCAGCTTTCTTTGATTCCCAATAGAGTTGCTTTCGCCTTCAAGCCCGTCATCTCTGGATAACCTGCAATATAAAGCTGTGATTTTATTCTCATTATCATTGTTATTATTTCTTGTCTGCATTACTGCTCCTTTCTCGCAGACAAGACATCTACTGATGAACTGATTGTATCTTCTGCACTAATGCCGGTCAACTGCCGTTCATTTGCAAGGATATATTCTACTCTATCTCTTAGCCCGTAAGGTTTATCATCTCCTTTATCCGGTAGCCAGAATGACGACTGTACAATGTATGTTTTTCCTTTGAACTTATATCTGTGAGTGCTCTGTGCAGCTATTGGCGGTTTGACTTTAATTATCTGTCCCATCCTCTGTTCCTTTTCTTTCTATCCTTCAATTCCTGCTGTCGGATCTGCTCCAAGAACTCCGGTGGTATCTTTGATACCAGCTTTTCCAATTGCTTCTGTTTTTCATTCAGCTCATATAACTTTTGGTTTTGCTCCTTTATCGTTAACTCTTTTTCATAGTTATCGCTCCGGTAATAACGGACACGATCACTCTCATCAGAGAGGGTAGTTTCCAGATATTTGATGTGTTCATCTGTTGTTTTCAGCTGGTCTTTAAGCTTTGCCATCTCTGGCGCATAGCGTCCCAGCAGAGCAACTGCCTCTTCCTTTTTCTTTCCGGAGTTGAAGACACCGATATCATTGATTGCCTTCAGGATCTCTTCATAGTGGTCATAGAGCATACCGGCATTCTTGAACATGTAGACTGGTATATGTGTTCTCTTTGATATTCTGGATGGAAGGCCTCGGGTCAAATCCAAATACTTGTTGTGCATATGGACATAGAACTGATCCTGCAATGTGCTCAATCCCTTCGGCCCGCCTATCAGTTCTTTTGATGACAGCCTTCCATCTTTTGTCAAAGGGACAAAACAAAGGTGCATGTGGGGAGTTGCCTCATCCATATGCACCACAGCGGAGATGATATTCTGTTTTCCGAACTTCTGTTCGAAGAATCGGACAGCATGTTCAAAGTAAAGTCTCTGTTCTTCGGGCGGTTTACTGCGGATCCATTCCGGAGTCGCTCCGATGAAACAGTCCTGCAGCACGACGCTGTCTTTTCTTATCCTGGCACAAGCTTCTTCTATCTTATCGAGCACCGCTTTCCTGTAATTCCTGCACGGCCCTATAATGTGATAATTATCCTTCGTCCGTTCCGGATCAATGTCCGGGTTGCTCTTATACTCTGTTTTCAGTCGCTCGTTGTGACGGCAGATCCTGCCGACCGCACCGAGCTTTCTCTTTTCTATTCTCATGATTGCGTAGTTTGCCATGATTCCCTCCATTCAACTTATGTTCAAGGAAGGATGTAAGAAGGCAATGTGTCCCACAGCTTCTTCCAATCCTCCTTCTTGTTACAAACCCAACATTGCGCCTTTCTGTCAGTCCGGCAGTCATAATCGCCTCCTCCGCTCTTATGATTGCCGTCCTCTCCCAGGCAGTTGTTCTGCTCGATCCCAAGGCTCGCATCACAACTGTCCGTGAGGAAGAAAAACCACCGGTTTCTCTTCCGGCGCAAATGTTGTGTAACCCACTACACCTTGTACACAAGGTCGTGGGCCAGCCGTTCCCTCTGGACTCCCTTTACCTGCCGAAAACTACTACGCAACAACGCAAAGTGTGTCGTAAAGATGTTATGTTACTGCGCAATTCTCTGATACACATTTCATTGTTGCGTTGTTGTGGGATATGGCCAATAGCTCTGATTGTGAAGCCGGTACGGCTTGATACCAAGCTCTTTCTGAGCCTCCTGTACCGTCCGGAAACTGATGTTCATCTTTTCAAAATGCTCTTTGATATATGTCTGCGGCTGATCCTTCTCCATCAGTAATTCGATTAATTCTTCTTTGGCTTTCTCTTTCTTAGTTGCTCTTTCGGAAGGTGTGATAAACTCCATGAACAGATCATCTGCACTGATCTCTGACTGCTCTTTCCACTCAATATGATCTGTCAGATCATAAACTAAAGACGGACCGACCTGTTCCAGATTGTTTTTTACCTGGACCAGAATACGTTCCATCTTTTCATTTTTTCTTTTTCCGACTGCAAGAATCGACCTGACAGCGCCGGCGACATCGATCGATCCGTTTGTCCTGTAAAGGGATGAAATTCCCTTCATTTTGTTCGTGTGCGAAATGATCAGTACAGCACATTTCGTTCGATCTGCCATCTCATAAAGCGGTCGGAATGCTTTCCTGACATCGATCGCATGATTCAGATTTACATCATTTCCAATGAAAGCTGACAGTGGATCCAGAATAAGTAATTTTGCCTGAGTGGCTTTTATTGCTTCTTCCAATCTGCTGTCTCCAAACGATACTGGTGACCCTTTTTCTTCGATCAGCACAATTCTGGAACAATCCGCACCAGCTGCTATCAGTCTTGGCTTGATAGTATCTTCTGGTCCATCCTCAGCCGTCTGATAGATGATATTGATTGGTTTGCAGATCTTATCAGTAAATGGCAGCGGAGCTCCTGAAGATAGCCGCGCTGCCAAATCCAATGCAACCATCGTCTTGCCGCAGCCTGGATCACCCTGAAGGATCGTCAATTTACCAAACGGTATATATGGATACCATAGCCACTGAACCTCCTCCGCTTCAATATCATCGTAGTTTCGAAGAATCAATTCCGTTTTTTCTTGCATTTCCAAATAGTTCAATTCATCTCTCCTTTTTCTGATATTTATTGCAAGCCAACAAGACCGCCCTGAAGCTCTGTTTGCAATCTTTCTGACATCTTAAGCAAACAGGGTTATATGTTATTCGGCTGTTTTTATTCAGAAAGAGCGCATATTCCTCTTTCTTTTTCTTACTCATTCTCGACAAATTTGGACTCTCCTAAAAAAGTGTGCTTTCCGGGTGCAAAATCTGCATTTATTTGCCCTGAAAACTGTTTTTTATAACTGGGTAATATGTCTGTACCTTTTCAGCATTTATCGTCTTACATGAGATAAAAACCTCAAAAATGACACCTGATTTTGAACACTAAAAAAACACATCTGGCGATGTGCTCCTAAGTACATGAATAACGGGAGCTACAAACACTTGGCCGATCATTACAGATAGAAACTCTGCTCCCTTGGTGTGGTTCCGTCGTTTTCTACGATCCTGTGGTGTCATCATCTGATCCTTGTTTCTTTCGTTTGGTATAACTGATCAGTTATGCAGTATTTATCCTCCTCGCCCCTGCAACCGGGAAGCCACTGAGTTACGGACAGCTTATCCGCATCACGGGAATCTCACCCCTCCGAGGATCTCTCCGAGCCGTTTCCGGGAGTACCATTATCATCCTGGCTGTCTTCGCCTACATGAGAAGCTGTCTCATGGTCTGTGACGGGATTCTCGCTCAGCCTCCCCTATTTCAGAAGGGTCTCCGCGTACCTCACAAGTGGCTATCACCAGGACTGATGTCTCAGTGCTTGCATATTCAGTTTTCAAGGTGCATGAGGGAGTTTAGAAAATATCCCTCTACTTATATAAGTAGTTTAGGAGGCCAAAAAGGGGCCCCCTCGATTTGGGAAAATTAGGAAAATTTGCTTTCTGTCGCATTATGCTGACAGAATATGTCTCTTTCGGCGATCCCTAGCGGATTTAAACACCTGAACGAAAAAAGTCCCTCTACTATATATGGCATGGGAAGGGGTAAAATATTGCCCCCTTTCCAACCCAAAAACAATAATATTTTCTGTTGTCGTTAAACGACGACAACAGGCATGTTTTTTGGCGTTCCCAAAGGAATTCGTACTGCTGAACAAAAAGTCCTTCTACTATATATGAAATGGGAGAGGGTAAATTGTTACCCCCCTCTCCAAGAAAAATTGTTGTTGTCGCCAAACGGTGACAACAAGAAAGTTTTTTAACTTCCGTGTCAGGAGCCGAACTGCTGAATAAAAAAGTCCCTCTACTATATATGAAATGAGAGATGCCATTTTTAAACGGTTTTACTGCCCCAGATTGAGAAATTGGCTATATTGTCGGCTTATATGGACAATAAAGGTCTTTTTTCAGATCCCTCCGAAAATGTGGACAGAAAATGCCATTTTCAATATCCATAAAAACCCTCTACTATATATGAAATAAGGAGGCCCCTTTTTTAACGGGTTTAGTGTCCCAGATTGAAAAGTTGGTCCAATTGTCGGACTATGCAGACAGCATTCGTCTTTTTTACTGGCAGATTTATATTTCGGCACATAAAAAAAGCAGAACCATAATGGCTCTGCTTAGAGATCAAAGATGAATAACGAAGTTGCTTCAGAATGCCTGTGCGAACTTCTTTGCCCTGTAAGAACTCACGATTTAAAAAAACTTCTATTTTATGCTCTTTTACCCACCTGTATGATAGTAACATGTACCCAGAATCCTTTGTCCAGGACTTTGGGTACATAATTAAAGAATCAGACGTTTTTAATTATGATGTTTATTGTACGAAAACAAGAGATGTCCGGTAAGGAAAAAAGTTTTGTTCTTGACAGATACAGTCTAAATAGTTAGTCTGTATACAGACTACAATATTAGACCGGAGAATGACATGGAAAAAACGAGTCTCGGCATTATGGAATATCACCTTCTTTCACTGATCTGGGAAAACGAACCGCTGACATCGATGCAGCTGGTACAGTTGTGCGGCGAGGCGTTCGACTGGAAGAAATCCACGACGTATACCATGCTGAAACGTCTTCAGCAAAAGGGATTCGTGCAAAGCGAACGGACGGTCGTTACTTCCCTGATCGACAGGGATTCCGTACAGTCCTCCGAAAGCGAGACCTTCGTTGCGAACACCTTTTCCGGATCGCTTCCTGGATTTCTGGCGGCATTTTTCAACGGAAAGACGATCTCCGATGAGGAAGCAGAAGAACTGAAAAAACTGATCGACTCATACAGAGGTTAAGACAATGACTTCGTTTTTCAGACAGATCATGCAGATGAGCATCTCCGCAAGCTATGTGATCCTTGCGGTACTTCTTTGTCGTCTCTTGCTGAAACACGCACCGAAGAAGTATTCGTACCTTCTCTGGAGCGTGGTCGGATTCAGGCTATGTTTTCCGTTTTCCGTCTCATCTGTCCTGAGCATCTTCAACCTGACGCTGAAACGGAAAGGACAGACGGTCATCGATCTGACCGAGGTCCCTGTGACCTATGAGACTGCTGAGCGGGAGATCCTGGAACTGGGTGTCCCGGCAGCAACGGAGGTCTTTCAGGAGACGATGCGTCCCGCGCCGGTGCCGGAAGTTTTGCCTTCCGGTCCAACCGATCCTGCGCTGACGCCGGAGATCACGGAGATTCAGCCTTCTGTTCCGTCTGTTGCGGAGGTTCAGTCTGCCGTTTCCTCCGTAAATCTGGAAAAGATCCTGTGCATTCTGTGGATCGCCGGGATCGCGGCTATGCTGATCTACAGTATCGTTTCCTATATGCGCGTGAAAAAACAGGCCAACTGTTCACTTCCACTGCGGGATAACATCCGCAGAATGGAAACGAGGACGCCGTTCATCCTCGGACTCGTACACCCGACGATCTATTTGCCGTTCGGCTTGAATCCCATGACGGAGAACATTGCCGTTTCCCACGAGAGACATCACCTGCACAGAAAGGATCACCTCGTCAAACTGTTCTCGTATCTGCTCCTCTGCCTGCACTGGTTCAATCCGCTGTGCTGGATCGCCTACTTTGAAATGGGAAAAGACATGGAGATGAGCTGCGACGAGTATGTGCTGTCCCATTACCGGGAGATCGCAAAGGATTATGGAACAGCTCTGCTTTCCTTTTCCACCGGTCACCGGTTCTCCCTGGCCAGCCCGCTCGCTTTCGGAGAGAGCAGCATCAAAGAGCGGATTCTGAACGTGATGCGGTACAGGAAAGCCTCAAGGATCGTTACCGTACTGGCTGCTGCCGTGTGTATCGTTGCCTTGGCGGCATGCGGTACAAACGGAACACAGCCTTCCGAACCTTCTCCTGTTTCAGATGAAAGCGGGACTTCTGTTAAGGAGATCGGTGGGGAAGAGGAAATCATATACCGCAGACTGTTTCCCAATGACGGAACAGCACTGTGCGTGTTCGAACAGAAAGAAGATCCCGCGTCCGTTTCAGACCGTTCAGTCAATTACAACGGACTGCTTGTATTCGACTATGAGCGTGCGTCATTTCGCCGGATCGGTCTGGGTGATTACCGATTTCGGAAAGAACTGACGCCTGCTGCGCCGGTGTTATGGGAGAAATATGCCGTAGCGGTAGAGTGCGGCGCATACCGGTGCAATGCGTATACCATGTGCGCAGAGGATACGTTCGGCAAACTGTTCCTTGCTGACAGATTTTCCGGGGAGGTGACCACGGTCAGCACATACGGCGAATGGTACCTGTTCGGCTCGCCGGTATTCTGCAGAGAAGGAGACAGTGATCATCTCTTCCTGACCGGATGCACCGACCCCGAAGGAGAGACCGTGCTTCTTCAGATCGACATCCGGACCGGGGAAACGGAATGCCTCGGAACGTACCGGGATCCAGGGAGAAAAACTCCCGTCAATGGCATGCCGTTCAGTGTGGTGTGGGATCAGTACGACGGTTATACCTACGCGTATCTTGCGTATGATATGCAGAAACAATCATTATTCCGGAAGATCACGGCATCGAAGGCGGACTTCGAATGTCTAATCGAGGACTGCTATCCGGAAGAATTCCAGAATCCCTATACCGGATCCTTCTGTGTGCTCGGAAATACGGTCTACTATTATGGCGTCTGTCAGGGGGAAAGCAAAATTCCTACTGTCTTCTGTTTTGATCTTGATAGCGGATCGATCATCAGGAGAGAACGCGAAAGCGGCGAATCCCTCATGCCGGTGGATCAGTATGGAGAATATCTGGTGCTTGCCGGGCCCGAACAGGTTCGCAATGGAGTGCCTCTGCCTGCAGACGGTGTCCGGATGATCGGAAAGGAACAGTACATGGAAAACGATTCATCCGG
Source organism: uncultured Faecalibacterium sp. (assembly GCA_964599695.1). Lineage (GTDB taxonomy): Bacteria > Bacillota > Clostridia > Oscillospirales > Ruminococcaceae > RUG11783. The sequence goes on from CAZRGP010000036.1 coordinate 16,419, forward strand.
TATCCCGTTTGCGGAAGAATCCGATATTGTCCGAATCGACGGCCAATCGCCGCAAATGTCTTCTTCCATGACGGACCTGTCCTGGATTACCGAGAACGGAGCGGTTGGTTTTTATAATAGTCTTTATACTCCGGAAAAACAGACGACAGATATTCTGGCATATTATGATTTTGAATCACTGACGTACAAACTGTTTGAACTGCCGGAAATGATAAGAGGCAGAACAAATCTTCACAAACTGTATCTGCTCGACAATCTGGTGATCGGCTTCTCTGCCAGAGCAGAAGAACAGGGCGGCAATAACCACATCATCGATGATAGCATTGACAGTCATTTCGTCATATGGAACACCACAAATAACAACTTGAAAGACGTACGCCTGGATCCGGATTACTACTTATATGCCCATAAACTAATGATTTCTGCAAACGTAGACAATGCCTTTTATGTGCTTGGATGCTATAAGCAGGACAAAGATGTTCTGTTGCTGAAGATCAATACCGATGACGGAAGCATTGAAAATCTTGGCGTGTACGAAGAAAAGAAAAACAGTTTCGGTGCAGGAAAGCAGGGCGTCTTTATCGGATATGAGGACGGCACATATTATAAGTTTGTAGAACAGACGGGCGACGACATAAAGCGATCTCTGATTCGAGTGGATGGCACAAATGAAGAGTGTATCATTGAGGACATGTTTCCTGGGAATATCAGTTCCCCGGGGGAGAATATGTACTTTTTGTCAGATGGAATGCTGTATTACTATGGCATCGACAGAGACAAAATAGAAGGATATGTATTTGAAGCCAATCTTCATACAGGAGAACTTCAATACAGAATTGCAACCGAAGAAGAAGGTTCAAGAAAAGGGGTCTCGAGACACGGAGAGTATTTAATATTTGGGCCACCCATTAATCCCTCCGGTATATTGTCTGAAGATTCTCTGCTTGCTATAAAGGCAGAAGATTACATCGAGAATCCTGTTTTTATCAGATTTGCTTCAGCATCTTAATTGATTCTTACAATGTTGGAACTGCCGCAGCTTCTCGGCACCACCGAATTACTTCGATGGAGCATTAGATAGGAGAACGTATTGAGGTGTTTATGCCTAGGTGTGAGAAAGAGGCATTCTGGAATGGAAGTACGGGCTATACAGTGATTAATATGCCGTGACCACATGCTTTGTATATTCAGTGACCTGCTGCTTTTATGATGTGAATATAATCAATCAACAATAGGAGAGGAGCAAAAAATGATGATTCCGATATTTCTTTCTATGGTGGTTGAATTCTTCAGTCCAGTAGGACATTACTATTATGGGAAAACAATTATCCAAATAAAATCGGGGGTAAATCTTTGTGACACCGGAAAAAGAATTGTCCTGTCAATGGTGTTTGGGGTTGCTATACTAATTGCAGACGCCTGCTTTGTAGTGTTAGACCTTGTTCCCCGGGTGATGGCTACCATTTTGTATCTTGGGCTTCCCATTTGGGTTTTAGGAGCTGTGATAACTGCGTATCAACTTTGGTTTTATTTTCCGAATACAGAACATAACAAGAATATCGTTTCCTCGGCAGTATGGTGCTCCGTTTTTCTTAGAGCAATTTATGATTGGCTTTTATATTTATTTGACAATTGGTCTTGAGATTAGCATTAAGGCGCATTGATTTCTTGCTTTCTTCCTTGTTTTTCCAACAAAAAGGTGACCCATTGCATAATGGATCACCTAAAGCAGTAGATGTCTGCCTGCCAAACTTTATAGTCCTTTTTTCAAACTCGCACCATAGTGAGAAAGATACAGGACTTGATAGTTCGAAAAACGTTAAAGTAATGATCTTTCAACCGGAAGAAGAGTATCGCTAGTACTCTTCTTCCTTTTTTATGTCAAAAGATCAGATGTATTTATGCTGTTTCAGCTGCTGAGTTGAGACCTTCGACCTCGTAATGGACCATTTTCCCTTTTTGAGGGTCAACAGTAAGATCGTAACTATCACTGTTCTTCAGCAAGAAGTCACCGGCAAAACGGTAATAGATCACGACCTTCTGAGTCTTATCCTTACCGGTTCCCCGAGAATCGTATACTTCGATACGGTCGATCAGCTCATTTAGAAGAGTTGCCGTTAGGCGTTCCACCTTCATAAATTTCCTGACTGATGTTATGAACGATTCCTGACTTCTTTCGTCGACGGTCAGTTTGCTCAACTGCTCATGAATCTGCTGGATTCTTCCACGCAGAGTTTCTTTCTCCGATGAGTACTTTGCCGAAAGATGACAAAACCATTCGTCTGAGATTTTTCCTGTGGCATTGTCCTCGTAACACTTCTCGTAAAGGGCGTCAACAGTTCTTTTTCGGTCAGTACAGATTGCAAACTCTTTTTCCAGAGCTTTCTGTTGCTCAGCCAGAGAGGCTTCAGCTCTTTCCTGTAATAACCTTGCAAAACTGTCTTCGTCCTTTTTCAGAAGCGCAGCAAGGTGTCTCAACTCGCTCAGGACGATGTGTTCCAGTGCTTCTTCTCTGATGTAATGCCTGGTTTTGCATGTCCCACGGTAGTCCTTCTCATAATTGGAACAGCTGAAGAAATGGATATCATTATTGGTGGTATTGGTGTGATACCACATCTTTCTCCCGCAGTCCGGGCAGAACACTAGCCCCGTGAACACATTTTGTTCCCCGGATTTGAATTTGGACTTTTTCCTTCTGCCGTTTGCCCTCATCTGCTGTACTCTTTCAAAGTCACTCCGGGAGATGATGGGTTCATTCACATCCTGAAATATAGCCCATTCCTCTTTTGGAGCGTCTAATCGAGCCCGGTGTTTGAAGTCCAGTGATTTTGTCTTGAAATTGATGATGTCTCCGCAGTACTCCTGACGTGTCAGCATCTTTGAAATCGTGCTGTCATTCCACCTATACGGGTCGTTGTAGGTCTTCCTTCCTCCACGGTTGATGCCTTTTGTTTTCCAATAGGCTCCAGGATAGAGAACATGGTCGTCAGATAAGGTCCTTGCAATCGTTTCTGCGCCTGAGCCATCCAAAAACATTTGAAAAATCCTTTTTACTACAGAAGCAGCTTCTGGATCTACGATCCAATGCTTTTTATTGTCAGGATCCTTCATATACCCATAGAGTGGCTGGCCTAAAGGTTCTCCCAATCTGCCTCGGATCTTGTGAGCGGAGCGCACTTTTTTACTGATGTCTTTTGCGTAGTACTCGTTCATGATGTTCTTAAAAGGAGCTATCTCGTTATCTCCTTGATCGCTGTCCACCATGTCATTGACAGCTATGAATCGAACACCATACGCAGGAAAGAAATCATCGGTATAGGTCCCTACAGACACATAGTTCCTGCCCAAACGCGACAAGTCCTTTACGAGAACTGCTTTCACGAGCCCTCTTTTCACATCATCTTCAAGACGCTTAAAATCCGGACGGTTGAAGTTTGTCCCTGAATACCCGTCATCCACATAGAATTCCAGATTATCTAGCCCAAGCTCATTCGCTTTCATGGTCAAGAGTTTCTTTTGTGTTCCAATGGAATTGCTCTCGCCCTCGACGCCGTCGTCTCTGGAAAGCCTACAGTAGATAGCGGTTATTTTATTCTCATATTCTTTATTTTGCTTCGGATGCATTGCTCTCCTTTCCGGCATCTGAAGCTAACTTCGTTGCGCCGATTGTATTATTTCTATTGCGAATCGTCAACCTCATATCTTCGGTCAACGCATTTTCGATTCGTTCTTTTAGCCCACTCGCCGACTCCTCTTCCTTTGAGAACGGTGAATAAAACACAGAGCTGACTATATATGTCGTGCCCTTAAACTTCACCCTGCGGGTACATCCGGAAAGTTTCTTTTGCTTTACAAGGACTACCTTTCCCATCCTTTTCTTCTCCTTTTTCTCTCTTCAAGTTCACGGGCCTTGATCTGCTCTAAAAGATCAGGCGGTATCTTCGAAACCAGCTTTTCCAATTGCTTCTGTTTTTCATTCAGCTCATATAACTTTTGGTTTTGCTCCTTTATCGTCAGCTCTTTTTCATAGTTATCGCTCCTGTAGTAGCGGACACGATCGCTCTCATCAGAAAGAGTTGTTTCCAAATATTTGATATGCTCATCCGTTGTTTTCAGCTGGTCCTTGAGCTTTGCCATCTCCGGTGCATACCGTCCCAACAAAGCAACTGCCTCCGCCTTTTTCTTTCCTGAATTGAAGACGCCGATATCATCGATCGCCTTCAGAATCTCCTCATAGTGGTCATACAGCATTCCGGCATTCTTGAACATATAGACCGGTATATGCGTTCTCTTCGATATTTTGGAAGGGATGCCACGAGTCAGATCCAAATACTTGTTGTGCATATGGACATAGAACTGATCCTGCAATGTGCTCAATCCCTTCGGCCCGCCTATCAGCTCTTTAGGTGACAATCTGCCGTCTTTTGTCAGAGGGACAAAACAAAGGTGCATGTGGGGAGTTGCCTCATCCATATGCACCACTGCGGAGATGATATTTTGTTTTCCAAACTTCTGTTCAAAGAATCGGACTGCATGTTCAAAGTACTGTCTTTGTTCCTCGGGCGGTTTATTACGGATCCATTCCGGTGTCGCTCCGATAAAACAGTCCTGCAGAACGACACTGTCTTTTCTCATCCTGGCCCCGGCTGACTCGATCTTATCAAGCACTGCTTTTCTGTAATTACGGCACGGTCCTATAATGTGGTAGTTATCTTTTGTCCGTTCCGGATCAATGTCCGGATTGCTCTTATACTCTGTTTTCAGTCGCTCGTTGTGACGGCAGATCCTGCCGACCGCACCGAGCTTTCTCTTTTCTATTCTCATGATTGCGTAGTTTGCCATGATTCCCTCCATTCAACTTATGTTCAAGGAAGGATGTAAGAAGGCAATGTGTCCCACAGCTTCTTCCAATCCTCCTTCTTGTTACAAACCCAACATTGCGCCTTTCTGTCAGTCCGGCAGTCATAATCGCCTCCTCCGCTCTTATGATTGCCGTCCTCTCCCAGGCAGTTGTTCTGCTCGATCCCAAGGCTCGCATCACAACTGTCCGTGAGGAAGAAAAACCACCGGTTTCTCTTCCGGCGCAAATGTTGTGTAACCCACTACACCTTGTACACAAGGTCGTGGGCCAGCCGTTCCCTCTGGACTCCCTTTACCTGCCGAAAACAACTACGCAACAACGCAGTTTGTATCGGGAAGATCCCATGTTACTGCGCAGTTTTCTGATACACTTTTCATTGTTGCGTTGTTGAAGGATACGGCCAATAGCTTTGGTTGTGAAGCTGGTACGGCTTGATACCAAGCTCTTTCTGAGCCTCCTGTACTGTTCGAAAACTGATGTTCATCTTTTCAAAATAGTCTTTGATATATGCCTGCGGCTGATCCTTTTCCATCAGTAATTCGATCAGTTCTTCCTTGGCTTTCGCTTTCTTAGTTGCTCTCTCGGCAGGTGTAATAAACTCCATGAACAGATCATCTGCACTGATTTCTGACTGCTCTTTCCACTCAATATGATCTGTCAGTTCATAAACTAAAGACGGCCCGACCTGTTCCAGATTGTTTTTTACCTGGACCAGAATACGTTCCGTCTTTTCATTTTTTCTCTTTCCGACTGCAAGAATCGACCTGACAGCGCCGGCGACATCGATCGATCCATTTGTCCTGTAAAGGGATGAAATTCCCTTCATTTTGTTCGTGTGCGAAATAATCAGTACTGCACATTTTGTTCGATCTGCCATCTCATAAAGCGGTCGGAATGCTTTCCTGACATCGATCGCATGATTCAGATTTACATCATTTCCAATGAAAGCTGACAGTGGATCCAGAATAAGTAATTTTGCCTGAGTGGCTTTTATTGCTTCTTCCAATCTGCTGTCTCCAAACGATACTGGTGACCCTTTTTCTTCGATCAGCACAATTCTGGAACAATCCGCACCAGCTGCTATCAGTCTTGGCTTGATAGTATCTTCTGGTCCATCCTCAGCCGTCTGATAGATGATATTGATTGGTTTGCAGATCTTATCAGTAAATGGCAGCGGAGCTCCTGAAGATAGCCGCGCTGCCAAATCCAATGCAACCATCGTCTTGCCGCAGCCTGGATCACCCTGAAGGATCGTCAATTTACCAAACGGTATATATGGATACCATAGCCACTGAACCTCCTCCGCTTCAATATCATCGTAGTTTCGAAGAATCAATTCCGTTTTTTCTTGCATTTCCAAATAGTTCAATTCATCTCTCCTTTTTCTGATATTTATTGCAAGCCAACAAGACCGCCCTGAAGCTCTGTTTGCAATCTTTCTGACATCTTAAGCAAACAGGGTTATATGTTATTCGGCTGTTTTTATTCAGAAAGAGCGCATATTCCTCTTTCTTTTTCTTACTCATTCTCGACAAATTTGGACTCTCCTAAAAAAGTGTGCTTTCCGGGTGCAAAATCAGCGTTTATTTGCCCTGGAAATCATTTTTTATAACTGGGTAATATGTCTGTACCTTTTCTGCATTCATAGTCTTAGATGAGATAAAAACCTCAAAAATGACACCTGATTTTGAACACTAAAAAACACATCTAGCGATGTGCTCCTAAGTACATGGATAACGGGAGCTACAAACACTTGGCCGATCATTACAGATAGAAACACTACTCCCTTGCTGTGGTTCTGTCGTTTTCTACAATTCTGCGGTGCCATCACCTGAACCTTGTTTCTTTCGTTTGGTATAACTGATCAGTTATGCAGTATTTATCCTCCTCG
>CAZRGP010000037.1:0-21617 GCA_964599695.1 uncultured Faecalibacterium sp.
TTCTTATTCGCCTAGCTCATTCTATTGGGTCTGCCCCAACAATTGACTTAGAACCTTTAAACGCAACTGCCGTTTTGTATCATTGACAGATTACTCTTCCACAGGCTGCTCGTCAGCGGATTCTTCTTTCTCCGCGTCCTTTGCTGCGCGCTTGGCTGCGCGTGCCGCCTCTTTCTCGCCTTCTGCAAGCATGGAGAGGGAGATGCGCTTCTTCTCCTCATCGACACCGATGAGACGAACCTTTACGACATCACCGACCTTGACGATCTTTGTGGGATCATCCACATGCTCGGTGGAGAGCTCGGACAGGTGGATCAGTCCGTCGAGATCCGGGAGGATACGTGCGAACGCGCCGAATTTTGTTACGGACACGATCGGTGCCTCGAATTCGGATCCGATCTCATAGGACTTGATCAGATTCCAGGGATTGTCCTCTTCACGGCGATAGCCGAGGGAGATGCGGCCCTTCTCCTGGTCGAAATCCTTGACGAAGACGGTGATCTCATCGCCGACCTTCAGGACTTCTGCCGGGTTGTGGATGCGCTTCCAGCTGAGTTCGGAGACATGTACCATGCCGTCCACTCCGCCGAGGTCCACAAATGCGCCGTAGTTCTCAAGGGACTTGACTGTTCCTGTATATTCCTTGCCGACTTCGACTGTCTTGAAGAACTCTTCGCGTTTCTTTGCCTGATCTCCTTCGAGAACAGCGCGGATCGATCCGATCACGCTCTTGCGCTCTTTTTCCACCTTGGTGATGAGGATCTTCTGAGTTGTGTGAAGCAGCTCGTCGAAAGACTCACCGCGGCGCAGTGTCGCCTGGCCGCCGGGGATAAATACGCGAACGCCTTTGACATTTGCGACAAGACCTTTGCTGACGTTGTCTTTCTTGGAAATACCGGTAATGTAAGCGTCCACCGGTTCTCCGTTCTCATATGCCGCCATCAGTTCAGCCATGCTGGTCTCATTGGCGACTCTCTTGCGGGAAAGGGTCACGATTCCTTTCTCGTCTTCAACTTTGGAAACCTGGAAAGTATAAGTTTCGCCTAACTTAATCGCTTCTTCGGGGTTCATCGACGCATCATCCAATACTTCATCCATCGGAACGATGCCGGTCTGTTTTCTGCCGATGTCAACAACAACTTCGTTCGGTCTGACTTCGATGACTGTTCCTTCGACACGCTGCCCACGGTGAACGGGCTTCAATGATTCCTCCATCATAGTTTCAAAGTCTAGTTCTTGGTTAATTTCGCTCATCCTAGTGAGCACCTCCTTGATTATAAGATACGGTGTAGACGCGCCTGCAGTAACACCGATCTTTTGATATCCGGCAAGCATCCCTTGTTTCAGCTCACCGGCATTCTCAATGCGAAATGTCGGAGCGAATTGCTCACACACTTCCTTGAGCTTTTGGGTGTTCGAACTGTTGTGCCCCCCGATTACGACGCAACAATCGGAATCCTTCGCCAGCTGAGCTGCCTCCGTTTGCCTCTTATTCGTCGCACTACAGATTGTATCAAAAACCGTCAAATTTGTATAGTATTTTTTTGCACAAGCTTTGATCTCGTCATATTTACCCATACTGAACGTGGTCTGAGCGACCAGCGTCACAGGCTCATCATGAGAAAAAGAAAGCCCCTGAAGACCTTCAGCAGATCCGACCACATCACAGGGGCCGCCGCAATGTCCCACGATACCCAGCACTTCGTGGTGCTCCGGGCTTCCCGCGACCACAACGTGCCTTCCTTCTTTCCCGGCCTGTTCCACGATCCGGTGGATCTTGGACACGAAAGGACAGGTCGCGTCTTCCACCTGCAGTCCGAGGGCGGAGCATTCCTCTATCACTGCCTTCGGCACGCCGTGGGAACGGATCACCAGTACTGCTCCGGACGGTGTTTCACCGGGAGAATCCACGATGGTGCACCCTCTTGCCGCGAGGTCAGCCACTACCCCGTCATTGTGGATGATCGGGCCCAGCGTCGCTACCTTTTTCCCCTCGTCCAGGAGCCTCTCGCACAGTTTCACCGCCCGGTCCACTCCAAAACAGAATCCTGCCGTTTCCGCAAGACGGATCTCCATCTTCCTTCACCCCAGCTTTCTCATCACGACTTCTTTCACCATCGCAATGGCCTGCTCCAGTTCCAGGCCGGACGTATCCACTTCGATCCCGTCCTCCGCCAGTTTCAGGGGAGCCGTCTCCCTATGGGAGTCGTCCCAGTCGCGCCGTTTCAGATCTGCGAGGACATCCTCATAGACTGCCTTAACGCCCTTTGCGACCAGCTCATCGTATCTGCGTCTGGCGCGCACCTCGGGGCTGGCCGTGAGGAAGATCTTGCACTCCGCATCCGGAAGGATGACCGTTCCGATGTCCCGGCCGTCCATCACAACACTGTATTCTCTTGCCAGTCTTCTCTGTGTCTCCAGCAGGAACGTGCGGACCTCAGGGATGGCGGATACCGCGGAAGCTGCCATGGAGACAGGTTCCGTACGGATCAGTCCGTTGACATCTTCCCCGTTGAGAAAGACATGCTGCTCCGCTCCCACATACTGGATATCGACCGTGATCTCGGGAAGCAGTCCGATGACTCCTTCTGTGTCATGGATGTCCACGCCCTTCCTCAGCGTATGAAGGCCGATGGCGCGGTACAATGCTCCGGTATCCACATAGATAAATCCAAGATCCTTTGCCAGTCTTTTGGCGATGGTGCTTTTTCCGGCGCCGGCAGGCCCGTCAATTGCAACAGCTCTCATTGTTTTTCTCCTCCAAGTACTGATGTTCCGGCCGCATGACCGGTAGAAAATGCGATAGTAAGGTTGTATCCGCCTGTCAGTCCGTCCACGTCCATCACTTCTCCGGCGAAATACAGTCCGCCGACGAGCTTCGACTCCATGGTCTTCGGATCGATCTCCTTCGTGTTCACACCGCCTGCCGTGACGATCGCCTCGTCATATCCCGCTGTTCCGGTCACCGTCACAGGAAGATGCTTCAGCAGATCCGCCAGTCTTCTGCGCTCCGAGGAGGATATCTGATTCACCTTTTTGGATGGGGCGATCCCAGAAAGATCCACGATAACAGGGATCAGGGATGACGGCAGGAGCTGATCCAGGCAGTTCTTGAACTCCCTGTTCGAGTTTTCGGAAAAGTCCCGGAGGATCCTGCGGTCCAGCGTCTCACCATCCAGGGCGGGCTTCAGATCGATCCACGTCCTCAGCTCGGAAACATCCGTTCCCGCCAGAACGGAAGACAGCGAGAGGGACAACGGTCCCGATATCCCGTCTCCGGTGAAAAGCATCTCCCCCTGCTGGGAGAACAGCGCTTTCTTCCCTTTTCTGCATTCCAGTGTCACATTTCTGAGCGAAAGGCCTTCCACTTCCGGGATCCATTTTTCGCTGCACCGCAGCGCCACCAGCGCAGGAGAGCAGGGATTGACGGTATGCCCTGCATCCGCAGCCATCCTGTATCCGTCACCGGTGCTCCCGGTCTTCGGATAAGACAGGCCGCCGGTCGCGACGATCACCGAACGCGCAGCGATCCGGCCGTTTCTGGTCTCAACACCGGAAACGCGCCCCTGATCCGTCAGGAGAGACAGTACCGCTTCATTGCGGACCGTTACACCGCTTCTCTCCGCTTCGCGGATAAGGGCCTGCGCCACATCCGCCGCCTTGTCGCTCACGGGGAAGACCCTTCTTCCCCGTTCTGTCTTCAGAGGCACACCTGCCTCTTCAAAAAAAGCCATGATATCGGAAGGGCCAAAGGACGCAATGGCGCTCCGGAGGAATCGCTCTCCTCTTAGGATGTGCTCAAAATATTCGGGGACCGTGCAGTTGTTCGTCAGGTTGCAGCGCCCCTTTCCGGAGATCTTCAGTTTTGTCAGGGAGAACCTCGTCTTCTCCAGGAGAAGTACAGAAAGCCCCCTCCGGGCGGCAAATACGGCAGCTGTATAGCCTGCCGGTCCTCCGCCCGCAACGATCACATCCCAAACTTCCTTCACGGTTTCTCCCTCTCTGTTATTTCCCGTCCGGGAAACTTGTAAACTCGCGCACCGCCTCTTTCTCAGGAAGGCCATACTCTTCTTTGGCGAGCGCAATGGCCTTTACCAGGAACACGATATTCCTTCCGAGGATCCGCATCGTCTGCAGTCCTTCCCTGTCCTTGAGAACATCTTCGGCGGTAAACCCGTGGACGTTGTTCCAGTAATTGGAAGAGGCCACCGGCATCTGCGAGATGGTGAAATACTTGTTCAAAACATCGAATGACGCCGTGTTTCCTCCACGACGGCAGGATACGACCGAAGCGCCGACTTTCATCCGGAGGTCGATATCACCCTTGGAATAAAAAAGACGGTCGAGGAATGCGATCAATGTCCCGTTGGGAGACCCGTAATACACGGGGGAGCCGACGATCACCGCGTCCGCCTCCGCGAATTTGGGCCGAACGCGATTGACCGCGTCATCAAATACACATCTGTCATGTGTACTGCAGAATCCGCAGGAAACACAGCCGCGGATCGCTTCCTTTCCGATCTGAACGATCTCGGTCTCGAATCCCTCTTTTTCCAGGGTGTCAGCCACTTCACGAAGCGCGGTATAGGTGCATCCTTTTGCGTTCGGACTTCCGTTGATCAACAATGCTTTTGCCATATCTTCCTCCTTACATCAGCGGCGCGAAAATACGAATGATGCTGAACAAAAATGTGTGTATAAGGCTTCTTCTGCTCTCTTCCGCAGTGACACGGTGGGAAACAGACAGGGTCTCCTCCGCATCCTTCTTCACATCCAGAACGCCTTTCGCATCATAAAGGTAAATGCCGTTCTCAAAATGCAGATACAGACTGCGGTAATCCAGGTTCAGGGTCCCCACCGTCGCGATCCTGTCGTCGCTCACGAACACTTTGGCATGAATGAACCCGGGTGTATATTCATAGATCTTCACTCCTCCCGCAATAAGCTGGGAATAGAAGGAGCGCGTGATATTGTAAACGATCTTTTTGTCCGGTATGCCCGGCGTCACGATGCGGACATCGACTCCTCTCTTCGCCGCCATGATCAGGGCATTGATCATATCCGTATCGATGATCAGATAGGGCGTGAAGATATAACAGTACCTCTTCGCCTGGTTGAGGATGTTTTCGTAGATGTTCTGTCCGACGTTCACGTCATCCAGAGGGGTCTCCCCATAAGGCGCGATCCACCCGTCCCCTTTATCGGAAACAGCGGGAACCTGCGGTGTGCGGAAAGCCTCAAAATCCTCGTCTTCCTTTCTCAGGGCGTTCCACATGGTGAGGAACATCAGCGTAAAGCTCCACACCGCTTCACCCCGAACCCGTAAGCAGTTATCCTTCCATACCCCGAAGCGCTCCTTGACATTGATATACTCATCAGCAAGATTGATCCCTCCGGTAAAAGCTACCTTTCCGTCTATGACCATGATCTTGCGGTGGTCCCGGTGATTCAGGATCCCGTTCAGGAACGGGTTCACACGGTTGAAGTGGATCGTCTTGATCCCGTCTCTCTCCAGAGCCTCCGCATAGCGGTAGGGAAGCGTGTTGATGGATCCGAAATCATCATACATCACCCGCACATCGACGCCATCTGCCGCCTTTTCCCTCAATACGTTCAGGATCCCGTTCCACATCTTTCCTTTCTCAATGATGAAGTACTCAATGAAAATGAAAGATTCCGCCTTCCGCAGTTCCTCCAGCATTACCGGATAGGAATCCTCGCCCATCGGGTAATAGTCGAAACCTTCGTTCCTGTATACGGGAAATCCGGCTGTTCTCGAGATGTAGTACAGCTGCCCGGATCTCTCCCCCGCTCTCTCGCAGGCCTCCTTCAGGACAGCCTCGTCCTGCTCATAATACTTTCCGCACTGCTCGGTCTCACCCATGATGTTGCGGAACGTCCTGCTGGGAAACTTCCCGATCGAACTGAGCATGAGATAGATCACCGTTCCCGGGATCGGAGCGATAAACATAAGCACGATCCACATCATATCGGCGGACAGATGCCTGCTCTGATTGATGATCCAGAGAATGATGAATATGCTGATCACCTGGAGGATCCCGGTGATCCATCCGATATATGGGCTGAGCCACTGAAGCAGGGAAACAAGATAAACGATCTCCAGGATCACCATGATCGCGGTGATGCCCAGTCTGCTGAACAGTAGCTTGAAAAGTTTCATCGATTATGCTCCTAAAACGCCAAAGTGCGTATCCAGTTTATTATACCATACTGTACGGTTTCCATGAAAAAAGCAGCGCGTCTCAGACGCACCGCCTTCGTCAGACATTTCTTTACCTGAGATAGGACTCGATGATATATCTCGGTCTTCCCTTCGTCTCTGCATAGATCTTGCCGATATATTCGCCTACCACGCCCAGAGCCAGAAGCTGGATGCCGCCGATGAGCCAGAGGGAGTAACTGAACACTTCCACCGCCTGGGGAGCCGTTCCCCAGATCGCCCTTCCTGCGCAAACGAGCAGCAGCACCGCCGCGACCGCCATGAGGATCACTCCAAAGGTAACGATCATCTCAAGCGGGCGTGTGGAGAAGCTGGTTATTCCGTTCCAGGCCAGCGCGAGCATCTTCTTCAGGGGATATTTGCTCTCCCCGGCAAAGCGCTCATTTCTCTCATAGGTAACCGTAGAGGTTTTAAAACCGATCGTCGGGATCATCCCGCGAAGGAACAGGTTCACTTCCCTGTACTCCGCCAGCGCTTCCAGCGCCCTTCTGGAGAGCAGCCTGTAATCCGCGTGGTTGAATACGATCTGAGCTCCCATCAGTTCCATGATCCGGTAAAAGCTCTCCGCGGTAAAACGCTTGAAAAACGTGTCCGTTTTTCTCGCGCTGCGAACCCCGTACACGATATCCGATCCGTCGATCCACTGATCGATCATCCGGTCGATGGCGTCGGGATCATCCTGAAGATCCGCGTCCAGCGAGATCAGCGCGTCGCAGTCATCCTTGACCGTCATCATGCCGCCGAGCAGCGCGTTCTGATGTCCGCGGTTCCGAGAAAGCTTCACCCCCGTGAAAACAGGAAGCTGCTCATGCAGTTCCTCTATCATCGCCCACGTCCTGTCGCGGCTTCCGTCATCCACAAAGCAGATCTTGCTGTCAGGTGAGACCTTTCCCTGGTCCACGAGATCCTTCATTTTAACCAGAAGCCTTTTCGATGTTTCCGGGAGGACTTCCTCTTCGTTATAGCAGGGAACCACAAAATACACCGTATTTCCCATTTTCTTATCCTCTCTCATCTGAATTCAGATACCGTTTCAAAAGCCAGAATATCGAAGCTGCCATCAGCCCGTCGCAGATCAGGAACAGGATGCGCGCCCTCAGCGGAAATGCCTCCGAACGGAGGAACAGCAAAAACAGCAACACACATACGGCAAATCCGAGCAGCGCGAATGCCACAGCCGCCGCCTTTTTCACGATCCTTATGATCTGATCTCTTTTCTTATCGTCCGCCATGTCTCACAGCTGTTCGGCTTCGATAGCCATGATCTTGTCCACACGTGTCTTGTGCCGTCCGCCTTCAAAGGTTCCGCTGAGATAGGCATCGACCAGTTCGTGAGCAAGTCCTGCCCCTACGACACGCCCTCCGAAACACAGGACATTGGCGTCGTTATGAAGCATGGTGTACCGGGCGGTAAAGGTGTCGCTGCAGCAGGCGGCACGGATCCCCCTGCATTTGTTCGCAGCCATGCTGATCCCTACGCCTGTACCGCAGATAAGGATCCCTCTTTCGCATTCTCCGGACTGGATCTTTGCGCAGGCAGCCTTCGCTATATCCGGGTAATCGCAGGAAGCTGTCGAAAAAGTACCGACGTCCTCCACTTCATAGCCTTTTTCCAGCAGGTATTTCTTTACGTCCTCTTTCAGTTCGTATCCGCCATGATCCGATCCGATTACAAGCTTCATTTTTTATTTATTCTCCTTCCCGATCCGTTCTCTCTCCGCCTGCGAAAGCTGCAGGTAGACAGGAACGAGTTCTTCCGGTCTTACTGTTTCCTTATTCAAAAACCTTTTATACGCGATCCTCCCCACTTCCGCGGCATGTACATCCTGCATTTCCGCCGGGCAGGGAGTGCTCCCTTCCACCTGACCGGAGACCGTTTCCGCCATATCCCCGACCACGACCGGTGAATGGATCCCGTCTTCCAGCATCTCAGCGTTCAGATCCCTGATCGCGACGATCTTTCCTTCCGTTGCGGGAACAAGTTCCCCGTTATCGACATGGTATGCAGCGCAATACACCCTCTTCTGTCTCGCATCCAGCACGCAGAGGATATCCCGTCCCAGAGCAATGGCCGGATTGGCCAGTGCCTCGAAGGTCGATACCGGAACACAGGGCGTGTCGGCGGGAAAAGCCAGTCCCTTCACGAGGTTGATCCCTATCCTGAGTCCTGTAAAGGATCCGGGGCCGCAGGTCACAGCGTAACAGTCCACATCCTTCGGCGAACAGCCGGTCTTCCGGAACACCTCATCACACCGCTCCAGAAGCGTCTCGCTGTGCGTCAGGCCTTCCTTCGCAAAACATTCATACAGGACTTCTCCGTCCCGTACAAGGGCAGCGCTTCCGGCGACGGAAGCAGAGTCAACACTGAATATGATCAAAATTTCAACTCCCCGGGAGACACGATACGGATCCTTCTTGTGTCCCCTTCTCCTTTTTCAATCGTGATACGGATCGCATCCTCATCCACGGCGAACGGAACATTCTCGCTCCATTCCATCAGAATGATGTTCTTCCCGTCGAGGTAATCATAGAATCCGGTTCCGTAGAGTTCCTCTTCCGATCCGATGCGGTACATATCAAAATGGGCAATCTTTCCACCCGGGATATAATATTCATTCACAATAGAAAACGTGGGGCTGGATACGGGCACCTCTTTGCCCATCCCGTGGATCACGCCACGTACGAAAGCAGTCTTCCCTGCGCCGAGGTCTCCGTATAGGGCGACGACATTCCCGGGCAGAAGCGCTTTGGCGAACCGCCTTCCGAACTCCTCCGTTTCGCTCTGTGAATATGTTTCAATCATCATTTCCATATGCTTATTGTAGCACGAACAACCGGTGGGTGAAATCCTCGCCTGCAGGCAAGGCCTTCTCCAGGTTCAGGTTGTAAAAATCCGTCGCGGCGATCTCCTCTTCCGCAAATATCTCGGCGAAGGGTGACGTGGATGAAAGATCCCTGAGACTTCCTCCGAAGGGGATCGCGGATCTCTCCCTCATCCGTGCGAGCACCTCCGTTCCCTTCTCTCCGATGGCAAGGATCCTGGCATATTCCGGCTCCGCGTCCGGGGATCCGGTGAGTTTCAGCGCAGCCCACAGCGCTGTCCGCTTCACCCGGCTCATCGTATAGCGTTTTGTCTTCACGGCTTCATAGAGTTCATTCAGGTCGGTCGCTGTCCGGGATGATTTATACAGTCTCATATCCAGACCGCCGCTTACATCAGGGAGGCTCTCAAAATCCTGACGATTGAGATCCCTGAGCCGCATGAGGACCGCTCTTGCGAATATCTTTTCGTCAATGCGGTTGCCGAACACGGACGGGTCCGCTCCCTCCGGGATCATTTCTTCGATCCCGATACCGCAGTCCAGCCTTTTTCTCACTTCATGCGCGTAGAATCCGTCCCGCTCCCGCCGCACGACACAGGGAACGATGGCAGAGCCCGTGCTCTTCAGCGCCCGGAGATACTCGATACCGAGCTGATCGTTTCCCCCTCTCAGGCATTGGGCCTTGTCATCCCCGAATCGCTCGCAGAACAGCTTTTCCCTTGCGGCAGGGTAGGTCATGCCGGCTTCCTGCATCGCCCTGATCGCATTCTCCGTCTCGGAAGAAGAGAAGAAATCCGCCGCGTCCGACAGTTCCTGCAGGGATCCGGTCTCGCTTCCGAAAATGATCCTGTCAACTGCGCCGGTCGCTTCCATGAGCCGCACCGCGCCGACAGCAAAACGCTGAGCAGAAGAAAGCGCATACCGAACAGGAAGTTCGATCACAAGATCGAATCCGTTTCGCACCATCTGCTCAGCTCTGATGAATTTTGATATGACGGCAGGCTCACCCCTCTGGACAAAATCACCGGACATCACACCGACGACAGCATCCGCTCCCCGCTCTCTGGCAAGCCGGGCGATCTTCTGATGTCCACGGTGAAAAGGGTTGCACTCACATACGATTCCGTAAACTTCCATATGCCCTCTAGTCAAAGCCTGAATTGAATTGTTATAATTATATGGTTGAAAAAAACGCTTGTAAAGCGGACTTGAGGAGTATATAACATCATGAAAATTCTGGTCATCAACGCGGGTTCCAGCAGCCTGAAATACCAATTGATCGAAATGGATGACGAAAGCGTCATCGCAAAGGGAAACTGTGAAAGGATCGGCATCGGCGGTCTGATCACACATAAGGTGACAGGCGGCGCGACAGTCGTCAAAGAAGTCCCCTTCCCCACCCACAAGGAAGCGTTCCTTGAAGTCGTTTCCCAGCTTACATCCGGCGAAGGAAAGGTCATTGACGATGTAAAAGAGATCGTCGCCATCGGACACCGTGTTCTCCACGGAAGCGAGATCTACAAGGTATCCACTCTGGTCAACGATGAAGTCATCGACACCATCTATGATCTGAGAGAGCTTGGACCTCTCCACAATCCTCCTCAGGCTGTCGCTCTGCGCGCATGTCAGGAAGTTTTCGGAAAAGATGTTCCGATGGTAGCGGTGTTCGATACCTCTTTCCATCAGACCATGCCTCCGAAGAGCTATATCTTCCCGATTCCCTACGAATACTATGAGAAGTACTCCATCCGCCGCTATGGCTTCCACGGGACCTCCCACCGTTTCGTCAGCAAGAGATTCTTTGAGCTCCAGGGCATCGATCCGGAAGGCACAAAGATCATCGTCTGCCACCTTGGAAACGGAAGCTCCCTCTGCGCTATCAAGGACGGCAAGTGCTTCGACACTTCCATGGGTCTCACACCTCTGGACGGATTCATCATGGGCACACGCTCCGGCGGGATCGATCCTTCCGTTGTCACCTATCTCGCCAACAAGGAACACCTCACTCCTGACCAGATGAGCGATCTGCTGAACAAAAAATCCGGCTTCCTCGGCGTAAGCGGGATCTCCAGCGACTGCAGAGACATCCGCAACGCTGCTGCAGGGGGCAATGAACGCGCTCAGCTCACGCTGGATATCCTTGTCCACCAGATCAAACGCTTTGTCGGCGGATATGCCGCTGAGATGGGCGGTCTCGATGCCGTCATCTTCACCGGCGGAATCGGCGAGAACGACGACTCGATCCGCGAGCGCATCTGCAGCGAGATGGAATTCCTCGGACTGAAGATCGACACAGAACTCAACAAGAACGCCAGCCGCAACGAGGCTGTATTCTCCTCCCCCGACAGCAAGGTTCTCGCCATGGTGCTTCCCACCAACGAGGAGATCATGATCGCACGTGACACTCTGGAAGTCGCAGGTCTGAGATAAACATACTCCTGAATCACAAAGAACGGTCCCCGGGACCGTTCTTTTCCTTTGTAATAATATCGGGGACCGGCAAATGCCGGTCCCCGAATGGCGCATGTATCGGGCTCTCACCCGAAGCAGAACAGGTGTGCGGAAAGTGTTAGGGCAATGATAACAGGGAGGATGATACGATAAGGGTCACTTTCTCAGCCCACAGTTCTGCGTACTGCCTTTTTATTTGACCTTTACATCTTGGGTCAATGTGGTCGCCTCTTTGTAAGGCCTTGCGAGCAGGTAAACGGTCACTGCCACGATTGCCAGTGAGAGGACTACTCCGATGATGTTTGCGCTTCCCAGGAAGAGATTTCCGAGGTTGTAGCAGACGAATGCGCAAAGATAAGCAAATCCGCACTGATATCCGATCGCGAACCAGGTCCACTTTCTGCTGTTCATCTCACGCTTGATCGCACCGATCGCAGCGAAGCAGGGTGCGCAAAGGAGGTTGAACACCAGGAACGAGAAGCCGCTGGCCTTGGTGAAAGCGCTCGCCAGCACGTGGTAAACGCTTTCCTCTCCGCCTCCGTAGAGGATGCCCATCGTTCCGACGATGTTCTCTTTGGCGACAAGACCGGTGATGGAGGCGACGGTAGCCTGCCAGTTGCCCCATCCGAGAGGAGCAAAGATCCATGCAAACAGACTTCCGATCTTCGCGAGGATGCTCATGTCGATCTCATCCTCTTCCAGCATACGGAATCCGTCTGCTGTGAAGCCGAAATAGGTGGTAAACCATACAACGATAGTGGAAAGAAGGATGATCGTTCCTGCCTTCTTGATGAAGGACCAGCCGCGCTCCCACATAGAACGGAGGACGTTGCTGAGGGTCGGCCAGTGATAAGCGGGAAGCTCCATAACGAAGGGAGCAGGATCACCTGCGAACATCTTGGTCTTCTTCAGGATGATACCGGAGATAATGATCGCCGCCATACCGATGAAGTACGCGGAGACCGCGACCCAGGGAGATCCGCCGAAGATCGCTCCGGCCACCATCGCGATAAACGGTGTCTTCGCACCGCAGGGGATAAATGTTGTCGTCATGATGGTCATCCTGCGGTCACGTTCATTCTCGATCGTACGGGATGCCATGACTCCGGGGATGCCGCAGCCTGTTCCGATCAGGATCGGGATGAAGGATTTTCCGGACAGTCCGAAACGGCGGAAAACACGGTCAAGTACGAAAGCGATACGGGTCATATAGCCGCATGCCTCAACGAATGCAAGCAGGAAGAACAGCACCAGCATCTGCGGAACGAATCCGAGAACAGCGCCGACTCCGGCCACGATCCCATCGAGGATCAGTCCTTTGAGGACATCGCCGCATCCGAGTTTGTCGAGCAGTGACTCTACGAGCACCGGTACACCGGGAACCCAGGTTCCGTAGTTTGCCGGATCAGGCTCTTCGCCTTCATATTTCTCAAAGACTTCCATTGCTCCGGTCAGATCGTCATAGGTATAAGTGACGTCTTCCGTCGCGAGGGTCTCTTCATCTTCCAGGGTATAATCGGCGGTCGCGCTCTTGTCGATATCCGCATAGGCTTCCTTCAGGCCTTCAAGGTCAACTTCCTCGTCCAGCCCGATGAACGCGTCGATGACGTTCGCAGCGTCACCGTATTCCTCTGCTGCTTCTTCATACTCAGGAGCTCCGTTGCCGAACAGGTGCCAGCCGTCTCCGAAGAGACCGTCGTTTGCCCAGTCCGTCGCGTTGGCGCCAACGGTGACCATGGAGATGTAATAGATTAGGTACATGACCAGGGCGAAGATCGGGAGTCCAAGCCAACGGTTGGTCACGACTCTGTCGATCTTGTCCGAGACAGTGAGTTCTCCTACACCGTGTTTCTTGTAGCAGGCCTTGCAGACCTCGCCGATGTAGATATATCTCTCATTGGTGATGATCGACTCCGCGTCGTCATCCATCTCTTTTTCTACGGCCTGGATATCCTTCTCGATGTGGTCGAGCACATCTTTGGGAAGATTCAGCTCTTCAAGGACTTTTTCATCTCTCTCAAAGAGCTTGACCGCATACCAGCGCTGTCTCTCCTCAGGAAAACCGTGTACGGTCGCCTCCTCGATGTGAGCGAGCGCGTGCTCAACTGTTCCTGAGAATGTATGCTGAGGAATCGTCTTGGTGTTCTTCGCCGCTTCGATCGCCGCCTCGGCCGCCTCCATGACGCCTTCGTTCTTAAGAGCTGTCACTTCGACGATCTTGCATCCGATCTGTTTGCTCAATTCGGCGAAATTGATCTTGTCGCCGTTTTTGCGGACCACGTCCATCATGTTGACCGCAAGGACTACCGGGATACCGAGCTCCGTGAGCTGGGTCGTAAGATAAAGGTTGCGCTCCAGGTTGGATCCGTCAATGATATTCAGGATCGCGTCCGGTCTCTCCTGGATCAGGTAATTTCTCGCAACTACCTCTTCCAATGTGTAGGGTGAAAGGGAATAAATACCGGGAAGGTCTGTGATGATGACATCATCATGTCCCTTCAGTTTGCCTTCCTTCTTCTCCACTGTAACACCGGGCCAGTTTCCCACAAACTGGTTGGAACCTGTCAGGGCGTTGAACAGTGTAGTCTTTCCGCTGTTAGGGTTACCCGCAAGGGCAATTCGTACACTCATTCTTTTTTCCTTTCCAGCAATTAGCACACGCTAACTGCGACATATAAAAAATAGAAGTTATTCGACTTCGATCATTTCCGCGTCTTCCTTGCGGATTGAAAGCTCATAATTGCGCACTGTCACTTCGATCGGGTCTCCCAACGGTGCGACCTTGCGGACATACACAGAAACATTCTTGGTGATGCCCATGTCCATGATCCTGCGCTTTACCGCTCCTGTTCCATGCAGCTTCACTACCTTGCAGGTATCGCCGATGGCTACATCTCTGAGTGTCTTCATTCATTTCCTCCTTAATGAATTGTTGCAGATCAAACCATGATCCTCTGCGCCATTTCCTTACTGACAGCGACACGGGATTCCTTTACGTTTACGATCACATTGCCGCCGATCTCCGCTACTACAGATACAGCTCCGCCGACGACGAATCCCATCGTCTCGAGATGCTGCTTCACCTCCTGGGATCCGCCGACCTTTTTGATGATCATCTCCTCACCCGGGGTAGCCAAAACCAAAGGCATCATGTTTTCTCCTCCCATTATGCTGCCACACGCAGCTCGGTTAGCATCTGCTAACTGATGCATAATAAAGTATAGTTTCGACCGCCCGGTATGTCAATAAGCCTAGGCTAACTTTTTGTTTTTCTTCACTTTCCCCACGATTTAAGTGTCTAGATTTCATATTTTTGTTCAATTGCACAAATGTACAAAACCTCGTGACCTCATCATTCGTGTCAGATATGATCTGTCCTTTAAGGCACTTGCGGTTGCTTTTTTAGTTTATTTTCGGTATAACAATCTTAATAACACATGAGGTGACTTTTTATGGTATTACAAGAATCCGGCGAAATGTATCTGGAAACGATCCTGATCCTGTCCGAAAACGGAAAAAGTGTCCGCTCCATCGATGTCGCCGAACAAATGCATTTCTCCAAGCCCTCCGTGAGCAGAGCCATGAGCAAACTCAGGGAAGGCGGCTACATCCTTATGGACAAGACCGGTTACATCACTCTTACAGAAACAGGGAAGTCCGTTGCGGAAATGATCTATGAACGCCATGTCGTTTTGTCCGCTTTCTTCAAGAGCATCGGTGTAGATCCTGTCATCGCGGCGAATGATGCCTGCAAGATCGAGCACGCGATCAGTCCGGAAAGCTTCGAGGCACTGAAGAAGTTTCTCTGTTGTCCGGACACATCCAAGGCAGACTGATCACAATTTCAGGCAACCAAGAACATTCACACAAAAACAGACTCTTCGGAAAAGCAGGAGCTTTTCTGAAGAGTCTTTTCCTTTCACGCTCAGCGAATGATACCGCCGCCCAGTACGATATCACCGTCATAGACAACACAGGATTGGCCCGGCGTAGGTGCCCTCTGAGGTTCGTCAAAGCGGATCTTTACTTCCCCTTCGGAATCATACAGGATCGTGCACGGCTGCTCTCTGTGCCTGTAACGGATCTTTGCCGTTCCACGCTTTCCCTCCTCCGCCGCAAAACCCGCGATCCAGTTGAAACCATTTACCTCGACTTCTTCCGTAAACAGGTTCTCATTCTCACAGAGGACGATGCGATTTGCTTTGGCATCGATTTTCTTTACATACAGAGGGATCTCCGTCGGAAGTCCCAGCCCCCTATGCTGTCCCACTGTGTAATAGATGATGCCCTTGTGTCTTCCGAGGACTTTCCCGGATTCGTCCACAAAATCACCCGGGACAGGTTCCGATCCCGTGACTTTCCTTATGATATCGGCATACTTTCCGTCAGCCACGAAACAGATATCCTGGCTGTCCTTTTTGTGCGCGTTGATGAAGCCGTTTTCCTCCGCTATCCTGCGGACCTCCGTCTTATCCAGGTCTCCCAGAGGGAAGTCAGTATGCGAGAGCTGCTCCTGTGTAAGCGTATACAGGACATAACTCTGATCCTTGTTGGGATCCTTTCCCCTCTTCAGGACAAACCTGCCTTCCCGTTCTTCCACACGAGCGTAGTGACCGGTAGCGATCCGGTCATACCCCAGTTTTCTTCCTTCCTCATAGAACGCATCGAATTTCAGAAAACGGTTGCAGACGATACAGGGGTTCGGTGTCTTCCCGTTCAAATACTCCTGAACAAAATCCTGAATAACACGTTCGAGGAACTGTTCACGAAGATCAAACACGTGGAAATCCATCCCCAATCTGCGCGCGACAGCTTCAGCGTCCGAGATATCTCTGCGGACACCTTCTGCCATCTCTTCGTCCAGTACATCACGGAGTCTCATGATCCCGCCTGCGCTTTCACACTTTTCTTTCATCAAAAGCGCAGATACAGCGGAATCAACTCCTCCGCTCATAGCTACCAAAGCTCTCATCCTGTTCTACCGCGTTCCTTAAGCAAACAATTCTGTCGAAAGATATCTGTCCCCGGTATCCGGAAGCAGTACCACGATCGTCTTTCCTCTGTTCTCGTCACGCAGGGAAAGATCGATCGCCGCCTTAAGCGCTGCTCCGGAGGATATTCCCGCCAGGAATCCCTCTTTGCCGATCATTCTCCCGTACTCAAACGCTTCTTCATCCTTTACCGTGATCACTTCGTCATATACCGATGTATCCAGGATCTCAGGAATAAAACCTGCTCCGATCCCCTGGATCTTATGCGCTCCGCCATGTCCTTCCGAAAGCATAGGTGAGCCTGCCGGTTCTACTGCAACGACGCGGATCTTCGGATTCTTTTCCTTAAGATACCTTCCGGTTCCTGTCAAAGTGCCGCCTGTGCCCACCGTTGCCACAAATATATCGATATCGCCGTCGGTATCGTTCCAGATCTCCGGTCCGGTAGATCTGTAGTGCGCATCCGGATTTGCCGGATTTACGAACTGCCCCGCAATAAAGCTCTTCGGATATTGTTTCGCCAGTTCCTCCGCCTTATCGATCGCGCCTTGCATCCCTTTCGCTCCATCGGAAAGGACGACCTCAGCGCCGTAGGCTTTGATCAGAAGCTGACGTTCCACAGACATCGTATCCGGCATCGTCAGTATCAGCCGATATCCTCTGGAAGCTGCCACGGACGCAAGCCCGATACCGGTATTACCGCTGGTAGGCTCAATGATCACCGTGTCCTTGTCGACCAGGCCTCTCCTTTCCGCGTCATCCAGCATGGATTTCGCCACCCGGTCCTTCGCGGATCCGGCAGGATTCAGGTACTCCAGTTTCGCGATGATCTTTGCTTTCGCTCCTACTGTTTTTTCGATCTGTCTGAGTTCCAGAAGCGGGGTTTTCCCAATCAGCTGATCCAGTGAAGTATATACTTTTGCCATGTTTCCTCCTATTAGAAAGGGGCAGAATCATTGTATGCAGCCTCATAATGCATATGCTTTGTGACTCTACACAATATTTTTCTTTTGCGTTTTTTGAAAATTGGAATCTTTCCTTATTCCATGGAAAAACTGCTTTTGGTAAGATAATACCATATTAACAATACAAAGGAGCATCATCATGAAACTTCTCGAAGAACGCATTCAGAAAGAAGGCAAGATCCTCCCCGGAAATATCGTAAAAGTGGACGGTTTTCTCAATCACCGCGTTGATGTCAAACTGATGCGCGAGATGGCTAAGGAGTTCGGCCGGCTTTTTAATTTGGAAGGTATTACCGCCGTTTTAACGATCGAGGCATCCGGGATCGCACTGGCTACTATCTGTGCGGAGGAGTTCGGTGTTCCCATGGTCTTCGCGAAAAAAGCCAAAAGTGACAACATCGAAGGTGGCCTGTATAAGAGCAGCATCTTCTCTTATACATACAAAAAAGAGGTTACATTGATAATGAGTCAGCAGTGGCTCACTGCAGACGATAAAGTCCTCATCGTCGATGACTTTTTGGCAAATGGTGAAGCCCTGCGCGGACTGGTCGATATCGTATCTCAATCCGGTGCGGAACTGATTGGGATCGGTGTTGCTGTTGAAAAAGGATTCCAGCCCGGCGGTCAGAAACTGAGAGATGCCGGAATGAACCTTCACAGCCTGGCAATAATTGAGGAAGCGAATGAAAACGGTTTTGTTTTCAGAAAACAGGAGGAATAAAGAATGAGCAACAATGTGCGTCCTGCGTCCCTGAAAAGGATTCAGACAGAGAGTCAGGCCCTCGCTTTTATCGACGAGCAGGTAAAAGAACTGAAAGATCAGATCGGAGACGGAAAGGTGCTTCTCGCGCTTTCCGGCGGCGTTGATTCTTCAGTTGTTGCTGCGCTGTTGATCAAAGCTATCGGCAAGCAACTTACCTGTGTCCATGTGAACCACGGTTTGCTGCGCAAAGGCGAACCGGAGCAGGTCATCGAAGTGTTCCGCAATCAGATGGATGCAAACCTGATCTACGTCGATGCAGTAGACCGTTTTCTCGATAAACTTGCCGGGGTGACCGACCCCGAGCAAAAAAGGAAAATAATCGGAAAAGAGTTTATCGAAGTTTTCGCGGAAGAAGCTGAGAAACTTGACGGCATTAAATTCCTCGGTCAGGGAACGATCTATCCCGATATTCTTGAATCTGATGGAGTAAAAGCCCACCACAACGTCGGTGGACTTCCCGAAGGGCTTCAGTTCGAACTCGTTGAGCCGGTCAAATTTCTGTACAAAGATGAAGTGCGCGTAGTTGGAAAAGCTCTTGGCCTCCCGGATAACATGGTTTATCGTCAGCCCTTCCCCGGACCTGGTCTCGGAGTTCGCTGTGTCGGCGCAATCACACGTGACAGGCTGGACGCTCTTCGCGAGGCGGATGCCATAGTAAGAGAAGAGATCGGCAAGATGGAAAAAACACCGTGGCAGTATTTTGCCATCATCCCGGACATGCAGTCCACCGGAATTAAGGATGGTAAGCGCTATATGGGATGGTCCGTCGTCATTCGTGCCGTCAATACGGTGGATGCCGTTACAGCAGAAGCTGTCGTTCTTCCCTGGGATACCCTTCGCACGATTCGTGGCAGAGTGATCGCGGAAGTACCTGGTGTAAACCGTGTTCTTTGGGACATGACAGATAAGCCTGTTTCCACCATAGAGTGGGAATAGTTGAGTGAATTGCGGAAACCCCTGTATTTACTAGGGTTTGCGAGCCCTCGAAAGTGAAATTGATAAGATTTTGATAAGGTCAAAATCACTTTTTCACTATCGCCCGATAATTAAGAAAAGTGTTTTAAATGTCACTAATTGACTTTAAAACACTTTTTTTATTTGTGTTAAACCCAGTTGTCTCAGTTAAACCTACTTGTTCCGGTTCAGCTCTTTTTTCAGGGATACGTATTTTTCCATGTAAGGCGACGGCATCTTGTCCTCTAAGAATGTCTCTTCGACTTCTTTCAGATATTCCTCAGGGAAATTGTACCGCCAAGAATCATACTCTTCTTTGGTGATCTCCCCGTTCTGCCAGCTCATGTATTTCGTGGCCCATTCAAGAAGACAAGTCTCCACAGCAGGTGTTGTAGAAGCCGGTTTCATATTTGCTACGCTCGCATCCTTGAAACGCACAACAACATCATTCCCCATGCGCATGACTTCCAGATCGTAGGTGTCTTCAATCGCAAACATCGTATGCATAAAACCAATACCGGAATAAACATCCGAATCAATCAATGCTCGAGGTGAAATATGAAACACATAAGCAAGTTTTTGGAGCACATCAGGCCGCGGTGTCCTTGCTCCGGACTCATATTGGTTGATTCTGACCTCTGCAGACACATCTGAGAGCCCAATCATCAACCCAAGTTCTCGCTGTTTTAAATGATTTTTTTGTCTAAAATGACGAATTCTGCTGCCAACAGACATAAGAATGTCCTCCACGATCTTTTATGCAGATTTATCAGGATTTGCCATCCTTTATCAACCTTGTGCCTATTTTAGCATTTCCGTTTAAGCCAGTCAATAGAAATTACCGATTATTGTTTAATTTTCGTAACTATTTAGGTATTGACTTAACTATCACTGAATATTATAATAGCCAGTACTTACCTATTTAGGTTTAAGTTGTGGGAGGTTTCCACATAGTAAAACCGCCGAAACCCGGGGTGCACAGCCCGGGACGGTATCCTCGCCCGGGCGACTCGGAAGGCGACTCAGAAAGTATTCCGACACGAAAGAATCATTTGTGCAGAAAAAAGAAAAGGAGAAAAAATGGAAAAAAGATTTATCTACCCAGACGAAATAGCTGAGATCCTTGGTGTTACAAAAGCCTCCAGCTACAAGTACATCCGCATGCTCAATGAAGAGCTTAAAGCCAAAGGCCTGATCGTCATCCAAGGACGGACAGACCGCAACTATTTCATGAAAAGATTCTTCACGGAGGAGAACAATAATGCCAACGTACAAAGATAAGAAAAATGGCACATGGTATGTAGTCTGCCAATATACAGACTACAAAGGGGTCTCCAAACAAAAATGCAAACGAGGGTTTGGAACACGCCGGGAAGCAATACAGTGGGAAACGGATTTCTCCCTACAGCAGGATGCAAGCATGGACATGAAAATGTCTGATTTCATAGGGATCTACCTTACAGCTATAAAACCTCGCATTAAACAGAGTTCATATGAAATCAAGCAACAGGTGATCGATGCACATATTCTGCCGGCATTCGGTAATAAAGCAGTGAATGCCATAACATCCCGGGACGTGCTTCTATGGCAAAATCAGTTGATTACACACCGGGACGAAAGAGGAAAAGGCTATTCAAAGAGCTACCTCAAAACCCTGCACAATCAGCTCAGCTGCATATTCAATTATGCGGTGAACAATTACGATCTACGCTCCAACCCGGCACGCAAGGCGGGAAATATGGGTTCAGAGGATGAAGTAAAGATCGATTTCTGGACTAAGGAAGAGTATGAGAAGTTCAGTTATCAGGCTATGGACGATCCACTCTCATACTACGCCTTCGAGGTATTGTACTGGACCGGGATCAGAGAAGGAGAACTTCTGGCGCTGACTCCGTCAGACTTCGACTTCGATAGCGAAACGCTCTCCGTCACGAAGACATATCACCGGATCCATGGTGAAGATGTCATTACCAAGCCGAAAACAAAAAAGAGCGTACGAACAGTCTCTCTCCCTTCGTTTCTGGCTGAGGAAATTAAAGAATACATCTCTCTTCAGTATCACATCGATCCCAGCGACAGGCTGTTCCCCGTGAGCAAAGACTACCTGCTTCTGAAAATGAAAAAGTATTCCCAGCTCGCGGGAGTCAAGACGATCCGCATCCATGATCTCCGGCACAGTCACATCAGCCTGCTGATCAATATGGGATTCACGCCGTTGGCAATTGCAGAACGGGTAGGCCACGAGGCTATTGAGATTACTTACAGATACTCTCACCTATTTCCATCAGTTCAAAAAGAGATGGTAAACAAATTGCAGGAACAGAAAGGAACCAACTGATATGTTCAAGAAAAATGTCGACAAGTACAACCGCTTCAGGAATATCACTGTCGGATTCAGGGTGTCCCCTGAAGAAAACGAGCAGATCAACA
>CAZRGP010000038.1:0-20512 GCA_964599695.1 uncultured Faecalibacterium sp.
AGGGTCAGCAGAGCGCCGAGAATCAGCGCGATCCACCAGTTGGAGCCGAGCATTTTACCGAAGCCAAACTCGTCGGATTCTCTATTGAGCTTGAGCAAATGAAAAGCGTGGACGATCCGGATGAGACCAAGGGCCAGAATCCACCAGCCCGTCAGCAGGATTACAAACACGCCGACGGACATCTGCAATACTGGCGAGAATACAAGCATAAGGCCAAAGATCAGAGATACAACCGCGCTCACGAGCACCCATGCACTCTGCCGCACGATATCCCGGATATCGAACCAGGTAACGATACGCCCGATACCGTCACCGATCATGACGATTCCCAGAACAAAGGGGATCACAGCGGATGTCTCCACGGGCGTGAAGAAGCAGTACACGCCGGCGATGATCATCAGAGCACCAAGGATTACAGATATAACTTTTCTTGTCATCATGATTCACATCTCCCTTCCTGAAAGCAAACTCCCCACCGTGATGGGTGGGGAGCTGTCAAGAAATCGATTAGCCTTCAATGGCAATGTACTTCTTTTCAGGCAGCTGCGGCTTTGCTTCCTTCTTCGGGATCTGCAGCGACAGGACACCGTGCTCCAGTTTGGCCTTGATATCCTCTTCCGTGAGCTCCTCGCCCACATAGAAGCTGCGGCTCATGCTGCCGGCATAGCGCTCCTGACGGATGAGCTTGCCGGACTTTTTGTCCTTCTCATCCTTGTCAAGGCCTTTTGCCGCCGTGATGTTCAGGTACCCGTTCTCCAGGCTGAGCTGAACTTCATCCTTGTGGAAGCCGGGCAGCTCGATATCCACTTCATAGCTGTCATCGTGCTCCCGCACATCCGTCTTCATCAGGTTCTTGGCGTTGTGACCGTAAAGCGGCTTCTCAATCCTTGCGAATTCATGATCCATGTCGTCGAACCAACGATCCATCAGATCCTCACCAAAAATACTAGGCATGTACAACATAAGTCAAACCTCCTTTATTTTCGGTCCTGGATGCTGTTCAGGGCTGTTTGCGGTATATGCCGAAGGGTGAAGCGGAAACCCGGAACCTCAGTTCCGGATCACTTTTCCCTTGCGAGTATGTTATACCACCTTCATTAGCACTCTTCAAGAGGGAGTGCTAATTCTTCTGTGAAGAATTTGTGAACTTTCTTTTATATAATCCGCTGCCATTTTTCACCGGATAATTGGATTCACGAATTAGCTCTTGTCACAGCTTGGAAAACGAAAAAAGGCGCTTTCGGGAGAATGCGGCAACGCTTCTAAATGAGCTGATCGACCGCATCGAAGTATACGATTCGCATGGAACGGGTAAGGATAAAACCCAAAAGGTCGTGATCTATTCGTTTTGCCAGTGACTTTTTGCTGAAGAACGGCGAAGGATACGATCTTACTGTTGATCCTCAAAAGGGGAAGATGGTCCATTACGAGGTCGAAGGTCTCAACTAAACCGCTGAAACAGCATAATTACATTTGATCTTTTGACATAAAAAAGGAAGAAGAGTACTTGCACTACTCTTCTTCCGGTTGAAAGATCATTACTTTAACGTTTTTTCGAACTATCAAGTACTGTATCTTTCTCACTATGGTCCCGTTGAATATAACGGATTAATTAACAAGGCATTGAATGTACAGGTTTCATTAGCAAGATGGCAGGATAGGGTCGGATTTAACCGACCCTCTTTTAGTGCGAGAATAGTCTTAAGTGGGATAAAGTGTGACGCAGTGTGGGACAGTTTGCCACAATGTGGGCAAGAATGTCGCAAAACCCAGAAGACGGTGGAAACAGATTGGAACGGAACTGCAGGTATACAAAGGAAACCAGAAGCTCCAGTTGGGGGCGGAGCGTGTGCGGGAATGTCGGAGCAGCGGGATGAAAGTACCGGAATGGTGTGAAGCGAATGGTATCAGCAAATACACGTAGGATTTCAACCACTCTCTTGCCTAAACTACAATTGGAGGCGCAACTGGTTGACCCTTTGACCTTTGTGTTTCTTTGTCCGTGCGTAAGACAGTCAACCATCCTCTTATTGTGATGTTCGGTATAAGCAGGTTGAGCCTTTCTGTTAGTGTCACCAAATAGACTGAATCGGCAATGAGAAAATGATGAACTTCAGTTGCAGAATAGTTAGGCAATTATTTGCTTGAAAGATTTCTTATGTAGTTTAACGTTTCATTATTTTTTTTAACGTCCTATACATGCTTGCAGTTAAAAAAATTGCATCAGGGTCATTAATTCCAGGACACGCTTCACACTCTTCTCCTTCAATATATATTGGCTTTTTAACCCTTTGAATAGTCTCTGGTAAGTGAGCTGATATGCTACGTATTATTTGTGTTTTAGTCCAAGTATCAGGAACTTCAAGACCATTTTTTAATAGCAATTCGTACAAATCATCTGGAGGCATACTTAGCAACTCTTCTTCGGAGTACTTCCTTCCAAAAAGATGGGAGACACATAATGAAAAGATAATACAAAGCAAGAATATTACTAAAGCGACAATACGTCTATTCATTTACAACACCACCTGGTATTTTTATGTCCTGTGGTCCAATACCAGGATCAGTCAATGATTTGTAAAGAATATAGTATATTGTTCCGCTATAGCGATTATTATATGTTCCGCCATACCATCCATAGTTATAGACGTAATACTCATCTGTCCAATAGGTTGTTCCTGATGTAGGATAATTTGATGTGCTTGGAGATGTTGATCTCCAGGACAAGATCATTGTTTGTCCCGGCTTATGAGTCCATGAACTAAGGCTGCCATTCATTTTCATAAAATGATATCCATCACCTGATGCGTTTTTCCTAACACATATCACTTTAAAGTATTGATCTGGTAACGAAGTCGGTTTCGAAGTCTGATGATAACTCCAAAACCCCAATGCTGATAAATCGCTTTCTACCAAAGATACAAGGCTAGTGATAGAAATAAATGGGTAATATCCATCTGTAGAAAAGTCCCCTGGATCTACTTGACCTGCAGAAGATTGACCTATTGCATATGCATAACAATTAAAATTTGTAAGCCCAGAATAATATGAACCATAGACGTCATGCTGTCCACTAGGGCTATAATTGCTACGCATATTAGGATTTAATACCGATGGCGGAGTAATAAAACTCAATAACCCTGATTTTGATAAAGCCATATACGTATCCAATACTAAACCACACTGTTCGGGTGAACTATATGGTATACAGGTAGGCGTAATTATTCCAGATAGTATCCCATTACACGCACTTTCAAAAGTAGAATTAAATGCTGTAAGATTATCTAAATAATAATTTGGAATAGTAAAACCATACTCTGACAGAAATAGCACTTTCTGCTCTATTGAACTGTTACGAAAAGCATTTACGTCAGAAAACATCACTTTTTCTTCTCCCATAACCATACTGCTCTGAAAGAAGAATAGACAAATTATTAAAACCATTGATAGCATTTTTTTTCATAGCAAAAACTCTCCTCTCCTAAGAATATAGAACTCTCTCCTGATGTTTAAAACATCATAAATAATAAATAATTTCTAAAAAAGAATCTAAAAAAGAATACATATTATCGAAGAATTATGATATTTATCATATTCACTTGTGATTTTATAGTATAGCGTAGTACTTTGGATTTCAATGGTAAGCTATAGCTTAACGACACGGTATAATGAGGACTTGCTCGAGACCGAGATCAATGAACAGTTTAATCCAGACCGGACGATTCTGAAGTTATCATTTATAAAAAGAGGAAGTTTGGTGGGGAGGCTTCCACCCAAAAGCCCACCCAAGCCACCCAAGACACCACCCAAAATGGTAAGGAGATTCCGACGGTCTATAGCCTCCCGGAGCTCGATCTTGCGATTATCAGCCTGATGAAGAAGGAACCGAACATCTCCCAGACCGCCATAGCCACAGCACTGAATGCGAACATTAACACATTGAAATATCGTGTGTTGAAGTTAAAGGAAAAGGGCATCATCGAGCGGGAAGGCTCTTCACAAAAGGACGATGGATCGTTAAATTGTAAAAAAGCAGCTGCATAAGACTGGACTGGTCTTCATAAGAAACAAACCATTAAACTCATCTTCTACACAAAAGATGATTTTTTACATCTGTAAAGTAATAAAGAAATCGGTGACACTGGTCTTTATTTGGTGGTTTGTTCAAAGAACTGAGAGCCGCTTGGAAATAAAATGTACAATCATAATCATAGAGATTAATGGAGGATTTAAAATGCCTTCTGATCCAAGTGAACTAACAGTTATTACAAAAGCCAAAGATTTGGCAAGCTATGTCTTGACTGTAACAGAAAAGTCTCCCAAAGGCGGCAGAGGATTATATTCTGAGAAATATACGCTGGAGGACTGAGATTACCGGGCTGGAGCAGGAAGAAATTCCTGAGATTCCGGTGGCAGTTATCCGTGAAGCGCTTGCAAATGGCTTCGCCCATTCGATTTACAATGGTCGTACAAGCCATGAAACATGTATCCATCCCGGAAAGGTGACGATCTACAGCCCCGGGATTTAAGCAAATGATCACAAACCGGAGGAATACGTAAAGTACAATCTTGAATCCGAAATAAGAAATCCGGGCATTGCTAAGATTCTGTTTTTGAGTAAAACTATTGAGCAGTTCGGAAGCGGTTTTAAGCGGATCGACAGCCTGTGTAAGGATGCCGGAATCAAATATACGTATGAAAGAAGTGACAACGGCTTCAAATTCATCATTTACAGACCAAAACTCATAAGTGACACTCCCGATGTCACTTATGATGTCACTTATGAAAAAGCACTGAATATCACCGAACAGACGGTGCTGATGGTTTTGAAGCAGAATCCCGAGATTTCCCGTGAAGAAATAGCGGAAAAGGTTTCTAAAACAGTGAGAACGGTGCAGAGAGCTTTGGTTTCATTAACAGAGAAGGGCTATATCAGACGTGTCGGCGCGAAGAAAAACTCCACATGGGAAGTGCTTCGGTGAAAAAATGACGTGGGTTTTGGGGGACACGATAAAAACATGATTAACATTGTACGGCCACATACAAAGAAAGAACTTGAGGGCGTAGCAAAGCTCAATTATCTTGTGGATATTGAAACTATGTCGCGTTTTTGGACTGAAAGTTATACAAGGTATTATATAGAGCACGGCCTGCAGGATGCTGAGAAAGGGGCATTCTCTTTTTCGGATCATATTTTAGCTGCTGAAGATGACGAAACGGTTGTAGGAATGGTTGTCTTTTGCGAAGCTTATGCCAATTTCGACGGGGAACGCTTAGTTCCAAACAGCGGTATGATCAATAACGTTTACGTGTTGCCAGAGTATCGTAGCAAAGGAATTGGCAGTAAACTTTTGGATAGAGCTCTGAATTGCCTAAAGCAATATGAAGCAATAACTCTTTATGTGTATGAAGAAAATATGGCGGCGATTGAGTTTTATCTGCATTATGGATTCCGATTTGACGGTGTTTCATATATTGATGGAACAGCCTATAAGGGACAGTTCCTACGAATGGTGATATATCCCTGATGTTATACCAAATCATAGGAATGGGAATCAGGACTAGGGCCCGTAATGATTAGTGTAAATGGGGCAACTTGTTAAATGGAGTCAAACGACAAACGAGTTTATGCAGGATATTACAAACGATATGACGGTCAACTGATCTACGTCATATCGACTGCAAAAGACGCTGATACAGGTGAAGACACTGTTATCTATATGCCGTACAGCTTAACAAAAAAGTACGGTTACTTTACTGTGTCAAAGAGGTCCTTTTGCGAACCCGTTATCATAGACGGAAAAGAGGTCCCCAAGTACCGAAGACAGACACAGAAGACACCTTCAGCTGATGTTCTCAATACTGTAAAAGCTACTGGATTCCGTGGGCCGATTCGAAGGCCATCTGATGATGACGATTATGATCTATATGTTAGGAGATACCAGAGTTCACCAACGTATTACGAGTACGCTAGAGATATCTGTAAAAACTACAAAAAAGATATTGAGGCAATCAACGAATGCATAAAGTTGAAACGGTATCCTTGCTTTTTGATGCCGCAGTAATACTATTGGAAACCTTATTAAATGTCTTCACGCTGCTATCAACTGCTTTTTTTATCTTGTTCCCAACAAAAGCTAGTGGTTTCAGTGCCCTAGGAGTTTCTTGAGAATCCTGTGTGGTTTCTTCTTGTACCTCAACCACTTCTGCATCGGTGTATTCTACAACTTCTTCTTCGGCAACGGCGATATGAAAGCGAAAGGAGGTGATAAATGACGTGGCTTCAGTAGGATTGTGTCGAAAAAACAAAGATGGCAGCTACTCCTTTGTTATTCGCATACTCGTCGGTGTCAACGCTGATGGAAAAAAGAAATATGCTGTCCACACTTACAGAGGCGAGCCTACTTGGTCAAAGGAAACTACCAGAAAGAAAGCTTTATCTCATGCCTCCATTCTGGAAGATGATTACAAAAGAGGATTTCAGGCTTCTTCTAAGATAAGGTTCAGCGAGTATGCCGCACATGTGATAGAGACCAAGGAGAAACTAAATATCATCAAGCATTCCACAGCAAATCGGTATCGTGACTCGCTCAACAAAGTTAGCGGTGAGATTGGCCACCTGAAGCTTTCCGCGCTAAAGGCGACTCACTTGAACTCTCTGTATATCAAGTTACAAGAGACAGTAGGGCCTAAGACCGGAAGGCCTCCTGCCCCGAAGACTATACTTGAGCACCATCGATTCATATCCATGGTACTGGAGGAAGCGTTTAAGGAAGGGCTCGTTAATACGAACGTTGCAAAGCGTGCAAACCCTCCCAAACTTCAACCTCACGAAGTGAATTTCTATGATGAAGATGTTGCTAAAAGGATCCTCGCTGCGGCAGACGCAGAGAGTCCAAAATGGAAGACGCTACTATATGTCCTCATGTTTTCTGGTGTGAGAAAGGGCGAACTGCTTGGTCTAAGGTGGAGCAATGTCGATTATCTAAACAATACGATTTCAGTCAAAGAGAACATCTTATACGAACCTGATATCGGTGTATATGTAGACACGCCGAAAACTCCAAAGTCTCTTCGGACAATCTCCCTACCCTCAAGTATCATGGGAATGCTGAAGGAACTTCAACAACTTCAGGAAACAGAAAGACAACGTGTTGGGGCATATCCGGATTGTAATGGATATATCTTCGCTAATGAAGACGGAGCTCCGATGCATCCAGATTCAATAGGACCATTTCTCAAAAGGTTTGAAATGAAAAATGGGCTTCCAAAGCTAAACGCACATGCATTTAGACACACTATGGCAAGCATGCTGTACATGGAAGGTTTGGACAGCGTATCGATCTCAGCAAGGTTAGGACATGCGCAGGTAAGCACGACAGCAAATATCTATGCACATGCCCTTCCGAAAAGAGACAAAGACAATTCTGATGCCCTGGAAAAACTATTTCTGAACAACAAACAGCCTGATTCGTCAGACTAAGCGGGTTTAGTGCGATACGGGAGGTGATATCAATGAAAACAACTTATACAGTCGATGAGATCCAGCAAATCCTCAGAATTAGTAGACCTACAGCCTATGCTTTGGTGAAGAGCGGAGTGTTCAGTTCTATCAAATTCAAAAACACGATTCGCATATCAAAAGAGAGCTTTGATAGGTGGTTAGAAGGCGAATCCAATGAGAGAAAAGAGCAATTTGAGATAGAAGGATGATAAAAAGATGATAAAAAACATCTTTATCCATCCAAAAACGTGAAATAACAAGAACCGCTTAAACTCGGAAAACCCTTTGTTTAAGCGGTTCTTTATTTGGTCCCGTTGAATATAACGGATTAATTAACAAGGCATCGAATGCACAGGGCTTCATTAGTAAAAACGCCGAGTAAGGAATACTCTGAAAAAGCCTTATGGGGAACAGTTTCCTGCACTATGATGCAGGAAACTGTAAATCTTAAGAAAAGCTTTTTTATAGAGCGATAATGTTTCTGGCTATTTTGTTTAGAAGAACATCTTCATCAGGTAAGATACGGATACTTCTAAAGCACCGCAGATGATCATGACCAGAAGCGGACTGACCTGCCATTTATAGATGATTATGAAGGCGGCCGCAGTCATGAAAAGAAGAAGATAGTCGATCTGAAAAGAGATACCGTTCATGAGAAATATCGTTCCGGACATCCGCAGGATGGTGACAAGGATCAGACCGACAGCCATGCAGCGAACAGCGTAAAGTACTTCGTTGATAATATCCAGCTTGCGGTATTTGTGAAGCAAAAAGATCAGAAGCATGGTGATCACACAGGCAGGGGCTATACTACCGAGAGAGGCGGCGATCGCTCCGGGGATCCCGGCGATGCGGGAGCCGACGAATGTTGCGCTGTTGATCAGGATGGGTCCGGGCGTCAGTTCATCCAGGGCGAGAAGGTTTCCGAACTCTTCATATGTAAGCCATTCCTGCACTTCCACTACTTCGCGCTGTACAATGGGAATGGAAGCGTGGCCTCCCCCAAAGGAGATCGCGCCGATACGGGCGAATCCGAAAAATAACTTGATTAGCGTTTTCACTTGGCGCTTTTCTCCTTTCTGATTTTGATGATAAAGGTAATACATCCGATCAGGATGCATCCTATTACAAGTAGGATCGAAGAAAAATCTGTAAGGAGCGAATAAGCCATGGCAAGTGCCATGATAGTCAAAGGATAGATCTTTTGCTCCTTTGTAGCGTTTTGGAACAGACCCAGAACGAGATTGGCAAGCATAGCGATCACGCCTGCTTGCATCCCGTGGAGAAAAATGTCTATCCAGGGATTACCGATGATCGCGCTGTAGAAAGCAGTGACAAGAAGCATGATCACCAGGGGCGGGATCGCGCACCCGATAACTGCTGCGGCGGCTCCCCACAGACCGGCAACATGGTATCCCACCATCATGGACATGTTGATCGCGATAGAGCCAGGTGCCCCCTGTACCAGAGCGATATAGTCCTCCATTTCCTCTTCCGTGATCCAGTGGTGTTTTCCGACAAAGTTCCGGACTACGACGCTGAGAATAGCGTATCCGGAGTTAGCTGTGCTGCTGATCACCATCATGGTCGAGAACAGTATCCAGCATTTTTTCAGTTTGCTCAATTGTTTTGATTCCTTCCCAGATTTTGGGGCTGCAACCCCTTGTTTGATCAGGATATGATTCTCCTGTGCTGTTCCAAAACAAACACGGTCAAGTGAGATAATACCGTGATCTGTGGTCCATTAATTACGTTAAGCGCCGAACTCCTTCCTTGCGGAGAGAAGTTCGACCCGAAGAAACAGTTAGGCGCTTCACTCATGCCTATTGATTTTAAAGCGGATTAACTTATAATTAAATTATAAATAATGAATGTATTCCATAAATTTTACTTATGGGTAATCAACGATGACATTGAGACATTTTCAGATCTTTCAGGCAGTATGTGATACGGGAAGCGCAACAGGTGCATCCGAGCGCCTGAATATCAGCCAGCCTGCGGTCAGCATTGCGATCAAGGAACTTGAGGTGTTCTACAGTACAAAACTTTTTGAGAGGGTGGGAAGGAAGCTACATCTTACGGAAAGCGGAAAAGTGCTGCGTGGACACGTGAACAACGTGCTGGAGCAGTTCGATGAAACGACAACAGTGATGAAAGATCAGATCGGACAGACCAAAGTTAGGCTCGGAAGCAATACCAGCGCTGCGGAGACGAAACTTCCTTCCCTGATCGACTCGCTGAAGGAATCTATACCGGATGTGCGGCTTACTGTCAATGTGGATAATACCGAGGCGATACTGGAGAAGTTGCTGCGGAATGAGATCGATTTTGCGCTGATCAATGAGCAGACCAACAACGATCAGCTCGTCGCTATTCCTATGTACAGGGAGGAGATCCGGATATACTGTTCACCTGCTCTTTACGACAAGGATACGATCACCTTCGAAGAACTCAGAAAGATGCCTCTGATGCTTCGTGAGAAGGGAAGTTTTGTCCGTGAGACGATCTGCTATGCAGCGGAGAGATATAGTTCTCACCTGAAGCCTGTGGTGGAGAGTACCAGTACCCTCAGCCTGATCACATTGGCCAAAAGGGGGATGGGTTTTGTTTTTCTTCCTTACCGCTTTGAAAAGCAGTACGACATGAGTGGCCTGCGGTCAATATCCATCGACAAAGAGTCTTTCAGTTCGGACTATTATTTTGTCTACCACAGAAACAAGTACCTCACGAACACGATGAAACAGGTTCTGGACTATATTCAGAGTATGTAACGAAAAAACGATCGCCCGAGCGATCGTTTTTACATATATGGGTCGTACCTATTCCTGTCTTCCGGTCAGGGTAAACAGGGCAGCACCTCCGGCGGCTTCTTCATCTGCTCCGAGAAGTGTGAGAGGAAGCTGAAAAGTGTCAGCGATCAGAGTCTGAAGTACTTTGTTTCTTCGCACCGCGTTTCCTGGTGCCACGACTGCGACAGAAGGGACAGGCAGATTCAGGTATTGTTCGTACAGTTCATCCACAATGCCCTGAAGAGTCGCAAGGATGATTCCCTGCGGGGTGTATGACGCTTCCGTGAGGCCGGATACAGATCCAGTCTCGGAACTGTCCTCTCTGGTTCCGGAAAATGTGGTTCTGATCCTGGGCAGTGGAACCGATGATTCGAGGGCCTGTCTGGCAAGGCGATTCAACGTGTCGTACTGGTCCTCTTCTTTGCCGGTGGATTCTTTCACATAGGTGCGGAAGAACTCTTCCAGCATGGCATAGGCTTTTCCCACGCAGAGAGCGGATCCGGCGAGAAGATATTTGCCATCGAAGAAGGGACGAAGCTCAAGAAGTTCTCCCTTGGAAGGACTGTCCACGATGCGGGAGATCTGGCTTCCTGTACCGATATTGACGAGACAGGCGTCATCCATGCCGTTGAGAGAATAGAGGACACTGGCCTGATTGTTTCCGATCGCCTGAAAGACCGGGATCTCCCTGTAGGAGCCGACGGCGCAGGGGGCGGAAACGACATTGGGAAGAAGTGTGAGATCCATATCCAGTTTTTCCAGCGCTTTGGTGTCAAAACTGTCTTCATTCAGCAAATAGAACCCGAGACTTGCAGCATTGGTCGGATGGATCATATCCGGACATACCCCGCTGAGACGGGCGGAGACATAATCCATTGCAGTGCATAGTTTTACGGCACCTTCAGGCACCTTGTCTTCACTTTAGAGAACATAGTGGGTTCCAAGGCCATATCCCGGGCTGATGGAATACCCTGTCTTCTCCCTGATCTCTTCCGCATATGTCTTTCCGCTTGAGGCAGTGGAGAGGATGCGGTTGTCCTGCCAGGTGTAGAGAGGGGACAGCGCTTTTCCGGATCCGTCTACGTAAAGAATGTCGTGCATCTGTCCTGTGAAGCCGATGGATCCGATGGGGAAGAATCTTCCGAGAGCATCTTCCAGGAGAGCAACCGCAATTTCATACAGTTTTTCCGGATCCTGTTCACGGAAAAAACTCTCATCCGAAGGGATGAATGCACCGTGATTCCGGGAATTCATGTAAACGGTCTTCCCGGTGGAGTTGTTTACTACCGCAACACTCACCGTGGCAAAGGTCATACCCCAGAATTTATCTCTTACATGAGAGATAATAACATGGAAAAATCAGCCGCAGAAAAACCCTTTATCTCCGTAAAGATCGGGAAATAAAGGGCTTTTGATTTTTGCAAGTCAGAATAATGGACAAAAAAGAAGAGTAAACAAACCACTACTTTTGGAATCTTTTGTGGATGATATAATTAGTATAGTCTCTTATATTATCCATTCGATTTCTTCAATTCTGAAAGCTATGCCTCAGTTACGTTCTAGTTGAAAGGAGCATGAATACATGACTTTAAAGACAATTAGAATCATCTCTCTTTCCCTTGTTGGTGCAGGTGCATTAGGAGGTATTGTTTTTGCCTCTTTAGGGAATGAATACCTTGCTTGGATATGCTGTGCTGTAATGATCATTGCCTGGTTGTTTCACTATACACTAAACCGATGTCCAGAATGTCGTGGGCACCTCAGAGGATATGAGTCATACTGTCCTCATTGTGGTCTAGAGATAGATGTTAACAAAAAACTTTGATGCTGATACGACTATTATATCTCAAAAGAAAACGTTGATAAGTGGTTGGAGGGGAAAACTGACACGGAAATGAGCAATTGTAGGTGAATGGATGATAAAAAGATGATAAAAACCATCTTTTTCCGTTCTAAATCGTAAGAAAACAAGAACCGCTTAAACTCGGGAAACCCTTTGTTTAAGCGGTTCTAAATTTGGTGCGAAGGAAAATAAAGGACATGTAGTCTTTGATGCAGACAGATGCTGTATATCAGTTATTTCTATTACGCTCTTTATAGATCTTTGGATGATTATCTCCTGACCTCAAATTGCTTATACTCGGGGTGCCCAGATAATAACTGCTGTAAATCAACGAAAGCAATGTCATTAGATGTGTACACGAACACTTCCGGCAAAGCATGTAAGCTTCTGAAAACTGCCTGATCATCTACTATAATAACCAACTCGGGAAAAACGCGTTCTTCCGGAGAGAATCTCCTGAGTGTACTTCTTCCATTTCTTACGTCATAACTATGAGCAAATACTTCACGATCATAAGTATCGGAGTTAATCACGCCAAAATACAATAAGAAATGGTCAATCGCAGTTACATGTGACATGTTTAATGGTTTCTCATTTTCAACAAATCCAGCGTCGCCAATAACCTTATTATCTTTTGTTCGCGTAAGCATCCAGTGAGAACCTTCTTCAGTTTCAAAAGAACGAAGACTGAATTGTGAAGAACTGTTTGCTAAACCTGTATCAGCATTATTGATGGAAAAATTAGAGTTTATTTCGATTTCAGGATGCTCTTGAGTTATCTTTAGCGATTCACAATCAAGAAATACGTTTTCTGTTGTATTAGAAGCAATATCAATACATTTTAATGCGATTTCATTTTCTACAGCATCATATGCAGCGTATTCGCCGATTAATGCGAACGATGATGGTATTTGAAACGAATCCATGACACCGTTTTGTACATCAATTCTGTAACAAATTCTGTCGTTTTCATATATCGTGTAATTAGTGCCTGCAGGCGAGGGATAGGGCATTGCTTGTGTTGAGAAAATAAAACAATATGGTTGGATCAACGCAATAACTGGACAATTTTGGAATTCCAAGCAAGGTAATTTGTAAATAACACATTCTTTGGAATGAAAATCATAATAATACCCATAATAATTATTGCCATCTTGTGCTTGCGCTGAAATATAAAATGCTCCTTCTGTATTGGCATTTTCTACGCGGATGAAGAACTCTTCTTCAATATGATTTATTTCCTCTTTGGATTCACTGCATGATGGAATGAACATTACTAATAAGCACATAAAAGTTATGCTAAACAACAGTTTTGATCGTAACATTTGTATCTACCCCATAGCATATTATTCATAATGCAAAGTGAATCCGCAAATACAGGTGCCAACTCTGCTTCCCGTGGCATAATATTGATACCTTGGTATGCCATATTGATCAAGATGTTTTAAACCATCATATCTAATGCTCCATCAAAGTTAATTCGGTGGTGCCGAGAAACTGCGGCAGTTCCAACATTGTAAGAATCAATTAAGATGCTGAAGCAAATCTGATAAAAACAGGATTCTCGATGTAATCTTCTGCCTTTATAGCAAGCAGAGAATCTTCAGACAATATACCGGAGGGATTAATGGGTGGCCCAAATATTAAATACTCTCCGTGTCTCGAGACCCCTTTTCTTGAACCTTCTTCTTCGGTTGCAATTCTGTATTGAAGTTCTCCTGTATGAAGATTGGCTTCAAATACATATCCTTCTATTTTGTCTCTGTCGATGCCATAGTAATACAGCATTCCATCTGACAAAAAGTACATATTCTCCCCCGGGGAACTGATATTCCCAGGAAACATGTCCTCAATGATACACTCTTCATTTGTGCCATCCACTCGAATCAGAGATCGCTTTATGTCGTCGCCCGTCTGTTCTACAAACTTATAATATGTGCCGTCCTCATATCCGATAAAGACGCCCTGCTTTCCTGCACCGAAACTGTTTTTCTTTTCTTCGTACACGCCAAGATTTTCAATGCTTCCGTCATCGGTATTGATCTTCAGCAACAGAACATCTTTGTCCTGCTTATAGCATCCAAGCACATAAAAGGCATTGTCTACGTTTGCAGAAATCATTAGTTTATGGGCATATAAGTAGTAATCCGGATCCAGGCGTACGTCTTTCAAGTTGTTATTTGTGGTGTTCCATATGACGAAATGACTGTCAATGCTATCATCGATGATGTGGTTATTGCCGCCCTGTTCTTCTGCTCTGGCAGAGAAGCCGATCACCAGATTGTCGAGCAGATACAGTTTGTGAAGATTTGTTCTGCCTCTTATCATTTCCGGCAGTTCAAACAGTTTGTACGTCAGTGATTCAAAATCATAATATGCCAGAATATCTGTCGTCTGTTTTTCCGGAGTATAAAGACTATTATAAAA
The DNA here is from genome assembly GCA_964599695.1 of uncultured Faecalibacterium sp. GTDB lineage: Bacteria > Bacillota > Clostridia > Oscillospirales > Ruminococcaceae > RUG11783. Next base: position 14,564 of record CAZRGP010000038.1, read on the forward strand.
ACCAACCGCTCCGTTCTCGGTAATCCAGGACAGGTCCGTCATGGAAGAAGACATTTGCGGCGATTGGCCGTCGATTCGGACAATATCGGATTCTTCCGCAAACGGGATACCGGATGAATCGTTTTCCATGTACTGTTCCTTTCCGATCATCCGGACACCGTCTGCAGGCAGAGGCACTCCATTGCGAACCTGTTCGGGCCCGGCAAGCACCAGATATTCTCCATACTGATCCACTGGCATGAGGGATTCGCCTCTTTCGCGTTCTCTCTTGCTGATCAATCCGCTATCAAGATCAAAACAGAAAACGGTGGGTTGTTTGTTTTCCCCTTGACGGACGCCGTAATAATAGACCGAGTTTCCGAGCGCACAGAAGGATCCCGTATAGGGATTCTGGAATTCTTCCGGATAGCAGTCCTCGATCAGACATTCGAAGTCCGCCTTCGAGGCCGTGATCTTCCGGAATAATGATTGTTTCTGCATATCATACGCCAGATACGCGTAGGTATAACCGTCGTACTGATCCCACACCACACTGAACGGCATGCCATTGACGGGAGTTTTTCTCCCTGGATCCCGGTACGTTCCGAGGCATTCCGTTTCCCCGGTCCGGATGTCGATCTGAAGAAGCACGGTCTCTCCTTCGGGGTCGGTGCATCCGGTCAGGAAGAGATGATCACTGTCTCCTTCTCTGCAGAATACCGGCGAGCCGAACAGGTACCATTCGCCGTATGTGCTGACCGTGGTCACCTCCCCGGAAAATCTGTCAGCAAGGAACAGTTTGCCGAACGTATCCTCTGCGCACATGGTATACGCATTGCACCGGTATGCGCCGCACTCTACCGCTACGGCATATTTCTCCCATAACACCGGCGCAGCAGGCGTCAGTTCTTTCCGAAATCGGTAATCACCCAGACCGATCCGGCGAAATGACGCACGCTCATAGTCGAATACAAGCAGTCCGTTGTAATTGACTGAACGGTCTGAAACGGACGCGGGATCTTCTTTCTGTTCGAACACGCACAGTGCTGTTCCGTCATTGGGAAACAGTCTGCGGTATATGATTTCCTCTTCCCCACCGATCTCCTTAACAGAAGTCCCGCTTTCATCTGAAACAGGAGAAGGTTCGGAAGGCTGTGTTCCGTTTGTACCGCATGCCGCCAAGGCAACGATACACACGGCAGCAGCCAGTACGGTAACGATCCTTGAGGCTTTCCTGTACCGCATCACGTTCAGAATCCGCTCTTTGATGCTGCTCTCTCCGAAAGCGAGCGGGCTGGCCAGGGAGAACCGGTGACCGGTGGAAAAGGAAAGCAGAGCTGTTCCATAATCCTTTGCGATCTCCCGGTAATGGGACAGCACATACTCGTCGCAGCTCATCTCCATGTCTTTTCCCATTTCAAAGTAGGCGATCCAGCACAGCGGATTGAACCAGTGCAGGCAGAGGAGCAGATACGAGAACAGTTTGACGAGGTGATCCTTTCTGTGCAGGTGATGTCTCTCGTGGGAAACGGCAATGTTCTCCGTCATGGGATTCAAGCCGAACGGCAAATAGATCGTCGGGTGTACGAGTCCGAGGATGAACGGCGTCCTCGTTTCCATTCTGCGGATGTTATCCCGCAGTGGAAGTGAACAGTTGGCCTGTTTTTTCACGCGCATATAGGAAACGATACTGTAGATCAGCATAGCCGCGATCCCGGCGATCCACAGAATGCACAGGATCTTTTCCAGATTTACGGAGGAAACGGCAGACTGAACCTCCGCAACAGACGGAACAGAAGGCTGAATCTCCGTGATCTCCGGCGTCAGCGCAGGATCGGTTGGACCGGAAGGCAAAACTTCCGGCACCGGCGCGGGACGCATCGTCTCCTGAAAGACCTCCGTTGCTGCCGGGACACCCAGTTCCAGGATCTCCCGCTCAGCAGTCTCATAGGTCACAGGGACCTCGGTCAGATCGATGACCGTCTGTCCTTTCCGTTTCAGCGTCAGGTTGAAGATGCTCAGGACAGATGAGACGGAAAACGGAAAACATAGCCTGAATCCGACCACGCTCCAGAGAAGGTACGAATACTTCTTCGGTGCGTGTTTCAGCAAGAGACGACAAAGAAGTACCGCAAGGATCACATAGCTTGCGGAGATGCTCATCTGCATGATCTGTCTGAAAAACGAAGTCATTGTCTTAACCTCTGTATGAGTCGATCAGTTTTTTCAGTTCTTCTGCTTCCTCATCGGAGATCGTCTTTCCGTTGAAAAATGCCGCCAGAAATCCAGGAAGCGATCCGGAAAAGGTGTTCGCAACGAAGGTCTCGCTTTCGGAGGACTGTACGGAATCCCTGTCGATCAGGGAAGTAACGACCGTCCGTTCGCTTTGCACGAATCCCTTTTGCTGAAGACGTTTCAGCATGGTATACGTCGTGGATTTCTTCCAGTCGAACGCCTCGCCGCACAACTGTACCAGCTGCATCGATGTCAGCGGTTCGTTTTCCCAGATCAGTGAAAGAAGGTGATATTCCATAATGCCGAGACTCGTTTTTTCCATGTCATTCTCCGGTCTAATATTGTAGTCTGTATACAGACTAACTATTTAGACTGTATCTGTCAAGAACAAAACTTTTTTCCTTACCGGACATCTCTTGTTTTCGTACAATAAACATCATAATAAAAACGTCTGATACTTTAATTATGTACCCAAAATCCTGGACAAAGGATTCTGGATACATGTTACTATCATACAGGGGGGTATTACACAGCTTCAATATGCCGAAAACCCGCCAGTTTATAATTGACGGGTTTCCTTTTTACAAAAGAGAGATCAAACGATGAACCATTTGCATTATTTATAGGGGCCAATGCGTTATGCATTCTTCCGCATTACACAGAAAATTGTCGCAGCAAGCTTTATGTTGCTTCAGTTTCATCAGTATTATTATGCAATTATTTCCAAAGGCTCCAATCCGGAAGTTCTGTCATTAATACCAGGAACCATATTATCTTCACCTACTGCGATCAATGCAATATAGCTTTTCCCGCAATTTATGTTTACGGTATCATGATCACTGTTTATAAAAACTAATTCGTTATTGCTTCCTCTATACCAGGAGATCTTTTCGTATGTTCCTTTTGTGAAATAGTATCCATCCCCTTCATTCGTAAAATCATAGACTCTTGTGTAGCCCATATCATCACTTTCTGCACTTACATAAAGTAAGATAACATTGTCAAATTGCACTATTTCACCATTTTGCATATCTACGCATTCTTGGAGCGTAGTGTCAGTGCTCATCGTTATTATTGATTCCTTTTTATAATACCTTTCCGAAGCGTGATCGTAATCAAACCCGACCTGCTCTGCCCTCGACAGGACAAATGTTATATGTTCTGCTTTGTTTGAGAACTCAATCTTTTCTTCCGCACCGGCAAAAGGAAGGAAGGGTCTCGTGTTATCACATGCCGTTAGCCCGTTTTCATTCATATAATTCCACAAAGAATTGCCATCCACCATCCATGCATAATGCTTTTCAACTAGAGCATAATCTTCCTTAATCGATGCCAATTCCTGATGCTTGTTTATATCAAGCTCCATAACATTCTTCTCTTTAAATGATTCTTTTATATCAACGGTGTTGTAAGCATAATATGCATTATGCACAGAAATGATATCACATGAATTAAGAATATCTGGTTCAGTAGTCGTTGCTCCATCAATTCCGGCGACTTCAACAATATCTCGAACATCTGAATACATTGCTATATATCGCGTCAGTCCTCCGCCAAGATCGTATTGAATAAGGATATCCGCATTATATATTCCCCAAGGTCGAAGTTCTCTTCTGCCTTCCACCTCGCCAGTTGTTTCATTAACAATACTTCTTGCGGATCTAACATTATTAATTGTCAAAGCAACAGGCTTTATGAGTTCGTCTACAGGTAATCCAGTAAGCAAATTGAAAAATGTTGTTTCTGTCTCGGTATCATTAGGTACCGGTGTTATTTCTTCTTTACTGTCAGGTTCTGTGTTCGGATTGCCGTTAGTGCCGCAGGCTACCAGCACCAGGATACACATAACAGCAGCTATGGCTGATACAAATCTTGTTGCATTTTTAAATTTCATTGCATTTACGATCCTTTCCTTTACATTTCTTTCTCCGAATGCAAGAGGACTCGCCAAAGCAAATCTTTTACCGGTAGAGAAGGACAGCAATGCTGTGCTGTAACTTCTCGAGATATCCCTGTAGTGGGATAAAACATATTCATCCACACTCATCTCCATGTCTTTTCCCATCTCGAAATATGCCAGCCAGCACAACGGGTTGAACCAGTGGATTATCAGGATGAGATAAGAAAGGAGTTTTACTATATGGTCTCCCCTGTGGATATGACATCTTTCATGGGAGATCGATATGTTTTCCACCATAGGTTCAAGATCAAACGGGATATATATCGTCGGCTTTATGAATCCGAGGATAAAAGGAGTGCGGATATACGCCTGCCGTATATTGTCTCTCAATGGCATGGACATGCGCATCTTTCTCTGTAGCTTTACATATGAGATCAGTCCGTATGCAAACAGCGCTATCACTCCGGTCACCCAGATCCACGCAATAATATCAACAGGAGATATCACCTGCTGCACAGGCGCTATCTCCTGTGCCGCTGATACTATCGTTTCGCCTATCGTTTCATTTACCGGTACAGAAGCACCGACGTCTGTAACCTGCCGGATCGTCTGTGAGATAACAGGAATGCCTGTATCCACCGCAATGATGTCTGAACCCGGGGCAGCAGTAACTCCGGTCAAATCCACAGCCGGTCTCTCTTTTCCTCCAAAGTGAATATTGAAAAGACTGACAACAGTGCTTATCGAATACGGGCACAGCAGTCTGAATGCCGCAGCGCTCCACAAAGCATAGGAATACTTTTTGGGCGCTTTCTTCAGAATCAGCCTGGCAAGCAATATGGCTATGATTACATAACTTGCAGAGATGCTCATCTGCAATATCTGTACAAATAGCTTTGTCATGATTATTTTCCTCTGTAAGAATCGATCAAACGTTTGAGATCCTCTGCTTCTTCATCGGAGATGGTTTTTCCGTTTAGGAAGGTAGTGAGAAAATGAGGAAGCGAACCGGAGAAGGTTTGATCCATAAAGAAGTCACTTTCGGCCTTCTCAACCTCTTCTCTGTTTACCCGTGAAATAACGACAGAGCTCTCGTTTTCGATAAATCCTCTTTGTTTCATTCTCCGAAGCATCGTGAAAGTAGTCGACTTTTTCCAATCAAATGCTTCATCACATTTTTTGACCAGTTCCATTGATGTGAGCGGTTCGTTGTCCCAGATCAATGATAAAAAACGATACTCCATAGTACCGAGCCTGCTTTTTTCCATAATTCCTCCTGTTGGTTTAACGCGCTAAACCTTGGCATTAGTTTACTGCGTTAAACCAAGGCTGTCAACACTTTTTTTGGAAATATTTTTGTGCGGTATTATTAGCAAAAGAGCGTCACTTGCTGAGCAGGTGATGCCCTTTTGTGCATTTACTGGCAGCAATACCCAACAGAAAGCAAATTATCTTATTTTTTTCCAAACAGGGGGCAACTTTTGGCCCTTCCCACGTCATATATAGTAGAGGGTTTTTTATGGATATTGAAAATGGCATTTTCTGTCCACATTTTCGGAGGGTTCTGAAAAAGGCCTTTATTGTCCATATAAGCCGACAATATAGCAATTTTCTCAATCTGGGGCAGTAAAACCGTTTAAAAATGGCCTCTCTCATTTCATATATAGTAGAGGGCTCTTTTCGGAGAAACCAGAAAATGATCTTTACTGTCCACAAAACGCGACAGAAAGACAATTTTCTCAATCTGGGGCACCAAACCCGTTTAAAAAGTGACCTTCTTATTTCATATATAGTAGAAGGACTTTTTGTTCAGCAGTACGAATTCCTTTGGGAAC
>CAZRGP010000039.1:0-18207 GCA_964599695.1 uncultured Faecalibacterium sp.
ATCCATTCGGATCGCTGGTCTCTTGTTTTTTATTCAGCTATTTTGCAACAGCCCCTTTTCTGCCCGTAAACGCCGAGACGGGCAGGAAAGGCTGCGTTTGTTGTATAATAATTCCATGAGTAGTTCACTTCCAGGAGGGAATCACGAATGGCATACATGTATGGGAATGGAAAAGCGGCAATTCGTATCGCACAGACCGAATACGGCATGGTGCGCGGAGCGGAAGGGAACAATCCGAAATTCACGGTTTTCAAAGGTATTCCGTATGCTGCTCCTCCTGTTGGGGATCTGAGATGGCGTTTCCCTCAACCGCATGAAAGGTGGGACGGGATCCTTGACTGCGTGGAGTTCGGCAACGCCTGCTATCAGTTTTTGGGAAAAAGAGAGGAGCTGAGAGACAGTGAAGACTGTCTCTATCTGAATGTATACACTCCGGCGAGCAGTGTGGATGAGAATCTCCCTGTTCTTCTGTTTATCCCGGGAGGCGCGTTCATGGGCGGCGCATCCAACGAGCCGATGTATGACGGTGAGGGGTTCTGCAAAAGAGGAGTGATCCTGGTTACAATCAACTACAGAACCGGTCCCCTGGGAATGCTTGTTCACAGGGATATGGAGAAGGAGAATCCGTACGGAAGCGCCGGAAACATCTATTATCTCGACCAGATCTTTGCTCTGAAGTGGGTGCGCAAAAACATCCGCAATTTTGGCGGTGATCCGGACAGGATCACACTGATGGGACACTCTTCAGGCGCGGTGGCGGCCACTGCTCTCGCCTGCACGCCGCTCACAGAAGGAGATCTTGCCGGATGCATCATCGACAGTGCTCCGGTGACCCACGACCTTCCCGATCCGGATGACGGGCCGCATTCTTCTCCGTTCTGGATGAAACGTGAGGAGGCATATCGCAGGGGCGACATGTTCGCTGAAGCTGCCGGCTGTTCTTCCCTGGAGGAAATGCGCAAGTTGTCCTGCGACCAGCTCAGCGAGATATACAAAAAAATGCCCGGCTATCTTTGCTTCTTCCGTGGCGTTATTGACGGGTATGTCTTCCCGGAGGATCCCTGTGATGTGTATATCAGCGGAAGGCACCATGACATACCGTATCTGATCGGAGGGGCCGGGGATGAAGGCGCCATCGTGACCGAGTTCGCTCCAAGCGCGATTCTCACTCGGGAAAAGGTGAAGGATTATTCCCGTAAGTTCGGGGACAAGGCGGATGAGTTCGTCAGATACTGTTCCGGACTGAGCGACACGGATATCGCTGTGGCGATGACAGACAGCAATATCTACAGGGCGAGGATGTTTGCCGAGACACAGCTGTGCAATCACATGAGGCCGGCGTTCCTTTTCTGCAACATCCGGCGTTCACCGGAGGGTTTCCAGGGAGCATATCACGGATTTGAGCACTATTACATTTTCCAGACCCTGGACAGGGACTGGAGAGAGTATTCTGCCAGTGATTACGAGCTTTCCAACAGGATAGCGGACTACTGGGCAAATTTCGTGAAAAACGGGGATCCCAACGGACCCGGTCTGAAAACATGGACACCATATACTGCCGACTGCAGGGAAACGATGATGTTCGACTCCGCCCTTTGGATGGGGGAGAGAAAACTTCCTAAACTGCAGCAGTTTAAACTCGATTATTTCCTGGACAAGTACAGGGAAGGTTTTCGTCCCTGATTTGCTTTCCCCATGCGGTTTGCATATAATGAAGTGTACTTTATTAGTGTGCACTTCATTTTTTGTGGGGGTCATGTTGCTTATGAGTCTGATTTGTCCATCCGTTTTATCCGCCGATTTTGCCTGCCTTGGTGCTGAGGTCCGGGATGTTCTCGCCGGAGGGGCAGATTGGATCCATTATGACGTCATGGACGGAAGATTCGTTCCGAATATCTCTATCGGGATCCCGGTGCTGAAGAGCCTTTCAAAGGCCGTGAAAGCGTTTTATGATGTACATCTGATGATCGAGGAACCGCACAGATACGTGGAGCAGTTTGCGAAAGCCGGTGCTGACATGATCACATTTCATGTGGAAGCGGAGGAGGATGTGAGCGGTACGCTCGATCTTATCCATTCCCTGGGTGTGAAGGCAGGCGTGGTGGTGAAACCGAAAACGCCCGCGGAGGCGGTGTTCCCTTATCTGGATAAAGCGGATATGGTCCTCGTCATGACGGTGGAGCCGGGATTCGGCGGTCAGAAGTACATGGCAGACATGTGTCCGAAGATCCGGGCGATCCGCGAAGAAGCGGACAGGATCGGAAAAAAGGACATGTTTCTTGAAGTGGACGGAGGGATCGCTGCGGATACCGTGGCGTCTGCCGCTTCTGCTGGAGCGAATGTGTTTGTCGCAGGCAGCTCCGTATTCGGAAAACAGGACAGAAAACAGGCGATAGAGGCTATCCGCTCCGCCGCGGACGCTGTTATCGGCGATTGAGTCATATGGAAGAAAATACAGTAAGACAATCTACATTGCACCCGAGTTTCCGTCCTTTCAGGGACTATCTGGTCACGATGGTGCCACTGGTTCTTCTCGCGACCTATCTGTATGGCCTGCGGGTGGTTTTAATGCTGGCGATCGCCACGGTGACCGCTGTTCTTTGTGATCTTTTTGTTGCCATGCTTCGGCAGCGTCATATACGTCTATCAGACATATCCAGTTACGCTTTTGCCTGGACTGTCACGTTGATGCTTCCGGTATCCGTTTCCTACGGCACGGTCATCTTCGCTGTCTGTGCCACCTTGCTGCTTGGAAAACACGCGTTCGGCGGCTACGGGAGTTATCCCTTCCATCCTGCGGCATTCGGATTCTGCCTCACGGCGATCAGCAACCCGAGTCAGGTCTTTATGTTCCCTGTGAAGGCCGGGAGGATCGCGCTTGGGTGGATCCCTGAAGTGAACCTTCATCAGTCACCGGCAAAGACACTGCAGGAAGGAGGCGTACCCATGGTGGACCGGACGGACCTCCTTCTCGGGGATTTCTCCGGCCCTGTCGGCGGAACGTTCTGCCTGATCATTCTTGCGTGCCTTGTGCTTCTCATCGTCCACCGGGCGGTGTGCTGGCACATTCCGGCGTCCTATATCGCTACCTGTGTCCTGTGGGCTTACATTTTCCCCAGGATCGATGTTTCGAGTGCGGAGTCGGTGCTCTTTGAGATCTTCTGCTGCGGTATTCCATTTGCTGCGGCTTATCTGGTTGCGGAGCCCACCGTGATCCCGCGTAACACTACGGCGAGATTTCTGTACGGTGCTGCCGCAGCCGTTCTCACCATGTTGATCTCGCGCTTTGGGATCTACGAAGCGGGTGCCCCGTTCGCTGTCCTTTTGTCGGCGCCGATCGGATACTGGCTGGACCGCCGTCTGGACAAGCCGGAGAACAGGGAGGCGAACAATGGCTAAGAAGGAGAAAAAAGTCCGCACCAAGGGAAGACTTGCGCGAAACGCCCGTGAGACGATCGCAAATGATTTCTTCCTTTTCAATAACGGCGTTCTGATACAGGGCTATGCGATGGCTCCTCTGATCGGAGGCGCCCTGAATCTGAGATCCGCTGTCCTGCTTGCCATCGCCGGTTTTTTGATGATCCTTCCGATCGGCGTTCTCGGCGAACTGCTAACCGGCGTTGTAAACCGGCATCTTCGGCTAGGCATCTGCGTATTTGTGACATCGATCATGATCATTCCGGAGATGGTGCTTATGTACCGCGCCTTTGGCGGTGACGCCATCATCATTGGCCTTTATCTCCCGCTTTTGTTTGTCGAGAGGATCATTACCTTCCGCGCGACCGACGATGTAAGGGAGGGATTCCTGCGGTCTTTGCAGACGAGTTTTTCCCTTGCAGCCGGATATGCCCTGATCATTCTGGCCTGCGGCGCGATCCGCGAGATCCTGGGATCAGGTACCCTTGGAGGAAGCCCGGTCCTTTCGGGACCGATATGGCCTGCCGCTCTGACGGCTCCGGGAGGGATCATCATCGTCGCCCTCTTTGCCGCTGCGTGGAATCTTCTCTGCGGATTCGCCAAGAAGATGGTATTTACCGAGGAGGATCCCAATGTTTGACGGTTTGATGACAGGAATCATTCAGTTCGCCCTGACCGCGCTCGGCGCGGCAACGGTGCAGAACCTTCTCCTCACACGGATGGTGGGAGGAGACCATGTGCCGAGACAGGGAGGTCCGGTCGACGAGCGGATCTTCTGCATTTCGCAGACACTGTGCACATTTCTGAGTTCCATTGGCTTTTGGGCTGTCCAGCGTTTCCTGCTGCCACAGGTGACCTTCCTCGAGAGATTCGGGATCTCACCCTATTATTCCAAAGCGTACCTCTGGCCGTTCTGCGCGGCACTGGTCTGCGTCATTCTGTATTTTGTGCTGTATTCCGCTGCCGGAGAGGTGTTTTCCGGAAAGCTTTCCAAGAAGATAAGAAGACAATTGCCCTATGCCTGTTTCAACAGCTTTGTCTGTGCTGTTCTTTTCCGCATCGCTGCGAACGACTTCGGTTTTCTCAGGATGCTGGGATACGCGGCGGGCAGCGCGGTGGGATACCACGTTGCGGACCTTCTGATATGGGAGGGCAAAAAGAAGATGGAAGATTCGGATATGCCTGAAGCGTTCAGAGGCCTTCCCGGGACACTGCTATATATCGGCGGACTTGCCCTGGCGTTCTATGCACTGGCCGGAAGGGGAGTCGTCACGTTGCTTTAACATTCATTGTCTTTGACCTTCAGGGGGTAAATATGATCCGATATACGGAGCGCGGAGCGGAGCTTTTCAACAGCGCCAGACAGAAGGCGTACAACAGCCTTGAGAAAACGCTGGACTCACTGTACGGAGTGGAAGGGATAACGGAGATCCGCTTCCGTGATGAATGGCTTCGCAGGATGGACGAGGAGGGGGGAATCTTCTCCGACGGATGGTATTGCCCTCCGCCCAGGGGAACGGCTGTTCTGACCGGAAACAGAGTGATGTTCGATTCCCTCCGCAATGATTACAACTGGTCCGGGAACGGGAAGATCGACTGGCAGGGAGTCCTTTATGCTTACGCTTCTCCGGTAGACCGGATCGAAGGACGGATCGGGGATATCTCGGTAACGCTTTATTTCGGCGACGACGGGCGTGTCCGGGATCATGTCCGCAATTGCCACAAAGCCACCATGGAGGTGTTTGAGCGGCTCGAAGAGGCCGATACAGCGGGCGATGTGTTCCGTATGTCCCAGGAGGTTTTCCTGAATCACGAACTGAAGAGCCTTGTGATCAGCCGGACGGATGACATGCCGATCAATCTGGGACACACCTTTACGAAACTTGGGAGAGCTCCGGAAGGAGAGAAACTCTCCGGTGAAGAGAGAAACGAGCTCAGTTCGGGAAGAAAGTTCCTCAATGACGCAGCCTGCTGGGGATTTGAGGAGGGTCTTCAGTTCACCGTGGAACCTCAGCTGGTATCTACGGATGACGAGTCCCTTCCGAAGATCACACAGCATTATGTGGTGAAAAAGGACAAAGATGGGTTTGTCGTCTGCAACGATATCGACCGTCTGTTGTTAAAATATAAACTGATCGGATGAGAACGGTGCGTGTTACGGACACGCGCTTTCTTTTTGTGGTCTGCGGGAAGAGAAGAAATATATGCGACGCCTATGCGGTTTTGTGATATGATTAATTAGATATATCTGAAATTCGGTTTTGAGGTATTTTAGTACATGGCACCAGATTATTTTGACAGTTCAGTCGAATTTCCGGAACTGGATCCTCTCACAGGCCTGCCTGTAGGGACAAAAGGTAATGCAGAAGGCGCGAGAACCGTGTCTTCCTTTTCGGATGAAGACTGGCAGAAGTTCCTGAATGACGGGGCAAGCGCGCTCAATTCCGGTACGTTCGTGAATCCCATGGATATCGCGACACAGGAAGAGAACAAGAAGCTGCGCAGTCAGATCGAGGAGCTTCGTGCCGAGGCGGAACGCGCCCAGTCTGAGTTCCACGCGCAGCAGGACCGCTATGTCGAGGTCCTGCGTCAGCTGAACGAAAAAAACAAGGAAGCTCTCGAAGAGCAGCGTATACAGCACGAGAAGCAGATGGCTGAGATGAACAGCCACTTTGAGGCTCTGCAGAATGCGTCCAGAAATGCCGGCGAGATGGAAACGGAGCTTCGGGATCAGATCGAACGGCTTCGCAGCGAGAAGGAAGAACTTCAAAGACAGACCGAGATCCTGCGTCATGAAGCGGAAACCCAGCAGAAGCGCTACGCCGAGGAGAAGGAACGCGCGGAAGCTGATCTCGAAAGAACAAGGGAAGAGGCCCGTCAGAATGAGGCGAGGCTCTCCGCTGAAGCTGCTTCCAGGGAGAACAAACTGGAGGAAGAACGCGCGGCAGAGAAAGAAAGACTTCTTCGTGAGATCAATGAGATACGTGAAAAGACCCGCCAGGATGCTGAAGCGCAGTCGGCGGAGTTTGAGAGCCGTCTGGCGGAAGAACTCGGGCGCAAAGACAGCGAGATGACATCCAGACTGGAGGCTGCGGAGGAGGAAAAGAGACAGATCCTCGTTGCGGCGGATGACGAGAAAAACGCTTTGCGCGAGGAAGCGCAGCGCACCCAGAATGTGCTGAAGGAAAAGGCGGAGCAGGATCAGGCTACCCTGAGGGAACGCGCTTCCGCCAGGATCAACGAGATCATCGCCGCGAATACCCAGCTTCAGGACAAAGAAAAACAACTTACGAAAGACCTCGAAGAAAGCAATAAGAATTATGAGGCGCTTGCGGAAGCGCTTCGGGATACCAGGGAGAAACTGGAATACTCGGAGAGCGAGCAGGCCAAACGGGATCTGGAAGCAGCCAGGATGAGGCTGGAAGAAGAGGCTTCTCTTAGGGATCAGAAGATCTCGGAAGCAAAGGCACTTATTCAGCAGCAGTGGAGCAAACTGCAGCAGGACAGGGAAACCCTCAGTGCAGAAAGAGACGCGGTCGCACAGCAGAGGGCGGACGCGGAAGAGGAGAAGCGCAGAGCGGTCGCCTGGCAGCAGAGCACACTTTCTGAACGCCTGAAACTTCAGGACGCACAGAAAAAGCTCGCTGCTGATCAGGAAGAAGAGGATCTTCTGAGAGCGGAACTGGAGAAACTGAGAGCAGATGTCCAGTCAGGTCTGGAAAAACTGAACGCAGACCGGGAAGCCTACGAGAAGCGGGTAGCGGAGGAGACTGCGGAACGTCAGGGACAGATCGCCGCCGCACGCACTTTCCTGGAAAAGATGCACAAGGAGTCGGAGGAGGAGCGCGCCAATGTGATGATGGAGCGTCTGTCCTTCGAGAAAGAAAAAGAAGACGCCCTGAGACAGCTTGAGACCGACAGGAACGAGTTCGAAGAGAGAAAGAACCGGTTCCGCAAGGAACTCGATCTCCTGACGAGCTGGAGCGGATTCCGGTCGGACGTTGAGGAGCCGACCAAAGAGGAAGCGCCGCAGGAAACTGCCGCTGCTGAGGAAACTTCAGCTGAACCGGTACCTGCGGAAGCCCCTGAGGACGAGCGTCTGTCCGCAAAAGATTTTTTTCGTGACGATCCGGTAGAAGAACTGTATAGCGCGGAAGCGCTGCCGTCACAGGACCGGAGCGTTGATGATACATCTGTTGATGATAATTCTGTGATGGCAAGTCCCTTCGCGGATCTTTTCATGGAGCCTTCCCTTACGGAAGCCCTGTTTCCCGCCATTACCGGCGCAGCCAGGAGCGAAGAACCCGTAAAAGAGGAGAAAGAACCTGAGGAAGAGCATGAGGAGGTCATCCCCGCCCCGAAAGAAGACGCAGTTTTAGAGGACACTTCTGACGTTCGGGAAAGAAGCGAAGCGGATGATTCTGCGGCGGTAAAGACAGAGCCGGAGACAGCGTCCGCCGAAGAAGAGTATCCGGAAGAGACAGCCGCGGTGAGGGAAGAACCTCAGCAGGAAGAAGAGCCTGCTGCAGTTGAGGAGCCGGTAAACGGCGAGATCATTCCGGAACCGGAAGATCACACGACGGATGCCCCTGAAGAAAAGCAGGAGAATTCCGTGCCGGAATCGGATGCGGTGCCGGAAAAAGAGGAAACAGAAGTTTCTTCCGACGGTGTGACCGGTGAAGATGATAATCTGTCGACCCTCCTGGCAGCTGAGATCGAGCAGAAGGTCTCTGAGCTGATGGATACCGTCTCGCGCTCGGAAGAGAATGCCCCTGAGGCGGAAAAGGACCATACAGGAAATCTTTTTGATACGCTGACGGATGTTAGCGTGCGCGGGTTCGCTGCGGAACCGGAGGAAAAAGAGGATTTCTCCCTGATGTTCCACGGGGCGGAGAAGGCAGAAGAGCCTGCATCGGACGTAGGGGAAGAGACGTTCTCCACTGAACCGTTCGATTTCGATTCTGTGACAGACGCGCTTAACCTGGCCATGCTGGAAAAGGATGAGTACTCCTTCACCGAGAACAATCTTATGACAGAGGGCGAAGTCTGCCTCATCGCCGAGAACCTCAACGCGAAATACTACATCAACGGAGACAACTATTCCTATCCCGCTTTCCGGGATGCGAATTTTGTCTGCCCGTCCCAGAGCTGCACTGCAGTGGTCAGTGACGTTCCGTTCTGCGGCTACGCCATGCTGCGGGCTGTGGTCCTGCCGACCGAACTGGCAGGAGGAGCGGTATATGTGGACGGTCATCAGATACAGAAAGAGGATTGTATCTACATCGGCTCCGACCGCATACTTTCCAAGCAGCAGACCGTCATGGAATGGCTGGTGGACAACGCGGGAGGAAAAGTATCTGAACGCAAGAAACATTACCAGGAAACGCTTGAAGAGATCGGAATCTCAAAGTGGGCGAAAAGGAGCCTGAAGGCTCTCAGTTACTCAAGAAGGATCCTTGTCCTTCTTCTTGCCTGCGAAGCACATGACGCGAAGATCGTAGTCCTGAACGATCCCCATTTCTCCATCGATCCGAAGGACGAGATGGTGGCGAGAAGGATCTTCAAACATCTCCACGATTCGGGAAAGACCGTTCTGATGTCCTCTTCCGATCTGTTTACATTACAGTCGGTCGCCAGCAGGGTGATCATCCTGAAAAACGGATCGATCTCCTACAGCGGTTCGTACAGGGACTTTTTGGAAGCGTTTTCCGGAGTGGCGGTCTCCGTGCCCGGACAGTATGGGGAAGCAGTGGAAGCCGCTGCGAAGTCTGACGGAAGGTTCGATTTCTCTTCCGAAGGTGATGAATGCATGCTGATACTGAAAAAAGGAGTGAGGGGAACCACTGCGGACGCCTTCGCTCTGCTGGAATCGGCAGGTGTTCCGACCGAATCGATCCGTAATACGGAAAAAACATTTGCGCTTGCTTGCAGAGAGGCATTCTAATGGATTACTCAGGATCTCCCTTCAGTCATGCATATGCAAGGTTTGTGAAGGCAGGTCACACGCCGTTCATTTACCGTGTGATCGCTGCCATCGTTTACGCCATGGTCACGCTCGTGATCGCTCAGGGGATTCCGCTGACGGTACCGCAGTATGCATGGATCATCCCGGATTTCTGGAGCGGCGGAGCGCTTGGCGCCTGTTACCTGTATACGCTGTTAACAACATATTGTCTCTTCTTCTGGAGAGTGGTTGAGACCGACCTGTTCTCCTACAGAGAGATCGAAACGGGCAGCTGGGATTTCGTGAAGAAAAGCGGCGGAAGTGTCCGCACCCTTCTCTGGGCGAAATATTTCAGCCAGATCATCCCGCCGATGTTCACCTATCTCCTCGGCGCTGTCATCACTCTGGGAAGCGTGTATCTCATTTTCCCGGATCCCTCCGTTCTCCTGATCAGTGCAGCCTGCATCGGAGTCGGAGCGATGTCCCTGCTGATCCTGGTTTCACTGGAGAGCATTTTTGCTGCGCTGGGGATCAAGAAACTGCTGCTGAGCGTCATTGTCCTGATCATTGCGTTCGCGCTGCTGTATTGCTGGAATTACTGGGGCTTTCTGAAATTTACTTCGGAACCACTTATCCGGGAAGCGATCCACCGGGTCTATGACCTGAGGATGCCGCTGATACCGGCCGTCGCCGCCGTTGCCCTGCTGTTGTCGATGATCATTTGTACGACGGTTCCGGGCGGCAGGATCGTCCGGTACGACATCGAGAAGATGGATGAGGACGCTTTGGACAAACTGCAGCTTGAACCGGGGATTGAGATCTTTGAGAAGAGCGGAGAGAATTTTGAACTGCTGTATTCGCCGTCTCCGGAACCAAAAAAGAAAAAATAACGCAAAAGACCGGATCTTCCGGTCTTTTGTTGCGCTCGGCTTACTTTACTTCTATTTTAGCGGGGTGTAAAATAAAAATACCTGTGTGATACCACACAACAATTGAAATATGTTATCTAAATTGGGAGGATTCTAATGGCAAGAAAAATGCTGACCATGGACGGCAACCAGGCTGCCGCTCATGTATCCTATGCATTCACTGACGTTGCCGCTATCTATCCGATCACACCTTCGTCTGTCATGGCTGAGCATGTCGACGAGTGGTCTGCAAAAGGTCGGAAGAACCTGTTTGGCAACACCGTTCAGGTAGCAGAAATGCAGTCAGAAGCCGGTGCAGCTGGTGCTGTTCACGGTTCCCTCGCTGCTGGTGCCCTGACAACCACATTCACAGCTTCTCAGGGATTGCTGCTCATGATCCCGAACATGTACAAGATTGCCGGTGAGCTTCTGCCCTGCGTGATCAACGTATCTGCTCGTGCATTGGCAACACACGCTCTGTCCATCTTCGGCGATCATTCCGACGTTCTTGCATGCCGTCAGACCGGTTTTGCAATGCTCGCTTCCGGAAGCGTACAGGAAGTCATGGACCTGACAGCGGTATCCCATCTGTCCGCAATCAAGGGACGCGTACCGTTCCTCAACTTCTTCGACGGATTCCGCACTTCCCATGAGATCCAGAAGATCGAAACATGGGATTATAAGGATCTTGGCGAGATGCTGGACTGGGATGCAGTCGCAGAGTTCCGCAAGAACGCTCTGAACCCTGAGCATCCTGTTACCCGCGGTACTGCTCAGAACCCTGACATCTTCTTCCAGGCGAAAGAAGCTGCCAACCCCTACTACAACCGTCTCCCCGAGATCGTTGAAGGGTACATGAACGAAGTCAACAAGCGCATCGGCACCAACTATGACCTGTTCAATTACTATGGTGCTCCGGATGCGGAGACCGTCCTCGTCGCTATGGGCTCCGTAACAGAGACAGCGCAGGAAGTCATCGACTACATGACAGCGAACGGCGAAAAGGTCGGCTTGGTCAAAGTCCACCTCTATCGTCCTTTCTCCACCAAGCACCTCCTCAAGGCTATCCCGGCAACGGCGAAGACCCTTGTTGTCCTCGACCGCACCAAAGAGCCCGGCGCACTTGGTGAGCCTCTCTACCTGGATGTTTGCTCTGCTATCCGCGGAACAGAATTCGAGAACGTGAGAGTGATCGGCGGACGTTATGGCCTTGGTTCCAAGGATACCACACCTGCTCAGATCATCGCTGCATTCCGCAACGGTCAGGCTGAAGAGCCGAAGAAGCAGTTCACACTCGGTATCGTGGACGATGTTACATACCTGTCCCTCGATGCTTCCGAGAATCCTGATACAGCTCCTTCCGGAACTACCAGCTGCAAATTCTGGGGACTTGGCTCCGACGGTACTGTCGGCGCGAACAAGAACTCCATCAAGATCATCGGCGACCACACCGACATGTTTGCTCAGGCATACTTCGACTATGACTCCAAGAAGTCCGGTGGTGTCACGGTGTCCCACCTGCGTTTCGGCAAGAGCCCGATCCACAGCACATACCTTGTCAACAAGGCAGACTTCGTTGCATGTCACAACCCGGCATACATCGGCAAGTTCGACCTGGTCGAAGACCTGAAGAAGGGCGGCACATTGCTGATCAACTGCCAGTGGGATGCAAAAGAGCTTGAAGAGCACCTCCCTGCAAAAGATAAACGCTATATCGCAGAAAACGATATTAAAGTCTACACCATCAATGCTTTCGCGATCGACAAGAAGCTCGGTCTGCGCGGCAAATACAACCTGGTCCTCCAGAGCGCATTCTTCAAACTTGCTGCGATCATCCCGGAAGATGATGCGATCAAGTACATGAAGGAAGCTGCTCTCAAGAGCTACGGCGCCAAGGGTGAAGATATCGTTCAGATGAACTACAACGCCATTGATGAAGGCGCGAACGCAGTCGTCAAGATCGATGTCCCGGCATCCTGGGCAACCGCAGAAGGCGAAGAGGCAAAAGAGAAGGTCACAGGCGATAACGAGACTCTCGTCAAGTTCGTCGAAGACGTCGTGATGCCGATCTCCCACAAGCGCGGCGATCTGCTCCCGGTCTCCACCTTCACAAAGGGTTACGAAGACGGCCACATGCCCAACGGCACAGCTGCTTTCGAGAAACGCGGAATCGGCGTTGTCGTTCCGAAGTGGAACCCCGCCAACTGCATTCAGTGCAACTTCTGCGCCTATGTCTGCCCGCATGCTGTTCTCCGTCCTGTCGCCATGACAGCGGAAGAGCTCGCTGCAGCACCTGCAGGCACAGAGAGCAAGGATCTCATCGGTGTCCCCGGCATGAAGTTCGTCATGACCGCTTCCGTGCTTGACTGCACAGGCTGCGGCTCCTGCGCGAATGTCTGCCCCGGCATGAAGGGTGAGAAGGCTCTTGTCATGACTCCTCTGGATGATTGCATGAATGAGCAGGATACATTCAATTACGGTCTCGGCGTCGAGCGCAAGCCCGAAGTCGCAGCGAAATTCGCCAAGACAACAGTCAAGGGCAGCCAGTTCGAGCAGCCTCTGCTTGAGTTCTCCGGCGCCTGCGGCGGATGCGGTGAGACTCCTTATGCGAAGCTCGTCACCCAGCTCTACGGTGATCGTATGCTGATCGCGAACGCGACCGGATGCTCCTCCATCTGGGGCGCCAGCGCACCTGCAACTCCTTACACCACGAACAAAGAAGGACACGGACCTGCATGGGCCAACTCCCTGTTCGAGGATAACGCGGAATATGGCTTCGGTATGCTCCTTGCTCAGGATGCACGCCGTCAGCACGCTATCGAAAAGGTAGAGGCGTTCTGCGGAGAAGTTGAAGACGAAGCGGTCAAGGCTCTGATCAAAGACTTCCTCGATACCAAGGACAACGGCGAAGCCAACAGAGCGCCTGCAAAGGCACTGGTAGCATGCCTCGAGTCCCTCAACAGTGATTCCAAGCTCCTCAAAGAGATCCTCGATGAGAAGGACGTTCTCGCCAAGAAGTCCATATGGGCGTTCGGCGGAGACGGATGGAGCTATGATATCGGCTTCGGCGGTGTGGACCATGTCCTCGCTTCCGGAAAAGACATCAACGTCCTCGTATTCAACACCGAGGTTTACTCCAACACAGGCGGACAGTCCTCCAAGGCTACTCCTACCGGTGCAGTCGCACAGTTCGCAGCTGCCGGTAAGGAAGTCAAGCAGAAGGACCTCGCAGCAATCGCAATGAGCTACGGTTATGTCTATGTCGCACAGGTAGCTATGGGTGCTGACTACAACCAGACCATCAAGGCGATCGCAGAGGCTGAGAGCTACAACGGACCTTCCCTCATCATCGCGTATGCTCCGTGTATCAACCACGGTATCCGCGGCGGAATGGTCTCCGCTCAGACAGAGATCAAGAAGGCAGTTGCAGCCGGTTACTGGCACAACTTCCGTTACGATCCTCGCCGTGCGGATCAGGGACTCAACCCGTTCCAGCTCGACAGCAAGGAGCCTACAGCCAGCTATCGTGACTTCATCATGAACGAAGTCCGTTACAGCGCTCTGACCCGTTCCTTCCCGGAGCGTGCCCAGAACCTGTTCGAGAAGGCTGAGGAGAACGCAAAGAACCGTTATGAGGCACTCGTTGAGCGCGCGAAATAATCGTTCCTAGTTTCCGAACACGCACAGTCCCGGCATTAATTGCCGGGACTGTTTTTGAACAGAATTATATTACCTGCCTTGCATGTCTGCCATCAGAACAGGTGCCCTTGTTTGTCAATAGCGGAACAAAAGTATATGATGGGACTAACAGATCGGTCAGGAGGAGAGTCTCATGCGGAAAACAGCAGCGATCGTTTTGGCCTTATGCCTTGTTATGACGGTTTTTTCCGGATGCTCCGAAACAGAGCTGCCAGAGGAGTGGGGTGAAGTTACGCTGCTTCACTGGTCCGACGACTCAGCTGACCGGCGCGTCGTGATCGAGGACATTCGCGCGGATGCGAATGGAGCGGCAGTTGCTGTCACAGACCGTGAAGCAGGATCCACTGTGCTGTATCGTTTCCGTGGAGATTCGCCCTACGGGATCGCCGTAATGAACTGGGATTATGGAGAAACTCCCGATCCGGACAAACGGTGGAATGACGGCTCGGTCCTTTACACGGACGGGTCCCTGATATCTGCCGGGACCGAAGGAGGGGAGCGCTGCTTACGCGTTTACCCGGAGGATTCGGTGACGGGAGATTTGGACAGAGCTTTTTCCTTTGACGGAACAGAACATTCATACGACGAACTTATCATGATACCGGGATTTGACAGCAGCGGGAACTGCCGGATCGTCCCGGTCGATGAAAACAGGATCCTGCTATTCTCCGAAAGCGGTGAAGCAAACGGCTGGATCGTCGATATCGAAAGCGGGGTCTGCAGTGAGTCGGTGTTCACGCTCATGGATGTGAAGAACGGAGCGATCAGTCAGGGCGTTCTGTACCGGATCACGGACAGAAAACTGACTGCGGCAGATGTCCTTACGGGTGAGATCCCGGAGGGGTACAAGAAGATCTCTCTTCGGAAAGCGCTGAAGGACGGGGAAGAGCCGGTGACCGCGGGATTTGTCGGAGAAGTGCTCTACTGGCTGGGACCGGACGGAAGCATTCACGCGACCGACCTGTCCGAGAAAAAGGATCACCGCGTCGTCACCGGCAGCAGGGAATTCTCTGTCGATGATGGATGGAAAGTGATACGGGCGGCAGCAGGTGAGACGGGGACGGTATATGTCCAGTATGAGCGCGAGACAGAAGAAACACGGGAGACCGTGATCGCGGTCCGGACTGCGGAGACTTCGAGCCTGGAGATCGGTGATATACACCTTATCGGGCAGAATTCGCAGGGATTGGAACTGAACGTCAATTCGGAAGAGATCTACTTTTCGAAGGCGGTTGCGCCCTCCGTTCAGCCTGCGGAGTTCTGGGCGGATACGGGGACGTATCTGAAACAGTGGTACATGATCCGTTACTATGCGCGTTTTGATGACCCGGTCATCCGGCCGAGGTGCTCCATAGAAGGGTGTGATCACACTACTGCGGACTGTGAAGCCTGGTATCTGAATACGCAGGGAGGAGAGATCTTTCTCTCGGAGTCTGGGAACCGGTACAAGATGTATTGCACCCAGCCCTCGGAATTCGGATGGATGTCAGGCCTCGTGATCGAAAAGAACGGGGAAGCGATCTCTGAATTCCCTGAGTTCATCCTTCCTGAAGGAAGCATCTACTCAGACGGCGAAAGATTGTTCTTCTCGGCAGCGAATGAGATGGGGCAGAAAAGATGGTTCGTGAGCGTTGATGCGGAAACAGGGGAGACGGAGAAGAGACTCTGTATGCATCCGTATTACATCATGAGCTACGATAAAGAGACGGGGCTCTTTGTCTTCACGGATAATGTGCAGCGGAAATCCTTCTGCCTGGATCCTCAGACCTGGCAGGTGTACCCGGTAACAGAGTTCGACCAAGAAAGATCTCTGGATGTCCAGGTGCTCCTTCCGGACGGATGCGGCTGCACAGCGGAACCGCAAAACACGAAGGAAGAATATGGTCAGCTCCGGGTTCCGGAGGAATTGGGGGAAGACTATCAGATTTTCAGAGAGTCCGGTTCAAGAGCTTTGCTGTTGTTTCATGTCGGAAGCCGTGGCGCTGCGAGGATCGCGGATCTTGAAACCGGTGAGATCGCAGGCGAACCGGTCTGGATGGAGAATGTCTGGGGCGAGTGCAGTCCCATCATATATAGGGAGACGGAGGATTATTATGTGATCAGACCATACTGCGTCTCAGTTCCTCTCCTGTATCCCGATCCGCCCGGATATTCGGATGGCATCGCAAGAGGTCCTTTCCGGCAGGTTTACGCCTTTATGTCCAAAGAAGATTTCTGGAACTGCAGTCAGGAATATACCGTTTTCGAAGTTGGTTGATGTCAGGACTTGGATAAAATAGATTATTATCATAAGCGGGGAATATCATGGGTTCAAATTATGATCTGATCTGTGTGGGGATGGCATTGGTGGATTCCATTATCAAGGGTTTCGACCCTAAACCGGTCTCCGCTTCCGGATACCGAGCAGCCTCCTGTTCTCTGAACGCCGGAGGCGAGGCGGTCAATGAAGCTATGGCCGCGTCCAAGCTGGGAGTGAAAACAGGTATCCTGTGTTCACTCGGCGAAGATGGAGCAGGGGACATGGTCGCTGGAGCGCTGGAAGGATGCGGGGTGGATACATCCCTGATCGTACGTTCAGCCGATCATCCTACTCCCGTCACCACGATGTTTGTCGGGGATGACGGTACAAGACAGTCTATCACCAACCGTTCCCATACCTATAATTTTCATCCGGAGCGGTACTCTTCCGGTTTTTCCGGAGCTAGAGCGCTGATCCTGGGTTCCCTGTTCCGCGCCCCGTTTGACGATCCCGAAGTGATCCGGGACGTTCTGATGGCGGCGAAGAATGCGGGTCTCCTTGTGGTCGCGGATACGAAACTGCCGAATTTCCGATTCTTAACGCTGGACGACATCCGGGAGTCGCTCCCGTTGATCGACTATATCACCCCCAATGAAGATGAGGGGCGATATTATACGGGTGAAGAAGACCCGGAACGGATGGCAGATGTGTTCATGGAGCACGGTGTCCGGAATGTCATCATCAAACTGGGCAGCAAGGGCTGCTTTATGAAAACGAAGAGCGGCTCTGTTCGTCTTCCCGCATGCAGGATCGAAGCGGTGGATGCCACGGGAGCAGGGGATAATTTTGTGGCAGGATTCGCGTCGGAGATCCTTCGCGGATCTTCTCCTATGGATGCGCTCCGGTTCGCCAACGCCTGCGGAGCGGTCTGTACCACGGCTGTGGGAGCGGGGACCGCTCTGAAAAACAGGGATCAGGTCCTGGAACTTCTGGCAAAACAGGACTAGTTTCTGGAAAAGGGGAACATTGCAATCCTTATCCCGTCACAGTACAATTAGAACGTCATCATACCTTCAGGAGGAGAATATGTCTTATAAGGATGTCTTTCAGAATAAACCGGTCATCGGAATGGTACATCTGATGCCGCTTCCCGGTTCACCCAACTATGGCGGAAGCGTGGACGAGATCATCGATGCAGCATTTCAGGATATGCGTGCCCTGGAAGAGGGCGGAGCGGATTCATTCATTATCGAGAACTTCGGAGATGTTCCCTACGCGACAGAGAATGAACCCATCACTATGGCGGCGATGGCGTCGGTGGCAGGACTGATCGCCCGCGAAACGAAGCTTCCTTTCGGGGTCAACGTCCAGTTCAACTGCACGGACTGGGAGTGGGCGATGAGCTACGTGACAAAAGCGGCGTTTATTCGAGTGGAGGCATTCGTGGAGACACGTATGGGTATTCACGGTGTCACAGAGGCCAAGGCTCCTTCGCTGATGCGGCAGAAAAAAAGATATCCCTCGGATACCATGATCTTCGCGGATATCAATACAAAACATACCTTCGCCATGTGTGACCAGCCCCTGGATTTCTCGATCACCGAGGCGAAGGAATCCGGAGCGGACGCGCTCATCGTGACCGGCCTTCTCACAGGAAAGAGCCCCACGCTGGAGGATGTAAAGGAATTCAAGAGACTGGCGGGTGATACGCCTGTCCTTCTTGGAAGCGGTGTCAAGGCTTCCAATGCGAAGGATTTCTTTACCGTCGCGGACGGTGCGATCATCGGCAGTTCCATCAAAGTGAATGGAGACGTCAATGACCGGATCGATCCGGAACGACTCAAACAGCTCATGGAGGCAGTCAGAGGCTGATCCGTCCGGGCACAGAATTAAGAGGTTCTAAGTCAAATGTTGGGGCAGACCCAGTAGAATGAGTTAGGCAAACAAGAAACATAATTAGGTATCTGTTGCTGGTTAACCAGCAACAGATGCTTTCTTTT
>CAZRGP010000040.1:0-15258 GCA_964599695.1 uncultured Faecalibacterium sp.
CCGAACGGCATGTACGGTGGTGTGAGAGGGGCTACAGGTTAGCCCCTACTCGATCGCTTTCTTATGGTTTATTCGTTGCCTGTATCGGAGTAACTGGAGACGCTCACTGAAGAGACGATGATATCTTTCTTGGGGCGATTCCACTTATCCGTTTTGGCTTCAGCGATCTCCTGAAGAATATCAAGTCCCTCATAGACCTGACCAAATACGGTGTATTCATAGTCCAGAGAGGGCAGTCCTCCCAGTTCCTGATATGCGGCGATGACATTGGAGGCATATCCTGCGGATTTCATTGCATTCACATATTCTTCCGAAACTGCCGTTCCTGCGACAATATAGAACTGGCTGTAAGCGAGCCCGTCTGTCCCCGCTGCCATTCCAAGGGCACCGGTGAAGTTGTGGAGCAGCTCGTTGTATTCAAGGGGAATACCTGCACCGTTGAAGCTTTCGCCTCCGTTGCCTTCAGCAGTGGGATCTCCCATCTGAACGACAAAGTCCTTGATCACTTTGTGAATGATCATTCCGTCGTAGTACCCGCTGTCCGCCAGTTTGATGAAGTTGTTGACTGTCTGAGGGGTGGCTTTGTCGAACAAGATGGCCTGTATCACGCCTTTGGTCGTAGTGATGGTTACAATGGTATCTCCGTTTGCAGGCATGTTTAACTGAGGAAGAGGATTTCGCGGCTGCGGCGTCGGATCTTCCTTTTTCCCGCATGAGACGAGTGACAAGGCCACTACAAACAGCACGAGGATTGATAATAAACGCTTTTTCATCGATATGACCCTAAATACATTTTTGTTAAATTCATTATAGCGCAGTATTCCGGAAAAAGAAAAGAATTCCGGCAAAGATTAAGAACTAATGATCTCGTTGACGCGTCCCTGCTTGCATCGTATAATGAAAGCGAAACAAGAAAGAAGGTCTTCGGTGCATGGATATCGAAAAAAACACTGAAAATACGGAAGAAATGGATTTCGGTCCGGACTACGTGACTCTTACGAACGAAGAAGGATATGAAGAGACTTTTGAGCTCGTGGACACGCTGGATCTTGAAGGGGCTACCTATGCCGCCCTTCTTACTACACCGGATGATCCGGAGAAGTACCTGAATTCTGACGGGCAGCTGATCTTCCTCAAACTTTCTGAAGAAGATGGCGAGACCTATTGGGACGACATCGAAGACGATGATGAGTATGAGATGGTCGCGGATCTTTTCACCAGCAGACTGGCTGATCTTTATGAGATCGGTGACGACGAAGAAGAATAGAATCATTGAAAACCCTGCTCTGTACGACTTGTTGTGCCTATTTAATTCCGACTAAAGAACTTTATCGGGATTCTGCCTCGTATCGTGGATTGCAGGCCTGCTTGAACAGGAAGCACGAATCGATACGGAAGATTAACCCATCGTCTTAATTAAGGCGGGTTCTATCTAGGGACAGACGGCATGGCGGGGTTTTTCTCTGCACAGAATCGGAACAAGCCATATGCTGCACTGACAGCAGTGGCTTTTTTAGAGGGATAAATGGAGAATAGGAGATCAAAACAGGCGGAAGTTTTGGACAGTCTGTTCCGGAAGATCCACATCAAGGATGAATATGAGAATCCTGAGATTCTGGGAAGGATTCTGGAATTCAAGAGGAACGCTCCGGATACAGGTTTTCATCTGCCTGCTAAAAAACTGAATCATGCTCTTTCTCTGGAGAGATACCGTGGGATGGACGTTGTTCACGGCAAGCCTTCTTCAGCATCAGAGCGTGCAGTGTGTTTTCTCCACGGAGGAGCCTACATTCACAATATCAATGCCGGCCATTTGATCTACCTGCAGGAGACAGCGGAAAAACTGAAGGCGGATGTCTACGCCCCGCTATATCCGCTGGCTCCGAAACACAAGTGCGAAGAAGCAGTGGGGCTGGTAAAAGAATACCTGAAGGATCTCCTGGATCAGTGGGATGATGTTACGTTAATGGGCGATTCAGCGGGAGGAGGACTGGCGGTTTCCGTTTGTCAGGTGCTGCATGACGAGGGGAACATCTTGCCTTCAAGAATAGTTCTGTTCTCTCCCTGGCTTGACGTCTCGCTCAGTAATCCGGACTCGGCAGAATACCAGGATAAGGATCCTGTGCTTTCGATCAGTGGATTGCGCACGTGCGGAAAGGAGTGGGCAGGAGATCTTGACTGGAGGGACGGCCGAGTGAGCCCCGTGTTCGGAAAGACGGACTTTTTGCCTCCTGTCCTGATGTTCAGCGGCACAGCAGAGCTGTTTTATCCGGATATCATCTCTTTTTACGAGAGGCTGGAGGCAGAAAGCGTAGATGCGAAACTTGTCACGGCGCCAGGATTGTTTCACGATTACGCCATGTATCCTATTCCGGAAGGAAAATCGACACTGAATACGGTAGCAGCATTCGTGCTGAAGAGTGAGCGGGAGGATTAGAGCCTCCTGCTTCTTTTTTTGCAGCAGCTATGGTTTTTCGGGTTCCGGTTATTGCTTTCCCCCGACTCCCTTTCCTGCGGATGAAAACTGTCCTTTTGACGTCTGGATGATGTGATCGTATTGGCCAAAAGAGATCATATCTCTTCTTGGAGCAGTTTATGAAAAGAGAGATATAGTTTTGGCTATATTGCACAAAGAACAGAAGTATAAAAGAATGGATTGGACAAAAAGCACAAATATTCTTGACATGTCCGAAAAATGAAATCCATAATTAACTGTGTAATGTTTCCTTATTGTTAAGGAAAAGGGGGGGTATGATTTTGAGCAAGAATAATGACAGTTCCAAACTTACCGCTTTGGAACGTGCGTGGGTCCTGTATGATGTAGGCAACTCCGCCTTTACGATGATTGCCTGTTCTTTGATTCCGATCTGGTTCAAGGAACTTGCGAAGCTCGGCGGTGAAGAAGCGATCGCCCATGCGACATCAAACTGGGCATATGTCACCGCGATCGTCACGGTGATCGTAGCTATTATCGGACCGATCTGCGGAACGATCACAGACAACAAGGGATTTAAGAAACCGATCTTTACCACAGCGCTCGCCATTGGCCTGATCTGCTGCATCTGGCTGGGGTTTGTGGATGACTGGAAGATGTTCCTGATCGTTTATATCATTGCCAAGGTGGCGTACTCTTCCGGAAACACGTTTTACGACTCGA
The DNA here is from genome assembly GCA_964599695.1 of uncultured Faecalibacterium sp. Classification (GTDB taxonomy): domain Bacteria; phylum Bacillota; class Clostridia; order Oscillospirales; family Ruminococcaceae; genus RUG11783. The sequence goes on from CAZRGP010000040.1 coordinate 3,158, forward strand.
TGCTTACGGACGTCACGACGCCGGAGCGCAGCGACAGGGTCTCCTCTTACGGATACGCGTGGGGCTATATCGGTTCCTGCCTGCCGTTCACCATTGCGCTGGTTTTCTTTATGGCAGGCGAAGGGATGCTGGGCGGATTCAGAGTGTCACAAAGCACTGCGAGGATCGTTGGATGCATCGCGACCGCTGCCTGGTGGCTGATCGTCACGCTGCCCCTTCTCAAGCACTACAAGCAGAAATACTATGTCATTCCTGAGAAAGGCGCTATCCGCGAAGCGTTTACCCGTCTTGGTGCGACGCTTAAACGTATCGCAAAAGAGGAGAAGCAGATCCTTTACTTCCTGATTGCATTCTTCCTCTATATAGATGGTGTCGGAACGATCATTGACAACTGCATCAATATCGGAACGGACCTCAACCTGGATACGGTCGGACAGGTCATTTTCCTGCTCTTGACCCAGGTCGTCGCATGGCTCTTCTCTTTGATCTTCTCGAGACTGTCCAAAAAGTATAAGACCGTGACGCTGATCCTGGTGTGTATCGCCGGTTACTTCTGTGTTTCCTTCTACGCGCTGTTCCTGAAGAACCTGTGGCAGTTCGCTATTATGGCCTTCGGCGTCGGAATGTTCCAGGGATCGATCCAGGCGCTTTCCAGAAGCTATTACAGTAAGATCATTCCTGCTGAGAACGCGGGAGAGTATTTCGGACTCTATGATATTTTCTCCAAAGGCGCATCTTGCCTTGGCTCTCTGCTGATCGGCATCGTCAAGGATACTACCGGAAGCATCCAGATTGCTGTTGCGACATTGACGATCTTCTTTGCGCTCGGGTTCTTCTTCCTGAGAAAAGCCGCAAGTATTAAAGCGGTGGAATGAATTCCTTAAAACAGACACGTGCGCATCCTGAATGGATGCGCACGTGTTTTCTATGCTTGTTAATTATTCTTCTGCTGTCCACGGATCCAGACCGGCTTCCATGAGCTGACGGTCAAAGTCTGCTCTCGCCAGTTTGCAGGCTTCTTCGAACGTGTTACCCAGTTTCACACAGGAGAACATGTTGTCGAGTCCGAACTGCCGGTCTTCGAAAGCGTATCCGTCCTTGTCGCGCCAGATCCCGTTTTCATCGGGAAACTTTGGTTCCTGAGTTCGCTCGATCATTGAGGAGCAATCACGGCAGAAGCCGTAGCAGGGTTTTCCGGAGGCAGCAATATAACCGACCTCAAATGCGGTACCGCTGTCAGGCTGCGCACCGCGCCAGTCATCCAGCTGTGCGATCACCATATCGGATCTCTTCATGTGGTTCACATCGTGCATGAAGACCTTGTACCATTTTTCTTTCTCTGAATCACCCTTAGGCTCGTAGGGCTTGAACTCGTCTTCAGGTTCCTCATCTCCAGGGAAAAGCCCTATGATCCCATATTTTTCACAGGTTGCCTTCCAGTATTTTACCGTTTCCTCACAGGTGGGGAGGAACATCTCGAAATCCGCAAGATAAGCGACAGGTTTACGGATATTTCCGTTTTTATCGATAAACATGATCTTATTCCTCCTCACTTACTAGATCTTCTGCAGCACGCTTCAATGCGTCTTCCAGTGTTCCTTCCACGATGACGGAGGGACTGTGGAGCATAAGGTTGAGGGGGCCGGGCTCGAATCCGATCCCGTTCTCGTCCACCCAGCGGCCGGACTCATTTTGATGCTTTTCGCCGGGATATCGCTGGTCGCAGCCCCGGGCGTCAGGCATATAACAGTACAGTTTCTTTCCGAGCCACCAGGCGTAACCAAGTTCGAAGGAAGTTTCCCCGTATGGCTCCGTTGTGTCCCGGAAATCCATCGTGTTGGCGAAGATCACATCGCATTCCCCGATCTGGTTTCTGCGCTCTTCCGCGATCCGCACGCCTTCTTTAAAACTGCTTCCGGGATCAAATAGCGCATCGGGCAGATGGATCGGTTCAAATCCGTACTGCTCACAAAGCGCATACATTCCTTTCAGAACTTCTTTTCCATTCGGAAGAAGATGTTCCGGCCCGGACAGATATACTTTTAATCTCTTTCCCATAGTGTTCCTCCTTATACAGCAGATTCGTATGCACCGACTTTTTCTGCCACGGACGCTTCCGTTGCCTTCATTGCATCAAGCGTGGTCTGAAGAAGTTTATCCAGATCCCAGCCCAGCATCTCCGCTCCTTTGGTGATGATCTCCCTGGAGCATCCGGCAGCGAATTTTTTGTCCTTGTACTTCTTTTTCAGGGAGGAGAGCTCCATGTCGGTACAGCTTCTGGAGGGACGCATCTTTGCTGCGGCCCAGACAAGACCGGTGAGCTCATCAGTGGCAAACAGCACCTTTTCCATCTCGTGAACAGGCTCCACGTCGCTGCATATCCCGTAACCGTGTGACATGACCGTATGGATCACGTCGTCGGACAGGCCGTGTTCCTTCAGGATGGCAGGTGTGTTATCCAGGTGACAGTCCGGATACATCTCGAAATCCACGTCGTGGAGCATACCGCATGCCGCCCAGTATTCCGCCTCGTCTCCGTATCCCAGAGTTCCGGCCAGATATCTCATCACTTCACTTACAGTGATGGCGTGTCGGATGTGGAAGGGTTCCTTGTTATACTTTTCTACAATAGCAAGAGCTTCTTCCGGTGATATCGTAGTTCTCATTTTATTCCTCGTAATGTATAATGTAGTTTGATTCATGTTACCAAAATGTAATCAGTGTTGTAAATATATGTGCAATTGAGGAAAAAATGAATTCAGAACGTATTAATAGGCTGCAGGGCCTTCTTGAAGAACAGGGGCTTGATGCCATGTTGATCAGCAACCCCACATCCATATTCTATCTGGCTGGAGCGAAGATCGAACCGTATGAGAGAATGTGGCTTATGCTGGTTCCCGCCAAAGGGGAGAGCATCCTGTTCGCAAACAAACTATTCGTGTTACCGGATGCCGGGCTGCGGACGGTATGGCATACCGATTCGGACAATGCGCCGGAAGTCCTTTGCGGATATTTGTCCGGTTTCAGTGCGTTGGGCGTGGACCGTGATGTCGCCGCAAGATATCTCGTCCCCGTGATCCATGCTTATCCTGAAATGAGACTGGAAGTGACCAATGCTCTGGAGAGCCTTCGAATCGTGAAGGATGAAGGCGAACTGGAATTGATGCGGATCAGCAGCAGGATCAATGATGCGGTCATCGAAGAGGCGTTCCAGGCGCTGAGACCCGGAATGACGGAAAAGGATCTGGCTGATTTCATCGATAAATCATTCCTGGAGCATGGAGCGGAAGGGCCGAGTTTCACTACGATCGTAGCTTTTGGCCCGAACGCGGCAGATCCTCATCATGAGCCGGATGACACGGTTTTCACCGGTGAGGGAGGAGTGCTGATCGACATGGGGTGTGTTTATCATGCGTATTGCAGCGATATGACCAGGACCTGCTTCTACGGGAAGGTGTCCGAAAAGGAAAAACTGGTATATAACACTGTCCTTGAGGCGACCGAGAAAGCAAAGGCTATCATCAGACCGGGTGTCCGCTTCTGTGACATTGACACGGCGGCAAGAGATCATATCACAGCTGCGGGATTCGGGGAGTATTTCACTCATCGCCTCGGGCACTGCATCGGTCTTATGGATCATGAACCTGAGGATGTAGGCCAGGCAAACGAGCACCCTGTAAGGGAAGGGATGGTGTTCTCCATTGAACCGGGCATCTACATTTCCGGCGAAGTCGGAGTAAGGATCGAAGACCTGGTCATCGTAACGAAAGAGGGATATGAGAGTCTCAACGGTGTTCCGCGAGACCTCAAGGTATTATAAGGATTAAGGGAAAACAAAAAGAAAAGAGGAAAAAAGAAATGCCAAGAAAAGAACGCAGAGATGCGGTACGAGTCGAAGTAGACGGTCTGCACAAGACTTTTCCATATGTCATGAGAAACCGCACAGAGGCAGAAGCCTGTCAGCAGATGGATGTTGACGTCACGGATCTCATGGAGTGGATGAAGAAGGAGAATGAGGAGAACGGGACAAACTATAAGATCTTCCACGCGGTTTGCACCGGAGTGGCGAAGACAGTCCACCACCGGCCTCTTCTGAACCGCTTTATTGCAGGTCGTCAGTTCTGGCAGCGCAAGGAGCTGACCATCTCCTTCACCGCGAAACGTCAGTTCAAGGACGGCGCGGAGGAGAGTCTTGTGTGCGTGACGGTAAAGGACGACATGACCATCGATGACATTTCCAAGAAGATCCTGGGTGATGTCACAAAGATGAGAAAAGAAGGAAAGAACAATCTGGATGACGTGATCAATACGGTCATGAAAGCGCCACGCTTTGTCCTGGAGATCTTTTTCTGGATCCTTTACAGGCTGGAGTACCACGGAATGATGCCCAAGATGCTCACGGATGGTGACGCCAATTACACGTCTGTATTCCTCACCAACCTGGGAAGCATCGGAGCAGGAGCTTCCTATCACCATCTGAACAACTACGGAACGAACTCATTCTTTGTTATCGTTGGCACGCTCAAGAAACAGATGAATGAGAACGGAGAGATGCGCACGCTCCTTCCCATGGCGGTCGTTCTTGATGAGCGAATTGCAGATGGCTTCTATTTCATCAGAAGTTTTAAATATTTCGAGTGGCTGATGCAGCATCCCGAAGAGTTGAAGAAACCCATTGAAGAACTCGGAGATTATGAGTTCCATTAAGGAGCAAGACCCATGCAACCCATTTTACTCAATGATATTTTTGAATACCGCTTCCTCAGCGGTCTCGCCTTCTCTCCTGACGGTGAGAAGGCGGTCTTCGTCGTGAAAAAGGCGAACGTCGATGAAAACGGCTATGACAGCAACCTCTATCTTTATAGGAGCGGCGAGGTCAGGCAGCTCACTTCCATGAACAAGGAAGGCAGCTATGTCTGGAAAAACAGCAATGAGATCCTCCTGTGCACGGTGCGTGACAACAAAGACAAGAAGAGAGTCACAGCCGGCGAACAGTTCACACCCGTTTACAAGCTCTGTCTGGACGGCGGTGAAGCCACCAAAGAGTTTGAGCTCCCCTTTGCCGTGCAGAGCATGAAGGAGTGGAAGGACGGAGTTTTCGTCGTGCTAGGCGGGATCGACGCCAATGACCCGGACTACTACAAGGCAGACAAGGATCACAGAGACGAAGCGGATAAAAAGAAAAAAGACGATAAGGACTATGAGGTCGTTGATGAGGTGCCGTTCTGGTTCAACGGAGCGGGTTTCGTCAACAAACAGCGCACTGCATTGTTCATATATGACAGCAGAAACGGATCCGTCAGCAAAGTTCCTACAGAACTGGACGTGGCCGGATTCGAGATCTTTGAGGACCGGGTGATCTTCTACGGTGAGAAGAAGGACTATGTTTCTTTCTACAAGCAAGACATCTGGTCTTATGATCTTGTGACGGAAGAACTGAGAATGATCCGCGATGACAAGGTTTATTCTGTCGCGGATATTGCAGTTCTGGGCAGAAGATTGGTACTGCTCATGTCCGACAATGAGAAGTACGGGCTGAATCAGGATCCCAATTTCTACTGGTTCGATCCCGATACCGGAAAAGAAGAACTGTTGTACGAGATGACGACCTCGGTCGGAAATTCGACCGGAAGTGATTGCAGGCTCGGACACGGCAGGGCCCTTAAGGGGGGAGAGAAGTATCTGTACTTCGTTGAGACCAGAAGGAATGCCGCTGTGCTTTGTGCTCTTTCTGCGGATGGAAACAAAGTGACGGTCCTCGGCGGTGAAGGTGCAGTGGATGATTTCGATGTCTGTGAGAAGACAGGGAAGATCCTCAGCATCCGCATTACGGCAGACTGCCTGCAGGAACTCTACGAGTCCGACATGGAGGAGCGTGCTCCCAAGCGGATATCTTTCCTCAATGAGGCAGCGCTGAAGGACAGGTATGTGGCAATGCCCGAGAAGATGATGTTCATGAGCAACAACGTGGTCATCGACGGCTGGGCACTTAAGCCCATCGATTTCGATCCAGACAAGACTTATCCTGCGGTGCTTGACATCCACGGCGGACCCAAGACTGTCTACGGGGAGGTCTTCTATCATGAGATGCAGGCGTGGGCGTCCAAAGGATATTTCGTATTCTATTGCAATCCGATCGGTTCGGATGGCCGCGGAGACGAGTTCTCCGATATTCGGGGAAAATACGGCACCTGCGAGTACCAGAACCTGATGGATTTCACCGATACGTTCATGGAGCGGTATCCTCAGGTGGATCCGACAAGGATCTGCGTTACCGGAGGAAGCTACGGCGGATTCATGACCAACTGGATCGTCGGGCATACCGACCGTTATTGCTGCGCCGCAACGCAGAGGAGCATCAGCAACTGGATCTCCTTCGCAGGTGTTTCGGATATCGGACAGTGGTTCGCCTGGGATCAGCAGGGTGCTACGATCGACGGGAACCTGGAGAAACTGTGGTGGCATTCACCGCTGAAATATGCTTCGAAAGTTTCCACTCCCACACTCTTCATCCATTCGGACGAGGACTATCGCTGCCCGCTGGAGCAGGGCGTGCAGTTCTTTACTGCTATCCGCAGCAGAGGCGTTGAGGCGAAGATGGTCATTTTCCACGGAGAGAACCATGAATTGTCCAGAGGCGGCAAGCCGCTTCACCGTCTGCGCAGACTGGAAGAGATCACAGGATGGTTTGAGAAGCACACAAAGATAGCAGAGGAATCATGAGAAGCGCATTGGTAGGATATACCGGATTTGTGGGAGGGAACCTTGCTTCCTCCCACAGTTTCGATGCACTCTATAATTCAAAGAATATAGAAACGGCATACGGACAGGATCATGACCTGGTCGTATATGCCGGGGTCCGTGCGGAAAAGTTCCTTGCGAACCGCAATCCTCAGGGCGACCGTGCGATGGTGCGGCAGGCCTTTGAGAATCTTAGACGCATGAATCCCCGAAAGGTGGTCCTGATCAGTACCATTGATGTCTACAAGGACCCAAACGGGAAGGATGAGGACAGCGAGATGGAGACGGATGGTCTTCAGCCTTACGGAAAGAACAGACTGGAACTGGAAGACCTTGTCAGAGGGAGTTTTGACAGCTTGATCGTCCGTTTGCCCGCATTGTTCGGAAAAGGTCTGAAGAAGAACTTTATTTTTGACGCTATGACGCTTACTCCGTCAATGCTGACAGAGGAGAAGTATTCAGAGCTTTCTGCCGTTTCCGCCATTGTGAAAGAAGCTTACAGGAAGTCGCTGAACGGATTTTATACGCTTGATGCCTCGGATCCCGGTCAGCGGGAAGAGCTTCGTGCCTTTTTTGAGAACAATGACTGGAACGCGATGTCATTTACTGACAGTAGAAGCAGATATCAGTTCTATGATCTGTCTCTTTTGTGGAATGATATCTGTACCGCGATGGAAGCAGGAATCGGACTTCTCAATATAACCAGTGAACCGGTATCGGCATCGGAGGTGTACCGTTTCTGTTTCGGCAGGGAGTTCTCCAATATCAGCGACAGGCAGCCGGCATCTTATGACCTGAGAAGCAAGTACGATGGTCTGTTCGGAGGCTCTGACGGATACTGCTACTCCAAAGAGAAGGAATTAAACGCGCTCAAGCGTTTTGTCACAGGGGAAGAAAGATGAGATTGAGCATCTCCAATATCGCCTGGTCAGCAGATGAGGACAGGCAAATATACGGTTTGATGCGGCAAAACGGTTACAGCGGGCTGGAGATTGCTCCGACCCGTTTTTTCCCTGATGCTCCATATGACCGGCTCACGGATATGTCCCTTTTGGCCGGAGAACTCAGGGAGAAGTACGGACTTTCCGTGTGTTCGATGCAGTCTATCCTGTACGGGAAGGATCAGAATCTGTTTGATGAAGAGGGAAGCGCGGAGCTTATCGCCTACCTGAATCGGGCTTTCTCCTTCGGGGAAGCAGCCGGAGGCTGTAATTTCGTATTCGGATGCCCCCGGAACCGATCCGTTCCGGAGGGAAAAACGGCGGGTGACAGCATCTCGTTTTTTGAACGCTCCGCAGTTCTTGCTATGGAGCACGGGTGTGTTCTGTCTCTCGAGGCAAATCCCCCAATGTACGGAACGAACTTTATCAATACAACAGAGGAAGCATTCCGATTTGCGGGGAAAGTACCTGGACTGAAAGTGAATCTTGATCTTGGAACGATGATAGACAGGCAGGAAGATCCCCGGATCATTGAAGATAATCTGTACCTCGTGAACCATGTCCACGTCAGTGAGCCTGGACTCGCTCCGATTCAGCCAAGGGAGCTGCACGGGCAGGTCGCCCGGATCCTTCGTGAGGGCGGATACGAGGGCTATGTTTCTGTTGAGATGAAGAAAACAGACACAGAGATCATTAAAGAAACATTGGAGTATGTGCGGAGCATATTTGGATGACTGTAGTTGAAGAGAAAAAAGGTGTGCCGTCCTATGAGTGGTACGAGCTGAAGAATAGGTGCAGCGATTACTGTCTGTGCATACCGGTGCTCAATGAGGGGAACAGGATCCTCCATGAACTGGAGAGAGCGAACAGCGCAGGCATTGATTCAGTCGCAGATATTCTGATCTGTGACGGCGGAAGCAGGGATGGAAGCATGGATCTTTCCAGGCTTTCTTCTCTGGGAGTAAATTCCCTGATCATCAAGACCGGAAAGGGGAAACAGGGTGCCCAGCTGAGGACGGGATTTGATGTGGCGCTCTCCAGAGGCTACAAAGGGATCATCACCATTGACGGGAATGACAAGGACAGCATAGAGAGCGTCCCTCTCTTCGTCAAAAAACTGGAGGAAGGATATGACTTCGTTCAGGGAAGCAGATTTGCCGAGGGAGGCAATGCAGTCAATACTCCCTTGAGCAGGCTTCTAGCTCTCCGTCTTATTCACGCTCCCGTAATCTCTGCGGCTGCAGGACAGAAGTTTACCGACACGACTTCCGCGTTTCGGGCATATTCGCCTGAATACCTTTTCTCTCCTGAAACGGATGTTTTCAGAGATGTATTCTCCGGATATGAACTGCTCGCCTATCTTTCGATCCGGTGGTCCAAACTGGGAATGAAAGCATGTGAAGTCCCGGTCACCAGGACATATCCGAAAGGGGAGAAGACCCCTACCAAGATCAGCCCTCTAAAGGGCAATATGGATCTGCTTGCGATCCTGTTCCGAGCGGCAGCTGGGAAATATGACCCGGAGGTGAAGTGAGATGGTATACGACCGCATCATAATCGGTGCTGGCATGTTCGGCCTGTACGCCGCCAAAATGTTCGGCCTCTCCGGAAAAAAGACCGTGGTTCTGGAAGCGGACGGCGATGCGATGCAGCGGGCAAGTTTTGTGAATCAGGCCAGGGTACATAACGGCTATCACTATCCCCGTTCCATGGCGACTGCTCTCCAGGCAGGACAGTATTTCAGACGGTTTTCTGAGGAATTCTCTGATTGCATCAACCGTTCTTTTGTGAAGATCTATGCGACGAGCAATAATTTCAGTTGGACCAACGCAGCGGAATTCGAACTGTTCTGTGAGAACGCTGGAATACCATGCGAACAGACCGATCCGAGAAGGTTTTTCAACAACGGTGCGGTGGACGGAGCTTTTCTAACCACCGAGTACGCCTTTGACGCGGACCTGATCCGCAAAAAGATGCTGACAGAACTTTCCCGGCTGGACAATGTAGAGATCCTTTTCCACCACCGCGTTGACGAGATACGCAGAAACGGAAACAGCTTTGTCGTCAAGTCAGGCAGTGTTTCCTTTGAATCGGATCATATCCTCAATACCACTTACGCTTCAGCGAATGAGATCCTGGATATGGCGGGTTTTGAACCTCTTCCCACCAAATACGAACTGTGCGAGATCATTCTCGGTGAACCCAGTGAATCTCTGAGATCCTATGGAATCACGGTGATGGACGGTCCGTTCTTCTCGGTTATGCCGTTTGGCTGCGGCGGACTACACTCACTGACATCGGTATGCTTTACGCCGCACGCCACAAGCTACGACAAGCTTCCTACCCTCAGATGTCAGGAAAGAAATCCGGATTGCCATCCGGGTTGTCTTCAGAACTGTGACTTCTGTGAGCAGAAGCCCCATACCGCGTTCAACTACATGTACGGGCTGATGAGGAAGTATCTGAAAGAGGAGTACGACTTTAGCTATATACGCTCCTATTTCGCGCTTAAACTGATCCTCAAGACCAGCGAGATCGATGACAGCCGTCCTACGGTCATCTGGTCTTCCAGCGAAAAGCCCGTTTTTCAGACGGTGCTTTCCGGCAAAATCAATACGATCTACGACCTTTCGGAGGTTATTGACGAATGACGAATAAAGAGAAAAGCATGGTGTCTGCAGTGTTTTATCTGGGAAGTGATCCGGAACAGACCTGTTCCTTCATTGACCGTGCGTGCGGGGAGATCGGCGGGATCTTCGAGAATTATGAGATCGTCGCGGTTAATGACTGCGAAGACACCGTAGCGGAATTTCTTAAAAAAAGATACCAGGAAAGTTCTCATCATGCTGCCCTCACGATCGTGAACATGAGCGTGAAGCAGGGGGTGGAGCGGGCTATGAATGCCGGTATAGACATTGCGATCGGCGATTATATCTATGAGTTTGACAACGTTCGTTCAGGACTTCCTGCCGGGGTCATTAAAGAATGCTTTGAGACGACGAAGAACGGAAACGATATCGTGACCGCTTCTCCTGCCGGTGGAGCAAAGGGAACTTCCAAACTGTTCTACTCCCTTTTCAACCGCTTCAGCCACAGCGGGGGAAAGGTCGGCTCCGACGCTCTCCATCTTCTTTCCAGGAGAGCGGTAAACAGGCTACATGCGATCAACTCTTATATTCCATACAGAAAAGCGGCGTATGCTGCGTCGGGACTGAAGACGGGAATGGTCATCTACGAGCCTGAGACAGGTTTCTCCTCTGTATCGGATGACCGGTCCGGGAAGGCAATGGACGCTCTGATACTGTATACAGACGCCGCGTATCGGCTTTCGCTCTTTATCGCGATGTTCATGTTCCTTATCGCCTTCGCTTCGGGAATCTATACGCTGGTCGTATATCTCTCCCTGAAGCCGGTTGCGGGCTGGACCACCACCATGGCGGTCATTTCTGCCGGTTTCGCAGGAGTGTTTCTCCTTTTCGCAATCGTGATCAAGTATCTGTCCCTGCTTGTCGACCTCGTTTTCCACAACCAGAAATATCTGGTGTCTTCCGTGGATAAGGTGCAGCAGCGTTGACAGAACAATACAATCGAGTATAATTAAATTGTTATAAATATATTTGAACGGAGATCATGATGAACTATACATATCGTACTTCGGGCACTTGCTCGGTACAGATCAATTTCGACATCAATGATGATGTCATCACAAACGTTTCTTTCCTCGGCGGATGCAACGGAAACCTCAAAGCGATCTCGAAACTTGTGGACGGGATGACCGTGGGACAGATCGAAGAGAAGCTTCTCGGAAATACTTGCGGAATGAGACCGACATCCTGCGCGGATCAGTTAGCGAAAGCAGTCCGTACGGCCTATAATGCAACACACTGAGGGATATGATGGAAGAATTTGATTCTCTAAAACTGGAAAACCAGCTTTGCTTTCCGCTTTATGCTGCATCCAGGGAAGTGATCAAAAGATATTATCCGTATCTGGAGGCGATCGACCTCACCTATACCCAGTACATCGCTATGATGGTGTTCTGGGAAGTGAAGGAGATCACGGTAAAGGAACTGGGGCAGAAACTGTTCCTGGACAGCGGAACGCTTACTCCGCTCCTGAAATGCCTCGAGTCCAAGGGTTTGATCACCCGCTCAAGAAGTTCAGAAGATGAGCGTGTCGTGATCGCAAGGATCACGGAGGAGGGAGAGAAGCTTAAGGAGCGTGCTTCTGCGATTCCGGAACAGATCTCAGGCTGTATTAAACTGAAACCGCAGGAGGCGATGGTCCTATACCAGCTGCTCTATAAGATACTTAAACAGGATGCCAAGAGATAAAGAAAAAGAAGCAGGTCTCCCTGCTTCTTTTTGTTTGGTATGACGGGCATGTCCCGAATCTAGGGTGAAAGTCCCAAAGGGCGTA
>CAZRGP010000041.1:0-14611 GCA_964599695.1 uncultured Faecalibacterium sp.
TGTTATACCGCTGATTGACCGACTTGACGACACCGCCCTTGTAAAGAAGACAGGGTAGCCCGCAGTTGTTCGTGACAGCCATGAGGTTGTTCACTTCGGGATCCACGGCAACTACCGCAAGATCATCTCTTTCAATTCTGGGCTCATGGGGTTTGGCGCTTTGGGGATACTGCTGTCATCGACGACTTCCCTTCTTCACAATGTGTCAACGATCCTGATCAGCACTGCGAGCACCGAAGATTTGATCGGTGACTGTTAAAGAGGGAGAAGTAACCTGTCCCTCTCGGCTCTCACAAGTCCAATAAGGTGTGGTATCATTAAAACAGAAGATCAAATAATTGATCAAAAAGAAAGGAGAATTCCCATGTTACATGAAGTGAAATTTGACTCTTTTTATGAGAGAGACAAAGTGTACGGCTGGATCTACGTTCCGGCTTGCAAGCCGCTGGGCATCATCCAGCTGATCCACGGTTTCGGTGAGCACTCCAGAAGATACCTTCACATGATCGCTGCCTTTGTGGAAGCGGGGTATATCGTCGCTGCGGATGACCATGTCGGTCACGGGAAAACGGCGGTAGAGAACGACAGATGGGGAGACTGGGGCGGAAAAGGCTTTACCACCATGGTGGAAGATGAGAAAAGGCTCCATGACCTTGTCGTAGAGAAATATCCCGATCTTCCGTATTTTATGTTCGGGCACAGCATGGGCTCCTTTATCACCAGACAGTATCTTGCCCGCTACGGAGCGGATCTGAAGGGAGCAACGATCTGCGGAACGACCGGTGTGTGGCCGAACCTTGACGAAAACATCGCCGTCGTGCAGAAGCTCGTGGACGAGGGTAAAGGCGAAGAGGCGGATCCATCTCTCGGCGGCCTTTTCATGGGCTGGATGTTCGGAAGATGTTCCGAAGGTGTGAAGCTAGGCAACGAGTGGATCTGTGACGACCCCTATGTTCAGACCGACCATGCAGAGGATCCATTCGACGCGTTCACCAAGCCGACCTCCAACCGTTCCTGGCTGTATTTCCTCCAGATGATGAAGGACATCACGGGCGAGGAGTGGGCGAAGAAGGTCCCGACCAACATTCCGATCTACAACATCGCGGGAGATCAGGACCCGGTCGGGCAGTACGGAACGGGCGTATATCAGTGTGCCAACTGGCTTGCCGACACCGGACACGATGTCACAACGCTTCTTTACACCGGTTATCGCCATGAGATCCATAACTATACGGAACTCAAATGGAGCGTAGAGGACGGTATCATCACTTTCTTCGATGAGTGTCTGGACGAATGATGTGTGCACAAGAAAATGCAGCAGGCGGCATTGCCTGCTGCATTTTTTGTGAGATCCAATCAGAAAATGAGACCGATGAGAGCCAGGATCACGCCGACTGCTCCGAGGCAGAAGCCCACGGTTGCGAGCATGGTCTGTTTTTCTTTTCTCGCTTTAGCTCCGAGAACGAGAGAAACAACGCCCAGCACGCATTTGAAGACCCATCCTTTCAGAAGGATAGCCAGAAGGCCGAAAGCAACGGATGCGATCGCGATCCCGTTGGGTTTATCGCCCTCTTTCTCCCTGTAACCGGCGCCGCCGACGGTGCTGGAAGAATCCAGTGTCTCCTTTTTGACGGCAGCCTTCAGCTCTTCAATGACCTCTTTGCCTTCGCTCTTGACATCTTCGAGAGCACCCTGCGCATAGCCCTTGGTGTCAGTTTTCAGCTGATCTGCTTCGACCTTCACGTCGTCGACTGCTGCGCGGGCGAGATCCTTTGTCTGTTCCACTGCTTCCTTTGCTTTGTTTTCAAGATCTGCCATTTATATTACCTCCATATAAACCAAGCATAGTTTTCTAGTACCTATTATATAACCTTATTTCACAAATAAAAGAATTCGAAAGTAGCAAGAAGTCTTTTTTTCAGTGTCTGGCCCGCACACAGAGAAGTTCATGAAACAAGCCCATCGTTGCAAGTAAGAGCAGCAGGTAAAAGGGGAAGATGCCGAGGCCGATCCGTGAGGAGAGCCATCCGAAAAGAGGTGGCATCAGTGAGGTGCCGACGTAGGCGCTGGCCATTTGTATGCCGATGATGGCCTGGGAGCGCTCGGGCCCGAAATGATCCGGCGTCGAATGGATGATACAGGGGTATACAGGAGCGCATCCGAGTCCGATCAGGACAAGACCGATGATGCTCAGTTTGCTGCTGCTTGTAAGAAGCAGCAGGATCCCCAATAAGATGACTCCCACCCCGATGCGGACCATCGCTTTGTCATTGAAGCGGTAGGTGAGAAATCCGCTGACCGCCCTTCCTGCGGTGATCCCGATGAAAAAGAGACTGCCGAAACCCGCTGCGGATACAGGGTCGAATCCCTTCGCGGATACCATCCAGGTGCTTGCCCAAAGTCCGACGGTCTGCTCCAGCGCACAGTAACAGAAGAAACTGATCATGACTTCCTTCGCACCGGGGAGTCCGAGAAGTTCTCCCGGAGACATCGCTGCTGCGGAGCTTCGTGTGTCATCCATGCGATCCTCGTTCCACAGTTTCAGCGTGGAGAATAGGACTGCAGTCAGGATCAGCTGGATCAGACCGATCATACGGTAACCGTTCGTCCAGTTCTTCCCTGAGGACAGGACTGCACGCATGACGAGCGGACCGGTCATCGCTCCGACGCCCCACATGCAGTGCAGCCAGCTCATATGTCTGCTTGCGTAGTGGAGAGCGACGTAGTTGTTAAGGGCGGCGTCTACCCCTCCCGCACCGAGACCGTATGGGATCGCCCAGAGGCATAGCAGGGGGAAGGAATGACTGACAGAGTTTCCCAGAAGGGCAGCGCAGGTCATCGCGACACTGACGGCGGTGATTTTCCCTGTGCCGAATCTCCGGTTCAGCCTGTCGCTGAGGAGGCTGGAGATCACCGTTCCGACGGAGACGATCATAAAAATGACGCCGGACCAGGAAACCGGAACAGACAGTTCTTTATGCATGACCGGCCAGGCGGACCCGAGAAGAGAATCCGGAAGTCCGAGACTGATGAAAGACAAATATATGATAATTAGTAGCAGGGACATGGAATTGAGCCTTTCTGAAGCGTACTGGATAATTATACGAGCGCTGTCGGGACACTGCAAGGCGGTGAACCTTGTCGAAACGTATCACAATCAGTACAATGATTATAGGTGCTAACCAAGATATGATGTTGAGGTTGTTCAATGGAAGGGATCTGTGTTCGAAGTGAGGTCGCCCCTCTGAAAAAGGTGCTGCTTCACCGGCCGGGGAGGGAGCTTCTCAATCTGACTCCGGAAAGACTTCCGGAGATGCTGTTTGATGACATTCCTTATCTGAGAGTCGCGAGACAGGAGCATGACACGTTCGCATCTGCTCTCAGGACCTGCGGTGCAGAAGTGGTGTATCTGGAAGATATGATGACGGAAGTTCTCAGTCTCCATCCGGAGCTGGTTCGTCCGTTTTTGTATCAGTGGCTGGAAGAAGGGAACATCCGGACCAGAAGGTGGCAGGACAAGCTTTTTGATTATCTGACAGAGAGGTTCCAGGGCAAGGAACTTGTGGAAAAGACGATGGAGGGTATTACGCTCAAGGAGATGGGCGGGGCTTCCAATTATTCCCTTGAGGACATGATCGCTCCTCCGGATGATCTGATCGTCGCTCCGATGCCCAACCTGTATTTCACCAGGGATCCGTTCGCTTCGGTGGGAAACGGTGTCTTCATCAACCGGATGCACTATCCTACACGGCGCAGGGAGACCATCTACGCATCCTATATCTTCAATTATCATCCGGACTATAGAGGAAGCGTCCCAAGGTATTATGACCGGAACAATCACGCCAGCATCGAAGGCGGAGATATCCTGAACCTGTCTGAAGAGACCCTGGCGATCGGTATATCTGAGAGAACGTCTCCGGATGCCATCGAAGCCGCCGCAAAGAATCTGTTCAGCAGCAAGGAATCGAAGATCAGAAGGATCCTGGCTTTCGATATTCCGAATACCCGGGCATTTATGCATCTGGATACGGTATTCACCCAGGTGGATGTGAACAAATACACTGTTCATCCCGGCATCCTCGGTCCTCTTACCGTTTATGAGATCACGAAGGGAAAGGACGGGGAGCTGAAGATCAAGCGAATTGATTCCAAACTGGAGAAGATCCTCGAGAAGTACACCGGTGTCCCGGATGTGCAGCTGATCCGGTGCGGCGGGGATGACATGATCACTGCTGCAAGGGAACAGTGGAACGACGGATCGAACACACTTTGTGTCGCCCCGGGAAAGATCATCGTCTATCAAAGAAACGAAGTGACCAATGAGATCCTCCGCGCGGAAGGGCTTGAGGTGATCGAGATTCCTTCAGCGGAGCTGTCCCGCGGACGCGGAGGTCCGCGCTGCATGTCCATGCCGCTCTGGCGGGGGACCGAATAGGAAAAAACGGTACGGAAGTACCTAGAATATAACTTGGAGGATATGATGGGAGTCAATATTAGCGGAAGAAGTTTTCTGACACTTCTGGATTACACGCCTCAGGAGATCAACTATCTCCTCGAGATGTCTGCGGAATTCAAAAGAATGAAACGAAACGGTATGGAGCATAAGCTGCTTCCCGGAAAGCAGATCGTCCTTCTGTTTGAGAAGACATCGACACGCACACGCTGCGCTTTTGAGGTGGCAGCGCGGGATCTCGGCATGGGAGTGACATTCCTGGATCCGGGCTCTTCCCAGATGGGAAAGAAGGAGTCCCTGGCGGACACGGCAAAAGTATTGGGACGCATGTTCGACGGGATCGAATACCGCGGTTACAAACAGTCTGTGGTGGAAGACCTGGCAAAGTATTCCGGTGTTCCGGTGTGGAACGGACTGACCGATGATTTCCATCCGACCCAGATGCTGGCGGACATCCTCACCGTACGTGAGGAGTTCGGCGATGTCCGGGGACGCAAGCTCACCTTTTTCGGGGATGCCCGGAACAACGTGGCCAATTCCCTGATGGTAGTGTGCGCGAAACTGGGGATGCGCTTTTGTGCGTGCGCTCCGAAAGAGAACTTCCCGGCAGAAGAACTGGTGGAAAAGTGCCGCGCCATCGCGGCTGAGACCGGCGGAGAGATCGTCCTCACCGAAAGTGTCGATGAAGGCGCGAAGGACTGCGATGTAGTCTACACCGATATCTGGGTATCCATGGGAGAACCAGCAGAACTCTGGGACAAGAGGATCAAACTGCTGCTTCCGTATCAGGTGAACAAGGAACTGATGGCGAAGGCGAAGGATACGGCGATCTTCATGCATTGCCTGCCCGCTTTCCACGACAGGGAGACCACCGTCGGAGAGGAGATCTACCAGAAATACGGTCTGGAAGCCATGGAAGTCACCGACGATGTTTTCCTCGGAAAACAGGGGCGCCAGTTTGAAGAAGCGGAGAACCGCATGCACACCATCAAGGCGGTGCTGTATGCGACGCTGAAGTGATATGGGAGAGAGAATCGTTATCGCGCTCGGCGGAAATGCTCTGGGAAATACGCCCCAGGAACAGCTTCGGCTTGTGCGCAGCACGGCAAAACCGATCGTGGATCTGGTGGAAAAAGGGGCGCGCGTGGTCATCTGCCACGGAAACGGGCCTCAGGCAGGTATGATCAGCCTGGCCATGGAATTCTCCTCACAGAACGGGGGCGATACCCCGTATATGCCTCTTGCGGAATGCGGCGCGATGACGCAGGGATACATCGGGTATCATCTGCAGCAGGCGATCCAGCGGGAACTGAACAGCAGAGGTATCCATAAAGAATGTGCTGCGCTGGTCACACAGGTCGTAGTGGACCGGAATGACCCCGGATTCGACGCGCCGACCAAACCGGTGGGAAGCTTCTACTCCAAAGAGGAGGCGGAACGGATCGCGGAGAAAGAGGGATTCACCTTTGTGGAAGACGCCGGAAGGGGATATCGCAGGGTGGTTCCTTCTCCCCTTCCCAGGAGGATCGTGGAGCTGGAAACGATCCGTCATATGGCGCTGGACGGCGTGATCGTGATCGCTGCCGGGGGCGGCGGGATACCTGTGGTCGAGACATCGGACGGGATGGAAGGAGTCGCCGCAGTGATCGATAAGGATCGGGCAGCGTCACTGCTCGCCCGGGAACTGCACGCGGACCGTCTCGTCATCCTTACGACTGTAGAGAGGGTCTGTATCCGCTACAGGAAGCCCGATCAGACGGCTCTGGCTGAAATGACGCTGGAGGACTGCGAGAGATACATCGGCCAGGGAGAGTTCGCTCCGGGCAGCATGCTGCCGAAGGTGGAAGCCTGTATGGACTTTGTCCGAAACAGCGACTGCGGCGCTACAGCGCTGATCACATCCCTTTCACGGGCTGCGGACGCTCTGGAGGGAAAAACAGGAACACTGATCAAAAAATAGCAGAAAAAAGAACAAGGCCGATCGGAATAAACCGATCGGCCTTGTTTGTACATAAAGCGATATCAGAGAAGGCCAAGCCCGTTCGCGACGATGGTGATAAAGTCCTGGACATTGGTCACCATGGTGGTGGCGGCAAGACTTCCTCTGTCGAGAAGCTTGTTGACGACGAACTCATCGGCGTCCACCGTGTAGAGATAGAGGGGGCGGATCGTACCGTCTTCCGTGACACGGAAGGAGGGGGTGATGTTGCCGGCGGCGATGGTGTGGAGCATGGTCGCAAGGCATACCACCGTAGTTGCCTTTCTGAGAACGTTCCTCATCGCGGCCTGCCCTTCATAGACGTCAGCGATGACCTCAGGGATCGGACCGTCGTCCCGGATGGAACCGGTGAGAACGACCGGGACATCATTGCGGACACAGCTGCAGATGATACCGTCATTCAGACCGTAATCCTTGATGAACTTGGGGATGGATCCGCTGCGGCGGATCTTGTTGTCTACATCCAGATGATTGTAATGTCCGTTTGGCTGAGAGACCTGGGTGTAGATGTCCTGTCCCAGTGCGGTGTGGAGCAGAGCTCCTTCCAGATCGTGGGTAGCAAGAGCATTTCCTGCGAGGACAGCATGCACATATCCGTTGTCCACCAGAGCTGCCATGGCCTTTCTTGCTTTCTCGTCAAAGGCGAAAGCAGGGCCCATGACCCAGACGACGAAACCATGCTCCTTCTCGTGCTTGAGAAGTTCCACGAGGTTGTCATAATCCTTGGCGTAGGAGGTCTCCCTGCTTCTTCCCTGACGGAACACGAACTGATCCTTCAGCGCTTCCGCGTCGGAGGAGAAGCCGGTAGTATGGACGTAGATGCCTTCCTCGGCGTTTTCACTTCTCCCCAGGATGACCACGTCTCCTTTGCGGATGTTCCGGTTTTCGACCACATCCAGATGTCCGTCCGGCCGGATAACGACGCTGGAATCCATTCGGCTTTCTTCGGCAAGTTTCCACTGACCGCCGATCTTGTAGTATTCGGGGTACATGGACGTGCTGTGGAAATATTCCGGAGCGACGCCGTCCATGTCCGCTACGGCGGTCTTCACATCAGGGGCATTGAGAAACAGGGGCTTTGTAAAATCGGGTGCGTGATAAGCAGGCATGCGAAAAGACATCTTATGGCCCTCCTTGGCTGTTTGTTTCCTGTGATTCCATTATAAGGGAACAGGCGTTTGAAAGGAAGAATATACATCGTATACGAAATACGGACGCGCTGTCCGATAATATGGTATTCTTTTAGCATGGTGACCTGCGAAAGAGGAAAGAACATGGAAAGATTCGTTAAAACATTCGATGAACTCACTGCGGAGGACCTGTACGATATTCTGCAGATCCGCGTTTCCGTCTTCGTTGTGGAGCAGAACTGCCCTTATATGGAAGTGGACGGACGGGATAAAGGCGCTGTTCATGTCTGGCTGAAGGACGAGGACGGAATAGAGGCATACCTTCGTGTCATGGACCGCGGCGTGGAGAGCGAATACGTGTCCATCGGACGTGTACTTGCAGTAAAGAGGCGGGAAGGGCTGGACAGCGCTGTTCTCCGTGAAGGGATCCGGGCGGCGAAGGAGTATTTCAACGCCGGACATATCTATCTTGAGGCGCAGGTCTACGCGAAAGGGATGTACGAGAAACAGGGGTTCCGGGTGATCTCGGATGAGTATCTTGATGACGGGATCCCCCATGTGAAGATGCTTCTGGATTGCGGGGAGGAGCAGGAAGGATGACCGCGAGAATCATAGCGGGAGATATTCTGATCGCGTTCGCGCTGATCGTAGCGGTCTATCTCGCCCTTATCATGAGGATCAGGATGCGGTCTGCGGAGAGAAAAGGCTCTTACCACTCGATCCTGAAAGGAGAACTTCTCCTTTGCGGGATGACCGTGATCCTCGGTCTGGACCTCCGGTGGCAGATAGCGAAGAGGATCAGACATCCGATCCCCGGGATCCTATGGAGAGTCGTTGTTTTGTGCAGCCTGGCTATGGTGCTGCTGGCGACATATTTCACAATCCGTGTTGTGGTGTGCGGCGCAGAAAAGAAGGCAGGAAACTGCCGGAACACAGTGGTCCTCGGCATGTCTCTGGAAGACGGTGAGCCGACCCGTGATCTTGTTCTTCGTGTGAATGCGGCGGAGGAGTATCTAAAAAAGCACCCGGGATCTGTACTGATCCTGACCGGCGGAAAGACCGGGAACACCGATAGGACGGAGGCCGGTGTGATGAAGGAAATCCTGATAGAGAGTGGAGTCCCGGAGGAGAAGATCGAGCTGGAGGAACAGGCAGCCACCACAGTGGAAAACTTTGTGAATGTGGGGAGAATGACCGGGTTCGCTGATCCCATTGCGCTCACCACCAGCAACTACCATATGTATCGTTCTGTGAAGATCGCGCGCAGGGCGGGATTCACGGATATCATCCCGGTTCCGGCTCCCGCCGAGCCTTTCACTTATCTTTTCAGTGTGGCCTGGGAGGTCATCATCCTCATCTCCATGGTGTATGAGAAGAGAAAACAACAGGATTAAACTTCAAATCTAGATACCGTAGAAAAAGATATTGTATATTATTAGAAAAAAGAATCAGAGTTCTGGCGGCAGCCGGAACAATGCCGAAAGGAAGAATAAAATGAGCTACAGTATAGACACATTGTGCGTTCAGGGGGGCTATACGCCCGGCAACGGAGAGCCGAGACAGATCCCGATCTATCAGAGCACAACATTCAACTACGAATCCGCTGAGGAGATGGGAAAACTGTTTGACCTGGAGAGCAGCGGCTATTTCTACAGCCGTCTTCAGAATCCCACGAACGACATCGTGGCCGACAGGATCCGTCAGCTGGAGGGTGGAACTGCCGCCATGCTCACCGCTTCCGGAATGGCAGCGACATTCTATTCCGTGTTCAATATCGCGAACTGCGGCGATCACGTCGTCTCCAGTTCTGCGATCTATGGCGGTTCCTACAACCTCTTTGCCGTGACCATGCGCAAGATGGGCATCGACTTCACCTTTGTCTCACCGGACTGTACGGAGGAGGAACTGAATGCCGCCTTCCGTCCGAATACCAAGGCGGTCTTCGGGGAGACCATCTCCAACCCGGCTCTTGCTGTGCTCGATATCGAGATGTTCGCCAAAGCCGCCCATGCCCATGGGGTTCCGCTCATTATCGACAACACATTCGCCACTCCTATCAACTGCAGACCCATCGAGTGGGGAGCGGATATCGTGACCCACAGTACTACCAAGTACATGGACGGACACGCAGGCGCCCTGGGCGGATGCATCGTGGATGCGGGAAAGTTTGACTGGATGGCACACGCCGAGAAATTCCCCGGACTCACGACCCCGGATGACAGCTATCACGGTATCGTGTATGCCGAGAAGTTCGGCAAGGAAGGGGCTTTCATCACCAAATGTACAGCCCAGCTGATGCGCGACTTCGGATCGATCCAGGCTCCTCAGAATGCCTACTATCTGAACCTGGGCCTCGAGAGCCTGCATGTCCGGATGAAGAGACACTGTGAAAACGCTCAGGCTGTGGCCGAGTATCTTGCTGCCAGCGATATGGTGTCCTGGGTGAGTTATTCCGGAATTCCCGGGGATAAGTACTACGAAAGAGCGAAGAAGTATCTCCCGCATGGTGCATGCGGCGTCGTCAGCTTCGGTGTAAAGGGAGGCAGGGCAGCGGCGGAGATTTTTATGGCCAGCCTTAAACTTGCTTCCATCGAGACCCATGTTGCCGACTCCAGAACCTGCTGCCTGCACCCGGCCAGCACGACGCACCGTCAGATGAATGACGAGGAACTGGTAGCTGCCGGTGTTCAGCCGGATCAGGTGAGGTTCTCCTGCGGCCTTGAATCCGCAGACGATATCATCGCCGATATCAGCCAGGCCCTTGAAGCGGCAAGAAAGGGATGACCGATGCCGATCAAGATTTCCCGGGATCTTCCCGCTTTTGATATCCTCACGAACGAGAACGTCTTTGTGATGGATCTGCGCAGGGCAACGACACAGGATATCCGTCCGCTGAGGATCCTGATCCTCAATCTGATGCCCACCAAGATCGAAACGGAGACTCAGCTGCTGCGCATGCTGGGGAACACTCCCCTTCAGGTGGAGGTGGAGTTTCTAAGAACAGGTACCCATGTGGCGAAGAACACCTCGCAGGAGCACATGAGCCAGTTCTATCACACCATCGATGAAGTCAGGGATCAGTATTTCGACGGTATGATCATCACAGGCGCTCCGGTGGAGCATCTGGAATTTGAAGAAGTCGAGTACTGGGAAGAACTCTGTGGCATCATGGAGTGGACCAAGACGCATGTGTTCAGCATCTTCCACATCTGCTGGGGGGCTCAGGCGGCACTCTATTATCACTATGGGATCAGGAAGCATCCTCTCTCCCGCAAACTGTTCGGAGTCTTTCCGCATATAGCGGAAACGACCAACAACCGTTTGTTCAGGGGGATGGACGATGTGTTCAAGGCGCCGCATTCCAGACATACCACTGTGCTCAGGGAGGAGATAGAAGCCTGTCCTGCCCTTACGATCGAGGCGTCATCCCCTCAGGCGGGGGTATATGCCGTCACAGCCATGAAGGGGAGACAGATCTTTATCTTCGGACACAGCGAATATGACCGGAACACACTGGAGAAGGAATACCTGAGGGACAAGAATGCAGGTCTTCCCATCGATGTGCCTGCCAATTATTACCCCGGTGACGACGACACGCAGCGGCCAAACATGACATGGCGCTCCCACGCCAGCCTGATCTACGCCAACTGGCTGAACTACTATGTGTATCAGGAGACACCGTACGACATTTCCTCGGTCAAGAACACCTGAAAAATGGGCGAAAGTGCCTTGCAGATAGGCTTTTGCTTGAAACCGACTTTTGGGGACTATATAATTAAAAAACGGCATGTTCGGCGTGCCGCTTATACGATCATTGCGAAAGTACAAAATATAAGCTGATTTTGAAAAACATATATCGGAGAATAACATGAACCAATTTGAGACCAGGATCTTTGAATCCACAGTAGCGGCAGTGAAGGAATGCTTCGGGCTTGATCTGACCGAGGCGGACTTTGCCGTGGAAACTCCCAGAGACAAGACCCTCGGTGACTACGCGGTCAGCGTCGCCATGAAACTGGCACGCACGCTGCACAAAAGCCCGATGGACATCGCTGAGCCGATCGCCGAGAAACTCAGAGAAATGGTGCAGGAAGCGGAATCGGTCACAGTTGCACGCCCGGGATTCATCAATTTCAAGATGAAACAGGGTGCTCTCTCTTCGGTGATCAACCAGGTCCTGGATGCAGGTGATAAATACGGCTACAACGATTCCGGAAAGGGAAAACGTGTCCTTGTCGAGTGGGTAAGCGCCAACCCGACGGGCGATCTTCACTGCGGACATGCGAGAAACGCTGCCTGGGGTGACTGCATCTGCCGGCTGATGGAGGCGAGCGGATGGGATGTGCTGCGCGAGTTCTATGTAAACGATGCGGGCAACCAGATCGTCATGCTGGGTGAATCCCTGGTGTCTCGTTATTTTGAGTTGTTCGGCAAGGAGTACCCGCTTCCGGAAAACGGCTATCATGCCGAGGACGTAAAGCAGATCGCAAAGCAGATCGCGGACCGCGACGGTGACAAGTGGCTGGATGCCGATCCCAAGGAACGCCTCAATTACTTCATGGAAGAAGGAAAAGAGCTCGAGCTCAGAAAGATCGAGCGTGACCTGAACTACTATGGCGTCACCATGCAGTCCTGGATGCATGAAACCTTCTTCTATGCCAATGACCGCGAGAGGATCAACGCCTGCCTGAACCATATGAACGAGATGGGGCTTCTCTACGAGAAAGACGGAGCGCTCTGGTTCAAGAGCACGGATTACGGCGACGATAAGGACCGTGTTCTCCGCAAGAGCGACGGGACCCTTTCCTATCTGACGCCCGATATTGCCAACCACGTGTATAAAGTCGAACGCGGATATCCGTTCCTGGTCGACCTGTGGGGCGCGGACCATCACTCCTACGTTACCCGTATGCAGGCAGCTCTGAAGGCCCTTGGTTACCCGGAAGGAACTCTTGCCGTGGACATCATCCAGATGGTGCGTATGGTGGAGGACGGTGTGGAGGTCAAGATGTCCAAGCGCACCGGCAACGCCATCACGCTGCGTGAACTGTGCGACGATATCGGGGTGGATGCTGCCCGCTGGTTCTTCGTGTCCAAGGATGTGGCGTCTCCCATGGATTTCGACATGAAGAAAGCCCGCACCAAGGACAATGACAACCCGGTCTATTACGCTCAGTATGCCCACTCCCGCATGGCTTCCATCGCGAGAAATCCGGAGATCCCGGAGTTCCGCAGAGAAGAGTCCTATCCTCTCCTCACCGATGAGAAGGAGCTTCAGCTTCTAAAGATGATCACGGAGTTCCCGTCCGAAGTGGCATCCTGCGCGGAGAGCCGCAAGCCCAGCCGTATGACCGAGTTCATCGTTTCCTTCGTAAAGCTGTATCACAGCTATTACAACAGCTGCAAGGTCAACAATCCGGAAGATCCGGAGCTGACCAACCAGCGCCTCGGACTGGTGAAGGCCGCTATGGCGACACTGAAGAACGCGTTGTATCTCATCGGAGTATCCGCTCCCGAGAGCATGTGATTTTAACTGAACAGACGAAGAGTGCAGCCTTGATACGCTGCACTCTTTTTGCTCCTGTTATATTGTTCACATTCATGGACTTGCATTGCTTGGCCTATGCGATACAATGGAGACGGAGCATATGACGGAAAGGAGGCGATTCCTTGAAGCTGAGAAGCGGAATTGACAAGGAGATGTTTGGCTCGGACGACTGGCTTGCCAGAGAGATCGAGAGGGAAAACAGGATCTCTGCATGGGATCTGGATGAAGGAAAGAGCCTTCGCAGAGAACACGCGGAGAATTGCGACGCGAGGGACAACGCCAGACAGCATGAGCGGTTTCACCAGGCGACACAGCGCACGGTAACCACCAGAAAGAAGGAGAACGTGCAGCGTATCGGCAACGCTATGAAAGGGTTCTTCGTCGCGGAAGCTATTTTGATGATGTTGTCACCGTTTTCGGTGCTCGCTTCAGTGCTCTGTTTTGCCTCGATCTTCGGGTTTATCGCGTACGTTGTAATATCAACATTGCATAATAATAGTTTTAAAGGAGAGTGAAGTTAATGGGTCCTTTGATTGTTGTATTGATCGTTTTATTTGTTCTGGCGGTGGCATTGCTCTCGTCACTTTGCATCGTTCCCCAGGGAAGCGCCTGGGTCGTGGAGCGGCTGGGAAAATATGCCGCAACATGGGAGGCTGGTCTCCATATCAAGACGCCTGTCATCGAGCGTATCGTCCGCAAGATCTCCATGAAGGAGCAGGTGGCGGACTTTGAGCCCCAGTCGGTCATCACGAAAGACAACGTAACCATGAATGTCGACTCGGTCGTATATTTCCAGGTGATCGATCCAAGAGCGCTTACCTACGGAGTGGAGCGTCCGATCGCTGCCATTGAAAACCTCTGCGCGACCACACTGCGAAACATCATTGGCTCCATGACGCTGGATGAGACTCTCGCGGGAAGAGAGACCATCAATGCGGAGACCATCAAGGTGCTGGATCAGGCAACCAATAAATGGGGTATCGACATCACCCGTGTGGAAGTTCAGAACATCATGCCCCCGAAATCCATTCAGGAGGCGATGGAGAAGCAGATGAAGGCGGAACGTGAGAAACGTGCCGTTATTCTCGCTGCGGAAGGTGAGAAACAGTCCGCCATCACCAGGGCGGAAGGCGAAAAAGAATCCGCCATCCTCCGTGCAGACGCTGTCCGTGAGGAACGCATCCGCACCGCTCAGGGTGAAGCGGAAGCCATCACTGCGGTAGCCCAGGCCCAGGCGAGGGCGATCGAACTGATCAACAGTTCCAATCCTTCCGAGCAGTACCTGAAGATCCGTTCCATGGAGGCGGCGGAGAAGATGGCGGACGGTCAGTCAACCAAGATCGTCATCCCCTCCAATCTGCAGGATGTCACCAGTCTGGTGACCGCTGTCCGGGATACGACAAAATGATCTCTGTAAACTAGAAATGGGGCTGTTGCAAAATAGCTGAATAAAAAACAAGAGACCAGCGATCCGGATGGAT
>CAZRGP010000042.1:0-14562 GCA_964599695.1 uncultured Faecalibacterium sp.
TCCTCCCGGATCGCTGGTCTCTTGTTTTTATTCAGCTATTTTGCAACAGCCCCATGCTTTCTAAAGATTTCCGATTACTCGGTGATGGTAACAGTCTCGGCCAGTTCTTCGCGTACAACAGCGATGTAGGAACGACCGGTATTGACTTCCATTTCCTCAAGTTCATTGACGGACTTGGTGGCGAGGTCTTCCTCTGTGCCGTGATAGAAGGAGAGGGTGGAGCTATAATCGCCCTTGATCCAGATGCACTTCTCATAAGCGCCGTTGGATACATAGTACGCAACACCGCCTGTGGTGTAGTCGTATTTCGGCAGACCGCCTGCGTAGCTCTCACTGCCCGGATAGACATCGCGGTGAGCGATGACAACAAAGACATTCTCGAACTCGAGCATTTCTGCGTTGTTGGCGTCATAGCGCTGATTGCTGTGCTGCCAGGCCGCGTACATCTCAGTCTCTTCATCGTAGCGGAAGTCTCCGTCATAGCCGGGTGAGAAGTCCCAGGTGATCCTGGAGCAGGATCCGGAGAGAGGAGTGGTCTTCGTACCTTCTTCAACGAAGTTGAAGGCAGCGTTGGTGTTGTCCGAAGCGGTGCGCATCTGTGTGGCTTCGATTCCGTTCTCGATCAGGGAAGCGGAGGTGAAGTAGGTGTGCTCGCTGGAGTACTTGCCGATTCTGGCAGGATCGCGCCAGATGGCGGTACGGAAGATGTTGGCGTCCAGAGTGCGGAAGTTGTTCTCTGCGATTGCAGCGTCGGCGAAGACAGAGGTTCCGATGTGGACGATGATGGGGTCAAAGGGATAAACAAGTTCCATGAACTGGTTGCGCAGGGAACGGACGGAGCCGATCAGCTCAACGTCACGGGTGTCTGCGAACAGGGCCATGGTACGGGTGATACCGCCCTCGGTCTCGATCTCGAATAGGATATCGCACTGGGAGAGACCCTTCTGGGGGAGGCACTGGGTGATGTTGTTGACGGAGACGCAGATCGGACGGTAGTCCACACGGTCGTTGGCAAGGTTCATCTCGCCGGTGAAACGGTTGTAGGACTCCTTTTCTGCGTTGACCTCAACGATACCATATGTTTCGCTGGTTCCGCTCAGTACATCTTCCTCTTCTAGGTTGATGGCGCCGTGGTTGTCAACGGACTCGGCACCGCAGCCAACGAGAGAGAAGGCGAGAACGAGCAGCAAAGCTACAGAAATCAGTTTTTTCATTCGTTTCTCCTCAAATAATGCCTAAAATTCATTAGACATTATATATAAAGAGAATAAAAAAGGCAACAAAACGGGGAATATTGAAACCGAATTGAGACATATGAACGAATTGTTTACAAAGTTTGGCATCTCAAACAGGTGCAGTAAGCAGGAAGAAAGGAGATGTATTATAATTGATTCAGATAGCCTGGGGAGGGGAAGACCATGAAAAGAAAGACGATTTCGCTGATCGTGATGGCTGCAATAACCGCAGTGAGTCTTCTCGCGTGCAGTTTCGTCTATACGAAGAAACTGCGGGATCACAATGAGATGCTCGCTCAGGCGGAGCTTTCATTTGTCAACTCCCATCAGCTTGGATTTGCCGGGAACAGCTATCAGCCTTCCAGATACGATGTGACGGGTGAGGAGCTGCGGGTCACGGGCGACCTTGGAGAGAGGTACTATGCCACGGTGACGGAAAGAGAGCAGATGATTCCGGAGGTTCCGTCCGGGACGCAGGTGAAGGAAATCAATCTCTCCAGGGAAGGAGAGCAGATCTATAAAGGGAACGCAGAAGGATATGCGGATCTCTTTGTGGAAAACGGAACATACGACCTGGAATTTCTTTGTGAGACAGCAGGGACCGCGACAGCATCCGACGGGACCGAGCTGAAACTGTCCGGAACGGTGACCTACGCGTTCCGGGCGAATGTGAATATCCCGAGCGGGTTCCGGCTCTCCCGCAACGAGATGGTTCAGGGAAGCGCGGTCGCCGTGATCGGAACCAACATCACCGGCGAGGTGAGCGCCACCGCCCCGGGAGTCATCGATACCATCCATTTCACGGTGGACGGAAAGGGAAATGCCCTCGCTCTGCTGAGCAGCACATTCCGATGCGATCCGGGGACCTACGAGTGCATCGTGACCTGGAACGGAGAGGAAACGGTCCTTCCATTCACGGTAACGGAAGGGACATATGAGGTGCAGCACCTCACCATCAGCACCAGTACAGCTGCCGCTACGGTGGGAAACAGCGACGCCATGGCCGACTATAACGGCATGATCGCCGATACCAACCTGATCTGGACGCCGGCGAGATACTACGAGGATTCCTTTATCATGCCGGTGAACGGGCCGATCACCACTGAGTTCGGGCTGTACCGCTATACGAACGGAAGTTCCAATCCGTCCAGACATGTGGGTCTTGATATAGCGGAGGATGAGGGGACACCGGTGCTTGCCGCCGCGTCCGGAAAGGTGGTCGTCTCCCGATGGGTAGGGACGACAGGCTATACCGTCTGCATCGACCACGGGTACGGCGTTCGGAGTTATTACTATCACATGTCCTCTCTCACCGCCGGACTCGGGGATTTCGTGGAGCAGGGACAGGAGATCGGTAAAGTAGGACAGACGGGATATGCCAACGGTCCCCATGTCCATTTCAATATCATGGTCGGAGACAACAGCATCAACCCATGGCCGGTCTTTGACGGGACCAGCGGGATCTTCGACCTCCCAAGGGAAAAGGAGACAGAAAATGGTTAAAGTGTACGGAAGCAAGATGTGTCCGGACTGTGTGCGCTGCACGGGCAATCTGGATGCCAACGGGCTGGAGTATGAGTTCGTGGATATCAACAGGAACCTGAAAAATCTGAAGCAGTTCCTGATCTACCGTGACTCCCTGCCCATCTTTGACCGGTGCAAGGAGATCCACGATATCGGGCTTCCGGCACTGGTCCTGGAGGACGGCACCGTCACCCTGAAGTGGTCGGATTACATCCGCAGCAAAGGCGGAGACCCAACCCTTTTCACGGGAGAAGGGGCTGCCTGCAGCATAGACGGAACGGGATGCTGAAGAACGAAGCGGGGCGGGCTTTTCCCGCCTTGTTTTTTGCGTCAGGAAAACGGCTCAGTGCATAAGAGCGGCTGCGGTTTCTGTGGTATAATTCCAAAAGAAACCATCGGAGGAATACAGTGGAAGAGAAAACGCTGAAAAGGAACCTCTTGTTCAATACCGTCGGAAACGGGATCTACTACCTAAGCCAGTGGATTATCACCGGGTGGCTCGTTCAGAGACTTTCCGGAGATCAGGGAACATACAACGCAGGGCTCCTCTCCACGGCTGCGACCGTGGCGAACATGTTCCTTGGACTGGCGGGTTTCGGCATGCGGAACTACCAGGTTTCGGACAATACGGGAAAATACTCGGACACGGCGTATGAAGCGAGCCGTTATTTTACCGTGGGGCTTGCCCTGGTGCTGTCCCTGGGATATTCCCTCATCACGGGATATAGGGGCGTTCAGTTCTGGTGCATCCTGCTGTTTTTGCTGTACAAGATGACTGAGCCCATGACCGATGTCTGGCACGGGATCCTTCAGAAGAAGGAGCGGATGGACGCGATCGGCATCGCTTACGCGCTGAGGGGCTCTCTCTCGGTCGTAGCGTTCTCTTTGGGGATGCTGATCACCAAGAACCTGATCGTAAGTCTGGTCCTCCTTGTGGCGGTAGCTTTTGTAACGGCTTATTTCTATGACCTGAGGAAGACGAACGAGATCTATCAGAGAGGAAGCGCGAACCCCAGGATCGTGCTGTCCCTTCTTCTCAGCTGTCTCCCTCTCGCTGTTCATACATTCCTGAACGGGGTATCCAGCAATCTTCCCAAGATCTTCCTGGAGAGGCTCATGGGTACGACACAGATGGGTGTCTACAACCTCGTGAATTCCCCCATCCTCATCCTTCAGGTGGGGATCGCCTACCTGTTCGCTCCCTTCACGACCCATTTCACCAGGAGACTGGAGGAGAAGGATAAAAAGGGATTCCTTCATCTGGTAGTTGTCGTGTCCGGGATCATACTGGCGGCCGGGCTGCTGGGAGTGCTGGGATGCGCTCTCTTCGGAAGGTGGGGACTGGATTTCCTCTACAGGGACGCGACCGTCACGGCGCAGGCGGGACTGCTTTATCCCATGGCCCTCAGCGTGGTCTGTTGCAGTTTCTGCATCCTGCTGTGCATGCTCAACACGGTCATGCGCAACATCCCCGCGCTGCTGATTTCCAATGCGGCGCAGGTACTCACCGCGCTCCTCGTTTCATCGCCGCTGATCCGCAGGTTCGGCATGGCGGGAGCGACCTGGGCGACCATTCTGATCTTTGCCGTACAGGGAGTTTTACTGGCTGTTCTCGGTCTCAGAGCGCTGAACCGCCGTGTTGAAGAAAAGGAGTCAGATAATGAGTAACAAAGACCGCAACTGGTGGCAGGATGCCGTATTCTACCAGATCTATCCCCGCAGTTTTTTCGACAGTGACGGAGACGGCGAAGGGGATCTGGCAGGGATCACCGCCAAACTGGATTACATCAAGAGCCTGGGCGTGGACGCCATTTGGTCCTGCCCCTATTTCGTTTCTCCCAAGGCGGACAACGGCTACGACGTCGCCGATTACCGGGATATCGACCCCAGCTTCGGCACGCTGGAGGACTGGAAGACCATGTGTGACGAGGTCCACAAGAGGGGCATGAAGTTCTTCATGGATCTGGTGGTGAACCACACTTCGGATGAGCATGAGTGGTTCAAGAGCGCGGCGTCCTCCAAGGACAGCCCGTACAGGGATTATTACATCTTCCGCGAGGGGAAGGAGGACGGATCCGAGCCTTCCAACTGGATGAGCGTGTTCGGAGGATCCGCCTGGCAGTACAATGAGCCGACCGGGGACTATTATCTGCACCTCTTCGCGGTAAAGCAGCCGGATCTCAACTGGCAGAACCCGAAGATCATGGATGAAGTCGCCGATGTGATCGCCTACTGGGCGGATCTCGGTGTGGACGGATTCCGTCTGGACGCGTTCAACAACGCGGACAAGGATCAGTCCTTCCCGGATGTGGAGACAGCTCCGGGGGAGAAGTACGGCTTCGCCTCCCAGCACTATGTCAGCCGGCCGGGAGTGGATGAGTATATCCATGAGCTTTACAGGAGGGAACTGGGTCCGAAGGGTCTGGTCACCGTCGTGGAGCTCGCCTACTGCCCGGTGGAGAAGGCGATCCAGTACTGCGATCCCGACAGGGAAGAGTTTGACATGCTCTACTTCTTCGACATGCTGAACTTCGACCAGGAGGGATACGACAAGTTCAAACCGCTGCCGTTCAGGGTGAGCGATCTCAAGAAGACCATGGATCACTGGATCAGCAGCCTGCACGGAAAGGGATACTGCGCCCTCTTTATCGGCAACCATGATCAGTGCAGGGCGCTGTCCCGGTTTGGGACCACCGGAAAGTACCGTGTCCGCAGCGCGAAGACGCTGGCCAACGCCATGTACTTCCTGGAGGGCGTCCCCTATGTGTATCAGGGAGATGAACTGGGCATGACCAATACGGACTTCGGTTCCATCGAGGAATACAACGATGTGGAGGTCCACAACTACTGGCGGGAGCATGTGGTCGAGAAGGGAGAGGATCCGGAGAAAGTTCTGGAGATCCTCCGCGCGAGGAGCAGGGATGCGGGAAGATCCCCTATTCCCTGGAACGACAGTCCCAACGGCGGATTCACCACCGGTACGCCGTGGCTGCGTCTGGGCTCCGAATACCGTACGGTCAACGTGGAGGCGGAGGACAGGGATCCGGATTCCGTTCTCAATTTCTACCGCAGGCTTCTGAAACTGCGCCATGGGAGGCCCAGCATCATCCGAGGGGAGACCTGCTGGATCGACCTGGACAGCGACGAGCATATGAGTTATCTCCGCAAGGCGGACGGAGAGACGCTGGCGAGCCTCAACAACTTCACCGATCATGAGGTCACCGTTACGCTTCCCGGCGAACTTTCCGTGGAAAAGGCGGAAGTCCTGCTGAGCAATACCGGCAGAACGGAAATAAAAGACCGGGCAGTTGTTCTTGGTCCCTGGGAGTGCCTGACCGCCCTGTGGAACGTCTAATTTTAAAGAGGAAAACGCAGGGATAGTGTGGTATACTGTAGGCACATCATTCCTGCTGGAAAAAATACAATAGGAGACAAACATGGATATCAAGGAATTGAAAGAGGTTTGCCGCCAGGTCCGTATCGACATCATCAATGAGGTCGCGGACGCCAAGAGCGGTCACCCGGGTGGAAGCCTGTCCGCCGTCGAAATGATGGTAGCGCTGTTTTACACCCAAATGCGTGTTGATCCCAAAAATCCCAAAGATCCGGATCGCGACCGGTTCGTACTGAGCAAGGGACATGCTGCTCCCTGCTATTACGCCGTACTGGCGGAGAAAGGTTTCTTCCCCAAGGAAGAGCTGAAACATCTGCGTCAGCTGCACGCCATCCTTCAGGGACACCCGGATTGCAAGAAGATCCCCGGTGTTGACGCTGCTACCGGTTCCCTCGGACAGGGAATCAGCATCGCCACAGGTATGGCGCTCGGCGCAAAGCACAGCGGCAAGGACATCAAGGTCTACACCATCGTCGGCGACGGCGAGATGCAGGAAGGCCTGGTGTGGGAAGCTTCCATGGCTGCAGCCCACTACAAGCTGGACAACTTCACCGTTCTTGTGGACAACAACGGACTGCAGATCGACGGAGCCAATGACGACGTCATGAGCCTCGGCGACATCCCCGCAAAGTTCCGCGCATTCGGATTCCACGTCATCGAGCTGCCGGACGGAAACGATCTGGAGGCGGTCATCGACGCGCTGAATGCTCCCACTGAGCCCGGCAAGCCGAAGTGCATCGTCGCACACACCGTCAAGGGCAAAGGCGTGTCCTATATGGAAGGCAACTTCAACTGGCACGGCAAGGCCCCGAATGAAGAACAGCGTCAGCAGGCGCTTCGTGAACTGGAGGCGTAACCATGAGTGAAAAGAAAGCTACCCGCGCGGCATACGGCGAGGCCATACTTGAGCTCGCAGCGGAAAACGACAAGATCGTCGTCCTGGATGCAGACCTTTCCCATGCAACCATGACACTGAAATTCTCCGAGACCTATCCGGACCGCTTCTTCAACTGCGGTATCGCGGAATGCAACATGATCGACATCGCTGCTGGCATGTCCACCATGGGATACATCCCCTTCGCCAGCACCTTTGCTATTTTCGGCACAGGGCGCGCTTATGAGATGGTCCGCAACTCGGTCGCATATCCCCATTTCAATGTAAAACTCGCTATGACCCACGCCGGCATCACGGTCGGTGAGGACGGCGGCAGCCATCAGTCCATCGAGGATATGGCTCTGATGCGCGTCATCCCCGGTATGACAGTGATCTGCCCCTGCGACGCCAACGAGACCAAGAAGGCAGTCCGCGCTGCAGCGGAACTGGACGGACCGGTCTATCTGCGTCTGGCACGTGCGGCATCCCACGTTTTCGAAGAGGACATGCCCTTCGAGATCGGCAAGGCGAACGTCCTGCGCGACGGCACCGACGGCGTCATCTTCGCCATCGGCCTTATGGTCAAGCCCGCTCTGGACGCGGCCAACGCTCTGGCAGAACAGGGCAGGAACGTCGCAGTGGTCAATGTCCACACCCTGAAGCCCCTGGATGAGGAGACCGTCCTTCGCTACGCCAACAAGTGCGGCAAGGTCATGACCATCGAGGAGCACAGCATCATCGGCGGACTCGGCGACGCGGTAGCATCCACCCTGATCGGAAACGGATCCTTTGCCTTCAAGAAGGTGGGCATCAACGACATGTTCGGCCAGTCCGGTACGGCAAATGACGTACTGGATGAGTACGGACTCTCCGATGCCAAGATCCTGGCTCAGGTCAAAGATTTCTTCGGCTGATATCTCAGAATCCGATTTGGAGCGTTCCTTTCACGGAGCGCTCCGTTTTCTTTATGTCTCCGATATGGTAAAATGCAAGGTGGATCGGTTCCAAATTGAACAGGAAAGGACGCTGCCGAAGGGGCAGCTGGCCGCTATATGAAAGAACTCTGGCAGAAATTCGCAAAAGGCTTTTTTACCAAGGAAACATTGATCTACCTGATCGTAGGACTTACCAATACAGCCATCGGCTGGATCGAGACATATGTCTACAACAACTTCTTCCACTGGGGATACTGGACGACCAGTGTGGTCGTGTTCTGCATCGGACTCATCTTCACGTTCGTACTCAACAGAAAGTACACCTTCCAGTCCGATGAGCCGCTGAACAAGCTGCTCCCCAAATATCTGCTGGAGGTCCTCATCTGCTTCGTGACCGCCTACGGACTGGGGAAGGTGATCCTGGACTGGTTCTTCTCCAAAGTGTGGGCGCTGAACATCTCGGCCGACATGCTGGATACCGTGAAGGGGATCCTGGCGAACTGCGCCTATATCGCGCTCAACTATCTCGGACAGAAATTCTTCGTGTTCCGCAAAAAATAATCCGATATGAGAATAGGCGATGCCGAGAGGTGTCGCCTGTCGTTGTATGGGGAAAGGGAAAAGGATGAAGGGAGCCTGGCTCAAATCGTACCGCAGGATGACCGCAGTGCTGGCCGTCTTCTTTATCCTTGTGTCCGTTCTGGGAGTAAGGGGGGATTTTCCTTTCAGGAACATCAGCTCCTATCTCGTTATCTTCGTCATCATCTACTGGACCATGGTGGAGAGAAAGAGGATCATTCACCGGTACGCGAGGAGATTCATCTCCGTGATCGGTATGCTCCTGCTCTCGCTCTTCGTTTTCCGGGAGATGCGGTATGTGTTCATTCCCCATGACAGTTTTCTTTCCAGGTACCTCTGGTATCTCTATTATCTCCCCCTCCTCGCGGTCCCGCTCTACTCCTTTTACACGGCGGAGACGGTGGGGCGCGAACACAGGGAGAGAAACAGGGGGGATATGCTGCTTGGCGCCGTCTGTATCCTTCTGCTGTTAGGGATCCTCACCAACGACCTCCATCAGCAGGCGTTCCGTTTTCTCGGCGGAGCGGAAGAGGAGGCTTATGAACGCGGGTGGCTCTATTATGCTGCTGTTGCCTGGATCGTGCTTCTGATGATGGCGTCCTTCCTGATCCTTCTTCATCAGGCCAGGACTACCTACCATATCCGGAAGACCTGGCTTCCGGTACTTCTTCTCATCATAGCCACTGTCCTTCTTATTCCCGGGATCGCGGGAGGAGAGGACTCGATCCTGGCCTCGGTCGGTATGCGTATCCATTTTCAGGACGCGTTCAGTTTCGGGATCCTGTCCTTCTGGGAGGCGTGTATCCAGATCGGGCTGATCCCGTCCAACGCCATGTATGAGGATCTTTTCGGTGCTTCGGAATGGAACGCGCAGATCGCGGACAGACAGGGGAATGTCGTATATGCTTCCCGGAACGCGACGGAGATCTCCGCGGAGGACCTCAGCAGGGCGAACAGCCGGGGCGTGATGATCTCGGACTCGATCCGCCTGCACAAAAAGGCGATCCGCGGCGGACATGTCTTCTGGACGGAGGATATGACGCCCATCCAGGAACTCAATGAGGAACTGATGGATCTGGCGGAGCAACTCAGTGAGGAGACCGTCATCCTTCAGAAGGAGAATGAGCTCCATGCGGAGAAGGCGGAATACGAGATCGAAAATGAGTTGTATGACCGGCTGAATGAGGACCTGCAGGACAAGGTCAGTCAGATCCAGAAACTCGTGGATGTGGACGGCGGGACGGAGGCGCAGTACAGACAGAATCTCCGGATCGCCTGCGTATACTGTGCTTACCTGAAGAGGAGAGCGAATCTTTTCCTTGTCGCCCAGCAGGACCTGACCGTCTCTCTGATGGAAGTCGGTCTGTCGGTAAGGGAATCGCTGGAATACCTGAAGCTCCTGAAGATCACCAGCGGCTATCAGGTCCGCGGGGACAGGGATCTGGACGGTTCCGACGCCCTTGCCATGTATGACACTTTTGAAATGATGATCGAGAAGCTGATGCCCTTCCTTGAGACCTGTATGGTCACCCTGGACGGGCGGGGAAAGGGAGAACTGCTCCTGGCTTCCTCCATAAAAACGGAGAAGATCCCCGGCGGGATCGATGCCCTGCTTGAAAAGCTGCAGCAGATACTCGGATCGTCCAGCGAATGGGATGACGGAACCCTCTTCCTCCGCTGGAAGAGAGAGGAGGCGGAAAATGGCGCTGTATGATGTCAACCTTCCGACCATCGGGATCATTGGGGTCTGGGCGTTCGGGCTTACGATATTCTGCCTTTATACCCTTATCCGGAACATCGGGCTCAAGAGGGGATGGATCCCCACCACCGGAGCGGTCATCCGTCTGCTGCTATCCTATCTCATGGCGCAGCTTATGGAGGAGATCTGTATCGCGAAGGATGCCGGAAACGAGGAGATCGTTCAAGGATGGATGAGAACGCTGCCCCTGTGGGCAATGCTGACAGGACTTGTGGTGATGACACTTCTGGAGATGCTGTTCCTCTACCGTCTGGACGCGGAGCTGAACCGGACGATCACGTCGAGATCGATCAAGGAGGCTACCGACAGGATGCCGGGCGGGATCCTTGTGTTCATGAAGAATGGAAGGATCATCCTGAGCAATCTCGCCGCGGAGGAGATCCTGAAGGAACTGTTCGGGGAGAGCGGAGAAAGGGACGGCAACCGGATCTGGGAAAAGGTGGACCGGGAGAGCCGCAGGGTGTTCGGAGAGGACAACGAGACGCCGATCCTCATGACCGAGGATGAATCCAGGGCGTTTCTGTTCCAGAGGAAGGAACATGAAGTGGACGGGATCCCCCTGGTGGAGGTCATGGTCTACGATGTTACCGAAGCCTACGCGGTGAGCCGCAGGCTGATGGAAGAGAACGACAAGCTCTCCCAGCAAAGAGACCGTCTTGTGGAACTGGGACAGCTGGTGGACAGCGTCACCCGGGAGAGGGAGATGCTGGAGGCAAAGGTGCGGATCCACGACGATCTGGGCAGCCTTCTCATCGCCACCAAGCGTTATCTCACGGACGGCGGACAGACCGACCGGGACGGGCTTCAGGAGGTATGGAGCACCAACCTTTCCCTGCTTCAGGGGAAGGTGAAGGAGCAGAAACACGACGAGTTTGCGCCGGTGCTGAAGGCGGCCGCGGATGTCGGAGTCAAGGTCACCGTGAACGGAGAGTTCCCGAAAGAGAGGGAAGTGAGGGAGATCCTGGCACTGGCAATCAGCGAGACCATCACCAACACCTTCCGGCATGCGGAAGGAAATGAAATCTTCCTGACGATGGAGGAAGATGAAAAAGAGTTCCGCTGTTCCCTGGAGAACAACGGAATGCCGCCGGACGGCCCAATCACCGAAAGAGGCGGCCTCAAGCACCTGAGAGGATATGTGGAGAATTACGGGGGCGAGATGAGACTGGAGTACGGCCCCGGACTGATATTGAAACTGAGTTTCCCGAAGGAGGATTAAACGATGGCATACCGCGTATTGGTCGTGGACGATCAGAACATGTCCCGTCAGCTCTTCTCCCTCATGGTGGAGAACGCCCCGGACTACGAACTGCTGTACGCACTGGATACGGCGTCGGTCGCCCACATCTACTGCTCGAAGTATTCGGTGGATCTGGTCATCCTGGATATCGTTATGGCGGACGGGAGCAACAGCCTGGAGGAAGCGGCAAGGATCAAGAAGAACTGTCCCAATACCAGGATCCTTGCGGTCACTTCCATGCCGGAAGTCTCTTACCTGAAAAAGGCAAGGGAGGCGGGTGTTGACAGCTTTTGGTACAAGGAGGCGGATGACATCACGCTGCTGGAGATCATGGACCGCACCATGAAGGGGGAATCCATCTATCCGGATCACACGCCTGAGCTGGTCATCGGGAACGCGAAGAGCTACGAGTTCACTCCGTCGGAACTCAGGGTCCTCAGGGAGATGACAACGGGGGCATCCAACAACGAGATCGCCCAGAAACTGTTCATCGACGTCACCACCGTCAAGAAACACATCACCAACATGCTTCAGAAGACCGGGTTCAAGAACCGCACCGAGCTTGCCATCGAGGCGAGAGTCCGGGGACTGGTCATCGGACGGAAGGAAGACGAGGTAGACTATTAGTCACATGGTCTCAAAGGAGGCCTGCTTTTTTGGAGACAATGCCGAAACTGGTGACGGGCATTTCCGTTTGCCGGACAGGTGTCTTATAATAAATAAAGGTTATTAATATAGGAGGTACATCCCTTATGGATGCTAAGACAAAGTACCAGGAATGGCTGGAACGTTTGGACAAAAATGATCCCCTTTATGCAGAGATGCTGGAGATCAAGGATGATCCGAACGAGATCGAAGAACGTTTTTATCAGTATATTGCTTTCGGAACAGCGGGACTGCGCGGCATCGTCGGCGCGGGAACCAACCGCATGAACCTTCTCGTTGTCGGCAAGACGACACAGGGAATCGCGGATTACATCAAGGATCACGGTCAGGAAGCCATGGACCGCGGTGTCGTCATCGCCCATGACTGCAGACACTTCTCCAGAGAGTTCTGCGAACTTGCTGCATCCATCCTCGCCGCCAACGGGATCAAGGCATATGTGTTCCCGTCCCTGCGCCCCACACCGGAACTTGCATATATGGTCCGCTATCTGGGAACCATCTCCGGAATCAACATCACCGCTTCCCACAACCCCAAGATCTACAACGGATATAAGGCATACTGGGAAGACGGATGCCAGGTCGGCAGAGACGTGGCGAACGGTATGTATGAGAAGATCCTCAAGGTCGATGAGTTCACCGGCGTAAAGAAGATCGATTTCAACGAAGGCGTGGCGGACGGAAGGATCGTTGTCCTCGGACCGGAATATGACCGTGCGTATCTCGACGCCATCGAGGCCATGTCCATCCACAGCGGAGATGAACTGGATCTGGACATCCCCTTTGTCTTCACTCCTCTCAACGGCTGCAGCTCCATCCCGTTCCGTCAGATGCTGAAGGACCGCGGATTCAACAACTGGGCGATCGTGGAAGAGCAGAAGGACCCCGATCCGGACTTCACCACAGTCGGATATCCCAACCCTGAAGATCCCAAGGCATTTGCCCTCGCGGAGAAACTCGGCAAGGAATTCGGTGCGGAACTCCTCATGGCTACCGACCCCGACGGTGACCGTTTCGTCATCGAGATCCGCGACGAGGAAGGCAACTACAAGTGGATGAACGGCAACCAGACCGGTTATCTCCTTCTGAACTATGTTCTTGAAGGAAAGAAAGACGCCGGAACCCTTCCTTCCAACGGCGCAGTCATCAAGTCCATCGTTACCAGCAACCTGAGCACCCGCATCGCGGAGGCGTACGGTGTCCGCATGTTCGAGGCTCTCACCGGATTCCCCAGCATCTGCGGCAGGATCCCTGAGATCACCAAGATGGGCTATGAGTACCAGTTCGCTTATGAAGAGTCCGTCGGATACGCTGTCTGCCCCGAGGTCCGGGACAAGGACGGTATCTCCGCCGGTATGATGGTTGCGGAAGCTGCGGCATATTACCGCAAGCAGGGCAAGACTCTCTGGGATGTCCTCCAGGGACTGTACGCCAAGTACGGCTACTGCAATGAGGACGAACCCAACATCATTCTGGAAGGCCTCGCCGGACAGGCAAGGATCAAGAGGATGATGGAATATGTTCGCGCGAATCTGCCCACCGAGGTGGCAGGCGCGAAGGTCGTCAAGGTCATCGACTACAAGGACGGATATGAGGATATCCTTCCCTCCAACGTGCTTCGCTTCTATCTGGACAACGACAGCTGGTTCGCCATCCGTCCGTCCGGTACGGAACCGAAGATCAAGTTCTACTTCTACAGCATTCAGGACAGCAATGAGAAGGCAGCGGAAGTGAACCGTAAGATCAAGGAAGAAGTATTCGCGCTGGTACAGTCCGTCGAATAATCGAAAAATACACCGACAAACCGGGGAGCTGCGGGAGACCGCAGTTCCCTTTTTGTATGGGGGGAGAAAAGCCGTCTCAAAAGCGTCACAAAAAGCGTCACAAAAAGAGGTCGGACGCTCTTTGTTCTGTGACGGGTGCTGTGACGGTCAGACCTGTATCCTATAACCATAAGATAACCGATGCGGAACACACCGCCGGAACAAACAAAAAAGCATCTTAGAGAGGTTATAGAGATGAAAACAAAGAAAATGAAAGTTATGGCATTCGCACTGGCAATGATCCTGGCATTCCAGT
The DNA here is from genome assembly GCA_964599695.1 of uncultured Faecalibacterium sp. GTDB lineage: Bacteria > Bacillota > Clostridia > Oscillospirales > Ruminococcaceae > RUG11783. The sequence goes on from CAZRGP010000042.1 coordinate 14,283, forward strand.
CCATCCCCGCAGGAGTCTTCGCCCACGAAGTCGAAACGGAAGAGCCCGCCAAAGTGGAGGAGGCGGTCATCCTTCAGGAAACACCCGCAATCGAACAGCCCGCTCTCGCGGAAGAGAAGAAAGAAGAAGCTCCTGCAGCGGCAGAGAACAAAGAAGCTCCCGCTGAAGAGAAGAAAGAAGAAGCTTCCGCAACAGCCGAGAATGAAGCGCCTGCAGCGGAAGAGATCAAAGAAGAAGCAGTCGAAGAAGTCAAAGCCCCGGTCAAGACCTACACCGTGAC
>CAZRGP010000043.1:0-14479 GCA_964599695.1 uncultured Faecalibacterium sp.
TACGCCCTTTGGGACTTTCACCCTAGATTCGGGACATGCCCGTCATACCAAACAACAGGCACACACGCCATTATGCGTGTGTGCCTGCTCATATCCATTAATAGTTCGAATGCAGCACGGCGAAAGAAAAGAGGCTTCTTTCAGCCGTTGTCCTTCATGCCCATCGCGATCTTCACGGCCTCATATGCGCCGTTGTACACGCCGTTTTCCTTGTTGCGCACGATATTTGCGCACATGTCGCACAGGAACTCCCCGTCATTAAGGAACATATCGATCATCTGCAGTGTGTGGGCTGTATCCCTGCACTCCAGTGTCCCGTCCCCGATCTCAGCGGAATGGATCGCTCCCCACTGCTCATGTCCGCCGATACGGCGGATGAAGAGCTTCGGTACGGGGTAGAACGCCAGCTCGCTGGGCTTGGTCACGAGGACGTCGCAGCTGCGCATGAGGAGGTTGGTGCAGTACACTGCCTCAAAAATATTCTCGTGCCAGAAAGCGTGGATCCCCTTCACCTCTCCGGTGAGCGCCTGCTCCGCGAAAGCACGGGTATCCGCCCAGTCGTTGAAATGGGTCACGGCCAGATCCGCCATCTCCGGTATCTCTTTGGACAGATCGTCCCATACGTTTCTGTAGTCGCCCACATTGACATAGAGCGCCGCCTCACCGCTGCGGATCTTCGGGATCAGATTTTTGATGATCGCTCCGAAGATCTCCTTCTGCGCGCCTGCCCCTCCGATCGTGAGGAGGAAGCGCATGGGCGCTCCGTTCTTCTTGCGCTCCGTGCGGGCTTCGCAGTCCTTCTCGATATTGCTCACCAGTTCATGGTCGATGTAGTGGCCGACATACCGGAGGTCCTGTGCGGGCATCGGATTGAGCACCTCGTCCCCGCGCATTCCGTTGAGGATCCTGTATCCCTGATACGCGTAATGCGTCTGCACCGTATGGATGCTCCCCTCCGCAAAGTGCAGGGCCATGGGCCAGTTATCCGGGATCGCGTTGACGACATGTTTCATTCCTGCGTGCAGCGCTGCCTGAGCAGGCCACACATGGGTCCCGATGACAGGAATATCCTTGGGAACGTTTCTGAATACCGTGGCCATGAGTTCCGCGTTCTTTTCATCGCTCGCGTTATAGGAGAGCTTGCGGAATCCCTCATAGTTCATCGGTTCCCAGAAGAATTTGTTGAAAAGCTTGCTCTTCTGCGAGATGCGGGATCCCATGGAATACAGGTCGTTCTGCGCGCTTATGACTTTGGTGCAGGTCGTATTCGGATAGGAATTGAGGTCCATCCAGTATGGAGTGTATCCCAGCGCATGCGCTGCGGAAGCGATCGCCATGGAGATCCTGTAGTGACCGAAACCCATGCGGATATTGCCTACGATGATCCCTTTCTCCTCATCGAAGCCGAGGGATTCCCCCTCCTCATCCACACGGATGTCCTGCACACCGAGGATATCCCCGATATGGTCGTTGCGGATCACCCTGGTCGGGTAGCTCTTGTCCGAATCGTCACCGAAACGTTTGATGTACTTCTGTTTGGATTTTACAGCGCTGTTGTAGTCCTTGTCCGAGATCCTGTTTCCAAAGATCACTTTAGACTTTTCTGCCATGTTTCTCTCCCGTCCTTCAGCTTTTATTCACATTGAGCCGGACCTCGGTCCTGCCCAGTTGTTCGCTCTCGATACATACCCTGATCTCGCCCGTTTCACCGGTCGTCCTGATATATGTGCCTGCGAATCCTCCGCGGATCGCCACCGTTTTCGGTCCGATGATGAGCCCGGGCCCTTCCAGGCGGACCGTGACCGCGTCATTGAAGAAGTGGCAGATGTTGCCGTTCTGATCCCTGACGCAAAGTCTCATGCAAGCCACATCGTAGGTATCCCCTTCCGTGAGCTCCGTATGATCGGTGTTCACCTCAAGATGCACTTCATCCGTGGATGTCTTGAGAACGCGGGAAACCATCTTCCCGTCCTTGAATCCTTCGAACCGGTACGTCGTTCCCCTGGCTCCCCAGTTTCCGATGTATTTTCCGTACAGGGCATAGGCATCCTCATACTTCATCCTGTAACGCGTCATGAGCAGCGCTGCCTTCGCCATGATCGAGGGAGAGAGCTTCTCCCAGCCATGTACTGCGGAGTAGTTCAGAAGATCGGTCACATACTGAGCCTGTCTGCCCTCAAATCCTTCCTTATCGGCTATCTGGGAACCCACGTAATCGCGGATGGCAATCGGCCCGTGCGGAATGTTCTTAAAATCAGAATCCGCCGCGGTGTACTCCCGGATGAACACGTCGTTCTTGTACATCTTCACACTGTCCGCATTGGTCACGAAATACAGCTCGCCGATATTGCTCGCCGGGTGTTCCCCGATATCCATGCTGGAGCTGACTTCCAGCACCGGGTCGTTGTCGCCGAATGCCGCGTATACGCTGGCTGCCGGCTTGGGGTTGCGGTACATATCCAGCACTCCGTGGTAGCAGATCCTGTCTCCGCTTCCGAAATCCCTGTGGGTATTGTAATCCGCGAAACACCAGCCGAAGCTTCCGGCGATATCGTCCTCCCCGCTGATCGCGTCAAGGACCCTCGCGTGACGGAGCAGGTGCTCTGTCCGGTGCAGCTCGGAGTCCACCGCCTTGGTGGGATACATATGTCCGTTGTATTCCGTCACCAGGTAGCCCTTTTCCATGTCGGAAGTGACTTCGGACTTTTTGGTGCACCCACGGTTCCTGCCCGAGTGCACGAAATCATTGTAAGTGTAGACATCTTCCAGCAGATGGCTCTTTTTGATATAGCGGACGCCTCCTGTCTGGCGGGTGGGATCCAGGGCATGCGCAGCGGCGTTGGTCCTGGTGTAGAACTCGTCATCGTCCTGGGATTCGTTGATACGGACGCCCCAGAGAATGATGCTGGGATGATTCCTGTACTGGATCACCATCTCCTTCACATTCTCCACCGCCTGATCTTTCCACGCCCCGTCACCGATATGCTGCCATCCGGTTATCTCGGTAAAGACAAGGAGTCCCAGCTCATCGCACGCGCTGATGAAATGGTGGGACTGAGGATAATGGGAGGTCCTTACGGCGTTAAGACACAGTTCCTCCTTGAGGATCCTTGCGTCCAGTTCCTGCTGGGACTTCGGCATGGCATATCCCACATAGGGGTAACTCTGGTGACGGTCCAGTCCACGGATCTTCAGTTTCTTCCCGTTGAGATAGAAACCGTCCTTTTCGAACCGCGCTTCGCGGAATCCGACCTTTACCGTCTTTTCGTCACAGATCTCACCGTTCCTGAGCAGTTCGGTCCTCACGGTATACAAATAGGGATCGTCGACGCTCCAGCGGCAGATGTCCTGAAGCGTTTCTTCGAACGCGAAGGCGTTCCTGTCCTCCCTGTAGAAGGGCACTGTCAGCGCAGCAAGCCCGGACACCGGTTCCGCCCTGTTGAGGATCTGTTTTCCTTCCCGGTCGCAGACCTGCTGATGCAGGTACAGTCCATCCGTGTCGCCGCAGGAAAGGATGATCTCTGTCCTCAGAGTGCCGCCCTTCCCCCTGCATTGCGGCTTCAGGAAAACATCTTCAAGGTAGCAGGGCTCCTTCACTTCCAGTTCCACTTCGCGGTACATGCCGCCGTAGGTCATGTAGTCGATGACGAAACCGAAAGGCGGTATGTTCTGCTCTTCCCTGGAATCGCAGCGGACAGCTATCCTGTTCTCCCCTGTATGTACGTAGGGAGCGATGTCCACGGAAAAAGCGGTATATCCGGTATGATGTTCACATACGAACACGTCATTTACATAAACGTAGGCGGAGTGGCCGACCGCGCCGAAAGTCAGCAGAAGGGCTTTGCCTTTCCATTCCTCCGGAACGGAGAGTTCCCTGCGGTAGCCCGCCTCCATCTGATAGACCGACTCATCAAAATAATCATAAGGTGTCTCTTTCACGGTGTGAGGCAGCCGTACCTTCTGAATGTCCTGCGAAAAGGCGCCTTTCAGGAAACCCTCCGACCACTTCTCGGTAAACTCCCATCCATCGTTGAGCAAGATCTTCTTATACATGATTCCTCCTGTACCGCATCTCCGGCAGCATATGATCCAATCCCATCTAAAAGTATAAGACGATTCCCCGTGTTGTGCAAACCGGTGCACAAGAAAGACGGCAGCCCCTAAAGGGACTGCCGTCCGGAATGATTCAGGATGTTTGCACCGACTGAGGATCAGTCCAGTTTGCCGCCCTGAACAGCCGCGTCGCAGCTGTTTTCTACGATCGCAGTGATGGCTGCCTCGATTCCCTTCACGATGTCTTCCTTTGAGAGGGAAGCGGTGTTGGGTTTCTTGAGAGCCTGCTCATGCAGGAACGGGACGTGCATAAAGCCGCCGCGCATTCCCGGGAATTCCTTATTAATGTAGTAAAGAACTCCATACATCAGGTGGTTGCAGACAAATGTACCTGCTGTGTAGGAAACGCTTGCAGGAATGCCTGCCTCTTTGATCTTCTCCACCATCGCTTTTACGGGCAGAGAGGCGAAATAAGCGTTCTCACCGTCCTCAAAGATCTTGGTATCAAGGGGCTGCTGTCCCTCATTGTCCGGGATCCTGGCGTCATTGAGATTGATCGCGACTCTCTCCGGGGTGAGACCAACGCGTCCGCCTGCCTGGCCGATGCAGAAGGTGACATCCGGTTTCTCGCGCTTCATCGCCTCATAGACCGTCTCAATGGATTTTCCGAAAACGGTGGGAACGATGCATTTTACGACTTCCGCTCCCGCAACGACATCCGAAACGGCTTCCACCGCCTTCTGAGCAGGGTTCACCGGCTCGCCGCCGAAAGGATCAAAAGCTGTCAATAAAATCTTCATCGGGTTCTTCCTTTCAGAGAAATGCCGCGCACAGATCGCTCTATGCGCGGCAAAGCTATTACAAATTAGAATGCGAAGACATACATCAGGATGATGTGGATCACGAGCATGCACAGTGCAACCGGCAGCTGGCTCTTGATGATCGCATATTTGTTCTTAACTTCCAGCAATGCCGCAGGCATGATGTTGAAGTTTGCAGCCATCGGGGTGCAGAGGGTTCCGCAGTAACCTGCAGTCAGACCGAGAGCACCGACAACGACAGGGTTCGCTCCCTGCATGATCAGGAACGGGATGCCGATACCGACTGTGATGACGGAGAATGCGGCAAATCCGTTGCCCATGATGATGGTGAAGAGAGCCATGGCTACGCAGTAAACGATGCAGGCCATGATTTTATTTCCTTCCGGAACGATCGCCGCAACGCCGTTTGCGATAACGGTGCCGACACCTGCTGCTGTGAACAGGGAGCCGAGTGCGGAAAGAAGCTGGGGAAGGATACCTGTAGGACCAACGTTGTCCATAAGGCGGGTTCCATCAACGACCGCGTATTTGGGATCAGCCTTGGTCATCGCGAGGACGACGCAAAGAGCAATGAGACCTGCGAGGCAGATGGAGTTGTTGGCTGTGATCCAGCTGAGGGCCGGGACCTTGGAACCGAGCGTGGAGAGCACGACTGCGGAAAGGGCAAGGCTCAAAGCGGGGATAAAGATCTTGTAACCGAATTTGTCAGCGCGCTCGCGGACGACTTTCTGCTCCGGGACATCACTGGCGCTCTGTACGACGCCCTTGATTCCGGTCAGGACTGCCATCGCGACGATCGCAAGACCGACGATCCACTTCGGGATCCAGTTGCCGCAAATGAATGTGAAGGCAAGCAGGAACCAGAAAGCAGCAGTTGTACCCTTCTTCTGGGCACCGGGATCTCTCAGAGCTTTTACTCCGACGAGGATGAAGACCACACCGATAAGGGTGTAAAAGACTTCAGCTAAAATCTGTCCAAAGTTCATTTTGCACTCCTTCCTCCCGCGGTCTTCTCAAGCTGTTTGTCGAGAAGGATCGCGCGGACAGCGCCGACTACGACGGAGATGACAGCGATCGGGATAGACCAGGTCGCGATCTGCGCGGCGGTGACATCATAGCCCTGCTCCACCAGTGTGGAGACGATCAGCAATGTACCGGAAGCGCCCATGAAGCAGTTCTGGGCGAAGAAGTTACCATAGTTCTCTGCGCCGGCAGAAGCTCCGCGGATCGTGTCGGAAACTTCATCAGAAATTTCACCATACTTCGCGGCTGCAGCACCTTCTGCCATCGGTACGACGACAGGACGTACAAACTGCGGATGGCCGCCAAGACGGACGGAGAATGCAGCTGCCAGGGTACGGATCGCCTGATAGATCAGGATGACACGGCCGGTAGTCGCATTTTTGATACTGCGAATGAAGTCGATGGCCTTCTCTTTCAGACCATAGCGCTCGCAGATACCGATTGCAGGCAGAGTAAGAACGAACAAAGTCGCTGTTCTCTGGCTGACAAAGGAGGTTCCCAGTGTTGTGAGGATCTCCATTGGAGTCATTCCGGCTACCAGACCAGTGGCGATACCGGCGATGACTACGGTTGCGATCGTGTCGAACTTCAGAGCGAAGCCGATGACGACGATCACAACGCCGATGAGTTTAATGATTTCCATTCTCTCACTCCTTATAATATTCTATAATCTTCGCGCCTTTCGCGTTGATTAACCAAGTTCGTCTGCATTCCTGATGCAACTCATATCCACGACGAAGCTCACTTCCAGTACACGGGAGATGATCCGCTCCGTCTCGGTCCGGTCCTTGCCGGTCAGTTTCATGAGTTCCTCAATGGACCAGGTGCTCTTCTTCAGCAGCGCTTTCGTGTAGGTCCGGATCTCCCTGAGCATCTGGATAAGAACGATTGCGACCATCGCAAGCGGGAAGCTGATCAGCGTTCTTCCGAGAGTGAACTCCAGGACGAAATGTCCCTCTCTCCAGAACAGGATGAACATCATGGCTGTCGTGACAAGTCCCAGCAGCACCGAGTAGAACAGGATGTCCAGTCCTCCGGAACGGAACCGCGTGATGCGGATCGGTTTGTCGAAATCGTATACGGGAAGGACCTGTTTCTTTCCTGCCATGCTTCCTCCCTGCCACCCGGTCAGACCGGTTCATTGCGCATTTCAATGCAAACATGCTTTAATGCGCTAAAAAGATATGATACAATATAGCATTGTTCGCACAGAAAAGCAATGAATTTTGAATAAATTGTGAACGAATGACAGATTGCATGTTCTTTTCCCAATTATTATTGTATAACTTTAGGGCAAATGATTATCGGGCATACGTCCGGAAACGAGGTTTGATCCATGCATATAGAGACCGGTGTGTCGATCATTATGAACCGCTGGCTGGAAGCGGAAAGAGATGAGCTTATCCTCTTTGTCACGGATGAAGCCCACCAGCGGGAAGCGGAAGCCGTGGACCGCTGGGCGAGATCCAGCGATGCAGTGGTGAAGACCATAATGCTCAACTCCGCTGATGTTCAGGAGGGAACGGTCATCGAAGAACTGGAGGAACAGTTCTGCCGCGCGAATGTCATCATCGGCGCCACGGACAACTCCTTCATCACCTCTCCTGCTGTGAAGCACGCCACCGAAAAAGGAGTGCGCTTCCTCTCTCTGCCGTTATCCTGCACCGACGGCACTTCCCTTCTTGAAAACGACTTCATTGCCATGGACTGCAGATGGGCAGCCAAGATGGGTAAGAAACTCATTCGCGCCCTTCGCAGATGCAAAACCGTGCACATCACCACAGAACTGGGAACCGACATGACCTTCCAGATCGCAGGCAGGAAGCCTGGGCTCTATAACGGCATGACCAACCGACCCGGTCAGGTGAGCAGCACGAGCTTTGAAGTATATGTCGCTCCGCTGGAGCATGAGACCGAGGGAAAACTCGTCCTGGACGCATCCCTCGGATACATCGGCACGCCTGATGAACCGATCCACATCGAGTTCCATGAGGGACGTCTCCACATCCTGGACGATCACAGGGATGCCATCCGCCTGAGGGATTACATCAATTCCTTCGAAGATGACACCATGTGGATCAACGGGGAACTCGGGATCGGCCTGAATGCCCTGTCCAAATGCCGGGGCGTCTCCTATATCGAGGATGAGTCCACCTACGGCACCTTCCATATCGGCATGGGGAGAAACATCACCCTGGGCGGTGTACAGCAGGCTGCCGGTCATTTCGACATCGTCACCAACCGGCCGACCATATGGGCAGGAGATACCTGCATCATGAAGGACGGCATCATCCTATGAGGGAATGGTTTTCACGGCTTGACGCCAGGTACGGAAACAGCGGATTCTGGCAATTCCTGAAATTCAACGTCGTCGGATGGTCGGTCTGTCTTCTGCAGCTCATCCTCGCCAATGTTCTGCCTTTTCTTTTTGACTCGCTGAAAGAGCCACTCCCAACATGGCTGCGGGTCATTTTTTCTGCAGAAGCCTTGTTTGACGGTCCATCCCCATACGTAGTGGACGGGGCAGTGACCTGGGGCTATGTGCTTCCTTTCTTCCTCTCCAACGCCATCGCCAATATCTACGGATACTTTGTCAACGGAAAAGCCACATTCGAGGGAAAGGTGACCCGTTCCGGATTCGTGATCTATGTGTCGGTTCTCACCGGGCTGATCCTTTTCTCCACCTGGCTCCAGGGAGCAGTTACTTCCTCCCTTGCCGTTACAGGCCTTGCCCCCTTATCCCGCACCATCGCAGCCTACGCTGCGGGTCTCATCCAGCTGGCGGTGCTGTTCCCGCTGGAAAGGTTCGTCATCTTTAAAAAGTGATATATATGAGTGACCACATTGGATCTTTAACATTCGAGGTAATAAAGTTTTGAAAAAAGTAAGTATCGTCGTTCCGGTCTACAACGCGGAAAAAGTCATCGGAAGATGTGTGGAAAGCATCCTTTCCCAGGACTACACGGAACTGGAAGTCATTCTTGTTGACGACGGTAGCCGGGACAGTTCTCCGGAGATCCTGGACGGTTTCGCTGCCAAGGATCCCCGCGTCCTATGCATCCACAAGGAAAACGGCGGTGTGTCCGCCGCCAGGAATACAGGTCTCGACCGCGCGACAGGAGACTTCATCCAGTTCTGTGACGCAGATGACTGGCTGGCTCCCGAAGCGACCAAGCTGCTGGTCCGCCGCGCGGAAGACAGCGCGGCCGACCTCGTTGTCGGCGATTTCTACCGGGTGGTGGGAGATAAAGTCTCCCGTAAGGGCTCCATAGAGAAAAAGGACATCCTCACCCTGCGCCAGTACGCGGATGAGATGCTTCTCTCCCCGGCAGATCTGTATTACGGTGTCCTCTGGAACAAACTGTACCGCCGGGACATCATTGAACAGGACCACGTCCGTATGGATCCTGAAGTCAGTTACAGCGAGGACATGATCTTCAACCTGGACTATCTGAAGCATGCGCAGACCGTCGCTGTTCTGGAAGCTCCCGTCTACTACTATGTGCTCACCGAGGGTTCCCTGGTCCAGCAGAATCTGAACATCCAGTCCACCGTGCAGATGAAGACCACCGTCATCCGGTACTATGACCGGTTTTTCCGGGAGATCTTCCCCGACGCGGAATACCAGCTGAGAAGGCCGCTCATCTACTGGTACCTCCTGGCTGTAAGCACCGACTCGGTCAACCTCCCCGTTGTGTCCGACATCCGGGAACTCGGAGAGGAGAGCGGAGGAAAGCTCCTGCTGCCAGAGGACAGGCCTCTCACCTACGGGATGGATCTCTACTACCGGCGCACCGTGATCTCCCGGTATCTCAACACCGTCGCCCAGCAGCTCCATATCGAACTGGACGAAGCATGGATCCTCTACTACTTGTTCAGCTGCGGCGACTCCTGCTCACCTGAACAGCTGGAATCCTATACCGGATTCGGCGATGCGAAGCTCCGTCTCCTCCTCGCGAAACTGGATCTCCGGAAGCTGATCGCCTGGGATATCAACGGAACGATCAACCCCAGGGACGACCGCATCCGGCTGGCGGAAGGACCTTCCTCCTCTCTGCTGTCCCGGATGGAAGAAGACCTGACTGCGCGCTTTTCTAAAGGGGAAGATACCCTGTAAAATATACCCCAAAAATTATTAGCACTCTCTATTGACGAGTGCTAATTTTCGTGTTACAATGCATTCGAAAACAAGAGAAAAGGAGGCGGTCGATGCAATGAACGCTGAAAAATATACCGAAAAGACATTGGAGGCGATCCGGTCCGCACAGACGGTCTCTAAGGAATACGGCAGCCAGCAGATCGAGACAGAGCATCTGCTGCTCGCGCTCCTTACCCAGGACGGCGGTCTGATCCCCGAACTGATGAAAAAAATGAATCAGAACGTTCCTTCCCTGATCAGCCAGGCGGAGGAAATGTGCGGGCGGCTTCCCCGGGTATCCGGATCCGTCAGCGACATCTCCAACGTCTACGTTTCCAGGAATGTGGAACAGATCCTGATGCAGGCGGAGAAAGCCGCGTCCAACATGAAGGATGACTACGTGTCCGTGGAACATGTGATGCTCTCCCTCATTGAGAACGCTGCGGGAGCCGTGAAACAGTTCCTTCAGAGGAACAACATCAACAGAGATTCCTTCCTTCAGGCACTGTCTGAAGTGAGAGGAGGAACAAGAGTGACCAGCAACAACCCCGAGGACACCTATGATGTCCTGAAAAAATACGGCCAGGATCTGGTGTCCCTGGCGGAACAGCAGAAACTGGACCCGGTCATCGGAAGGGACAGCGAGATCCGAGACGTGATCCGCATCCTAACCAGAAAGAGCAAGAACAACCCTGTACTGATCGGTGAACCCGGCGTAGGAAAGACCGCCATCGCGGAAGGACTCGCGCAGAGGATCGTCCGCGGAGACGTCCCCACTTCCCTGAAAGACCGCAGGATCTTCTCCCTGGACATGGGCGCCCTGATCGCCGGCGCGAAATTCCGCGGCGAATTCGAGGAGAGGCTGAAGGCAGTCCTGGCGGAGATCAAGCGCAGCGAAGGAAAGATCATCCTGTTCATCGATGAGCTGCACACCATCGTCGGAGCGGGCAAGACCGAAGGCAGCATGGATGCCGGCAACCTGCTCAAGCCCATGCTTGCAAGGGGCGAACTGCACTGTATCGGCGCCACCACCCTCGACGAATACCGTCAGTATGTGGAAAAGGATGCCGCCCTCGAAAGAAGGTTCCAGCCCGTAATGGTGGACGAGCCTACAGTGGAGGACGCCATCTCCATCCTCAGAGGACTGAAGGAAAGATATGAAGTCTTCCACGGCGTGAAGATCACCGACAGCGCACTGATCGCAGCTGCTGTCCTGTCCAACCGGTACATCTCCGACCGTTTCCTCCCCGATAAGGCAATCGACCTGGTGGATGAAGCCTGTGCCATGATCCGCACCGAGATGGACTCCATGCCGACCGAGATGGATGAGATCTCCCGCAAGATCATGCAGCTGGAGATCGAGGAAGCCGCTCTGAAGAAAGAGACGGACAAACTGTCCGCTTCCCATCTGGAGGAGATCCAGAAAGAGATCGCCCAGCTGAGAGAGCAGTTCAACGAGATGAAGGCGCGCTGGCAGAACGAAAAGGACTCCATAGGCGCCGTTCAGGAACTGAGGACCGCCATCGAACAGACCAACGCGGAGATCGACAAGGCACAACGTGAATATGACCTGAACAAGGCAGCGGAACTGAAATACGGAAAACTCCCTGAACTGCAGAAACGACTGCAGGAAGAAGAGCAGAAGGCGGAAGAAGCCACAGGCAAGGCGGACAAACTGCTTCGCGACCGCGTCACCGATGAGGAGATCGCGGACGTGGTTTCCCGCTGGACCGGTATCCCCGTTTCCAAACTGCTGGAAGGCGAACGTGATAAGCTGCTGAGACTTCCGGAGACCCTCCACAAGAGAGTGATCGGGCAGGACGAAGCGGTGCAGAAAGTGGCGGATGCCATCCTCCGCTCCAGGGCGGGGATCCGCGATGAGAACCGTCCGATCGGCTCCTTCCTGTTCCTGGGCCCCACAGGCGTAGGTAAGACAGAGCTCGCCAAGGCTGTTGCAGAATCCCTGTTCGACGACGAGAAGAACATGGTCCGTATCGACATGAGTGAATACATGGAGAAATTCTCCGTATCCAGACTGATCGGAGCGCCTCCTGGATACGTCGGTTATGACGAAGGCGGCCAGCTCACGGAAGCAGTGAGAAGGAAACCCTACTGCGTCGTGCTGTTCGATGAGATCGAGAAGGCTCATCCGGATGTCTTCAACGTCCTACTTCAGGTGCTCGATGACGGAAGGATCACCGACAGTCAGGGAAGAACGGTGGATTTCAAGAACACCATCCTCATCATGACCTCCAACCTGGGAAGTGATATCCTGCTGGACGGCATCGAGAACGGGGAGATCCGGGAAGACGCGAGAAAACAGGTCGAAGCGCTGCTCAAGAGGACATTCCGTCCGGAATTTCTCAACCGTATCGACGAGACCGTATGTTACAAGCCTCTCACCGAAGACGAGATCGGACAGATCGCGGGACTTCAGCTGAACGCTCTCGCAAGACGTCTCGAGGAACGCCAGCTGAAACTGAGCGTGTCCGATGAAGCGAGAAAGCTCATCGTTCAGGAGGGATACGATCCCATCTATGGCGCGCGTCCTCTCAAGAGATATCTGCAGTCCGCCGTCGAGACCGCCATCGCGAGATGCATCCTTCAGGATGACCCCGCCGCGGACTCCACCATCCTTCTGGACGCTGCGGACGGATCGATCACCGCGAAGATCGCCTAAACAGAACACTGTCCAAGGGACAGGCGAAAGTGATATGCTCCCCAAAAGGGAGACAGTGAAATAACAAAATTTCATTGTCGACCTGGAGGGGAGTTTTTCAATGGGAAGAAAAGGAAAATATAGTGCAGAAGAAAAGCTGAAGATAGTAGAAGACTGTATAAATGGACGAGACAATCCCAATCGTAGAGCAAGAATAACCGGAATAGGAAGATCGACAATAAATCGATGGATAGCAAAATACAAGGCGGAAGGGGCAACAGTGTTCATAAACCCAGAAGAGAATCGCAGGTATAGTGCAGAACTGAAACGGCAAGTGGTGGAAGAGTACCAAAGCAGAAAGATGAGTGTGTTAGGGCTGATGGAAAAATATGGCATCAGGGGAGAAATGCAAATCCGCAACTGGGTAAAGATATATAATAACCGTGGAGACTTCAAAGAATTAGTGGAAGGAGGAAGTACCACGGTGAAAGCAAGAACGACGACGCAGGAAGAACGGTTGGAAATAGTGCGGGATTGTATCGACCAAGGACTAAGCTACAGTGAAGCCGCAGTGAAGTACCAGGTGAGTTACCAACAGGTGCGGACATGGGTTTTGCGATTCCGGGAGATGGGTGAAGCAGGGCTGGAAGACCGAAGAGGCCGACGCAAGAAAGACCAAACGCCAAGAACGCGGGAAGAAGAACTGGAACAGAAAATAGCCCAGTTGGAGCACGAGAAATATCTACTTAAAGCGGAGAACTGGCTGTTAAAAAAAGTAAAGGAATTAGAGAGGAGGGATGTCTCTCACAAGTAAGACAGGAACGGGAATACAGAGCGATCCTGGAGGGAGAACGGGAAAAGAAGATACCCATAGAGGTTGGGTGCAAGATCCTAAAAGTATCCAGAGCGGCCTATTATGCCTGGTTAAAGGGAAAAACCGGAAAAAGGATCCAGGAAAACGAAGCAATTGCAGAGAAAGCGATGAGACTGCATGAGCAATATCCGGATATGGGCTACCGCAGGCTGAATGACCAGCTGAAGCGGGAAGAGTCCATTGACATCTCTGACAAAAGGATGCTGAGGATCTGCCGGACAATGCAGATCCGATCCACGATTAAATACGGGAATAACGGCTGTACAAGAAGCGAAAAGTCTCCCCAGTATACAGCAGAAAATGTTTTGGACCGGAAGTTCCATGCAGATGCACCTAACGAGAAATGGTTGACTGACGTGACGGAGTTTAAATGGTATGAAGGACTGGTTGTACACAAACTCTATCTAAGTGCCATTCTGGACCTGTGTGACCGACGGATTGTGTCTTACGTGCTGAGGGATTCCAATGACAACAAACTGGTCTTTGACACCTTTGATCTGGCGATTGAGAAATATCCGGATGCCAAGCCCATATTCCACAGCGACAGAGGCTTCCAGTATACCAACAATATCTTCCACCAAAAACTGGTGGACCAGGGAATGACCCAGAGCATGTCCCGGGTGGCTCATTGCATTGACAACGGGCCGATGGAGGGATTCTGGGGAATCCTGAAAAGAGAGTGGTATTACGGCAAGCGCTTCACTTCCAGAGAGGAATTGGTGCGAATGATTGAAGGTTATATGGACTATTACAACAACCGACGTGTACAGCGAAATCTTGGGGTACTTACACCGATGGAAATGTATATTCTGAAAACAGCTGCATAACGAAACAAGAGCATCCATGCCAGATGCTCTTGCGAGAACTAATTCTTATATTATTTTACTGTCTGCTTGACGGGAAGCACACCA
>CAZRGP010000044.1:0-14338 GCA_964599695.1 uncultured Faecalibacterium sp.
TTGTCTTATTTTCTGTTAGAGCTTTTACGCCGCCCCAACTTTTATTCTAGAACCTTTTTGTTATCCGAGATACACAGATATACCAAAAGCGCATGCAACGGTCTTACCGCCGTTACACGCGCTTTTCCTTTATTCTCCGTTCCAGAGATGACGCTTCAGATCCACATTTCCGTTCGGAAGGAAGGTCACTCCCTCCTTCTCCAGCCGATCCCGCTGCTGCAGGAATCCCGGTGCCGTACGTCCCGCATGGTTCACCACACGGTGGCAGGGATATCTGCCGTAATAATCGGACATGGCGAGCACCTTCCCCACCATCCGGGAGTTTTTCTCCCTGCCGATGAGTTCCGCGATCCGGCCGTAGGTAGACACCTTCCCTTCCGGGATCTCTTCCACTACCGCCAGGATCTCATAGATCAGTTTTTCGGTGAGGACAGCCGCCATGATCAGCAGCCTCTCTTCTCCAGCATCTTCTGGGCAGCGCGCAGATACGCGTACCGGGAAGTGGTGAGACTCAGACCGCCCTGGGCATAGGCCACATATGGCTCACGCAGAGGTCCGTCGCAGGACAGCTCGATGGAGGAACCTTCGGTGAAGGCTCCGGCCGCCATGATGATCTTGTCCGCGTATCCCGCCATCTCCTCCGCCACAGGTGTGGCGAAGCTGTCGATGGGCGACGCTGCCTGAAGGGCTTCACACAGAAGTACCATGTCGTCCGGGTTGCCCAGTTCCAGGGAAGTGATGATGTCGTTTCTCGGCGCGTCATAGGCGGGGACCGCCTTGTATCCCAGTTCCTCAAACAGAGCTGCGGCATAGATGGAGCTCTTTTTCGCCTCACAGGTCGTGGATGGTGCGAAATAAAGTCCGAGGTAGAACTCCCTGTATCCCGAGGGCGTGCATCCCAGTTCCCTTCCGGTTCCGGGAGCGGTCATCCGGTGAGCGCACTTCTCCACGAGATCCGCTCGTCCGGCGATATATCCTCCGGTGGGGGCGATCCCGCCTCCTCCGTTCTTGATGAGAGAGCCTGCCATGAGGTCCGCCCCATGAACGATAGGCTCGGTGGTATCACAGAATTCACCATAGCAGTTGTCCACGAAGATCACCACGTCCGGATTGACGGCCTTCGCCGTCTTCGCGATCTTCTCGATGTCCTCCACAGAGAAAGCTCTCCGGGATTCATATCCCCTGGAGCGCTGGATGTGGATGACCGTGGCGTCTTTCGCCTTTTTCGCGATCCCTTCATAGTCCGGCTCACCGCCGATGAGGGGCACCTCGTCGTACTTCACTCCGTATTCCATGAGAGAGCCGTATCCCTCCCCGTCCAGACCGATGACCGGAAGAAGGGTGTCATAGGGTCTCCCCGTGGCGGCAAGAAGGGTGTCCCCTGTCCTGAGCAGTCCGAACAGGGCGACCGTCAAAGTGTGGGTCCCGCTCATGAACTGTGGACGGCAGAGGGCATCCTCCGCACCGACGACCTGGGCGAACACCGCGTCCAGGGCATCCCTTCCGATATCCCCGTATCCGTATCCCGTTGTGGCAGCGAAATGCTGCGCGCCGATCCGATGATCCGCGAAGGCCTTCAGGACCTTCAGCTGCATCTCATCCCGCACATCCTCACAGCGGCGGAAAGCGTCCGCGCACTTTGCCATGATCTTCTCATCCAGGCGGCACAGATCCGCGCTGATCCCGTATTTTTCAAAAAGCATTTATTTCAACTCCGATACCAAAGATTTGAAGTGGCGGCCCCGGACTTCAAAGTTGGGGTAAGCATCGAAACTTGCCGATGCCGGCGAGAAGAAGACCACTTCACCGGGTCTTGCCACCTCTCTCGCCTTGTTTACACACTCCTCCACGTCCCTGCAGCGGATGATCTCAACCTGACCGTTATAATCCGGAAGGGCGCGCAGTTCCCTCTCAATGGCATCCGCGGTGGGACCGCAGAGAAGAAGGACCCGGACCCTGTTCTTAAGGATCTCCGGAGCCAGAGGCGCATAGGAGATGTGCTTGTCGTATCCGCCTGCGATGAGCACGACGGATTCATGGAAAGAACGTAGTCCCGCGATGGTCCTGGTGGGAGAAGATGCGATGGAGTCGTTGTAGTACTCCACATCATCCAGCTTTCTCACGAACTCGATGCGGTGTTCCACCCCTTCAAAGGAGGGCACCACCCTGCGGAAGGTGTCATCCGACACCAGGCCCTTCACGAGGGCGTAGACCATGCAGACGTTGTCCTTGTTGTGCTCTCCCCTCAGCCGGATACCGTTGAGATCCATGACCGGGTATACGTGGCCGCATTCGGCGCTCCAGAGGACACGTTCCTCATCCAAGTAGGCGCCGTTGCCCACCGGGCGGTTCTTGCTGAACCAGCGGATCTCCCCTTTGACGTCTTTCGCCATCTCCCTTGTGATCTCATTCTCCGCATTAAGAACGCAGACGCCGTTGTAATCCTGCCAGAGGAAGATGTTCTTCTTGGCGTTTACGTATTCATCCATGTCCTTGTGGTGATCCAGGTGGTTGGGGGTGACATTGGTGACGGCGCACACCTGCGGGCTCCTCCGCATGGAGATGAGCTGAAAACTGGACAGTTCCACTACGGCGATGTCGTCCTCCTTTACCTCATCGATGATGGGAAACAGCGGAATTCCTATGTTTCCGCCGAGATGTACCCGATAACCCTCCGCCTCAAGCAATCTCGCTGTGAGGGTCGTAGAGGTGGTTTTGCCGTCGCTGCCGGTGATTCCGATGATCCTACAGGGACAGTACTCAAAAAAGCTCTCGATCTCGGATGTGATCTGTACACCGTGAGCGATGGCATCCTGGATCTCCGGCTTCGTCCAGTCAATCCCGGGTGTGCGGAAGACAAGATCCGCCTCCTTCAGGTGATCCAGATATTCCTCACCGAGAATGAGATGAACGCCCCACTCGACGCACTTTTTCCCGAATTCTCCCAGTTCATCCAGGGACTTCCGGTCGCAGAGGGTGACGTCCGCCCCTTTACCGGCGAACTTCTCGATGAGCGCTTTATGGCTGATCCCTGCTCCAAGGAAGAAAACTTTCTTGCCCGGAAGGGACGCATAGAATGATTCCAGTTTCTGATTCATGATTTTCCTTTTTTCTATTATGATTTCAGCACTTCCACAGCCCCATAGGGACGTACGTTGAGGACATATACGCTGCCGGTTCCGAACAGCAGCTCAAAACGGCGGATAAACTCATCCAGAAAATCCAGCGGCACGAAGGCCTGGGCCGTTCCGGCGAAACCGCCTCCCTGCACACGGCAGGCACCCCTTCCTCCGAGGATTGTCTTGGCGTAGCCGATCCCGAGAGCAAGGCTTCTCTCGGTCTCATCCGCAGGGGCGATGTTCTCCAGCAGGGACTCGGAAGAATACCCGGAAGCGTTGGCGAGAGAGAGAAAATACCGGAGATTTCCGGCCTTCAGGGCTTCCGCCTCCAGTCTCGCGCGCTGTGTCTCCGCGAGGAAATGCATGGCGCGCATGATGCAGCGGTCCGAAACCTTTCCCCTCAGTTCCCCGATCCGGGCATAGAACTCCTCCTCGGACACATCACTGAGATACTCCTTTCCGAAATACGCCGCCACCTCTTTCATCTCCGCGGGAATCGCCGCGTACTGATCGGTGAGATCGTCGTGACTTCCGCCCGCGTTGAGGATGCACAGGGCGTATCCGTTCTCCCTAAGGTCATACTCGATCTTTTCGATAGCGGGTGATGTTTCATTGTAAAAATCCACTGCGATAAAACCGCCGGTCGCGGACGCCAGCTGATCCATGAGTCCGCAGGGCTTTCCGTAGTGTACATTCTCCGCCCACTTCGCGGCAAGAGCCAGAAACGTGGGTGAACAGGTGTCCTCGTTGTACATTCCGTCCAGCATCTCTCCGAAAAGCACGGCGAGACAGGCGGAACTGGAGAGACTCGCTCCTGCAGGTACCTGGGAGTCCATATAGGCGTCATAGGCTCCGACTTTCTTTCCGTTGCGAACGAAATAGTCCGCGACACCGCGGAGGAATGCCTTCGGTGTGCCCTCATCCGCCTTCACCGGTTCCAGGTTATCAAGGGATATGGAGAAGGGGCCGAAACCTTCTGAAAAGATGCGGATCTCGCCACGGTCGGTCTTCGCCGCCGCGGCCAGCATATCCAGGTCCACGGCGCAGGCCAGGATCCTTCCGTGCTGGTGGTCCGTATGGTTTCCCCCGATCTCGGAGCGTCCCGGAGCGGAGAAGAAACGGGCATCCTCCTGTCCCCATTCCCTCTTCAGGCCGTTCTCAAGTTTCTGTACCCGTTCAGGAGCTGATGCCTGTTCGATGTACAGGTGTTCCAGACTCACTTTCGCCATATCGATCCCCTCCGTCTGTGAAAAGTACAGAGTAAGTTTATCATGTTTTGCGCAGGATGGCATAAAGAAATGGGAAAAAGGCGGACCGACCGTCCGAATATGTTCCCTGAAGACTGCAGGAATCAGACGGACCTCATGTGAAAAATCTGTTGACAAAGATCCGAAAGCGTTGCTATAATTACAAGGCTCGATTGCGGGTGTAGTTCAATGGTAGAACATCAGCCTTCCAAGCTGAATACGTGGGTTCGATTCCCATCACCCGCTCCACAGACCTTCGGACGATTGTCCGAAGGTCTTTTTTTTGTATATGAGGGGTGACAACCGTCCGTCTCTTTCACTATAATGGTTGTACCTTGAATACACACTATCGGAGGTCTGATATGGCTAAGACTCTTGAGGAGGTCCACCAGTTTTGCCGGGAGAACGGCATCCGGATCGTGGACTTCAAAATGACCGACATCAGCGGACGCTGGCGTCATCTGAGCATTCCTGTTGAGCGTCTCACTGAGAAGACGATGAAATACGGCATCGGATTCGACGGTTCCAACTACGGTTACGCGGCACTGGAAAAGAGTGATATGGTATTCGTTCCGGATCTGGATTCCGCTGCCCTTGACCCGTATTCCGACGTTCCCACCCTCTCCATGATCGGAGACGTAATGGTCATCGATCAACCGGAGAACCATCCCTTCGACCAGTATCCCAGAAATGTGGCGAAGCGCGCGAAGGAATACATGCAGGAGCTGGGAATCGCCGACGAGATGATCGTCGGGCCGGAATATGAGTTCTATATCTTTGATGAAGTGCACTTTGACAACGGTCCGGGACACGCTTCCTACAGTGTTCAGACCAGACAATCCTCCTGGGCGGAGGCGGACGGATGGACCAATAACGGCTATCAGGTGCCCCACAAGGACGGATATCACACCGTTCCCCCGAGGGACGTGAACTTCGACCTCAGAAACCGCATCAGCATGGAGCTGGCAAACTGGGGCATCAACGTCAAATATCACCACACCGAGGTAGGCGCCTGCGGTCAGCAGGAGATCGAGACCGAACTGGGTGAGATGGTCTCCCTGGCAGACGCCACCATGGCAGCCAAATATGTCATCAAGAACGAAGCTTTCCGTGAAGGCAAAACGGCGACATTCATGCCGAAGCCCATTCCCACCGAGGCAGGAAACGGACTCCACGTCCACATGCTTCTGGTAAAGGACGGAAAACCGGTCTTCTATGATCCCGAAGGATATATGCAGCTGAGCCAGACCGCAATGTGGTTTATCGGCGGACTGCTGAAACACTCCGCATCCCTTTGCGCCATCACCAACCCCACCACCAACTCCTACAAGCGCCTTGTTCCCGGATTTGAAGCACCGGTTACCGTCGGTTTCGCTTCCGCAAACCGCAGCGCCGTGGTGCGCATCCCGGCTTATGCGAAATCTCCCATGGACAAGCGCTTCGAACTGAGGAATCCGGATGCAACCTGCAACCCCTATTACGCCTTCTCCGCCATCCTCATGGCAGGGCTGGACGGGATCGCCAACCGCATCGATCCGGAGAAAGAAGGATGGGGTCCCTACGACTTCAACCTGTACAGCCTCTCTCCTGAAGAGCAGAAGAAGATCGGTGGTCTTCCCAAGTCCCTGGACGAAGCAGTAGCAGCTCTAGAAGCGGACCACGACTACCTCACAAAAGGCGGCGTGTTCCCCGAGTCCCTGCTAAAGATCCTCATCGACAGGGAGAAGAAAGATTCCGCAAAGATCAGCGCACTTCCCCATCCGGAAGAATTCGCCATGTACTACGATCTGTAATCCAGATTTCCATCAAAAATACCGATGATCCGCGATCATCGGTATTTTTTATTCTCTTGCTATAGATCAGGACTTCTGCGCCTCCTGGTAGGTGTCGAAAAGCGGATACAGATCCGCGTAGGGATCCGCGGCCATTTTCGTTTCAGAGCCGAATTCCATCACATCCGCGTCTTCCGCTCGGAACATCTCCCACTTCGGGAGGCCATCTCCGTTGGGGTCTCCGGTCCTGGCGAAATTCACCCAGTACTGCTGCATCTGCTCCGAGAGCGCGTAATCCGCCTCGTCGAATAGACGGTCATACCGGAACAGATTGCCGTAGCAATAGGGCATCTCGCCTGCATGGTTGCTTCCCATATATCCGTTATCCTTGCTGAAATGGTACATCCAGACAGGTCTTCCCTGCTGCTCCATATACCGGGACCAGGTGAAGTGGCTGTAGGTGAACCATCCTGCCGTATAGATCTTGTTGGCAGATCCCTTGGCGTCGGTACCCCTCTCCACGACGTAGTGGTACTTCGGGTCAACAGGCTCTGCGGGATAAAGCTCCACCGCTTTTCCTGCCTGTTCTCCCAGGATGCTGCTGACCGCTTTTTCATAGTTTTCTGTCGAAACCTGGTTGAAAAGCATGAACAGATCCGCCTCGTGGGTGTTGAATCCGTTGAGCAACGCCTCCTCATGGTTGTTCCCTTTTTCATACGTGAGATAAGGCTGCTCCGTGATGGCGTAGCCGTCAACCGTCATGGCGCTGTTGGTATACCTGGTGTTCACCAGTTTT
This sequence comes from uncultured Faecalibacterium sp., assembly GCA_964599695.1. Lineage (GTDB taxonomy): Bacteria > Bacillota > Clostridia > Oscillospirales > Ruminococcaceae > RUG11783. Next base: position 6,935 of record CAZRGP010000044.1, read on the forward strand.
TCCGCGTCTACCGCCCTCATATCGGCGATGCTCCCGGCTCCAAACTCCGCCCGGATGTTCTTTCCCATCTCAAGGGCGGATGCCAGAGTGCGGAAGGTGTGGTACGGCCGAACGGCCGTGATCCCGCTGGATTCCGCAATGGCGCGGCGGAAAAGACCCTCCGCCAGCGGGGATACACAGATGGCGTTCACGCTGGACGCCCCTGCGGATTCACCGGCGATGGTGATGTTGTCCGGATCCCCTCCGAAAGCCTTGATATTCTCCTTCACCCACTTCAGCGCCTGGATCTGGTCCAGCAGCCCGTAGTTTCCGGTGGTCCCGTTGGGGGATTCCTCCGCCAGTTCCTCATCGGCGTAGTATCCGAACACGTTGAGCCGATATCCGAAGTTGACCACGATGACTCCCTTCTTCGCCAGGGATTCCCCGTTGTAATCCCCGTAGGACGGCTGTCCTCCGGTAAGGGATCCTCCGTGAATGAAGAACAGGACCGGCGCGTCTTTGATCTCGCCGGAAGGCTTCCAGATATTCAGGTAAAGAGAGTCTTCGCTCATAGGCTCCAGGAAATTGTCATTCAGGGAGATGCGGAACTTGTGATAGACCGCGATATCGGTGAGGGAGGCAAAAATAGTGTTTGTCCTCTGCTGCATGGACATAGGCGCAAAGGTGTCACACGTCCGGATTCCTTCCCAGCTGTCCGGTTCCTGAGGTTCCTTCCAGCGAAGTTCCCCTACAGGAGGTTTCGCGTAAGGGATACCGGCGTAGACTTCCACCGTGCGGTCTTCATTGAATACACCGGTAAGGTCGCCCTGCTTTACCGTGACGACTTCCGTCTTCTCGGGATTCTTTACCGACACGGCAGGGATCACCCGGATCGGAGGCTGCGATATCCGGACAACAACAGCCAGAACGGCGAAAAGGCAGAACCAGCTGAGAACCTTGAGCCACCCGCTCTTTCCGGCGAGCACTTCATTGTGCACATAAAGAAACAAAATAAAGGCGGCAGTGGAAGCGATCCACCCGGGAATCACGTTTTTCCCAAGCTCCAGGACCGCGGCGTCGATGAGCGCCACCAAAAAGAATAGTATTCCGAATAGAACTTTCATCAAAATCAAAACCTCAAATGCGTTCTTCCCAGTCGTCGTCTATATCCCCGTCCTCATACCAGGGACGATAGAACTGTCTCTTGTAACATGTTTCACAGATCCCATAGGGGGAACTGATGGGGAGGATGCGGTTGCAAATCCTGCACTTTCTCAGGTACTCCCCTTTCTCTTTCATCAGCTGGGCGATCTTCCGGCAGATCTTCTCCTTTTCTTCGAGGGAGTGATCCTCCTGATCCAGCCTTCGAAGCAGCTGATGATAGATATCGTACGCGCGGTACTGAAGCTCGCATCCCTCCAGGTCGATACATTCGAACCATGGTTCGGGGATGCCGCGGCCGGAAAGAATGGCGTTGGCACAGGATACCCAATAGTTGACCAGCGCGTCGTTTTTCGTATCCACCGGACAGGTGATAAGGCTGTATGTCAGTTTCTTGTCCTGTCTGGCTTTGTTTTTGTCCAGCAGACTGAGGAGATATTCCGCCTCGTCTACATTCTCCCGTTCAAAGAGAGGATTCCTGGGAAGTTTCCTCCACATCTCCAGCAGATCCTTCAGGTCAAATTCCGTCTCGAGGGATTCCTCCGGGAATCCGATGAACAAACGGCGGATGGAGAAGCTTGGCTCTGCCAGAGCCTTCTTTACGTATCCGCCCTCCTCCATGGTGAGGACTTTTCCCTCTTCATAGATACCGAATCTTCCTGCCCTTCCGGCGATCTGCTTGAGTTCGCTGAAAGTGAGCCTTCGCCTTTGCTCTCCGTCGTATTTCGTGATGGTGGAGAAGATGATCCTGCGGATCGGAAGGGACACTCCCATTCCAATAGCGTCGGTCGCCACGACCACCTTGGTCTCACCGGAAGTGAACTTGCGCACCTCTTCCCTCCTGGCGTTGGGAGGAAGTGCGCCGTAGATGACGCTCGCCTTCATCCCTGTTCTCTCGATGTCTGCAGCGATGCTCAGGACGTTCTTGCGGGAAAAAGCGATGATGCAGTCTCCCGTCTCCACTTCATTGAGCCCCTTGAAATGGCCCGCATAAATGAGCGGAGCCAGGCGCTCGTGTTCCACGATGACATACTCCTGCTCCAGTTTATCCATGAGACCAACGATCAGTTCCAGCGCTTCCGGAGCGAAACAGACGTGCACCTCCTTTGCCCGGACCATGCAGATCGCCTTGGTCCAGTTGGATCCCCTGTACGGATCCGCGATAAGCTGCGCCTCATCGATCACAGCCGCGTCATACTCCATATGAAAATCACAAAGTTCAATGGTGGATGCCACATATCTCGCCCCATCTACATATTCCGCTTCTTCTCCGGTGAGAAGATCACAGGGATATCCGAGCCGGTTTAATTTCTCGTAAGTTTCCAGAGCAAGGAGCCTGAGAGGACCCAGATAGGTCCCGGAATCCGATTCCATCATCTTCTGAAGGGCATCATAGGTCTTACCGCTGTTGGTCGGTCCAACGTGGAGGACAAACTTTCTCTTGATCCTCTTCCCCTTTTCGATGTAGTTCTCCAGGGAGAAGGAATCCAGGAAGGCGGTGATCGCCTCCTCCTTCATCTGTCTGCGGCTTCTTCTGCTCTTGAGCTGTTCCAGTTCCGCCTGAAGCTTTTTTCCCTTCAGGATCCGCTTCACCTCACCGGTCTCCCACAGTTTCATGGGAGCAGCCGAACTGTAGTAGGGATTTCGCCTCAGTACCGGCTCCGGGAAATATTTCTCAATGAGCCTCGGCGTCAGCCCGTACTGGTTGATCAGGGTCTTCTGTGAAATGTATTCTTTTTTCTTTTTCTTCTCTCTCTTCATCATATTTGGCAGGGATACCACGTCTGATTGTGACACGATCAGGCGTGGAGGAACTGCCATCCTCCTATATGTTTTTGTATTGTTATTTGTTTTAATGAGACACTCTTTTTGTTTTGCAGGAGCACCCTTGTTCCGTTACAATGCACTCCTGTTGCCTTATATGGCGCGTTTTTCCACAGCAGAATGTCTCCCGGTCTTATCTGATAATGCTGCGTTCTTTCGGACACCCTGCCCTTAGTAACTTTAGCTCCTCTGTATTGCCTCAGACTTTTATCGCTGCTCCTCGATTCCCTGCGGTTTGTCCGCTCACTTCCTAACTCCGATCCGCTCTTTATCTTTCCATCGCGTATATCCACTATTCTCGCGTCATAGAATTTGCTCAGGATCCGGTTGTTCCTCCGCACTTTCTGAAATGTCTGCTGCTCTGCTCTGTCCTCCGGTCTGTAGTTACCCATGCAATATGCGTCATTGCAGTGGCTCTTTTCCATATTCAGCAGTTTTCGCTCTGTTGATGTCTTTGCACCGTATGTTATATGGACGCTGATATCTTCCAGCTGCTTTTTTACTCTGTTGTAGATATTCCATCGGACGGTGTTCATAAAAGTCGCGTTCTCAAGACTTGCAAACCGTTTTGGCTCGTATCCCCATAGCGATCCGCCTTTCTTATGGTTTGCGGATGTATGGCATTTCTCGCATACTGTGGCAAGCTCATCGATCTGACTGCCGTGCCGACCTTTCCAGAACAGCGCATGATGCACATGCAGTATCGCCCCTTCTTCCACTCCTCTTCCGCATATACAGCATTTGTACCCATCTCTTTGAAAGACCGCTTTTCTCAGGGTCTCCTGTCCGTAAAGATCGCCATGCTGGTAATCAGATCCCTCCGGGACCGGCTCTCCTTTGCCAAGCGCTTTCAGCAATGCCGGGTCAAATTCTCCCAGTTCCATGTATATATCCGTTATCGGAGCTGCTGCCGCATATCTGGTGATCTCGTTCACATGCGCATCTGCTTTGTGCTGCAGGCTCGGTGCCAGCCATCCTTCCCGCCGTTTGCGGTTGCTGAAGCGCACTGCTCTGTACCGAAGCCGGTTCCTCCTGCCTCGCCTGTATCTTCGCTGATCATCATGACGCTGTTTTTCGTCTTTCAGCAGGATTCGTTCTTCACTCACATATTCGTGCGCTTCTGACTTCAGTGAGATTCCTATATGCTGATACCCTGTATCTTCACACAACTCCAGAGGCTGGGTATATGTACTGACCTCATATACCAATTGTATGGTGAACGGTCTGTGGTTTATGATCTTTGCCTTTCCATCTCTTAATAAATGGCGAACTCTGCCAAATCGCTTTGTCGGCATGAGCCGTTCACCATCTTTGCTCATCACAAATACGCAGCTTTGCATCCGGCAGAATTCCTTTCCTGTTTTTTCATCCGGCCATCCGGATAATTCAGCATGTACGGATCTCTCCGCCATTGCTGTGGTCCACATCGCCAATGTTATGCAGGTTTTTATGATATGCACACTTCTCCTACCCTCAGAGATGTTTAATGCATATCCTCAGAGCTTAGAACTTGTGGAGCATCCTAAGGTGAGTTGCTTATGCGTCACTGCATAACGTAGTCTCTGTTTCAAGACTCAGGCTTATCAATCAGGCTCATCCTACTGGACAAGCCTCGTCCGATTCTTTGAATCGGGCGGGGTTATTGACCGTACCTCTGAGCGCGCATTCATTCTACTTCCCGAGGCACGCATATACGTTCCTCAGGATACACGACTTCGTTCAATTCTGTTTAAATATCAGTCTTCTTTCTTTGTATCCACTATGCCCAGTTTTTCCATCCGGACATAGTACTCTAGCAAACGCAGCACGTAGTCCGGCATGTGCCTTGCTCCGCGTTCCCAGTCGGTGACCGTGCGATACGGAATCTGGAAATACTTGCAGAACTGCATCCGGTTCATTCCGGTGCTCTTTCTCAGGTTAATAAAAGCTTCTTTTCTGAGTTCTAATTCGTCCATCGTTTTCTCTCCTTCTACATAGTTTGCATTTTTGCTTTGCGTAATAATCTTAACACATCTCTTCCTGTCACGCAATGCATATTTATGACGCGGAGCGGAATTTTTTTTACCCGATCCCGTCGTAATATTAGCTACGAGGGAAAGCTTAGCCCCCCTTCCAGAGCGTTGCTGCTTCATTATGCTGATTGTGCATATTGCACAATATAATTCGCACAGATTTGTGAAATACTCCGAATTGACTGTGGCCTTTCCGATTTCATAATGTTATAATACGACGTGTGAGAAATGGGAAAGGAGAAACGTTCATGAGCACTTATACCAAATGGGTAGCCTGCTGGGGAAACGCCACATCCATTAAGGACCAGACCGAAGGGATGTACGCGAAGGACCTCACTCTTCGTTACCCCATTGAGCTCTGCTTCTCCGGAAGTCATCTCCGCTTTCATTTCTCCAATCTTACGGGAACGGAACCTATTTCTTTCACTGCGAACGTGGCCAACACCACATCCGACGGAAGAACGATCCTTCCCTCAACACTTCAGAAGATCACAGTTAACGGTTCCGATGTCATACGTCTGGAAGCCGGACAGGCGGAACTGGAGAGCGACGCGATCCTCTTCCCCGGGAAGCGGGGCGATAAGATCGCAGTGAGCATGTATCTGGAGGGATTTACCCAGCTGAATGCAGCCGTCCTTGTGAAAGGACCTCTCTCCAACGGTTTCTACACCTACGGAAATTACGCGGATCAGGCAGTGCTCCCCACCGAGCTTACCTGGAAGACCAACTGGTTCTATTTTCTGAATACAGTGGACAGCTTCACTGAGGAGAAGAACCGCGCGCTCGTCTGTTTCGGAGATTCCATCACCGCTCAGGACTGGCCCGACTACCTCACCCTTCGCTGCAAAGCCGAGGAACACGAGAACGTCTCCATCATCCGACGCGCAGTGTGCGGGACCCGCATTCTGCGGCAGTATGACTGCGTCCGGTACGCCGCATACGGAATCAAGGGCGAAACAAGGTTCCCCATTGAGATGAACGTTGCCGGCGCGGACACCGTCCTCATCCAGCACGGGATCAACGACATCATCCACCCGGTAGGTGTGGAGGTCAACGAATTCCGTCCCATGAGCGACCTGCCCACCACAGAGGAAATGATCCGGGGATACCGGGAATTCTATATCCGCAAGGCAAGAGATCTAGGTCTTTCAGTCTGGGGCGGCACCCTTCTCCCCATATACGGATGGAGGACCTACGCTGAATTCAGGGAAGTGTTGAAAAACGATTTCAACAGTTGGTTAAGGACCACTGATGAACTGGACGGCTGCGTCGACTTTGACAAAGCGATCTGCGATCCCTCTGACAACAGAAAGTTCGCGGAAGGCTGCGACGCAGGAGATCACCTGCACCCGAGCGCTCTCGGATACAGAAGAATGGCGGAATGCGTGCCGGAGATCCTTCTTCAGCCCGCACAGACCAAATGATCTGTCCTATAACAAAATAGAAAGGAAAAATTGAATGAAATTCACGACTTATAGTGAGGTCAAAGAGTTCCTCGATACCGTGGAGACATGCAAGAACGATGTTTTCCTGAAATCCATGTACGGGGATGTCTACAATCTCAAGTCAAAGCTCAGCCAGTATCTTGGTGTCGCGGCACTCCTCAGCGAGCACGGTGACGAGCTGGAACTGGTCTGCTCAAACAAAGAAGATGAGCCGAAGCTGATCCGCTTCCTCACCTCTCACAAGAGCATTCTGGGTGTGGACTGATAACCTGAGAGAGCAAAGCGCCTGCAAAAGCAGGCGCTTTTTCCATGCAGAAACGGCGCAGCATCAAGCCACGCCGTCTCCGCAAAAAAAGGAAAAAATTGAAGAAAAAACAATTTCAATGACCCGGATTACTTCTCCGGACGGAATACGCCTTTCTGGAGGAAAATATTCCCATAAAGGTCTTTCTCACCGGAAGCGATCACAAGATCATACTGATCAAACAGGGACCAGAAAACATCGCCCTCCTGATACTCGATCCCGTGAGGGCATTTTTCTGCTTCTTCGCTGGCGGCGAGGACCTTCTCGTAATCCTCCCAGCAATCCGGATTCGGGATACCAGGATCCGTCAGACAGCAGCGCACAGGGTTATCGATATAATCATCCAGAGGGATCAGTTTCAGAATGGCATCCAGCAGTTCCGCTCCGCTATGGCCGTCCGCACGGACACGGAAGCAATTTGCGTGACCGAGGTTGTTGATATCGCAGTTTCCGTCCGCGATCAGGATCTTGGAACCGTGGCCGATAGAAGAAAGCGCACGGAGAAGATCCGGTGAGATACATCCTGGTACATGTTTCAGCATAGCATTATCTCCTGTAAGTTTAATACGTTATATATCCTTCTGTTTATCATTTTATCATCTTCATGCAAAAGGACAAGAAAAAGGTTCTTCACAAAAGTTTAGGGGGATAAAGTAAAAAACAATTGAATAAGAGCATG
>CAZRGP010000045.1:0-13328 GCA_964599695.1 uncultured Faecalibacterium sp.
GCTGCTTTCCGTAATCGAAAGTGTAATCCTTCTCTCGGAGATCGTTCTCAATGATGCGTATTCCCTCGCGAAGGGAGGACAGTACCTTTCTGTACTGCGACTCGGAATATCCCAGCGCTTTCGCCATCTTCTTTCCGAGCATGTTCGTCCGGGCACTGGATGCGTTCGCGGAGGGGAGCCACTTGGCAAGCAGGGAGATATTCTCTCCTTTCTCCAGCGCTTCCAGGTCCGCATCGAGCTGTCTCTTTACGACATCGATCATGTCCTTTTCCAGTTCTGTTCCCATGAGGGAGAATAGATCATCGAACCGGCCGTACTCCGCGATATATTCCAGGTTCTTTTTCACCGTATCGGGCTCGTTCTCCGCGAGCCATTTGATCACGGTCCGGAACACCCGTCTCTCGCCGAGACCGCCGCGTATATCTCTCGCGAAGAAGAGAAGTTTCATGGCTGTATCCCGGTCTTCGGTGAACGCGCGAACGAACCGGCGGATGATCTCGTCATCGCTTTGTCCGCGAAGCGCTCCGACCGTCGCGAACAGGTCAAGGCATTCTGAACCAGTGGTCCCGTATGTCACGGCTCCGTTCTCTGTAAATGTCATGTTCGCTTCTTTTTTCAGATATTCCAGCATGTTTCTTTCTCCTTTCGCTGAATCTTAGAATGACAAGGCACCGTTGTGAGCAGGATTCGGACCTGCGTACAAGGAATCTCACTCCTTTGCTATAACCACTTAGCTATCACGAATTGCTGTATGTGCCTTTATTGATAAGAGGCGTCCGCCTCCGGATCACGGTCAAGGCGCATTTTCGTCGCAGACCGGAGTCTGCTTTCGGTTATCCAGACCGTTAAGGTTGCTGTATGCGCCTTTTTCAAGATGCCTTTTCTTGTGATTCCCGGGATCACACCGGGACAGCTCCCGCCCCTAAAGCGGGCACTCCTTCTCGAGCCATCACAACCAAAGTACTGCTGCCTGCATCTTTCACATGGATTACAAGGTACCTCCGGGATTGCGACCCCGGGTCATGGCTCCGGACCGGGGAGCCTTAGGAGCATGGTTTGCTGCATGTACCTTTCTGTATTTCAAGAGGCAAAGCCTCCGGGTCTCGAACCAAGCTCATGCGGCACATGATCACCGGACCCGGCGTCTTTGCGCCGATACCGTACGAGCCTGTTGCAAGATGCATCGATTTCCTACCGGGCTCTCACCGGTTACCGAAGCCTGCCTATCCAGCCGGCTGTTCCTTCCTGAACTAAAGAAATCAAAACGCTGTCCGCATCTTTGTTGAATAGTCCAAGGCACCTCAGGATTTGAACCTGCAAGACCGGTGCTAAACATTGTTTCGCATTACCGGTTTACCGCCAACGATTGCTGCAGGTGCCTTTCCAAACCAGGACGCAGCCCTTACGGGCAACCAGCAGCTTCGTGTCTGAGACCGAAGCACTGCCATGAGCTCCAATTGCTAATTCCTGCTGTTTGCGTCCTTCTGTTTACGATCTCATTCTATCGGTTCAAATAGGTTCAATCACGGAAAAAAAGTTGCGAACAACTCATTGTCCGCAACTTTTCTGCATCAATAGTCTCTCTTTGATATGATCCACGAAGGATCCAGGGGAAATCACCTTTATCACCGGTCCGAAAGAGAGTATCCGTATGACCATCTCCGTTTCATCCTGTCCGTCGTAGGTCACCTTGATCCGGTACCGGTCCTCCCCAATCCGTTCCGCCTCCTTCTCGAAGTGCGCGAAGTGCAGAAGGACCCGCTCCAGGGAGTTTCTCCTGTCCGTCAATTCAAACTCCACCTTCTTCTTCCGGGGACTCGGCTCCTCCGGCTCTCTCCACTCGAACGGCCGGTTGGAGGGCTTGCACTTCAGGATCCTTCCCACGTTGATGGTCTCCCCCAGTCTGGATCCAGTGCTGATGAGCCGGAACTTGTCGTCCTTCTCGGAATACTCCAGATGATGGGGCATCACGACCTTGTGTGCGACCCTTCCCCTGCTGTTCGTAAAATTCACATTGAGAGGGTAACGGTTCTTTATGGCGTCCAGAATAAGACGGAAGTTCCGGATATACTCCGGATCCTCATAGGGATCGCCATCCGAATACCGGTCAATGACCTTCACGTCATCCTGGGTAAACAAGGGCTCCTCGTCCGGAAGATCCGGCTCATCGTCGGTGAACAGCCGGATCCTGGGATCCATCCAGATCGCCCGTATCCACCGCTTCTCCAGAGTGGTGAGGGGCATGGTGGGAACATGCTTCAGAGGCGTTGTTCCGTTCTTCCGTATCAACTGCCACCTCTCCTCCGCAAGGGCAGGCTCGATGTTGAGCACGCTCTCCCCGAAAGCGTGTTTCTCAATGATCGCCCGGATCTCGTTCCTGGCTAGTTTCTTGCCCACCGCCTCTTTGAGGACGGCAGCAACGGCGTTGTAGTAGGCACTGTACAGTTCACTGAAGATCATTCTGCATCACCGCCTTCCAGCCCATAGAGGGTATACATATCCAGAATGTCCTGCTTGAACCGCTCATCCAGTTCCCTGTTGGAGATGTTCAGCGACGTGATCCTGCAGATGAACGTACGGATCCAGGGGATCAGCTCACTGGCGTCATAGACATCCGCCGAGAACCTGGCCGTATCCTCGCTGATCCGCTCCACGGTTCCGCATCTCTTCTCCCGCTCGAGCCGTCTCAGGATATGCTCTTCGTCCGGACCGAAACGCACGGTGAACTCCACGTGCTCCATCCGCTCCCCGTTCTGGCTTCTCGTGCTTACGCCCCACATATGGGCATCCATGGAGGAGAGGTCCTTTCTGTGCTCTTCAAAATCTTCGCGTACCTCTCCCGATTTTACGGAAGAGATGTTGTCCGTCCGGAAAGAAGTGATCCTCCTGAACCAGGGGACATAGGCCATCAGATACTGCCTTCCGTTCTGCACGCTGATCCGGATCTGAAGGGGGACCACATCGAAGCTCTTTTCCCACTTCCTCCGCTTTCCGGCCGACACGATGGTGACCGACCGTCTCTCCGAGATCGCTTTCAGCAGCGCGAGATGGATCTCGCTGTCCATGGCGCCGGTGATGTAATGATGCTTGAACGCGAAATGATCTTCATGCTCCCCCGCCTTGTCCAGAAGGAAGGAGCCCACGGCACCGCAGGCAGACACCTCCGAGAAATAGTCCAGGATATCGGTATCGGGAAGAGGATCCGATTCTGCCCGACGGTAGTACACGGTCCTTCCCTGCTTTTCTGAAATGATGATCCCTTCCGATATGTATTCCTTTAGTTTCTTTCTAACAGTGGACTCATCGAAAGTCCTCGGCTCTTCGAATGTCTGCAGATACGCGTCGATCCTTTCGGTGATCTCCTTGAGCGTGAGCATGGTCTCCGGTGTGTCCAGAATATCAAAGAGGATGAAGTGCAGCGTGATATCCCCGTCCGTGAAGCTCTTCGTCTTCCACGCCTTGTACAGGGGATTGTGACGGGAGACCCTGCTGTCGATGGAGATGAACACATTCTTCCCGTCCAGATTCTGACGGAACTGCATGTAGTCTCCCAGCCAGCTCGCCAGCCGGCGCCGCTCGTCGTCGTAGGAACGGGAGCTCTTCTTGGTGTATTCGTCACGGCTCTTAAAGCCGTACACAAAGAATTCCCGCATATAGTCCCTTATGCGGCCGAAATCCTTGATCAGCTCACTGTACGCCATGACGCTCTCCTTTCCAAAATATATTCACCGCGTCCCGCCGCGAATCATATGTTATCAAGATTATCATAGCGCACACGGCGTCAAAAGACTACCTGCCGTGTGTGAACCCACAAGGGAAAAAGCAAGAGGGATCATCTCGCCCGGTCCGGACGGATGATCCCTCTTTTTCTTCCATGTTTTCTTTCTGCTGATTTACGGCCTGCGTTCGAACAGTCCGTGCCGGTTGCAAAAGGCATACAGTTTTCTCACCCGGTTTATCTTGAAGCGCGCTTCCGCATTCCCCTCGGGATACAGCTTCACGAACTGGATACCGATATCCGTCACCGCAGCCAGGAAGGAAATGTAGTGATCCTTGGTCATGGGGTGATCCACCGTGACGTAGTACTCGTCCTCCAAGGTCTCCACATGGATCCGGTGCTCCTCATCCTCCGGTTCAGGATCCACAGGCGGCAGCGTGATCCCGCAGCAGGAGATCAGCGCCTCCCCAGTGGATCGGATCACATTTCCGCACACCGGACACACGTAGAACTTGCCCCGCATCATGTTGAAGGTCCGGTTCCGATTCTGCACATCCTCGCCCGACAGCAGTTCGATCACCGAGATGTCCAGTGCCTTCGCCAGAGGCTCCAGCAGACTGATATCCGGGAAGCCCTGCCCGGTATCACATAGTTAAAGATATTGGTATCATTCAATCAATTTTGCCGATAAAGCGGTAGAAGATTTCTACCTCCTGTTCCCGGCTTCCGTCCTCACCTTTGACCGCTTCATGGACAACGATTTTTTCAATCAGCATATTCAAAAGTTCGGCGGTCAGTTCTGTTGGATTGACGCACTCTTTCATCAAGGCAATCCATTTTTCTGCGTCTACGGCGTTCTGGCTTTCAGTGGCGATAGCGGATTGAAGCTGTTCAATCTTTTCGTCCAGTTCAGCCTGTTCGCTTTGGTACTTCCCGGACAGCATAGAGAAGTTGTATTCCGTGATACGCCCCGCCGCCCAGTCCTCATACATCCGGGCAAACAAAGTATCGACTTCGGCTTTTCGCTTCTCTGCCTTTTTCAGTTCTGCGGCCTGCTTCTTTCTTGCGGCAGCCTGTCCCTTATCAGTGGCATTTAACAGCTGCTTCAAGAGCCGTTCTTCATCATGCTGTACCAGCCCCGACCAGTATTGCAGACGGGAGAGGACATAGGCATAAAGCACATCATAACGGATATAGTGCATGGAGCATTGGCGTGTGCCCTGCCCGTACTTGCTACAATGATAATGGCCGTAAGGCTTGCTGTTCTGCCTGTTCTCCCCATAGGACAGCGACCAGCCGCAATCCGCACATTTTACCAATCCGGAAAAAATCTGCGTTGTACCATCCTTGCACTTCCTGCGGCGGTTTGCTATCTGCTCCTGTACCTGCCGGAAAACCTGCTCGCTGATAATCGGCTCCTGCGTGTTCTCCACCCGCACCCATTCACTTTGGGGCTTGCGTACCCTCCGCTTGTTCTTAAAGGAAATGTTCGTTTCCCGGTAATGAATGGTATGGCCGATATAGGTTTCGTCTTTCATAATGCTCTTGACCTGGGCTATCGTCCATGCGTAGCTTTTTTCCTCCGGCGCACCCGCATAGATGTTTGCAAAAGTCCCGTCACGCTGGAAGTTGATAAATCCCGGTGTGGGAACCTTTTCCGCAATCAGTATTCTTGTGATACTGGCCGCCCCTCTGCCATGAATAGCAAGGTCAAAAATCTTCTCCACTATCCAGCGGGTTTCCTCGTCGATTATCAGCTTGTTTTTGATTTCCGGGTGTTTCCTGTACCCGATGGGAGCATAGGCGCCGATACGCTGTCCTGTGGCAAACTTTGCTTTGAAAGCGGCCTTTACCTTGCGGCTTGTATCTTTCGCAAACCATTCATTGAACAGGTTTTTGAACGGGACAAAATCAGAAAGCCCTTTCTCTGTGTCCTCATTCTCCGCAACGGCGATGTAGCGAACCCGTTTCTCCGGGAACAGAAATTCCAGATAGTAGTCCATCATCACATGTTCCCGCCCGAAACGGGACAGGTCTTTCGTGACAATGCAGTTTACTTTTCCGGCTTCCATATCGTCCATCATGCGCTGAAAATCCGGCCGTTCAAAGTTCGTCCCCGACCAGCCATCGTCCACATACTCACCGACTACATGAAGCCCCTGTTCCTTTGCGTACTGTTGCAGGATTGTCCGCTGTGTTTCAATGCTTACGCTGTCACCATAGTTTTCATCGTCCCGGCTCAATCTCATATAAAGCGCCGTGTTGTAAATCGTAGTATTGTAAGGTTGTTTCACCGTTAAAAATCCTCCTTCTAAAGAAACAACCCACGCTTACAATACTTTTGCTCTATGGCAATTATATCATAAGCGTGGGCGTGTTATCAATGATGGGCTATCAGGTTGAAGCGGCTTTTTCTGCGGTATGCCGCACCACATCTACAATCAGATCACCGAGGGGCTTCCCGCCTGCGGCGAAGTGTTCGGAGATTTTTATACGGTTGTTCCCACATACAAAATACTGCGTGCCGTTCTCTGCTTGTATGACCTGCCCTGTCCGGGGTGTGAAAATATCGCTTTCGCTTTTTGCCATCCAGTGTCCTCCATATTCAGTTTTCAAGGTACAATGCCGCACAAAGGCGGCGAAAATTTCTGCTTATATCTATCACCTTTCCTTTACCGTGTGCCGCTGCTGACGTTTCAGTTCCGCCAGTATATCCGGCGGGATACGGTCAACCAGCCGCTGTAAATTGTCCAGTTCGCTTTTCAGCTTTGCCCGTTCCATCGTATCTTTCATCTTTCCTTTTTCGCTGGCCTTTGCCCTTGCTTCCAGCTTCTCATTCTCCGCCAACAGGTCATTGATTGTGACCTTGTACTTTTTCAGTTGCCCGGAGAAGTTCTCCATCTGCGGGAACCACTTTTTCAGCATGGAGAGGGCTTCCTCTTTTTTCTTTCCGGCGTTCAGCGGGTTAATGCCGTCAAGGGCGGCTTCAATGGCTCTTGCCTGCCGGGAGAGGGAAACCGCCTGTTTGAAAATCCGGGTGGGGATATGCTTCCGGCCTGTCTTGCTGGCACTTTCCCCACGCTCCAAGTCGGGATATTTCTCCACCATATAGGCGTGAAAATCGTCCTGCCACTTCGTCAGGTTTGCCCGGTTGCCGATAATCTCCTTAGCGCACAGGCGGTTGTCCTTTGTCAGCGGAACAAAGGTCAAATGCAGGTGGGGCGTTTTCTCGTCCATGTGTACCACCGCCGACACGATATTTTCCCGTCCTACCCGGCCAATGAGGAAATCTGCCGCCCTTTGGAAGAACGCCTGTATCTCTTTTGGGGATTTCCCCTTGAAGAACTCCGGGCTGGCGGTTATCAGCGTATCGACAAACCGTGTGCTGTCTTTCCTCGTCCGGCATCCAGCCTGCTCGATACGGCTCTGAATGAAGTGGTAATAGCGTCCCTCCGGCTTGACGATATGGAAGTTGTATTTACTCCGGCTTGTGTCAATGTCGGGGTTGCTGGCGTATTGTTCTTTCTGTCTTTCGTGATGGGCTTCCAGCGGCCTTGCCGGGTTGCCCTTGTGCTTCTCAAACCGCAAAATTGCGTGTTGTGCCATTCTGCTCCTTTCCCCATTCCTTTCCTATCCGGGGTTTTCCACAGGGAAAATCCCGCCGGAATTATCTCTGATACGATAGGAATGGAATGGATATAAATAAATCATTTTAATCTTTGTATTTCTATATACCGTCCGGTTTTCGTACTTCAAGAGGGGCGGTTTCCGTACTTCATGGGTACGGTTTTCAGTCCTCCGGCGTACCAGAACGGGATTTCTTGAAGTCAGTGTTTGGAACCGCTTCATAGGATTTTGGGAAAATGCGGTTGGGTTTTCCACAGCCCTGCTTCTGGATTTCCACCAGTCCGGCGTATTGCAGTTCCCGCAGGGTGTTCACCGCTTTCTGCCGCCCACAGTGGAGCAGGTCAACCACCTCGCAGATGGGGTAATACAGGAAAATCCGTCCGCAGTCATCCGCCCACCCATTCTTGCGGGACAACTCTGTCCGGCGCAGGATAAAGGCGTACAGAACCTTTGCCTCGTTGGACAGGGGCTTGAATGTGGGGGCTTCAAAGAGGAAATTCGGGAGCCGGGTGAAGCTGAACGCCTTTTCCGGCTGATGGATATAGATGGTATTTGTCATAGTGCGTTTTGTGGACGGTTAGAAGCCCGTTTTCCGGGGCGGGCGATACTTTATACCACCTGCCCCGGTTTGGGGCTTGCAAAGCCTGATAAATCAAGGCTTTTTTCGCTCCTAACTGTCCACAGCAGACCTCCTTTTCCGTTCACTTTCTGTTTTCTGCCGCCTGTGAACTCTGGCGGCACAGCCGGGGCAGTATTTTGCCCGGTTGGATTTGGGGACGAACACACCGCCGCAGACCACACAGCGTTTCAAGTCCTTATCCCGGAAAATCTCCGCTTCCAGCGTCCCGTCCAGCGGCAAGACCGCCCAGCGGAACCACTTACAGCAGACCGAGAAAGAAACCGTCTGCGGGCAGGTGCAGGTGTCCCCATCGTCAAGGACAATGCAGTTGCCGTCCTCACAGCAACAGCACTCCCGGCGTATCAGGCTGGCCGCCTGTTTCCTCTGTGCCGGTGTCATGCGGTAAAGGGAACCGTCCGGCCTGCGTTCCAGCGGCGGCAAGTCTTTATAGGGGTTATTTCTCATGCGTTCCCTCCATTTTGCTTTCCGTTGCCGTTTTCCCCGAAAGGATTTCCAGCTTTGGCACGCTCCCCGCAGCTTCGGGACATTTTGTCCCGAAGTCCGGTTCCTTGCGGTGCTTCCCCAGCCGGGGTATTCCTTTTCGGACGGTCATTCTGTTTTCAAGGTGCTGTCCATCGATGAACTATCCTAAGTCTACACGAAAAAAATGCAATCCCCGGAATTTTGCGAGAATTGCATTTTGATGAAGTTTACACTTTGGAAATTGCATTTTTGCAATCATCCTGTATAATGGAAGTATGCGGAGGAGGTGCGTGTCTATGGCTTTACCCGGAACACCCGGACAGCGGATTTCCGATTTATGCAACGGAAACCATATCACACAAAAGGAACTTGCGGAGAAGATAGGCGTTTCCGCTTCCCAGTTGAGCCGCATTGTCAGCGGCGAAACGAGAACGGTCAGCAGTGATATTCTCATAGGTGTGGCAAAGGAATTTAAGGTATCGACAGACTACATACTGGGCTTGTCTACCGTGAGCGTCCGCAAAAGCTACGATATTTCTGAATTAGGCTTGTCCGAGGGAGCCGTGAGGGGGCTTGTGACGGGTGCTGTTGATGTGCAAATACTCAATCGCTTACTGGAACACAGGAATTTTCCCAAGCTGATAGATTTGATACGGATTTATTTTCAGGACACGGCGGCAAAGGGGATAATGGCACGAAACCAGCTTATCGAGATGGCAACGGCTTCCCTGTCCGACCTGATGAAAGAACACCCGGAACACCGGGCGGAAGCAAAGCAGGATTTACAGCTTTTGAACGCTCAGAAGATGGGGGAACATGAAGCGGAGATAGAGAAAATCAAAAATGTGTTCCTTGCTATCCTGCGGGACATTAAGAAAGACATTGACAACGGGGAACAGCCGGGAGAAGCTGTGACCGCCGCTATGTTCCAAGCCATGCGGGACACTATGGCGGAGCAGAAACAAAACCCGCTTTCCATTGACGATGTAACAGCGATGATAGCCGGACAGATCGGACAGCTTGCGCCGATGGACAAAGAAACTGCCGACCTGTTCCAGCAGTTGGCGAAGAAGATGATTGAGCAGGCAGGAAAATAAAACATAAAATTCAAAGGAGATACTTATGGCAACAAAAATATTTGTTCACGGCTCAGGACACAAAGCAACAAGTTGGGAAAAAACAATTTCATACATGACAAACAACGAAGATATTGTATGTCCAAATTTATCCTCCATCCTTGAAGGGAAAGAGGCAAGCTACGAAAATCTATATTCTTCATTTGTAAAATATTGTAACGAATTTGACGGACAAATTCATTTATGCGGTCTTTCATTAGGTGGTATTTTGGCTCTGAATTTTGCTTTGGATTTCCCGCAAAAAGTGAAAACATTAGTTTTAATCGGAACGCCATATAAAGTCCCGAAAGTAGCATTTAGTTTTCAAAATATAATTTTCAGATTTTTACCAAAATCTATTTTTGAAACTATGGCATTTGATAAAAAGAACACATTTGCTTTAGGGGACACTATGAAGAATTTAGATTTCAGTGATAGGGTGAAAAATATTAAGTGCCCCACTTTAATTCTTTGCGGAAAGAAAGACAGTGCAAATATGAAATCAGCGGATTACTTATCACAAAGTATTAGAAGCGCAGAATTGAAAATTATTGAGAATACAGGCCATGTTGTCAATGAAGAAAATCCAAAAGCCTTAGCAGATATATTGAATGAATACTATTTGAAAAATTCTTAAACAATTCTGAAAGAAACTCGAAAACTACAAGCATAAAAGTTTAGAAAATAAATAGCAAAGCCAGCCGAGCCAGTCAATGGTCAAGATGAACGGCGCATTTCATGCGCCGCCGTTGACAGTCCCGCCCGTCTTTGCTAAAGGGTAATCAAGGCGGGAAAGCCCTAAAATGGTTTCACACCTATTTCAATAATTGGAGGAGATAAAAATGAGATCAGAAAAGGAAGTTTATGATATTGTTTTGAATTTTGCAAAAACAGACAAACGCATTCGCATGGTTACTTTGGAAGGATCTAGAACAAATACAAATATTCCGCCTGATGATTTTCAGGATTTTGATATTACTTTTTTTGTTACGGATATGGACAGCTTCACAAGTGATGATAAATGGCTAGATATATTTGGTGAAAGGTTGATTCTGCAAAAGCCGGAAGATATGGAATTATTTCCAGCTGTAGAAAAGGGATTTTCATATTTAATGCTGTTTACTGATGATGTTAAGATAGATTTAACTTTGCTGCCGCTGGAACTGATAGACGAGTATTTTACATGGGATAAACTGGTAAAGTTACTGTTGGATAAAGACAACCGTATCGTAAAGCCGCCAATACCAACGGATATAGACTACCACTTGCAGAAGCCTACTCAAAGAATGTTTGACGATTGCTGTAATGAATTTTGGAATACTACAACATATGTAGTAAAGGGCTTATGCCGCAAAGAAATTCTTTTTGCTATTGACCATATGAATGATATAGTACGAAAAGAATTGCTTCGCATGATTTCCTGGCTGATTGGTATCAAACAGGGATTTCATTTCAGTTTGGGAAAAAACTATAAATTTATGAAGCAATATGTCCCAGAGGAATTGTGGGAACGACTTATGTCCACTTATAATATGGATTCCTATCCCCATATGTGGGAATCCTTTGAACAATGTATGGCATTGTTCCGGGAGGTTTCGTCAGAAGTGGCATGCCAGTTGGATTACCAGTATCCACTATATGATGAAAAAATCAGTAATTATGTGATTCGGCAAAAGAAAAAATATGGCATTGAAGATGATAACAAATAAAATTTTTTCAATCGAAAAAATTTATTTTGATTATTCAATTTTGAAAAACTGAATACCTCAAAATCAGAAAGAGCGCGGCCAAGCACTTTGAGGGATTGGCCGCCTTGTCCACCCATCCAGCGGGGCGGCGGGCGGCGGTCAAGGCCGGGTGTAACCCCGTTCATTTCAGCCTTGACGGTTGCCCGCTGTCCTGCTACTTTTCCGGGAGTGTGGCCACAACTTCGGGACACTTTGTCCACAAGTCGGAGCGTAGGACGAGGGACGGGGGCTTTCATATACGCCCTGTCTGCTGATGAAACCAGACCTGCGCTTGCGGCTCCACGCCACGCAAGCACAGCCCTGTTTTCCTGCCGCTTCAAATGCCCTTGCCCTCCCCGGCGGCAACGGCATTTTCACGGCAACGCCGACAGAGCGTATAACACACTACACTTTGCTTCGCAAAGTCGTGTGCCAAATGGGGGCGTTGCCCCCTTTGGAAACCTCCACAAGAAAAGGCGGTACGCTACCCCTCCACGGGGCGCATACCGCCTTTTCTTGTTATCCAGCCCTCCGGCTGTATCGGTTGAGCAAAAGTCCGCGTGGGATTGATGTGGTATCTTTAACTTTGGGAAACTCCCGTCTCCCACTTACTCACCGCCTTACTACTCACATAGAGTTTTCCCGCAAGGTCCTCCTGAGTCATCTTTTTCTTTTCCCGAAGCTTACGGATCACCGCTCCGGTCACGTACTTATCCATTTCAGTATTCTCCTTTGCGAATATCGTACCTCATCAGGAAAAAGTTCACCACCCACGCTCCGTGGAACGGTACCACCGCAACAGCATCTCCGCACCTTCCTCAGATAGAGGGATGATCCCCTTTCTTCCGCAGGACAGTCTAAGGGCTGTCACACACTTCTCCTCATCCATCTCTGTGCCCAGGATCTCGCCGATCTCCTTTCTCATCTCCGCGAGGATCGGGAGGCGCTCCATATACAGGCCGTTTTCTTCCGCAACCGCATCCCATCGGATCTCAGCGAAAGTCCTTCCGTCAGGCTTTCCAAGAAACAGGATACCGTTTTCATATGCCAGTGCCTCAAATGGTCCTTCCAGCACGCTCCCTTCCCGGGAGGTCAAAGCCGGATAAGTCTCCCCTATACGCACATTCCGTCCTTTCCCGAATCTGACAAGATGTACCTTTTCTTCTGCTTCTTTCAAATTCCTGTAGTAATAGCGATCGATCTCCATTTTTTTCTCCTTATATTGTGTCTATTCCCACAGAGAGAAAGAACAGGACAACAAAAAGCGCCCATCGTCACGATGAGCGCATTCCCTGTATCTGTAACACCCTCATCGTTCAGGCTTTGCCACCTTACCGTCCCGGCAGGTTGGCGTGCGGTCATCGGGCCTGTCCCTGTTCGCACTCTCTATGAGTCGCCTTCTATTATAGTCACAGCTGCCCACCCTAGCAACTGCTATTCTCAGTTGTGTGTGCTATATATGGAGCTACTCGTTTATACCAAGATCTTTCTCCAAAGACAGATTCATATCGTTCTGGTGTTAAGAAAAAGAGTTAATGCAAAAAAGGAGGCGGCCATAATACAGGCATACAACACCACTAACAGCACCGTGCTATTTCCTTCCTATTTAGTCAATAATATATCTACTCTCTCCAAATAAAGAAAAACCGAAGGCGCTGACCTTTAAATCGTCACAGGGATCGTCCCCTCTATCCTTCGGCACCATCAGTATAAAGCAACTTATCCAGAACGTCAAATCGCACACGAAGAAACCCTATTACATTTATCTGACATTAAAGTTGTAAGTCGATTCATTCTTTAACGAATCATTCAACAGCTACTCATCAAGGAATCTTCACTTTCGCACAAAAGCTTTGTTTACGATAGCTATCGTCATTCACTATACCGGGCTTTATTGACCAAACGCTTCTGATGTGGTATATGTTAATCGTACCGGAACTCGGTAAAAACTATAATGCGTCTCTGCAAAGACGCGTGCCCGTTATAATATGTACCCCAAATCCTGGACATTAGAACAATAAGATTTAGGTACTCATGGA
>CAZRGP010000046.1:0-12309 GCA_964599695.1 uncultured Faecalibacterium sp.
AATTGATGATAGCTGAAATGGTATACTACTCTCAGCACTGTTGTGTGTCTGACTGTAGAAAAGCATATGAAACAACAGGAGGTAAATGAAATTGATAAGACAGTCAGACAAGATCACTGCCCTGTATTGCCGCTTAAGTAGAGACGACGAATTTCAGGGAGAATCAAACAGCATTGTAAATCAGAAAAGAATTCTTCAAGCATATGCGGAAGAGAATCACTTCTTCAATATCGAGTTCTTCATTGATGACGGTTATTCCGGAACTAACTTCGACAGGCCCGGATACAGAAAGATGATGGAGTTAGTCGATAAAGGAAGGATCGGAACGATCATCGTCAAAGATCATTCGAGAATCGGCCGAGACAGAATAGTAGTCGGAGATCTGTTAGAGAAGACCTTAGCCGAAAAAGGAGTACGATATATCGCCATTAATGATCATATCGATTCCCTGGACGGATTGGATGAACTGTTGCCCTTCAGGGACTTATTCAATGAATGGTATGTAAGGGATATTTCCAAGAAGATCAGAGCGTCTATGAAGGCAAAAGGCAAGTCCGGTGAACATCTTACCACCAACGCTCCTTACGGATACAGGAAGGATCCTGCTGATCCCGGGAAATGGATCATTGATGAAGAAGCGGCAAACACAGTAAGACATATCTTCCGCTTATGTTTAGACGGTTACGGTCCATCACAGATCGCGGATATACTTCACAGAGAAAAGGTAGAAACACCTTCAGTCCATTTCCGTAATATGGGTATCAATCATCCGGCAAAGGTACAAGATGATCCGTATCACTGGAACGCAGATTCTGTAGCGGACATTCTTGACCGTATCGAGTATCTCGGCCATACCGTCAACTTCAGGACAGAGAAGCTGAACTACAAGAGCAATAAGACAGTTAACAGGAATCAGAAGGACTGGATGATATTTGAGAATACCCATTCTCCCATCATCTCTGAAGAAGATTTCAGAAGAGTACAGGAATTCCGAAAGAACAAGAGAAGACCTGCCAAAACAGGAAAGACCAATATGTTTTCCGGATATGTGTACTGTGCCGATTGCGGTTCTAAGCTCTATTACTGCACTACCAGCAAGTTTGAAGAAAGGCAGGATTTCTTCTGCTGCTCCCAATACCGTAGCAACAAGGGAACCTGTACTGCACATTACATCAGGGCGGTAGTATTAGAACAGATCGTACTCAAAGCTATAAATGATACTCTTAATCTGGTAAAGTGTCACGAAAGAGAATTCCGTGATAACTATCATTCAAAGCAGAAAACTCTCAGAAATGAAGAGATCAAGACCTTAAGGAAGGATATATCCTTATCAGAGAGAAGGCTATCTGAATTAGGAAATCTTTTCCGTAAGGTCTATGAAGATAACGCATCCGGCAAGATCTCTGACGAAGAATTCGATCTTCTGGCAAACTCCTACCGAAAGGAACAATCTGATTTACAAAGCAAGTTAACGATTTCCATAAAGAAACTGGAAGCACAGGAAACAAACGCTGATAAGCTCGATGCCTTTATCAGCAAAGCGAAAAGCTACACCGAATTAGAGAAAGTCACACCGAAAGCGCTCAGTGACTTGGTAAGCAGGATCATCGTATCCGCACCTGAGAAGGTGGACGGTCACAGGACACAGAAAGTGAAAATGATATTCACCTGTGATGATCTGGTGTAGCGGCTACTATCAAACACAACAAACAAAAACGGCATGACCCTAAGGTTACACCGAATTTGTCATAATACTTCTTTATGCGGAAGGCTCGTGACGGGTCCTTTTCCTGTTTCAGTTGACTGCCGTTCCTTCCGAACTGATCATTTCAGGGTCCTTTCCAGAAAGGCAAGAGACAACTTCGGCCAGAGCTCCACGCCGGGGATCGCTTCCGGAGCAGATCGCATGCTGTCGCAATTTCCGTCCCCCAGTCCGAAACCGTGGTGCTGGCGGGAAAAGATATGCACCTCCGCATCCAGTCCTTTCTCCTTCATCTCCGAATAACGGAGGAGAGAATCGGTGTCCGCATGATACTCGTCCAGGTCTCCCGTTACCATGAAGCAGGGTGGTATATGGGGGTTCTCTGTTGTCTGTATGCTCTTCCCTGTTCCGTATATATACAGGGCAGCCTGCAGATCGGAATCCACATGATCCGTCTCATCCGGTTTATAGGAAGGATCATATCGGTCGGGGAGCATATGTCCGTAGTGATCCATCACCGCGCCGTAAATGGTGGCTCCTCCACCGGAGAATCCGATCGCAGCGATGCGGTCGCCATGTCCGATCTCCACTTTCTCCGCCCTTGATCTTATGACCCGGATCGCTCTCTGCAGATCAAGGTGTGCATTGGCAGGATGATACGGCAAGATCCTCCGCTGGAGAACATAGGCATTGTACCCGTTGCTCCTGTAATACTCCGCCACGTTAAACCCCTCATAGGCATTGCAGCGCATGGCATACCCGCCCCCTGCGATGACGATGATATTGCCCTTCACCGCAGTCTGGTCCCCAGCCAGATACGGGACGAGAAGAGGACGGAAATCCGGGTTGGTGTAGGTCATGTCAAAATCGCCTACCTCTCCGTACACCGGGATCTGCTCTTCCCAGATATCCCACGCTTTTTCGCCATTCTCCCGGGTGACCAGCCGACGTCTGAGCTGTTCGAGCTCCGACAGCTGTTTCTGCACCTCTTCACCTTCGGGTGCAAAAGAGTAAAAAACGACTTCAAGGGTGACGAGCGTCACCAGGCTGTTATACGGTCCAAACGTCTCCGGCGTAAATCTTCCCGGATCCAGAACGAGCTCATTCGCATACCGGAACTCCTCGCGAAACCGGTTTCTTTTTTCCTCTTGTGTCATGATTCTTCTCCCAATCTGTATTTGTCATTTTTCCCAAACAGAAAAGGACCCTGACGGGTCCTTTCATAGGCCTGATCATACCCAGGGATTGTCCGCCACCTGCCAGCGGGCAGCATTGGGGTTCGGATTCGGATCGAACTCCGGCTCTCCCCGGCCGATCTCGCCGTCCCCGAAAACCATGGTGAAGTTTTCATCCTTCGTATACGGGTGCCACTCAGGAAGGCCTTCCCCGTTCGGATCCCCGTTTTTCATGAAATTGGTCCAGTATGTGACCATGGTATCTGACAGCTTATAGTCGTACTCCTCAAAGGGACGCCAGCTTCTCGCGAGAGTCCCGTGGATATACCACAGGTCGCTGGAATGCCAGGAACCCGAATCGTCTCCGGGCAGCGGGCGGGAGAAGAAATAGAGGTATCCCGGTCTCCTTCCCAGTTCCTCATGCTTAAGAAGGAGCCTTCTCATTCCCGCATTGATCGCCGGAGGCATCCAGGGCATCGGCGCTCCCCCTGCCATATCGTCCTTTGTGGATCCCATCAGGAACTCCACATCATTGTAGTGGCCCTGATCGATACAGTCATCGTAAGGCTCTGTAAGGGCGTATCCGTCAACGAAGGGTCCGAAGGCAAGGCGCATCCTGGCGTTTTTGCCGAATTCGGGCCTGAAGGTGCGGTAAAACTCCATGAGCGTCTCCGCAGACAGACCGCGCATCTCAGCGGGAGAGGAATACCCGCAATGAGCCACAAACTGTTTTCCCACCTCATAGGCAGCATCCTTGTCCGCGAACCCGCCGAGCCCGCTGTGGACGACTGCCTTCTGCATCATCCCCTTCATAAGCGGGGAACAGAACAGCGCGATCGTCGAACCGGCGCCGGCGGACTGGCCGAATACCATCACATTGCCGGGGTCGCCGCCAAACGCCGCAATATTCTCATGGACCCACTTCAGCGCCGCGATCTGGTCAAGAAGCCCGTAATTCCCGGATCTTCCTGCCTCTTTGTCCAGTTCCGGATGAGCAAGATATCCGAAGACATGAAGACGGTAGTTGATGGAGACATATATAACTTTCTTCTCCGCAAACGCTTCGCCGTCGAACTCCCGCTCATGAGCGAAGCCGGACATGAAGCCGCCTCCGTATATCCATACGGCAACCGGCAGTTTTTCGTCCGGTTCATGCGCAGGCGTCCAGATATTGAGATAGAGGCAATCCTCACTGCAGGTAAAAGGCTCGTTTCCCCACTCGTGATCGTAGAAGGAACCGGGCTTATGCATATCCTGCCAGGCAGGAGGAGCAAAAGTGTCCGCTTTCCGTACCCCCTCCCAGGGCTCAACGGGATGCGGCGCCTTCCAGCGCAGTTCACCAATAGGCGGGGCGGCAAAAGGAACACCTCTGAATACGGTGATATCTTTTCCGGGGATCTCGACACCGGATACCGTTCCGGCTTTGGTCTTTACGATCGTGATTGCCATTTGTCATGTCCTCCTTTGATTTATGATACCACTTTGCACTACAGACGATGTTTTGTCAATCCGTTTTATAAAAGGCATCTCGGTTATTTTGCACTCTCACATCCATGTCTGAGGCCGATATGCATTTTGCATCCTTATTGGAATACGCTTCGTATGATCTTGGCAGATCATTCCTGTTTCACATCCATTTTTTCTTCTTGAAGAACCAGAGACAGAGAACGACAACGGCGACGCTCAGAAGGATGACCGCCAGATACCCGTAGCGCCACCCCAACTCCGGCATATAGCGGAAGTTCATCCCGTACCAGCCGGCAATCAGCGTGAGGGGCATGAAGATGGTCGAGTTTACGGTGAGCACCGCCATGATATTGTTCTGCCGAGCCTCAAGCTTGGAATTGTACAGATCCCTGACCTGCATGGTATGGTCACGGATGGACACGGCTGTGTCGTGCCGCCTTGTCATGAGGTTCATGAACAGGTGGATATAGCGTAGGTTTTCCTCGGTGAAGAAATCGTTCTCGTTCTCCTCCAACTCCTGCGCCATGTCGATGATCTGCTCATAATGAATCAGGAGCTTTCGTATATCGCCCCGTATCTCATTGACGCGTGCCAGATCGCCCATCTCATCTGAAGACAGGATCATATCCTCGATGTGGTTCAGCTCATCCTCATATCTCTCCATGATGGAAAGATCCCTATCAATGATCAGTTCCATGAAATCATAGAGAAAGCGCTCCAGACTGGGCTCCCTCCAGCGCTTTCGCACGCTGATGGTCTCGATCATCTGTTCCGCTTTTCCGCTGTCATCGATGAACACAATGCCCTTCTCGTCCAGCGCATACGCAAATCGGAAATCCCGCCCCCTAAGGTCGTTTCTGTCAAGGATCTGAAACGTTCCGGTGAGGGAGCCGTAATTAACTTCTGCCTTTGTGTTGTGAATATTCCTGATGTCCGGTTCCAGCTCGATGTCAAGATCAAAGAGATTCCGTTCCCTTCTCCATTCATCAGTAGTCAGGACAGCGACATATTGCTTGTCTGTACAATTGTGAAGTTCCTCCGATGAACAGGGCACCACATACTGCTGAAGCAAATAATAACCCATGGAAGCCTCTCCTTTTTCCATTTCGACGCGGTTTCCCGAGAACTTTCCTTACGGAAACACCTTTCGATCCTGCTGGAATATCCGCACCAACAACAATATTCTTTACCATATTATAATATCGTTAAAAACGAAAACAAAACTGAACAAACGGGATCCCGAACGGCGGAGCTTTCTGCCTGGCACAGAGCAAAATGTCAAAAATGCCTCCGAACCCATGCGGTTCAGAGGCATCGTCTTGGTGCTTTTAAGGGAATATTATCTTGTTCGATAGTAATAGGTATTCTTTCCGATTCCTTCTCTTTTCAGTTCGCCTGCTTCAACTAGTTTACGGAGCGCGCCTTCTACGGAACTCAGACTGAGTGCTGGGCATAGTTCCCGAATATCCTGCTTCGTAAAGTGTCCAATCTTATTATGCGTAGCAAGCTTTACCGTCTCCACCGCAGAGAGTTTTCTCTGTACCAGCGCAAATCGATCTTCAAAATCCCTGTATGCCGCAAGAATCGTTCCGAGAAGATATTTAATAAAGGGTACCGGATCATCTTTTCCTTCATGCCATCCAACTTGTGATGCAGAAAGCGCATCATAATATAGATCTTTGTTCTTTGCAATTTTCGTCTCGAGAGAGATGTATTTACCTACATAGAACCTATTCCTGTAGAGCAGCAGTGTCGTCAGCAATCTGCTCATACGGCCATTCCCGTCATTAAACGGATGAATGCAGAGAAAATCATGTATAAACACAGGAATAGCAATTAGCGGCTCAAGCTCCATGTTTCCGATTACACGATTGTATTCTTCACAGATCCTGTCGAGTGCTTCTGGCGTTTCATATGGCGCTAACGGGATAAACAACGTTTCCGTATGACCATCTGGATAGGTTGCACTAATATAGTTCTGAACATTTTTAGTCTGACCGGCTATAGGGTTGTTTGTCTGACTGTACAGTATCTTATGCAACTGGAGAATATAGTTCCGCGTGATAGGAATAAAATCAAAGCTTTCGTGGATCAGATTCAATACGTCCCTGTATCCAGCAATTTCTTGTTCACTTCTGTTTCTGGGAGTCGTTTTTTCTTCCACAAGCTGACGAATACGGGTATTTGTGGTGACGATCCCCTCTATCGCATTGGAAGCTTCGGTACTTTGGATCTTTGCAATCTCAACCAGCTTATTGAGCTCTTCCGGTCTCTGTTTGAGATACAGTTCTTGTTTTCCTGCTTCTCTATATATTGCAGCCACAAGGCCTAATAGTTCAGAGTCCCACTTCCTGTTATTGATTTCAGAATAGTTGAAGTCCCTCATCATATTACCTCTGTATAATTGCCCTTAAATAATATGCAAAATTAAGGGAAAAGTCAATGCGATAAGGGAATTTCCCCTTGATTCCGCCTGCATTATAAGGGCATCCTCTTGCAGATCAACTCAATCACACTTGCTACTTCTTCTTTAATAATATATTTCTCATCTTTTCCATTATCCGCTCAAGAACTCCCAGTGCAGTGGCAAGTTCTGTGTTAGATGGCTGTGAGATGAGATCAAAAAGCCAAAAAGCCCTTCAAAATCGCGCAAATGCTGATAAATAAAGGGTTTTCCGCTGGCGCGCCTGATCCGCGGACTGTCGCAGTAACTTTATCTGTTCTTTAAGGCATCTACGATCTTTTCCTCGTTATCGAGCCCGAAAGACGGCATTGCGAAAGCTAAGTGCTGTTTCCCGTCTGCAGTGAACTTTTTCACGCCCCAGAGGAGACTGCGGATTTCCAGATCATCCGTTTCCTTGTCCCTTCTGAACCGGTACGGGATCAAGCCGGCGACGAGCGCACAGATGACAATCCCCCATACGAGTCTTTTCCTGTTTTTCTTCTTGCCCATTTCAGTGCCTCCTTAATGTGTTGACTGGTATTCTGTTCCTTATCCTTTTCGGAATCCGTCCGCTACGGTCTCATCCGGTGATATCGTATTCCATTTCCTCGCCCGTTTCCCGGATCGTCACGGAGATCCTCCCCCGCGCATGGTCGATGGCATAGCGCTCGGCAAGCCAATATTTCTCGAACCGCCTGTCATCCGCGGCGTACCGGGACGGATCCGGCAGATCCGAATCCGCGTAGGTGAAACCGTCCGCGGGGAAATCGCCGTAATACGCGCGCTGGACGTCGTCCAGTCCGAAGAAGAACAGCGCGTCCGGGTAGTTTACGGCAAAGGTCGGGTCGATATGATACCAGTGCCCGTCCAGTTTGACCAGCGCCCAGTCGTGCGCCATGCTCTTGTCCGTGCTGAGCCCGGAACAGGGGATCGCTTCGATCCCCACCTGCAGCAGGTAATAGATGTATTCTCCGGCGATCTCCTGACAGATCCCCGTATCCTCCATCACTGCGCGGAAGGAGCCAAGACTCAGGGAGTCGTCCAGCGTCGTTTCGTAGTCATAGGTATCCTTCCGTGCCACCGCGGTGTACAGTTCCATCGCCTTGACCGAGTCCGGCTCGTCATACGGGACCGCTGCGGAGATCACTTCCGTCACCTTTTTCCGGAACGCATCGATCTTCTCCTTCAGTTCCGGTTCTTCATACATATACGCCAGCGTACAGACGCCCTGCGCCACGGAAGATCTGTCCCTGTCCACCACCGCTCCCGCGAGCGGGAAGCAGTAATTGGATACGGACAGAAACCGGAAGAAGCGTTCTCCGGAGCTGCAGGGAAACGAAGAGGAGCCGGACAGTACGGCGTCGCAGAACGCGAAGTACTCTTCCCGGAACGATTCCCCGTAGATCTCCGCGTATCCTTCGGACAGCACATGCGGCCGGAAGGTGTACCGGAATCCTTCCGGAAGGGTTCCCTCATCCGGAAGTCCAGATCCGTCCGCAGAAACGGACCCGTCCGTATCCGCAGGGATCTCCGTTTCTGTCTCCGCTGCAGCGTTTCCCCCGCACCCGGTAAACAATGTCAGAATGACGGCCGCCAGCAGGATCAGGGCGGTCTTTTTTCCGTGTTTGTGCATATCAGCCCACCAGATCGATGCCGGTGAAGGCGACGTTCTCATCCACGGAGACGACGATACTGTGCCCGCCGAAGGGGCTCTGGAACCGCTTCTTCTCGTATACGTAGGAACCGCCTGTCTGATACGTGATTCGGCAGCCGTTCCTTTCCGCCGCGAGTTCGAAACAGACTCTGCTGTTGTCAGGATAGTACAGAACATTCTTTGCCGCCCTTACCGTGAAGTCTTCCGGAAGCACGCTCTCAAAGAGCTGCTGTCCGGTCTGTGAATCGCTGATGACCATCTGGCTTCCGTCCTTTCCTTCCGGATCCGGTGTTATTCCGTATCCCGGGTGCCATCTTCCGCCTCCGATGTACCACCGGAGGCTTCCTCCCGCTGTTTCCGTTTTCTTCTGCGCTGTTCCCGGTTGTTCTTTTCCGACTCGAACAGTTCCACTGCGGCGTCGGTGAGTTCGTCCGGCCAGACCTTTCCCGACCCGTGAGCCCTCGCCCAAGGGCAGAGCGTCCTGTATTCGTCGTCGAAGACGACGGTGTAGGGCGGACCGCAGCGGTCGTCGACGGACATATACAGATGCCGTCCCTCGTACATGATGATGCTTGCGTCGCCTTCCGTCATCGTCTCGTCCAGACTGTCGAACTGCTCTTCCGTCAGTTCGTACAGATGGTACGCCATGATCCCGCCGTATTCGCCGAAATACCGGCCGCTGCTTTCGTCATGGCAGGCTTTCCATCCGGAGCCCTCTTTGAATCTCATATTTCTTTTCCTTAATGTATTCCTTTCTGATTAGCTTTATCAGAAGATTTAAATTAGTTTTGTGATAGAGAGTGGCTAATCTGCTCATCAGTTCGAAATCACAGGTCGAAAATGCCATTTCGTCTATCCTTTTATCTGTAAACAACAGTTCTTTCAGTTCACTGATGTTTTTGACAACTCTCCATTTGTATAATGAATCACAGATCGTTTTTTCCTTGCTTGCGATCTTGACAGAGTAACTTCCGCTCTCAATGTATGTAAGTCCTTCAGAAAAAGCTTCGGGGGGAATATCGCTGAATTCAAACCTTCCGAAAGCATTGACAAATGTCTTGTTCTTTCTGACTTTTATCGAGGCAGATGTGATGGATACGACTTTTTCCGGAATCAATCCGTAGTATGACA
This sequence comes from uncultured Faecalibacterium sp., assembly GCA_964599695.1. Classification (GTDB taxonomy): domain Bacteria; phylum Bacillota; class Clostridia; order Oscillospirales; family Ruminococcaceae; genus RUG11783. Next base: position 9,573 of record CAZRGP010000046.1, read on the forward strand.
AGGCAAAATCAAAACTTAAATACGATGGAGACAGAATAGAAGCCGCAAGCAAATACGGATCAACATTGCCGTCCGTCTCATATACTCCTCTATTTATCCGAAATATCAGTCCGCTCTTTGCATCGCGCTTTATTTTGTCCAATGGATTTGCGTAAGACTTATAACGCTCCTTGAGCATAGATGTTGTAACTATCATATTTTCTCCTCCAAATACAATTATATTGGATTTGGAGGAGGCTTCAACATAATAAAAACGGCACTTCCGTGTGAAGTGCCGTTTGGTACGTTATCTGTTTGTTGTTCCTGATCAGCCGGGATACGGTGTGCCGCAGATCACGGCCGTATCGCCGAGATGGATCTCGCACTGTTCGACGAATTCGTCCCACTGCTCCTGTGATCCGGCATAATAGACCGTCGTCCCGTCGACATGTACCGTCGGAAACTCCACGCCGTCTGTTCCCGAATCCCGCTGCGTCGGCGGGACATATGTAAGGTCATGGGAGTAATCGAATCCGTAGTCCGTGGTCTCCGAAAACAGAGCCGCGTTCCCGACTTCCATGCTTGTAAACTCCTCCGCAAGATAGATGACTCCGCGGAATTGCGCGAAGGCGTCCTTCACCACCGTCTTGACGGTCCCGGGAACGACCAGCGTTCCCAGTCTGTCACAGACGAGGAAACAGCTGGCGCAGATCGTTTCCACACTGTCCGGTATGATAAACACGTCCGCCGCTTTATGGCAGGGATAGTCATACAGGATCTTCATATCCTTCGAGTACAGGACGCCGTCCACGGATTTCAGGACCGGGCAGTTCTCATCGACGATATATTCCTCTAAATAATCGAAGTCGCGGAAGAGATACTCGCCGACTTCGGTCACGGAGGCGGGGATGGTGACCGTCTTGAGGAAGCAGTTCTGATAGAAAGCCCAGTCACCGATCCGCGTCACGGTATCCGGGATATCGTAATGCGTCTCCGTCTTGTAGATCGGATAATCTATGAGCACCGACAGATCTTTGCTGAACAGCACACCGTCAACGGCCGTATAATTCGGGTTGTTCTCATCGACGATGTACTCATGCACCGCCAGGCCGTTCGCGAACGCGGTCTCTTCGATATAGTACGCGGACGCGGGGATGGAGATGGTGTCATAAAAGACGTTGGCGGCAAACGCGAATTTACCGATGATCTCGATCCCTTCCGGGATCACGAGCGGCTTGTGGCCCATGACATCGGCGAACGCGTGATCCGCGATCTCCTTGAGGTTCGCCGTAAAAGGAACATCATTGAGCTCATAGTCGTTCGCAAAGGCCCAGTCCCCGATGTATTCCACGCTGTCCGGAAGCTGCGCGCTCTCGCACCAGTACAGATTGCAGAACGCATAGGCGCCGACCGTTGTAATGCCGTCTTCGACAACGATCCGGGTCACGGCCTCCCCGTACTCCTGTGCCGGAGAGGGGTCGTCCCTGCTGTAATCCTTCATCGGGCCGCTGCCACTGACGGTCAGCGTGCCGGAAGAGGAGTCAAATGACCAGCTCAGGCTGTCTTCCGTCACCAGCGAATGGTGCGTGAGCGTGCCGAGCTTTTCCACGATCGCCCTGTCCTCGTCGCTGAGCTGCGGCGCCCACGGCTGCGCTGCTTCGCTAGGCGTTGCCGGCTTTTCGGAACTTTCCCCGGAAGCGTCCGGAGCCGGAGGAACGGTGCCGCCCCCCTGCGAGGGAGAACCCGAGCCGCATGCCGCCGTGCCCAGGAGCAAAGCCAGGATCAGAAGCAGGCTGAGGATCTTTTTCGCTGTTTTCATGATGATCTCCTCTGTTCGTTTTATACTGTCTTATTAATTATAACATATAACCCCCTCCTTTACTTCTACTAATAGCCGAGAGTCCCAAGCGTGATTCTATGAAACAGACGTGGGTGAATCGGCCAAATCCTCTCTCTGATTATTGATATAGTTTTTCACCGCTGCAGCAGTCTGATCACTTACAGGACCAATGATGTTAGATGACTGTTAAGGTCTGACCAAGAGTCGGATCTTTTGTGCTGTCGGGACGAGCTGCTTCTTTCGCTGCTTTTGTCTGCTCGGTATATTTCTTCAGTTTTTCTCTTACGGAAGGCCGTTCAGAAGGGTCATCGAATCTACCCTTATCAGTTCGCTCCGAGTTTTCTGAGTTTAGCTTTGACAGAGGGCTTTTGTCTGTCTTTGCTATAGAATGGTTTTCCTCCGCTTGTGTTTCCTTACGGATCGCTTCCTCCGTGATCTTTTCGCCTGGAGTACGTTCGGGTTCATTTCTAGTCTGTTCTTCGCGTTCCGCGATACGGTTCTGAGCTTCACCGATAACGGTAGCTTTGTCGATCGTGCCAAGCTGGAAGCGTTCCACGATTCTTTGTATCTTGGATGCGTCATCTGCTCTCGCAATGATATCCACAGGCGTCATATCGTTTTTGTTGTTCCTCTCCCGTAGCACACAGTACAGGACACCGTATCTCTTTGCCTGCTGTGTGAACTTCTGAAGATCTTTCTGTGGAAGGGTAAACACCTTCAATTCTTTGCCGGACCTCAGCATGGATGTCAGACGAGCTTTTCCTTTAGTCTTTGTCTGTTGCTTCATGACACTGACTAACAGCAAGGCAACATCTTTTGCAGCTGAGCCCGTAAGTCTAGCCGCGACTTCGAAGCCTTCTAAATATGAATTACCCCGGCTGATTCAAAGAATCAGATCGAGGTTTCCGTTCAAACGGC
>CAZRGP010000047.1:0-11818 GCA_964599695.1 uncultured Faecalibacterium sp.
TCTTATTCGCCTAGCTCATTCTATTGGGTCTGCCCCAACATTTGACTTAGAGCCGTGGTTTTTAGTTTCTGGATTGTCTGGTCGGTCAGATGCCTTTTCTCCCAACCATAGCGGGAGGAAGGAAGACCTGAGCATCAGGGTTGACAGTTTTTATGCGTTCCACAATGCTGTCGAATAATGGGACGACGTATCGAAGGTTTTTCCCTACCTGGACGGTACAGTTTCCTTCTTTCCCGTTTTCTTTCCGGAAAACCATGTAGATGCTGAAGTCTTCATTACTCTGCATCAGTGAAATGCGAATGAGATCGGTATAAGCAACGACTTCCTCACTTTTTCCTTTGAACAAGGAAAGCGGGAATGGGATGCTTGCATAAGCTTCCCGATAGGTAAAGACACCGAGTAGTTTTCCGTAAGCCCTGACACAGATATCATTAATACCGGGCTGTGTAATTTTCACTGTCGATTCCTCAGTTTGTAGGTTTATTCAGCATCCGGTGCGACCATAACGGAAATTCCGCATCTGCGGAATTCGCGCAACTGATCTTCCGTGACGCTGGAGTCAGTTATGACTTTATGGATTCGTTCGAATCGGTCGTAAACGAAGAAAGACTGTTTGCCAATTTTCGAGGCATCCATCAGTACATATGCATCCGCAGCTTTCGACGAGGCGAGGCCGCTAAGATGAGAGAAGTCTGGATCCGCTGTGGCAAATCCGTCCTGGAATGTAAAACTATCAACACCGGTAAAACAACGGTCGAAGTGGAAACGAGATGCGAGTTGTTCGCTGTAGTACCCAGCAAAACTTTTACGCTCAGCATTATATGTTCCGCCTACGAGAATAGCCTTACAGTGTGGTGCAAGCGTTTCAAGGTTCGTCAGGGAGTTCGTAACGATAGAAACATTTTCCAACTCCCCGTTCTGAATCCTTTCCGCAAGTCTTTGGGCCATATGGATTGTCGTCGTTCCGCAGTCAATGAAGATTGCTTCACCGGAGTGAACGAGGTCACCGGCGAACCGGCCGATCGATCGCTTTGCTTCCTGAGACACCGAATAGATGGCGTCAAAATGGTACATGGAATGTGCAGAGTTCTTGCGTATGCCTCCGAAAACGCGAATTGCTTCACCGCTTTCCTCCATTTTGATAAAGAGGCGCCTTACCGTAGATTCAGAGACACCCAGCAATTCAACGCATCGTGCAGTACTGACAATCTCTGTCTTGCCCAATTCTTCTAAAAGAGCACCTCTCATTCTTTCGGCTTTGGAAGTAGCCATATACAATTCCTCCGCTAGTTCATTATGTCCGGTTTCTTCACCGGAAGGAAATCGGATCTGTTAAGATCCGATTTACTCAAAGGAGTGCTTTTTTCGCACATCCGCCCAGGGAGTGATCCTGGTCTGAGCAGTCTGCTGGAAAATCACTTCGACGCCGGCTGCGGACAACTCATCCAGCATATCAGCATCAGCTTTATCCAACGAGATCGCTCCTTCGATTTTAACACGATTCGGGGCATTCTTAGTGCCTCCGATCATGAGATTGTTAAATTCGAGTCCTTCTTTAAAGGAAGCGTAGATGCCTGGAATGTCTCTTGCAATGATCATAATTGTTCCAGAACCGAATTGATTATCTTTCCAGACCTCGGCAGCATCTTTTGAAGTATAAACTTCATGAGAAACGGAAGAAGGAACAGCAAGCGCCAGAACATCTCTGGCAAATTCATTGGTAGCGGTTTTGTCGTCGATCACAACGATTTTGTCAGCGCCGATCTTGCCAAGAAAACCGGTAGCGACCTGACCGTGGATCAGACGATTGTCGATGCGGACAAGAGCGATTTTTGCCATTTTTAAACTCCTTTTATCTGGCTTCGGATACATTATAGGTTATTCCGGTTGACCCCGCAAGCAAGAAAAACGGGTCCGGGCGGATTCTTCTGTTAACTGATGTATCTATGACAAAAGGCCCGATCATCTCGGGCCTTTTGCCTGTCTGATCCAACAGGAACAGGTACGTGACTAATATTATGCAAGAATGCCGAGTGCGCCGAGGACGAGACCGATTACGACCATGCCCAGGGTGATGAATACGACAGGTGTCTTGCCTTTCTTCAGGATGCGGTACACGATCATGGTTGCGATGAAAGTGAGCAGATTCGGTACCAGTGCATCCAACAGATCAGTCTGCAGACTGATGACGGAATCAGCAGTCGTGATTGACAGAGGCGTTGTAACATTGACAAGGGAACTAGTCATGCCGCCGATGACGAACAAGCCGAGAACGGTGAAGAAAGAGAGAATCTTGTCGATAACGCCGCTTTCAGTAAGCTGTTTGACAGCTTTTGTACCGGCATTGTAGCCGAAACGCATCAGGAAGAAAGCTTCTGCGTTGGTGATGACACCGCAGATGACGATCGCTGCGATGCCCGGCCACCACGCGCCGGTCAAAGCGTAAGGGCACATTAGAGCAAGTACTATCGGAACGATGGTTGCCCAGTTCAAGGTGTCGCCGAGTGCAGCCATTGGCGGGAACAGAGCCGCTTTGGTCTCTGTAATCAGTTCGCCGTCGATGGGCAGACCAGCTGCTTTCTGCTCTTCCATAGAGATTGCAATACCGATCGGAAGCGCTGCAGTCATGTCCTCTGCATTGAACAATTCGGATGTTCTCATCATGGCTTCTTTCATTCCATCCGGATCATCTTTATACAGAGTTTTGAGAATAGGATACATGGTGGTAACGACACCATTTGCCTGATAGCGCTCGAAGCTGTTACCAGCTGTGTAGAAGAACAGCAGACGCAGTGTCGCGAGGTCCAGATCCCTTCCGGAGACTTTGCGGTTGGGATCGTTGCTCTTGAGAGAACTCAAATCGAGATCGATGCTGGTTCCCTTGTTGGTGCAGATGAAATAGAAGTAGGCTACGAATGCGCCGAGGATTGCAATGCCGATTGGGGACAGGCCTGTGAAGGCTACTGCAAAGAAACCGAAGATGAAGAAGGGGAAGAAGCCCTTCTTGTTGACTGCGGATGCAACGATGCACATACCGAGGATCGGCATCAGGCTGCCAACGGCGGAGAGACCATCCTGAAGTGCCTGCGGAAGTCCGTTGATAAACAAACCGAGAGACTCAGATCCGAAATAAAGTGCGATGGTCATCGGGATCCAGTAAAGAACGACTTTGAACAAGCTGGGGTAAATGACGGAAGACAGCCAGGTCTTCTCATATTTGCCCTCTGCAATGTATTTGTCGGTGAGGTGGTTCCACACAGCACCGACGGTCATGCGCAGGTTCGTTAACTGGCACATGACAAGTCCAACGGCAGTAGCAACTGCCATGGCGCTCTTCATATCCAAGCCGCTGGTAATGACGACCGCCGCAGTGATAATACCAGACGCAGAAGTGTCACTTGTAATGACCCAGCCTGCCTGGGTCTGGGACAGGAACATCGGCTGAATGGTAGCACCGACTATCATAGCGGTAGGCACATCGCCGAGTATCAAACCTACTAGGACCGAAAGCGGCAGCGGCTGCAGAACCCATAGGTTCAGGAAGTGACAGCCAAAACCGCAATAGCTCAGCCAGTACAGACCGCCGAGCAGAATTGCTTGAAACAGACTCATGCAGATTATCCTCCTTATGCATTATTTGTTCCTTTTTTCTATAACTTAACCAGTCTCCACGCAAACGACTGGAAGTTGACGGTTCAGTTTTCGAAAAGTTTCTCTACATCCACGATGCATTCCAGTCCCGTGTTGTATGCGTTCTTTGCCAGAGTTTCCAGATCCTCTGTATCTCGGGCAACGAGTACTTCCAGAAGCATTCCGAGATTCACTCCGCAGACTGCTCTATAGCTGCCGCGTTCAGCCGAGAGCATTAACTGATTGAAAGGTGTACCGCCCAACATATCCACAAGGACCAGACAGCCTGCGGGGAAAAGAGAAATGGCATTAGCTACTTCTTCACCAAATTCATCGGGATCATCTTCCAACTCAAGACCAAGTGTGGCGACATTCTCGGACGCTCCAAGAATCACCTCGGATGCTTCTACCATGCCTGAGGCGAATGTGCTGTGGCTTACAATGACGATTCCAATAAGATCAGGAGTCACTGTTTCTGGCAAATTAATTCGCATTTTGCTCCTTTTTTCATGGTATTTGACTGTTTCGTTCGTGAAAGTGAACTTTTTCTTCATTATATGGCCGGCCTAAAGCACTGTCAACAAAATAAGACTGTCTCATTCGAATAAATTGTTGAATAGTGACTATCTGACGGATTTGCTTCGTCAAAAAACAATAGAAATTATAGTATTTTTTAGTAAAAAACACGAAAATCCGCTGTGCGCGCCTCTGCCCGTCCGGATTTCCTGCTGTAAAAATGAACGAAACAATCATTTTTCTTGACGAAGAAATTCATCCTTGTTACAATGAATGCAGACATCGAAAGGAGAGGTGTGTTATGGGCAAGGATATGGGATTATTTGAGGAATATAAAGGAATCACAAGGTATGCTGGCGTACCGACAGAGCAGCTGACCGGAAGACTCCATTATAATGAGAATTTATATGGCCCGTCTCCGAAATGTATGGAGACGTTAAAGACACTAGTACCTTCTGATCTATACCTATATGAATCCGGATACCGTGATGACTTGACAGACGCGATCGCAGAGAAAATCGGTGTTCCGTCTGACAATATTTTCCTGAATAATGGTTCAGCAGAGATCATAAAGAGCGTCTTCAGTATCGTTGCGAACCGTGAGTGTTATGTTTTGCTTCCGAATCCCGGTTGGAGCTACTACTACGGATTGGCGGATTATAAGTTCTGCAAACCGATCCTGTATGATCTTCTGGAAGACGGAGACAAGTGCCGTCATGATGTGGCGAAGATCAGGGAAATGGCGGAACAGTATCATCCCAGATTGATTTTCGTTACCTCGCCTGCTATGCCAACCGGTAACATGATCGATCCTGCCGATCTGGAAGGAATCATTCGTGATTTTCCTGATTCCATCGTTTTGGTTGATGAGGCATATTACGGGTTTGCTCCATACAAACTGGATTGCAGGCGGATGATCGAAACCTATGACAATGTGATCTTCTCCCGTACTTTTTCAAAATACTACGGCCTTGCAAACTTGCGTATCGGCTATGGCTTCTGCAGCACTGCACTTAAAAGTGTCCTTTGGCTGGATATGCCGCTGCACCGTCTGCCGCATATCAACAAGCGCATGGCTATTGCAGCATTGAATGATGATGAATACTATAATGCAATAACTGCAAAACTTATAGCTTCCCGTGATAAGCTCATCGATGATCTCAACGCAGTTCCTGGCGTCACTGCCTTTAAGTCGGATGCAAACTTCGTTTATGTTCGAACGAAAGGCTACGATCCCGAGAAAATCAAACAGATATGCGCAGATAATGGTTATCTGGTACGTATCTTTACAAATGGTGTTGAGAAGCATCTGCGCATGACGATTGCAACGGAGGATGTAATGGAATCCTTCACAAAGATGCTTCTGAAAGCGTTTGATGAAGCAAAAACTGAATGAGTGATAAAACGATGTCAGAGAATCTCCTCACTCAGCATACATTTCAAGTCGGCGACCAGACCTTTCGGGGGAAGGTCGTCGCACTTGACAAGGACGGTCTTTTGTTTGACCACCATTCTTTTATTCGTGCGCTGAACCAAGAGCGAATCCGCGCTGCACGCACGAAATACGGAATCAATCCGGATATTGTAATCGATTGGATGACAGAAATCGGCATAGCAGCGCATATCGGCCCCGACGGGGAACCGGTAGCGGATGCCTGTCTCCCGGACGGAACAGCGATCCTCGCTTCCATTGAGGATGAGGTCGTGATTTCTGGAGTATTCTTTATGCATAGTCTGAAAATCCCCTGGCCAGAAGCGAGAGCAATGGCATTGGAAGTTCACACTACAGCAGACGATGCGCTTCGTTGGCAGGATGTGCTGACAACCCATCAGGGGTGTCCTGAGATTTTTTCCAGATTAAGGAAAAAGGGAGTCCCATACGGTATCGTTACACTCGATACTTCGCAGCGTGTGCGAGAGATGATCGATATGGTGGACGAATCGGAGTCACTAAGTTTCATCCTCTCGTCCAGTGAGATCACAAATTGCAAACCTGATCCGGAGGCTATAATCAAAACAGCAGATCTCTTTGGTGTTTCCTGCAATGAGATTATAATGATTGGAGATCTTCCTGTGGATATGGAAATGGCCAATCTGGCCGGTGCAGTGGGAGTAGCGGTTCCGGAAGGATCTTTTTTCGAAGAGGAACTTCGAAAAAAAGCATCTTATGTCTGCAAAACGTTGGATGATTTCATCATTCTGGATTGAAAACGGCATCACTGAAGATTTCTATGGTGCAATTGGATTGATGGAAAAGATAAGGAGGTAAACAACATTGAATCAGTATATTTCGCGTGTTATTGCTGAAGTAAAAACTAAGCATGCATCTCAACCGGAATTCGTTCAAACAGTAGAAGAGGTCCTGACCTCCGTTGAACCTCTAGTAAATGCTCATCCGGAATATGAAAAGTCTGATATTCTCAGCAGAATGGTCGAGCCTGAGAGAATGTTCACTTTCAGAGTCGTATGGATGGACGATGAAGGAAAGTATCATACAAATATCGGATGGAGATGTCAGTTCAATGGTGCGATCGGCCCGTACAAAGGCGGACTGAGGTTCCAGAAAAATGTGAATGAGAGCATCATCAAATTCCTCGGATTCGAGCAGACATTTAAGAATGCATTGACAGGCCTTCCCATCGGCGGAGGCAAAGGCGGATCTGATTTCGATCCTGCCGGAAAGTCTGATGCGGAGATCCTTCGCTTCTGCCAGAGTTTCATGACGGCTTTGTACCGCTATATCGGTCCCGATGTGGATGTCCCTGCCGGAGATATGGGCGTAGGAAAGAGAGAAGTAGGGTATTTGTTCGGTCAGTACAGAAGACTGAAGGGCGTCTGGGAGAACGGCGTAATCACCGGAAAGGGACTGAGCTACGGCGGTTCGCTGATCAGACCGGAAGCAACAGGATACGGCGCCGTGTATTATCTTCAGGAAGTTCTGAGGCATGAGAACGATTCCATTGAAGGAAAGAGGATCGGTGTTTCGGGATTCGGAAATGTCGCATGGGGGATCATGAAGAAGGCGGCTCAGCTCGGTGCGAAGGTCACTTACGTATCCGGTCCGGATGGTTATTTCCATGATCCGGACGGCGTCGTCACGGACGAGAAGATCGCCTTTATCGAGTGGATGCGCGCCAATGATCCGATGCACTGCAAGCCCTATGCTGACAAATTCGGAGTGGAGTTCGTTCCCGGCACAAAGTTCTGGGGAGCGAAAGACGTTGATATCTATATGCCTGCCGCGATCCAGAATGATGTGAATCTGGAGTGGGCAAAACGGATCGTCGATTCCGGAGTGAAGTATTACATCGAAGTGGCGAACATGCCGACAACGAATGATGCACTGGAATTGCTCAGAGCGCAGAAAGATATGATCGTTGCTCCCTCCAAGGCAGTCAATGCGGGCGGCGTCGGAGTATCTGCGTTGGAAATGTCCCAGAACTCGGAACGCCTCGTCTGGAGTGCGGAAGAAGTGGATGAGCAGCTGCACAGGATGATGAAAAACATCCATGATGTGTCCAAGGAGACTGCAGAAGAATTCGGCCTTGGCTATGATCTTGTCGCCGGCGCGAATATCGCGGGATTCAAAAAGGTCGCGACAGCTATGCTCGAGCAGGGCGTCTTCTAAAACCAATACATAATTAATTGCAGGGGGCTGTGAAGAAATTGGCATTTAAGGTGTCAATTCCGGCACAGCCCTTTTAGTGTGTTCAGATTTTGTGGGAAAAAGCAGTCCAAAGGGCATAATACCCCTTACCCCAATTAACGCAGACCCTTCTACTCTTAAGCTGCTTCCTGGAGTTTCGTTTGTTTCCAGCAGTATTTGTACAGATTGTAGCCCAATAAAACCAGAAATATCTCTAACTTCACGTTTTTATGTCCTCTTCAGGATATCCTGCGGTATTTCCTGTCCTTCACCGTCTTTTCGTACATGGTGAACTTCATCACCTTTTCCATCCCTTTTTCTTCGCAGTAAAGGTAGTTGTTGTAGGATCCGTATCCCGCATCTGCCACCGGATATCGGGGATATCTTCCATACTGTTCCTGGAACTTTTCCATCAACGGCCGGAAGCAGTCCTAGTCGCTTTGGTACCGGTAGATGTCTGCCACAACGATATATTCGTCTGCTACTCCAATCTGGATGTTGTATCCCGGTAATATCTGGTCATTCCGCATATGGTCTCTCTTCATACGCATAAATGTGGCTCCCGGGTCTGTCCTGGAATAACTGTTCCGGTCTTCTCCACAGATCCTTAGTTTTTCTCCGTATTCTTCCAGTTTCCGGATATATTTTCGTAATTGCTCTGCTTTTCGCTGCCGCTCTGTCTTGCGCCGCCCTTTTCCATGAGGAAAATCGGTCTCTTTCAGCCCGTAATGGTCCAGATAGGCCAGTAGCATCTCTTCTAATTCTTCAGGGATATATTCGCTCTTGCTCTCCAGCTTAAGCCCTTCATACCGGAGCTCTTCATTCATTGCCTCTAGCAATGTAGTTATCCGTCCGTATAACTTGTATCTGCTCTTTTCTGTGCTCTTTTCCCAAACAAATGTGTATTTGTTGGTATTCGCCTCGAGTTTTGTCCCGTCTATGTACAGGTGCTTCAGATCTACTCCTTCTGCTTCTGTTATCTCTTTTGTTATTCCATAAAAAATATCCTCGATATCTTCCTTCAGGTCCTCTATGAAATAACCGAAGCTTCTGTAGCTCGGCTTTTCTCCATCCATCAGGTATTGGTATCGAAGATTTACTCTGCAGTTGTCTTCCAGTTTCCGGAGCGAGATGCTCCCTTCGTCCATGTACCCAAACAGTATTGTCTTCAGCATGTTCACCGGATTGTACCCCGGGCGTCCCGGCCTTCGGCCTATCTCCGCCCGTACGTACCGCTCGATTCTTGCCTCCTCCATCAGTCGGTCGAACTGCTTCACCGGATCTCTCAGATCCAGACAGTCTTCAAAAAAGACTGGAAACATTGCTTGCTTTGGACTAAAATTGATATTGGTAAATTTCTTGGTCACAACTGAATTTTACCATGATTAAGCCCCCAGTCCTTCACTGGACCAGGGGGCTTCTTCATTTCTTTATCGGGGGTTGAATTATTTCACAGCCCCTTCTTAATACATTTTTTAGAGACGCTCAGCTTTCTCAATATCGAGGAAGTATTTGTATGTGTCAACCATGAGTTCACCGCATGCAGCTTCGTCACAGGCAATGATAGCGCCGTTGTGCATCTGCAGCGCGCTGCATGTCCACTTCTGGGAAACGCTTCCTTCTACTGTTGCGGCAAGTGCTCTCGCTTTGTTGTGCCCATTGATGAGCAACAGGACTTCTTTGGAGTCGGTCACTGTGCCGATACCGACTGAAAGAGCCTGCGCCGGTACCTTCTCCGGATCATTTCCAAAGAAACGGGAGTTCACGATACGGGTGTCCGTGGTGAGATTCCGAAGCCCTGTCCGGGAAGTGAGGGATGTGTAAGGCTCATTGAACGCCAGATGACCGTCCACGCCGATGCCGCCCATGAAGAGATCGATACCGCCGTAGGATGCGATCTTCTTCTCGTACTCTTCGCACTCCTTCTCCGGATCTTCCGCCATACCGTTGAGAATATTGATGTTTTCCGGCTTCATATCCACCAGGTTATTGAAGAAGTTGTCATGCATGAAGTACCAGTAGCTCTGGTCATGCTCATGGGGAAGGCCAAGGTACTCGTCCATGTTGAAGGTCACGACATTGGCAAAACTTAACTCTCCCGCCTGGTTCATTCTAGCGAGCTCCTTGTACACCCCGATGGGGCTGGAACCCGTGGGCAGACCCAGCACAAAAGGTCTGTCTTCCTTGTGGTTACGGATCTTGTTCGCGATATAGTTTGCTGCCCAAAGGCACATTTTGGAATAGTTTTCCTGAATAACGACTCTCATTCGTTTTCTCCTAATAAATCTCTTATAAATACAAATATATAGAATTACCCTATTGTAAGACCTCAATGTAGTCCCCAAAGCCAATTATATTCTAATAACAATGAGAATGCACTTATATTTCTGGATAGTTTTAATTGTAGTCCATAGCCAAAATGCTTACCCGGCAGGAATACTGCGGTGATGTGATAAACTTTAAGACCTGGTCGTTGGATTTCAAGCACAAGGAGCGTTTGGATAATCCGAAAGATAAGTGGCTGGTCTTTAAGGATGTTCATGAGCCGATAGTATCCAGGGAAGATTTTGAGAAAGTTCAGAATCTGCTGTCAGTTTGCAGAAAAACGACCTCAAAATACAAGGAGAACAAACCGGTTCTTCTCAAGGGCTATCTCTTCTGTCCGGACTGTGGGAGCAAACTGTGGTACCACACGAACACAGGAAACAAGGATATTCACTTTTTCAGCTGTTCCAATTATGAAAGCGACTACAGAGGCACCTGCAAGACCAGACACTATATCCGGGAGGATGCTCTTGAATACATTCTGCTGAGCGATCTCAGACATATGGCAGCTTTGCTGAAAAAGGATGAGGCTGAATTTGCAAAGCTCCTCATGGAGCATGCAGAAAAGGCGGCTGCAGAGAAGCGTAAGGAACTGGAAAAAGAACTGAATTCTGCCACAAGCCGAAAGAAAACAGTGGATGTTCTTTATGAAAAGTGTTTCGAGGAGAACGCTTCCGGAAAGATTACAGATGACTGGTTCAGCCATTTGTCTGTAAAGTACTCTGCCGAAAAGGAATCCCTTATGCATCGAATCCAGGAAATTCACGAGGAACTGGGTACTCTTTCGGTCAGTGAGGCAAGCCAGCAGCGGTTTATCAAAGCAGTGAGAAAATTCCTGAAGATCGATAAACTCACGCCAGCACTTATAAGCGAGCTGATCGACCGCATAGAAGTCTATGAAGCTCAGGGAAAAGGCAAGGCAAGAATGCAGCGTGTTGTGATTTTTTATCGGTTCGTTGGAGAATTCTACTCCAGTGATCGTGCGGATTACGAAATATCTGCGAACAGTTACAACGGAAACAGTGTCCAATACAAAGTGGACACAACATCAGAAGCAGCGTCATAAGATTAGAATCAGATTTTTCAACATAAAAAAGGAAGAAGAGTACTCGCAATACTCTTCTTCCGGTTGAAAGATCACAAAATTGACGTTTTTCGGACCATCAAGTCCCGTAATCTCTCTCACTATGGTGCGAGTTTGAAAAAAGGACTATTTTGTTTGACAGGTAGACATCTACTGTTCCAGGTGATTCATTATGAAATGAGTCACCTTATTTCTTGGTAATCAAGGAAGGGATACAATAGTAGAAGGCCTATGTTCAACAGTACGAATTCGTTCGAGATAAGTTATGTTAAACCATTATGCAAATTATAAAGCCCCAGACTGGAGATTTTTACATCTACAGTCTGGGGCGCGTTGCTTCTATTCAGGAAAACTTTCTGAACATGTCCAGACGGACATTGACGGAATTCTGGCCTGTGGTATTATGTGCTCGCGTTTTCATTCAGGATCCGCATGAACTCTTCACCGGTAATAGTTTCATGTTCATACAGATACGAGGCGAGTTCATCCAACTTACCGCGATTGTCCTTTAGAATGGTCAGTGCTTTTTCGTGCTGCTTCCGTACCAGTTCGACAACCTGTACATCAATTTTGCTTTGTGTTTCAGCGGAGCAGGCCAGGGACGTATCACCGCCAAG
>CAZRGP010000048.1:0-11522 GCA_964599695.1 uncultured Faecalibacterium sp.
CTCATGGGCGCGACCACCATCTGGGAACGCTGGAATTCCGTCATGCCCGACGGCAATCTTTTATCCCTCCGAGCAAAATGAACGGCGGTGATGCACCGTGGCGGGCTCGATGCGGCAGACGCTCGACGAGAGCATAGCCGACGCCCTCAAGGCGCGCGCCCTCGTCAAGTCGCGCCACGGCGCGCTCATCAAGGCGGCGCAGATGTGCGCCGACCTCATCGACATAACGGACGACCCGACGGCGTCCATGTTCACCACCATGCTCAACTACATCCGCGCGCTCGGGCTCGCCCCGAGCAACGAGGAGATAGACCGCAGGCGCAAGCCGCAGGCGCCCGAATCGGACATGAGCGCCATGAGGGCGAAGTTCCATGCGGTCGGATAAGGGCAGCGAGGTCCCCCGCGTCTACACGCCGCCGCTCCGCGAGCTGACGCCCGACACGACGCTCGGCTACGACGTGGTGCGGTTCGCGGAGGACATCCTCAAGCTGCGGCTGAACCCGTGGCAGAGGTGGCTCTTCATCCATGCGCTCGAGATCGAGGGGGAGTTCTCCGGCACGTGGCGGTTCCGGTACCGCACCGTCGTCGTGGAGATAGGCCGCCAGAACGGCAAGACGTTCGTCGGCATGGTCCTCGCCCTCTTCATGCTCTACATCCTGGGCATGGCGCTCGTGCTGGGCACCGCGCAGGACCTCGAGCAGGCGGAGGACACGTGGAACGCCGTCGTGGAGATGGCGCAGGCCGACCCGCGCCTCGCCGCCGAGATAGACCACGTA
Source organism: uncultured Faecalibacterium sp. (assembly GCA_964599695.1). GTDB lineage: Bacteria > Bacillota > Clostridia > Oscillospirales > Ruminococcaceae > RUG11783. The sequence continues at coordinate 777 of CAZRGP010000048.1, forward strand.
TGGCGCACCAACGGCGCCAAGCGGCTGCAGCTCACCGACAACCGCCAGTACCGCGTCAAGGCCACGACCCGCAAGGCGGGGCGAGGCAAGAGCGCCGACTTCATCCTGCTGGACGAGCTCCGCGAGCACCGCGACTGGGAGGCGTGGGGCGCGCTCACCAAGACCACGATCGCGCGGGAGAACGCGCTCGTGTGGTGCATGAGCAACGCGGGCGACGGCAGCTCCGTCGTCCTGCGGCACCTGCGCATGCAGGCTCACCGCATGCTCGGCGACCCCGACGGCATCGTCAAGGCGCTCGGCGAGTCAGCCGACCTCATCGACGACGACGGGTCCGCGCTCGGCTGGTTCGAGTGGAGCGCGGAGCCCGACGCCGACCCAGCGGACCCGCGGGCGTGGGCGCAGGCGAACCCCTCGCTCGGCTGGACCATCCCCGAGCGCAACATCCGCTCCGCGCTGGCGACCGACCCGCCCGACGTGTTCAAGACCGAGTGCCTGTGCCAGTGGGTCGAGGCGGTCATCCAGCCGCCGTTCCCCGACGGCGCGTGGGAGGGCGGCTACGACCGCTCCTCGCAGATACCGATGGGCGCCCCGTTCTCCGTGGGCGTCGACATATCCGCCGACCGCGGCGCGACCGCCGTGGCCGTGTGCGGCAGGCGCTCCGACGGGCTGCTGCACGGCGAGCTCGTCCAGTACCGCCAGGGCATCGGCTGGCTTCTCGACTGGCTCCGCGAGCGCGTGGGCGCCGAGGGGTGGCCGCAGCCCATCCGCGTCGCCCTCCAGGGCAGGGGCGCGCCCGTCTCCGCGATCGCGGAGCTCGTGGACGCCATCGACGGCGTCGAGGCCGTGGAGGTGCAGGGGCGCGACCTCGGCGGCTACTGCGGGCGGCTGTGGGATGCCGTGGCGGCATCAGCGCCCGAGACCAAAAGCGACGCCGTGCGGCTCATGCACCTGCCGCAGCCCGTCCTAGACCTCGCCGCGAACGTCGCGGTGACGAGGCCGATGGGCGACGGCGCATGGGCGTGGGACCGCAACAAGTCCCGCGAGGACATATCGCCGCTCGTGGCGCTGACTATGGCGCACGGGCTCGAGACCGCCGTGCAGGCCGCGGAGGCACCCGACCGCAAGCCCACGGCATACGCATCTAGAGGCGTACGGACAGTGTAAGGAGGCCGCATGGGCCTGTTGGACAGCCTCCGCGCGTACTTCGCGCCGAGGCGCTACATCTACCGCTACGGCGGCGGGCCGTCCGTCACCGTCGCGGACATGAGCATCGCGCAGCTATACCGCACGCAGCCGAACCTCCGCGCCGTCGTCGGCTACCTCTCCGACAACGCCGCGCAGGTCCCGTGGAAGGTGTACAGGCGGGCCGACGAGAACGACCGCGTGAGGCTGCGGGGCACCCCCGCCGCCCTGCTGCTCGAGCACCCGAACCCCGACATGACGGCGTACGAGCTCAAGCGCCGCATCTTCTCGGACCTCTACCTGTACGACCGCCACATGGGCATCATCGCGCCCGACGCGGAGACCGAGTCGGGCTGGCAGCTGCGGCCCATCCCCGCGACGTGGCTGGACGGCTACGAGGGCACCGACCCGTTCACGCCCGAGAGCATCTACATCCGCACGCCCGCGGGCAGGCGCATCGCCGTGCCGCGCGACCGCTTCATCCTGTTCCACGGCTACTCGCCCGACGACGTGAGCGGGCAGTGCTCGCCCGTCGAGGCGCTGGCCGACGTGCTCCACGAGCAGGTCGAGTCCAACAGCTTCCGCAGGCAGATGTGGCGCAACGGCGGCAGGTTCAACGCCTACATCCGCCGCCCCGCCGACGTGGAGGACTGGACGGACGAGCAGTTCGAGCGGTTCCGCCAGTCGTGGGACGAGTCGTGGGCGGGGAAATCCGCCAGCAAGGGCGGCTCGATGCCCATCCTCGAGGACGGCATGGAGATACGCACCGTGCCGTTCTCCGCGCACGACGCCGAGTGGTCCGAGGCCAAGAAGCTGGGCCGCGAGGACGTCGCGGGCGTCTACCACGTCAACCCCGCGCTCATATGGCCGGGCGACGGGCAGACGTACGCATCCGCCAAGGAGAACGCGCGCGCGCTCTACAACGACACCCTCGCGCCGACGCTCATGCAGGTCGTCGACCGCGTCAACGCCATCCTGCTGCCGCGCATCGGCGAGCCGCAGGGCGACTACGTCGAGTTCGACCTCTCCGTCAAGCTGCAGGGCAGCTTCGAGGAGCGGGCGCAGGTCATCCAGTCCGCCGTCGGCGGCCCGTGGATGACGCGGGACGAGGCGCGCGCCATGTTCAACCTCCCGCACATCGACGGCGCGGACGAGCTGATCGTGCCGCTCAACGTCATCGAGGGCGGCCTCGCGTCGCCAAGGGACACCGACCCGACCATCGACCGCAACGCCGCCAGCCACGCGCTCAAGGAGGCGGAGCCCGGGCACGCATGCCAGTGCGCCGCGTGCAAGGCCGACGAGGGGCGTCATTACAAGGCGACAGCAGACGACGAGGCGGGCCGCGAGCTCGCCGACGCGCTCAAGGCGTTCTACCGCCGCCAGCGCAAGTCGGTGCTGCCCAAGATAGGCGCCGACCCGACCGTCCCCGACGAGGGCGAGCCCGCGTGGTGGGATTCCGAGCGGTGGAACCGCGAGCTGACCGACGACCTCAACGCCGTGGCCATCAAGCAGTCGGAGGCCGCCGCGCTCAAGGCGCTCGCCGCGCTCGGGCTCGATGAATCCGCCTACTCCGTGCCGCAGACGCGGGCGTTCATCAACTCGATGGCGTACCGCCGCGCGTGCATGGTGAACGACGCCACGCTCCGCGAGCTCGAGGAGGTCGTCGCCGACGAGGAGTCGGAGCGCACGCCCGCCGACGTGTTCGACACGGCGGAGACCAAGCGCGCCGAGAACAGCGGATACCCGTTCGCCGCGACCATCGCGTCGTGGTCGGCCATCGAGGCCGTCCGCCAGTGCGCGCCGCGCAGGGGGGCGACCAAGACCTGGGACGTGACGAGCGGCAACCCGAGGCCGTCGCACGCCGCCATGAACGGCGAGACCGTCCCGTACGACAAGCCGTTCAGCAACGGCGCCATGTGGCCCGGGGACGCCGACGCGCTCGGCCCCGAGGAGGTCGCCAACTGCCAGTGCGCCGTGATCATCGACATCCCGTAGAGGAGGAGACATGACCAAGACCAAGTCCGCGCCCGGCGCGGCATCCATGCCCGCCGAGGGCACCGTCGAGGGCTACGCCGCGACGTTCGACCGCATCCCCGACGCCTACGGCGACGTCATCAAGGCGGGCGCGTTCGCAGACTCGCTCAAGGCGTGGGAGCAGAACGGCAAGCCCATCCCGCTGCTCTACGGCCACTCCACAGACGACCCCGACTACAACATCGGCAAGGTCGTCGAGGCGCACGAGGACGAGAAGGGCCTCTACGTCGTCGCCCAGTTCGACGAGGAGAACGAGAAGGCGCAGTACGTCCGCAAGCTCGTCAAGGAGGGCCGCCTGTGGCAGTTCTCCTTCGCCTACGAGGTGCTGGACGGCGGCTCCGTCGAGCTCGAGGACGGAACCGAGGCGTACGAGCTCCGCAAGATGAACCTCTTCGAGGTCTCGCTCGTGCAGATACCCGCCAACCAGCGCGCGGTCGTCACAGGCGTCAAGCAGGCTCCCGCCGAGGCCGCCGTCGAGCTCAAGGAAGCACTCAGCGGCGAGACCGTCGCAATCATCGACACGAACATCGCCGAGCCCGAGATGAAGTCGGGCCGCCGCAACTCCAAGGCCGACGCGGACGAGCTCCGGCGCATCCGCGAGATGGCCTATTCCATCGCAACCACCGTCGACGGCCTGCTGGCCGACGAGCAGGAGGACACCGACACCGACGAGGCCAAGGCGGAGGAGCCCAGCGGGGCCAACGCCGAGGAGCCCAAGGAGGACGTGCTCGCCCAGCTCAAGGACGTGGCTGAACAGCTCTTGAACAGTTAGGAGAACCCATGACCATCAACGAGCGTTACGAGGCCGCCAAGGCTGCGCTCGCCGAGGCCAAGGACATGGAGGACGCAGACGCCCTCCAGTCCGCCATCGACGAGTTCAAGGCCGCGGAGGCCGCCAAGAAGTCGGCCGAGGAGGCCGACGACCTCATCAAGTCCCTCGGAACCGTGAAGGAGAACACCCCTATGGAGGAGACCCCCAAGACCCTCGGCGAGTTCGCCATGAAGAACCTCAACCTCGACGCCATGCGCGCAGGCAACGCCAAGTCCGCGGGCACCGGCTTCGGCTTCAAGACCTACACCGACCCGCAGAAGTCGCAGACCGTCTACAGCTACAGCACCAACGTCGGCGACGTCATCCGCGACCTCGAGGTCCGCGATGCCTTCGGCGCGGAGCAGATCAGCGGCAACGCCCTCAAGTACTTCATCCTCGGAGCCCGCGAGGACAACTCCGCCCCCGCCCCCGGCGCCGTCAACGAGGCCGCGGCCAAGCCGCAGTTCCACATCGTCGAGTCCAGCGCCACCGCCACCCTGCAGAAGATCGCCGGCTGGTTCTACGAGACCGACGAGCTCCTCGAGGACAACGCCTACCTCGCCTCCGCGCTCAACGCGCGCGGCCTGTACGAGCTCGACGCCCGCATCGAGGCCTACCTGCTCACCACGCTGCTCGGCACCTCGGGCATCGGCACCGACACCTACGCCTACGGCGGCGATCCCGACCCCGACACCATCCTCGACGCCATCATGACCGTCAAGACCGACTCCGGCAAGAACGCCGACACGGTCATCATGCACCCGACCGACTACTCCGCGCTGCGCCAGCTCAAGACCGCCAGCAGCTCCAACGAGTACGTCGGCGGCGGCTGCTTCTACGGCCCGTACGGCAACGGCCAGGTCGCCGTCCAGCCCGGCGTGTGGGGCCTCAAGACCATCGTGACCCCGAACATCACCCAGGGCACCGTCCTCGTCGGCGCCTTCAAGCAGGGCGCATCCGTCATCACCAAGGCCGGCGACGGCGCCCGCATCGAGGTGTTCACGGGCGACCACGACGACGCCATCTACAACCGCGTCACCGTCGTGGTGGAGGAGCGCATCGCGCTCGCCGTCCGCCAGCCCAAGGCGTTCGTCAAGATCACCGAGGCCGCCAGCGCCTAAGCCGACGGCGCATCGCCAGCAAGCAGGGGGGACGGGCGACCGTCCCCCCCATCTACGGGAGGGGTACGCATGATGCTCATCTACGTCGCGCCCAACGGGCGCAAGTACCAGTACGAGGAGGGCCAGCAGCCCGAGGGGTACGTGCTCTGCGACGTGCAGGCCAAGGGGTACGCGCCCAAGAAGGCAGCGGCCAAGCGCCGCACGCCCGCCAACAAGAAGGCCAAGGCCGACGACAAGTAAGGACAGACCATGATCATCACCCCGTGGGGCTACGACATCGACGAGGCGTCCATGCCCGACATCATCGACGCCGATGCGTTCGACGACCTCACCGCAGGGCGCTGGCACGGCGACCCGCGCGTCGACGGGGCAATCTCCGCCGTCTCCGCCGCCGTGCGCGGCTACTGCGGCTGGCACGTCGGACCGTCGTGCAAGTGCGTGGCGGTGCTGGACGGCGAGCCGGGCGACATATGGCTGCCCGTCGCGTACCTCTCGGCGGTGGAGTCCGTCGAGGTCGGCGGCGAGCAGGCCGAGGTCCGCTCGTTCTCCCGCAGGGGGCGCATCCGCACCTCGGCGTGCATCCCGCGCGACCTCGGCAACGTCGAGGTCAAGTTCACCGCGGGCATCCCCGTCGGCTCCATGCCCGACCTGCAGTCCGCCATCGCGTCGGCGGTCGTCAACGCCATCGCGCTCACGTCCTACGGCGTCTCCCAGGAGACCGCGGGCGACGTGAGCATCAGCTACAGCGGCTCCGCGCTGTCCAACCAGGGCATGCTGCTGCCCGCCAACGCGCGGGCGGCGCTGCAGCCGTACAGGGCGGTGAGGGCGCATGCCGTTTAGCTGGTTCGACAGGACCGTGACCGTCCTGCGCGCCCCGATCGTGCAGGACGGCATGAGGTCCGAGCGCGACTGGTCGCGCGCGACGGCGCGGCAGGTCGGCGAGTGCATCCTCGTGCGTCCGTCATCGTCGACCGACTGGCGCGACGCCTCCGAGGTCCGCGCCATCGACAAGGTGCTCATCGCGCCGCACGGCTCCGACATCCGCGAGGGCGACCGCATCTCCTACGGCGGGCGCACCTACGAGGTGGACGGCATCCCCGAGGACCGCGAGAGCCCGACGGGCGCCGTCTCGCACATGCGCGCCGCGCTCGTGGCGTGGGGAGGGTGATCGCATGGCGAGGACCCGCGTGCAGATAGAGGTGCTGTCGGACGGCATCTCCGCGCTCATGAATGAGGCCGCCATCGTGGCGGAGGTCGACAGGGCCGCGCAGCGCATAGCGGGCATCGCGGGCGACGAGTTCTCCGCCAAGCCCGCGCAGGTCGTGGGCGACCGCCCGATGGCGCTCGTCGTGCCCGACGGCGACGAGGGGCGCTACCTCGAGGCGACGGAGAAAACGCTATCCAAGGCGGTGACCGCATGCAGATCGTAGCACCCATCGACATCGAGGCCGCCGTGGCGCAGGAGCTCGCCGTCGTCGCCCCGTACGGGGTCGCCGTGACGGCCTACCCGCCGCCCGACGGCATGCGGGCGACGACCGTCTCGGTCTACTCGCTCGGCTCGTTCGAGCAGTCGCCCGTGAGCGACGCCTACGACATCGTCGTGTACGTGTGGGCGTCGACCTACTCGGAGGCGTACCGGACCGCGTTCCGCATGGCGGGGGCAATCCGCGCCCTGCGGTTCAACGCCACGGCATCTGGCCTCACCTTCAACACGTCCGAGGCGCGGGCGCCCTACGAGGACCCCGACCCCGAACGGCAAACGCTCAAACGCTGCACCGTGCGCGCCACCGTCGGCGTGCGCGGCACCGGCATGACACTACGATAAGGAGGCCGCCATATGGCAGGCGTCAACTCAAACCAGGTCTACCTGCTCGGACCCGACCAGTCCACCACGGTAGGCGCCCTCTACGTCGCGCCCAAGGGCACGGCGAAACCGTCAGACGCGCGCACCGCGCTCACCGGCACGTGGACCTCGGGCGGCTACATCTCCGAGGCCGGCATCACGCTCAACGTGAGCCGCTCCAACAGCAACCTCCGCGACTGGGGCCTCAACAACGTCCGCGTCGTCTCCACCGACTTCGGGACCACCATCACGGGCGAGTTCCTGCAGATCGACGAGCAGGCCGCCAAGAACCTCGTCGGCACGGCCAACGTCTCCAAGACCGCGGCCAGCTCCACGCACGGCGAGCAGCTGACCATCTCCATCGGTCCCGAGCTCCCGCCCGAGCAGGCGTTCTGCATCAACATGAAGGACGGCAACCGCCGCGGCCGCATCTGCGCCCCCAACGCGCAGATCACCGAGATCGGCGCCATGACGTTCGTGCCCTCCGCGGGCAACGTGTGGCCGTTCACCATCACCTGCAACGACGACGGCACGGGCCACAGCGTCTACGTCTACTTCGACGACGGCGCCACCACGGCCTAGCAGCCGCATAGGAGGGAACCATGTACGTCATCGAGTCCTCGGACGCGCAGGCGTTCGAGTTCGAGTTCGAGGGGACGGCCTACTCCGTCCCGCAGCTCGCGGCCCTGCCGATGGACGACCTCATGGAGTTCGCGGAGGCCGCCGAGCAGGGCGAGACCGCGTCGCTCAAGTGGATGCTCCGCTTCTTCAAGGACGCCACGGACGGCGCCGTGGGCCGCATGCGCTCCGCCGACTTCGGCAGGCTCGCCAAGGCATGGCAGGCCGCCAAGCCCGTGGACGCGGGAAAACAGCGGGCCTCGTCCGACTAGACAGGGAATCGGGCGGGGCGCTCGACTGGGACTGCATGGTGCAGCTCGGCGTGCGCCTCGCCGACATCCCGCGAACCTACGGATGGGACGCGCTGGACGTGTTCGCGCGGCACCTGCCGCTCGACTCCGCAACCCGCCGCTGGGAGAGCAGGGACGAGGCCGTGTTCGCGTCCGACATCGGGCGCGCGGCGCTCCTCGCGGACATCTTCGACGCCGTGAGGGCGTTCAACTTCTCGTTCTCGGCCAAGGGGACCGTGCAGCCAAAGCCGCACGGCAGGCCGTGGACGTCTCCGAACACTGAAAGATACGGCTCCGACGCGATACCCGTGTCGGAGTTCGACGCATGGTTCTACGAGGAGGCATAGATGGCAGAGGGCGTCACAGTCGCCAACGCGTACGTCCAGATCATGCCGTCCGCCGAGGGCGCCAAGGAGGCAATCACCGGCGCCGTCCTCCCCGGCATGGAGGACCTCGGCGCGCAGGCCGGCGAGGGCATCACGGGCGGTCTGCTGACCACGCTCAAGGGCATGGCGGGACCCATCGCGGGCGTGCTCGCGGGGCTCGGCATCGGCAAGGCGCTGCTCGACATCGGCAGCAGCTTCGACGAGATGCGCGACACCATCGTCGTCGGCACGGGCGCCTCGGGCGAGGCTCTCGAGGAGCTCGTCGGCATCGCGCAGGACGTCGCCACCACCGTGCCCGTGAGCTTCGGGCAGGCGGGCGACTACATCCAGGACCTCAACACGAGGCTCGGCCTCACGGGCGACGACCTCCGCGACGTGGCCACGCAGCTCGGCGCGCTCGACTCCATGATCGGCGGCGTCAACGTCGAGTCGCTGTCGGGCGCGTTCGCCGCATGGGGCGTGTCCGCCGAGGACATGGCCGGGCAGATGGACTACCTGTTCACCGTGTCGCAGAACACGGGCATGGGCTTCGACGAGCTCACGGCCATCCTCGAGAAGAACGCCCCCGCCATGCAGGCGCTGGGCTTCTCGTTCGAGGACACCGCCAACATGGCGGGCCTGCTCGACCAGGCGGGCATGGACGCCAGCGGCACCATGTCGCGCATGAACCGCGCGCTCGTGGAGCTCGCGGGCGAGGGCGGCGACGCATCCGCCGCGTTCGAGGACGTCATCGCGCAGATGGAGGGCTACATCGAGGCGGGCGACACCGCCGCGGCCCTCGACCTCGCGGAGACGCTGTTCGGCACAAAGGGCGCCGCGCAGTTCGTCGGCGCCGTGGAGTCGGGCGCGCTCTCGCTGGACGACCTCCGCGACTCGGCGCTCGGCGCGGGCGACGGCATCATGTCGACCTACGACGCGACCGCCGACTGGGCGGAGTCGTTCGAGGTCCTCAAGAACAAGGCCGCCGTGGCGCTCGAGCCGCTCGCCACGTTCGCGTTCGACGCGCTCGGCGCGGGCATCGACACGCTCACCGCCGCGTTCGACGAGATGGCCCCGATCGTGGAGCCGCTCATCGAGACGCTGGGCGCCGTCCTCACGGACACCGTGCTCCCAGGAGTGCAGCAGGCGATCGAGACGCTGTCGCCCGTCATCGAGGACCTGGGCGCGGGCTTCATGGCCGTCGCGGGCTTCGTCACCGAATCCGTCGCGTCCATCGCCGAGACCGTCGTGCCGACGTTCAACACCATCGCCGAGACCGTCGTGCAGGTGTGGGAGGGCATCAAGACGACCATCGAGGGCGTCGTGGGCTTCGTCACCTCGCTCGTGACGGGCGACTTCGAGGGCATGGCCGAGTCGCTGTCGGGCATATGGGACGGCATCAAGTCGACCGCATCCTCCGTGTGGGAGGGCATCAAGTCGGTCGCGTCGACCGTATGGGACGGCATCAAGTCCGCCATCGAGGGACCCGTCAACAGCGCCAGGGATGCGGTCAAGAACGCCATAGACCGCATCAAGTGCTTCTTCGACTTCGAGTTCAAGTGGCCGCACATCCCGCTGCCGCACTTCAGCATCAGCGGCTCCGTCAACCCGCTCGACTGGCTCTCGGGCGGCCTGCCGTCCATCGGCGTCGAGTGGTACGCCAAGGGCGGCATCGTCGACGGCGCCACGCTCATCGGCGCGGGCGAGAAGGGGCCCGAGGCCATCATCCCGCTCTACGAGCCGTACTTCAGCAAGTGGGGCGACATGATCGCCGAGCGCATGGACGTCGGCGGCGGCACCGTGAACAACTACTACATCGACGGCAACCTGGTCGCAGCCGACGCGGCGCTCGCGTCCGCGCTGGGCACCGTCGCGGAGCGCGTGGGCAACCTGCGCAGGATGGGAGTGATGGCCTGATGGCGGCACCCAGCATCTCGACGTACATCCTCTCCAACTCGTCGCACTACTACGGCTCGGAGGGCGGGGCGGCGGTCATGACGTCCCCGTCCGACTCCGTGACGAAGGTATCCGCCATCATCAGCCAAACGTCCGGCGGGGCCGCGATCGAGACGGTCGATACGACCGTGAAGACCTCGTCCGACCTCTACGCCGACCGCTGGGCGCTCACGTGGCCCACGGCTGGCATCACCGCATCGCCGTACTACGTGCGCATGTGGGCGACCAACTCCGACGGCGACGGGGCGGTGCGCGAGGTCGCGCCGTACATCTACTTCCCGCCCTCCGTGTCCGTCACGTCGCCCGTGGACGGCTCCACGCTGACCGACAGCTCCGTGACGATGGCGTGGACGGCGACCGACGACTACGGCATCTCCTACCAGCGCGTCTCCGTCTCCCATGACGGGACCGAGCTGTGGGGCGCGGAGGTCGGGGGCAATTCGATAGCCGTCCCGTCCAGCGTCGTGTTCGAGGACGGCGAGAGCTATTCCTTCTCCGTCATGGCGCGCAACGGCAAGGGCATGGA
>CAZRGP010000049.1:0-11309 GCA_964599695.1 uncultured Faecalibacterium sp.
AAAACAGACTTTCCGAGTTCTTTGGCTTCTTTGGCAATTCCCTCATAGAAGCCCTTGATCACGGCTTCCCGAGCGGCTTTATAGCCCTCCATCCAGGACTTGGTAGTTACGGTAAAGCCTGCGTTCTCCAGTCCCTCTTCCACAGTGACGTAATGGCGTACGTTTACGTCGCCGCTGCCGGTGCCGCCTTTAATGGTCTCTCTGGCGCCGGCTCCGTAGAGCGCGACTTTACAAGGCGCGGAAAGCGGGAAATCTCCGTTCTTTTTCAGTAACACCATGCACTCCGGTGCCAGCGCACGAAGCGTCGAGAGATGCACTTTTTCAAACTCCTGTACTTCAGAGGAATCGATCCTAACCATATTCTTTAATCCTCCAATTGATTGATCATCTGATGCAGCGCTTTGTCGATCTCAGTGATCGCCTCAGCGGGGATCTGCACCATCTCCATGATCTCCCGGGCTGTGTTGTTTCCCACGGCTGCCATCAGTCCCTCTACCGAGAACTGCCGGGCTTTCGCAACGGCCTCAATGGCGGCAAACATAGGCTCCAGCACGGATTTGGCCTCTTCGCTCTGCTTCCTCAGGTGAGAAAGCGTGCAATTTACGCTGAGTACCGGCGCGAAATTACCGTTCATCGAGAGCGCGCTCATCGGCTCAGTGAAGCCGCCGCGCTTCAGCTTTCCCATGACCTCTCCCAGCCACTGGATACTGTCCGGAACCCAACGGGGCAGGCGCGGGCAGACGGAATTGGTGTTGATCCAGTCCTCGCCTGTGGAAAAGCCGTGTCCGCCGTAGGAATAGATATGGCTTTCAAAAGCAACGCCCTTTTCAGATAGAGCGAGCTCCATGCGGAGCGTATTGGAAATATCCACGGTGCGGTCATCCCGCGCCGCTACAAGGAAGCAGGGGCAGGTGGCTGCCGTGACATGCTCATGGGGATAGGGCATCCCCGGCTGGCACATATCGCAGATGTCCTTGAGGATCGCCGGGTACACCAGAATAGCGGCGGCAGGCTTATGCTCAGCGACGGTCGCGGCACAGGCGGCGAGATGCCCACCGGCTGAGAAACCGACGACCGCAGTTTTTGCCGTATCAATGTGCCAGTCTTCCGCATTGTCCTCGATCAGCGTCATAGCTTGCTCATAGTCCTCCAGCGGAAGAGGCCACTTCCCCTTGGGCGTGCAGGTATAGCGTAGAACAAAGGCCTGGTATCCAGCCTTGAGATAGGCCGTGGCCACGGGATCTGCCTCCCGGTCGGAGCACATGGCGTAACCGCCGCCGGGGATCACCAGCATGGCCGGGCGCTTGGAAAAGCCAAATTCGCCGTCAACCTCCTGCAAATATGCGGTCAATGTGACATTTCTTTCCTCATTCAGAATAATTGTTTCTGCCTTCATTTTTCTGCTCCTTTGTTCCAAATGGCCTGCAATGTGGAGGCAATATAGTCCTCGGCCTCCTTGGCAAGCGCTTCCTGCTTGGGGTTCTTGGCCTCTTGAGCGGGATACTCCTTGTGATTGACCTCCAAAAAGCCGTGGATCGCCTCGTCGTACAGTTGAAAGCTCGTTTGCACGCCGTTGGCTTCCAGCCGCTCCCGGTAGGCTTTTCCCGCCTCCGTGAGAGGATCAGGGCCACAGCAGATAAAGATCGCCGGGGCAATCCCTTTTAGCTGGCTGTCCGCTGCGGCTACAGGAGAGATATAGGGATCGTCGATCCTAACACCCTCCGGGAGGAAAAATTCATTCATGCTCCAGGCATCCTTGCTGCCCCGGAAGAGGCTTTCCAGCATCTTAAAATCCAGGAAGGCGTAGCACAGCACCTGTGCCGAGACATCCACGTCCATATCGTGGAGCATCAGTGTGCTGGCTGCCGCCAGATGCCCGCCCGCCGAGTAGCCAATCAGGGCAAATCTCTCCCTGTCAAGACCGTATTCATCGGCGTGCGTCCGGAAATACAGCACCGTATCCCGAATTTCCTCCTGCGGGTAGGGAAAAGGCCGAATGTCCAGCTTGGTATAATTGATGTTCACGATGAACGCACCACAATTTTCCGCCATATCCAGGCAGTAGCTGTCCATCTGACTGGCATCGCAGCCGACCCATGCACCGCCGTGGATGTTAAACAGCACCGGCCAGGGCTTCGCAGTATGCTGCGGACGATAAAGGAGTACGTCGATGCCCTTCTTCCCGCTTCGCGGTACCAGAAAGCGCTCACCGACGGGGTTTTTCCAGACTTCTTTTTTCCGCTTTGCCCGAACAGCAAGCTTCATAGCTGCAAGCTTCAGATTCATAGCTTCTCCATTCCCAGCTTCAGCACCTCACCGCCTACGCCGCGCATCATCCAATCGGCGCAGCTCACACCGTCCACTACAGTGGTGAAGGCGGCATTGGAGCCGCAGAGGCAGTGAACGGTCAGCTCGGCGTCCTTGCTTTTTTTATCCGGCGTATCAAAGATAAATACGCTCAATTCGGGAATCGACTTTTGCAGCGTTTCCAGCATCTCCTTGAGCTTCCGCTGGAAACTGACCCCCGCAGCCTTGTCCGGGATCCAGCGCCCGTCCTCCAGATACATCTCCATCTGGGTCAGCGCTGCGTCCCGCACGGAGCAGCAGTACATGATTTTGATCTCGGGGTGATTCTTATGCAGTGCCAGCAGGCTGTCGGATACGATCTCGTCTCCGGTGAGGCGCGCCGCAATCTCCTCCGGCGCCTTCCAGACCTCCCGGGCCACCTGCTGCCAGTCGTAATGCATCATGGCGCTATCCACACAGGCGGTGATGTCCCGGCAATCCGGGAACGCGGCGGCAACCGCGTCGGTCAGCAGGGAGGTTGCGAAGGCTCCCGCCGAAAACCCGGTCACCAGGATCTGCTCCGGGTTCGGCACCAATTCCTTGATCTTTTTCAGCAGCATCTGAAAGTTTGTATAGCCGTGGTGATGTAGCACGGCAGGTTCCCCATCAAGGTCCGTATAGGGGAAGTCTCCGGTCCCGCAGTGGAAGTCCCCAGTGGCATAGGGTACGAAGAGCAGGTTCCAGTCCCGGAAGGGATTCTTTTTTGAATGTCCGAAGGTTCCGATTCGGGGAATGATGTCCCCGAACCGTACGTCATCGGGATAGAACATCTCACCCTTTCCGACCATGCGCTGGGGTCTCGCCGCGGTATGCTCGTCCACCGAAACACCGCCGCCGGAAAAACCGATCATCAGCTTGTTCGTGCTCCCCAGACGGATGCAGCCGTGATAGGGATTGCCGTTGGCGCAGAGGGCGCCATCAGGCCAGTATTCGTAGTTTTTGCCCTGCTTTGGGTGCTCTGGCAGCTCCGGGAAGCGTGTCAGCTCGATATAACCCGCCAGGAGCCGGTTGAACAGAGACCAGCCGCGCCGGTCCTCCTTATACGTTTTCCGCTTTGCCATGGTTTTCCTCCCCGCTCATCGCATAGAGTGCTTTTGCCTTCTCCACCTTATAACGGAAGCAGTCCTCCCGCAGCCTGTCCTGCTCCGGCTTTTCCTCGGCTTTATCGGTGCCGAAGCCGTGATAGCCGTCGGCGTACATTTTCAGGTCCAGCAGCTTGCCATGCTGCTTCAAAAGCTCGGCATAGCGCTCTCCCTGTGGATGCAGGGGATCCCGACCACAGACGATGATCACAGCCGGAGAAAGCTTTTCCAGCGTTTCGTCCGTCACCTTCGCTGCCGGGGAAAGCACCTCACTGTCCAGAGGGAGCTTCGGCGGGTAGAGCTCGAACATCATTTTGTAGAGCTTGTCCCCATCCGGGAAATCGATGGGGATCGTGTGGGTAAAGTCCAGGAAGGGCACCTCCATGATCTGGCCTGCGATTTGCACGCCCTGCTGTGCCAGCAGGATAGCAGACCCAGCTGTGAGGTGGCCGCCTGCGCTGCCGCCTGAGAGGACGATCCTCTCAGAGTCGATGCCCAACTGCTTTGCATGGGCTTTCAGCCACTTGACGGTATCCACGACTTCCTCCTGCGGATAAGGGAAGCTCTTGTCATAGAGCCGCTTGTAGTTCACATTGACCACAAAGGCCCCCAGTTCCTCGCTCAGCCGCTGGCAGTAACGGTCGTCGTCCACCGCGTCCAGGCCGACCCAGGCGCCGCCGTGGATCTGGACGAATACCGGCATGTTTTCCCGCTGTTTGGGATAGTAGAAAAGCACCTCTACCGGATCCTTCCCTTCGCGCTGGATGTAGCTGCGATCCCCGACGACAGGATCGGTCTTGTAATGCATGTTGACCTTATGGAAGCGGGCGTTCATTACCGCCCGTTTGATTGCTGTAAACGCCATGTCATTGCACCTCGATTTTCAAATCTCCGTCACCGCGCGTCACGATGAGCGCCCGGCCGTGCCAGGTCTGGATGGTCTTGTCAAAATAGTTTTCCTCGTTCTTCGGGTCTGCCGAGCCAAAACCCAGGATCGTGCGCTCCCCAATCGTTTCTGCTGTGAGAGTCAGCACCGCTTCCGGGTTCAGGATGCCGTCTTTGTCCTTCACAGAGAGCTCGATGATCCCGCCGCCCAGGTCTGTCTGTTCCAAATGCACATCGTCGGAGGCAGTCATCAGCCAGTCCTGTTCCTCGCTCTTTCCGTCCCGGATATTGATCGCTGTCAGATCGCCCGGCTCGTAAACAGTGTCAAACCGCGCCACGCAGCGCTCTGTCTTCTGCTTTCCGACCGAGCGGCCGTTGACAAGCAGCTCCACCTCGTCGGCGTCGGAATAGACCTCCACCACGATGAGCTTGCCATCATAACCCCGATAGTTCCAGCTTCGCAGGGCGTCCGACCAGCCCCAGCGGGTAGGAGACTGCTTTTCTCCGTAATGGGCCGGGTCCTGCACCGCGAGATAGGGCTCTTTCCGAAGGCCCCAGACGATCTGCCGCCAATAGGAAACGGGACGGCGGTCACCGATCAAGTCAAAGTCACCGCAATATGCGCTCCGCCATGGATATGCACCGTATAAATCATAATCGAGTGCATCCCCATAACGGTGTTGGCCGACGCCGGCTTCACCAAGGTAATCCCATGCGCTCCATCCGAAGTCTCCAATCATCTGTGGGAGACTATCGCAGAGCTTCCAGTTCTCATAGAGCGCGCCGGGATAGCACTCCGCTCCAACCATAATGCGGTGAGGATATTGTTCGGAATCTGCCGCATAGCGGAAGGTGGCGTAATTGTAGCCCGCCACATCCAAATAGCTAAACGCCTCCTCCAGCGGCTCGCCGATTTCCTTGGAGGCCATCAGTCTGTCCAGCTCCTCCGTGTTTCCGTTCAGAATGGAGTTGATGTCCGCTCCGGCCTTAACAGCCAGCTCCGGGATGCGATCCATCAGGGAGAGCACCGGGTTTACGCAGTTGGTGAGATAGCGTGAGGAGTCCATCGCACGGATATGGTCACAGATCTGTCTCCCATATTGCGCTTCACGGGGATCGCTGACCTCACAGATTTCGTTTCCGATGGAATAGAGGATCACCGAAGGATGATTGTAAGCCAGCTCCACCATGGCTGTGGCGTCCTCTCTCCAATGTGAAAGGAAGTCTGCGGAATAATCAAAATCGACTTTGGGCGTCGTCCAGGCGTCGCAGAGCTCCAGCATCACGAGCATCCCCAGCTCGTCACAGGCCTCCAGCACCGTCCGGCTGGCGGGAAAATGGGCGCAACGGATCGCGTTATAGCCAGCTTCCTTGAGCTTTCGGATACGCCGGTAAGTCAGCGCCCGATGCTCCACTGCCCCGATCACACCGTGATCCTGGTGGATACAGCCGCCCCGGAGTTTGACAGGCTCGCCGTTTACGCGAAGTCCTCGCACAGTGTCGAGGGAGAGCGTGCGAATGCCGAAGCGGGTGTACTCAGCATCCAGCCCCTCCAGCTCTGTCTCGCAGTCATACAGACAGGGCTCGGCATTACTCCACAGTCTCGGTCGCTCCAACGTAAAGCGCAGTGTCACCGTCTTGGTTTCGCTCGCCGGCAGCGTCACTGAGGTACTGATCTCCGCCCCTTCGATACGGTGGCGCAGGCGGAGCGTCTGTTGCTGTGCTCCCCGGTTGACCAGGGTAGTCTGGATCAGCAGCGCCGCCGCTTCCTCATCAGATTCCGCAACCTTGATTTTTACACCGTTTGGCGCGATATGGACGCTGCTCCCACGAAGCAGCCACACGTCCCGGTAGATGCCGGTGCCCGTATACCAGCGGCTGGAAGGAACACCGTTTCGCACCAGCACCTTAACGATGTTCTTCCCCGGTTTCAGAAAGGGCGAAATATCGACCGTAAAAGCAGTATAGCCGTTTGGATGCTGTGCCGCCAGGCAGCCGTTGATGTACACTGTCGCGTTGTGATAGACGCCTTCAAATTCCAGGTACGCGGCGCCGGAGGGGTCATCCCATTCGAATTCTTTGGTATAGTGAACGGTCTCGGCGGGATAATAGCCGGTGGCATTGCCGGTGGGCGTTTGGGGATCCCGTGCCCGGCCGATCATGGCGTCATGGGGCAGCATTACCGGAACCGGCGTCTGTGCGCCGCTGATCGTGCGCTCCAGAGCCGTTCCGCTGCCGCGGCCGAACAGCCAGCCGCTGTTGAAGCTCTCCCGATTCATCAGTATTTCCTCGAAAGCTGGGCTTCACATTCCTCGCGGGTGATCTGTCCGGCGTTGCACTTGGCCATCAGCTCCGCGTCCTTATCCTTCAGATTGTAGAACGCATACAGCAGAATCGCAGAGATTCCGAAGCCGATGGCCGGGATCAGATAGCCCAGATTCCAGAGTGCGTTCAGCGCGGTCTCGGACTGGGTCACGCCCTGGGCAGCCAGATCCGCAAAGCTTTCGCCCGTGACCTCTTTCCATCCGAATACCGCCAGGATATACAGGGCGACGGAACCGACCACACCCCCCAGCGCCTTGTTCAGGAAGGACTGCAGCGCATAGAAAATGCCGGAGCAGTCCTTGCCGGTTTTATACCGGGTGTAGTCGATGGTGTCCGGCGCGATGTAGGTCCTGACTACGCTTACAAGAGCATTTGGAATGGCACACAGGCCGCCAATCACGATGAACATGGTTTTGTTGTCGCGGCAGAAGAAATAAATGATCAGAGTGGCGGCCGTAAGCAGTGCAAAAATGAAAGCGAGAAGGTTGCTTTTGCCGAATTTGTCCGCCAGCTTGCCGCAGAAGGCGCTCAGGACGATGCCGGGGACAAAGCCGATCAGCATGACATAAGTAAAGATCATCGAGTCGTGGAAAATGTAGAAGCCCAGGAAGCTTTCCACGGTGGTGCGGGTGCAGAAGATGGTGGAGATGATGACAGCCAGGAAATAGATCAGGATGTATTTGTTTGTGAACACGCAGTTGATCATATCCCTGAAGCTATACTTCTCCTGAGAGCCTTCATTCTCTACATTTTTGAGCTCAGTGTTGTGCTCACGGACCCTGAACACCATGGGAACCATGAAGACAAGGAATATCACCGCGCCGCAGATGCCGATGTTTCTCAGCGGAACGCCCACCTTTTCGCTCAGCAGAGCAGAGACGACAGTCGCCATGCCGATAGCTGCAATGACGGTGATCACGCCTTTCACGGTCAGGATACTGTTCCGTTCGGATGGGCTGTCCGTCAGTGTGGTGACCATCGACTGCATCGGGACCTCAGTCAGCGTGCAGGTGAAGTCATAAAACAGATAAGTCACGAAAAACCAAGCAATTTTAAGTGCATCCGGCGCATCCTTAGGCATCAGGAAAAACAGGATTGTCGCAACCGGAAAAGTCCAGAAGAACAGCCGGTACCAGGGCATATACTTGCCATCGCCGGCAAATCTCTGAAACAGTTTCCATTCCTTGATGTTGATTCTATCGATGATATAGCCAAACAGCACATCATCCACCGAGTCAATGATCTTGACCAGAAGGATCGCAGTGGCCAGGGACGCGGTATTGATGCCCTGAAACATCAGGAACATGGTCATGTAAGAGCCCACTAAAGCAGTGCAGAAAAGCCGCGCTGTATCGCCCACATAGTACCAGTTCTTTTCCGATCGGCTGAGCCGCCAGTCCGGATGTTTGTTCACTCGTTCTTTTTTTGCCATTGCTGCATTCTCCTTCAAATATGCTTATTGATAAATGCCATCATCCTCCCAAAGGCCTCTTTGGCATGTGGTTCCTGATCCATCTGATCCATATATCCATGAGGTAAACCGGCTCCGGGGAAGAACACCAGATCATTGGGCACGCCGATCTCGTCCAGCTTCTTTTTCAGGCCGCGCCCCTCCGTGATGAAATATCCTCTTTCATCATTCGGTTCGTTGGAAGCATTGATCCAGGATGGGAAGTATGTATCGCGAATATAGTTCTTCGCATTGATGATCGCCACAGCCTCCGGCGTGTTGCGTTTCGCTCCCGTTGCGCAGCCCAGCATGGCGTACATATTGCCGTCAAATACACTGGCGTCCAGGGCAGCTTCGTCGATGGCCAGCACCTTCAGGTTTTCCATCGTCAGGACGGGATTGACGCCCAGCATGGCGGCGTAATCAGGATTGCAGACGCAGGCGGCATAGATTTCCGTCATATTCGCCCCGGCACTGCCTCCCGAGAGGCAGACACGGGACATATCCAGATGCAGTTCCTCTTCATGTGCGATCAGATAGCGGAACAACTCATCTGTCTGCCGGATCGGCACCGGAAACCGGTACTGCGGCGCCAGCGCGTAATCCGCATTGACCAGGATAAAGCCTGCTCGCACGATGGCCTCCAGCTTTCCCACACCGCCTCCGCCGGTCTGCATCGGGTCGCCGGCGGACTTGTTGCCGAAAATGAAGCCGCCGCCGTGGAAGTACACCACCACGGGCCGCTTCTCGCCGCTGTCATCGGGATACCAGATATCCGTGAAGCTGTTGGGCCAGGTCTCGCCGTATTTGACATCGCTGCGGCAGACCATGCCGCTGGTAAGCTTCTTCACTTCCGGCGTATGCCAGGGCTCCCACTCGTTGGGCCTGTGTCCCTTGTAGAGCTTTGCATAGACTGCTTTCTGGATCAGAGTGCATTTCAGATCATTCAGCCGTTTCCCCATGTTCAAGGCCCTTTCTGTGTGTTCCTTTATCTATATCATAGTTTTTGGAAAGAATAAAAAAATACCTACATTTTACATTTTAGATAGGTAGAAATTTACTTTTCATGAGGTATAATTGATTTGTTAACAGGAACGATAGTGAAACTTGAACGGAGGGATACTTTGGCAAACTATAATCATCTGATCCGGGAGTTGTCCAACTTGGATCCGTATGAAAAGGCAGGGCTCGATTCCGTTCACCGAACAGGAACCATGCTTCGCCACGGTCAGTACTTATATCTGATGATGCACGGAACAGACCAGCATACTCTGGAAACCATCAATGACTCGCCCGCTCTCCGGGAACAAGGGCATATTGTGGCCTCCTTTCATGACCGATACGGAGACACCGGCCTCACGGAGGAGGATTTCATGCCGTCTGACATGAATGTTGCCGTAGAAAAACTGCTCCGTTATATTGAAATACCTGCCCACTCACACGAGTTTATCGAATGTGCCTATGTGCTCCGGGGCAGTTGTATTCATCGCGTCGGGGAAAACGAAGTGATCCAGCAGGAAGGGAGCTTTATCCTCATCCCAGTTCCGACCAGACACCAGCTCATTGCTGTCAGAGACTCACTGTGCCTCACCATAAAAATCAGGCTCAGCCACTTCGTAAAGATGAGCATTCCGCACCTGCCCTCCATGATCTACCCGATCAGTTTCCAGTGCGGTGAAGATCCTGCCGCAGAGAACATGCTCCTGTTTCTGTACGAGCAGCAAAAGTTCGGCCTTCCTTATCGAAATGAGCTGATGGAATCGGCTACAGCCAGTCTGATCACATATATTCTTCAGCGATATATGGACACAATGCAGCCACTCTACAGCATTGCTCTCAGGGATCAGCGGCTTCTCGATATGGTCAACTACATGTACAATCATTACCGCACCATTACGCTCCATGACCTGGCTACGGAGTTTCATTACAATGAATCCTATTTGAGCCGTATGTTTCAGGAGCAGGCTGGTCGGTCCTTCTCGGAAACCGTCAAGGATTTTAAGCTCCGAAAAGCCGCAGAGTTGCTGAAAACAAAGAACTGGAAGCTCGATCACATCTGCGAAGAGATCGGTTATCGTGATACGAGGCAATTCATCCGCAGCTTCAAGCAGATGTTCGGTGTAACACCCGATCGGTTTCGGAAGATGGCACAGCAAACAGCAGATCAAAACATATAAGTTAACTTCTGATTCTGTGTCGGTGCTTCAGGACACTCTGCCTGTCAAACCTGCAAATCTGAGTTTTGTACATTTGTTTTCCTCCAAGAACCCACTACCATATGTGCAAGTAAACAGGAAAGATTACATGTACAAAGGAGGCTCACATTATGGAAAACAGATTTGTGGCGGCGCGGAGGAGATATCTGCGCACACACATGGACGGGATCTACACGGGGATGCTGCTGACGGGAACTTTGGAGCCGCATCTCAAAGAAACCGGCGAGTCGGCGCAAGCCATGTTCGACCGGTTGGTGGAGCAAATGAAAAAGACCGAAGGCGTTACCGAGCAGCTGAAGGCCGCCGATCAGATGGAATGGGTTGGAAGGATGAACTCCATCCGCAGCCGCGCGGAGTAGATCGCCATCTCGGAGCTGCGTCCCTTCAAGGATCACCCCTTCCGGGTCAAGGAGGACGAGGAAATGGAGCAGCTGTAAAAGAGCATCCATGAGTCCGGGGTGCTGGTGTCGGCGCTGGCACGGCCCACGGAGGACGGCTACGAGCTGATCACCGGCCACCGGCGCATGGCGGCCTGCGCAGCGCTGGGACTGGAGACCATGCCGGTCATCGCCCGCAAGCTGGCCGACGAGGAGGTCGTAATCGCCATGGTAGACAACAACCTGCAGCGGGAGCACTTGCTGCCCAGCGAAAAGGCCTTTGCCTACAAGATGAAAATGGAGGCACTGACCCATCAAGGCAAAACTTCTCGCCAAGATGGCGAGAAGTGGAGTGTGGAACAAATCAGCGAGGCGGGGAATGACAGTGAACGCCATATTCACCGCTATATTCGTCTCACCAACCTGATCCCCTGCATTCTCAAGAGGGTAGACGAGGGGCGGATCGCCCTCACGCCGGCGGTGGAGCTCTCCTACCTCAATGCCCAACAGCAGCTGGGATGATTACGCTTCCCACTGAAAAGGAACTGGAAAAGCTGATGGATGAGATTCGCCGGTTCTAGAATAAAAGTTGGGGCGGCGTAAAAGCTCTAACAGAAAATAAGACAAA
>CAZRGP010000050.1:0-10949 GCA_964599695.1 uncultured Faecalibacterium sp.
TTGCGAGAACTAATTCTTATATTATTTTACTGTCTGCTTGACGGGAAGCACACCAAAGCCTGTCCCTTTTGTCATGCCCTTTTCCGTATCCTTTTTCCCCCAGCGCAGGTTATAATGAGAAAAAAAGCAGGAGAAATCACTATGCAGACAGCCAAGATCGACCTTCACCTTCATCTGGACGGATCCCTGAACCTGAAATGGGCGTACGACAAAGCGCTGCAGCGGAACGCCATCGAGCCGGGGACGACCTTCGAGGAATTCTACAACATCGTGTATGCCAACAATCTGAAGGACCGCGCGCTGAGCATCCGCAAGTTCGAGCTCATGTGCGACGTCCTTCAGTACCGTGAGGATCTGTACGAGGCCACCTTTGACCTGGTCCATACCCTGTGGGAAGAAGGCCTCATCTACGCGGAGATCCGCTTCGCCAGTCAGCAGCACACCAAATGCGGGCTCACACAGAAGGAAGCGCTCCAGGCAGTCATCGACGGCGCCGCCGATGCCATGGACCGGTTCCCCGGGATCCGCATCGGGATCATCAACTGCCTCATGCACAAGGGGGACAGCGCTGCCGTCAACGCCGCGGAAAATATGGAGACTGTGCTGGTGACCAAAGATCTCCTCGGAAAAGGAGCCGTTGGTCTGGATCTGGCCGGCTTTGAGAACAACACGGAGTACTCGGATTACGCGCCGCTTCTCGCCGTCGCTGCCCGGGAAGGGATCCCTTTCACCATGCATGCCGGCGAGATGGGGATCGGTTCCCACATTCTGGACGCCATCCGGATGGGGGCAGACCGCATCGGTCACGGGGTGAACTGCGTGCAGGATCCGAAATACCTGGAAGCGATCCTGGAATACGGCATTCCGCTGGAAGTCTGTGTATCCTCCAACGTAAAACGGGACCTGAACTACGCTGCCCACCCGATCCGGACCCTCATCGACAGCGGCGTCAAGGTGACCGTCAATACCGACAACCGCGTCTTCGCCCGCACCACCACTCCCAATGAGCACGCCCTGCTGCGCATGATCGGAGTAACGGAGGACCAGCTGATCCGCTGCACCTACAACGCCGCGGAAGCTGCATTCTGCGATCACGCTACAAAAGAATGGATCATGGAGCGGCTCGAAGAGGAGTTTTCCCGCGGGTGAAGCGCATGATCCGCATCCGATAAGCCAAGAGAAGCAGTGTCCGCCACTGCTTTTTTTGATATACTGAATCTAAAGAACTGTTTTGATGCTTTTCTTATCAGAGGTACAAAAAATGAGAAAAAACGGATTTATCGCGACCCGTGCAGAACATGCCACCTATAATCTGTTCTGGTTCGGGCAAAACCTTTTGTGGGGATACGCCGGCTTTCTTGCCACCTACCTCACCATGGGGCTGGGCATGGATCCCGCCCTGGCGGCTACCGTCATCTTCGCTCCCCAGGTATGGGACGCAGTCAATGACACGCTCTTCGGATACATCGTGGATCGCTTCCGCTTTAAAAACGGTCAGCAGTTCATGCCCTGGGTCAAGATCGGAACATTCGGCATCGGAGTGATGTCCATCGTCATGTTCTCCATCCCCGCTTCGCTGAAGCAGAGTTCCAAGATCATCTGGTTCGTCCTCTCTTACATCGTATTTGATGCTCTGTATACCTTCCTCGACGCTCCGGCATTCGCCATGGCCACCGTCATGACCGACAACATCCAGGAGCGCACCAGCTTCATTTCCGGCAACAAGCTCTTCGCCATGCTGGGAGGCATCGTACCTGTCGTTCTTGTCGGAACGGTGACCGACGCGGTGGGATGGTCCCTGGGAGCCGTTATCTTCTGCGGTCTCGGCTGTCTCCTCATGATCCCCTATCTTTTCTTCGGAAAAGAGCGCAGGGTGCAGACGGAGGAGGAAAAGGAAGAGAAGTTCACCTTCCGTCAGATGTTCCACTACCTCCGTTCCAACAAATATCTTCTCATCTGCCTTCTGGCTTTCGTCGTGTTCGGCATGACCGCTTTCGAATCCAGCATGAGCATGTATGTAGCGAGCGTATGCTTCGGGGATACAGGCAAACAGCTCTATCTCGCGGCAGCAGCCGCGCTTCCCGTTATCTTTGTCTCATCTGCCCTTCCCGGCCTGGTCCGCAGGATCGACAAATTCTACCTCCTCATCGGAGGTCTGGTGTTCTCCTCCGTTGTCAGTGTCATCGCCCTGATCGTCGGTTATGAGAATTTCCTGGTATCCATCATCCTGATCGCTCTGAAATGCGTCGGTCTTGCCAGCTGGCAGGTCATCATCTACATGCTGGTCGCCGACACCACGGAGTACGGGATCTACAAGTCCGGCACACGTGCCACCGGCATCACCTTCTCCCTGCAGACGTTCATCTCCAAACTGAAGAACGCTGTGGTCAACTCCTTCATGCTGCTGTGCATCGCATGGACAGGCTATGACGCCGCCGCTTCCGCGCAGACCGCGGAAGTCTCCGGAAAACTCTGGGCCGTCTTCCTGATGATCCCTGTGATCGGCTATATCATCGGCATCGCGATACTGGTGCTCTTCTACAAGCTGCGTGATGACAGCGTTCAGACCATGGCGAAGTTCAACAACCGCGAAATCACTTATGACGAGGCTGTGGAAAAACTGTCCGGAAAATTCGGACTCCCCGCCTCCAGACGTTGAGGAATGTCCCATGAGATTCTTCATCGTTCTGGGAAACCAGCTGAATGACGACGGCTCCCTTTCTGTGAAGGGGCTCAAGCGCTGTGAGATCACCAGAAACGCATGGAAGATCTTTCAGCCGGAAAAGATCATCCTTTCCGGAGGCGCGGCCAACCCGAAGGCCGGTATCTCGGAGGCGGAAGCGCTCTTCCGTCATCTCACCGGCATGGGAATGCCTTCCGATATCTTCCTCCTCGAAGACCGTTCCTCCTCTACTACCGAGAACGCCGAATTCTCACTGGGGATCGCGCAGGAACGCGGAGCGGATGAGGTCGTGGTGATATCCTCCATCGAACACTTCGGAAGGACCGAGCCGAAAAATGCCGTTCTTTGTTTCACCGAAGCGGCGAAACAATATCCGACCATCCACCTGACCATGTATACGGAGGATTATTGAATGCCAACCCTTGCTGAGATCATCAAAACCTATGGCACCATTCCGCCTTTGACCGCCTTCAAACGTCCCATGTTCATCGGCCCTCACCCGGATGACATCGAGTTCTGCTGCGGAGCCCTCGTTTCAAAGATGACGGAGATGGGGATCCCCGTGACCTTCGTGATCGCTACGGACGGGGCAGCCGGAACGACGGATCCTGAGGTGACCCCTCAGATGCTAAAGGAACTGCGGGAAAAGGAGTCCCGTGCAGCAGCCTCTTTCCTCGGAGCAGCCAATGTGGGATTCTGCGGCCTCGAGGACGGCGGCTCCTACACTGTGGAAGACGCAATGAGGGCGATCGCACCGTTTATTCTGAAATATCAGCCGGATATCATCTTCGGACCGGATCCGAAACTGAAAACAGAGTGCCATCCGGACCACCTCAAGATCGGCGAAGCGGTCAGAAGGCTTCCGAAGATCGTCCCCTACCGCGTTTCCCTCCAGAGATACGGCGTATCCACCAAAGGGATCGATGTATTTCCTGCCAATATCACACTGGCCTTCTACGCCACGGATGACGCCAATACCCTGGAACCGGTGGAGCAAAAACATGTGGAGGCGAAGATCGCATCCCTTCAGCTTCACACTTCCCAGATGCAGGATCCGTCTGTAGAACTTCTGTTCAGCTATTTCCGGCTCAAGGCGCTGGAACTCGGCAAGAACGTCCCGACTGGTTTTGCCGAGGATTTCCAGGTGATCATGCCGATCTGCCAGCATGTGTATTCCGAAGGGATCCATTACTGATTCCAAAAAACAGAGACGGGAGCTTTTAACAGGCTCTCGTCTCTTTGTTTGCTGATCGATAATATCAGAGTGAAAGGCTGACCGGGGCAGGAGCGCTCCTTCTGCGGAAAGCGCTTCCCTTACGCCTGACCGCTGATGCAGCCGAGGTACAGCTCCCAGGTATCCACCGTCTCCCTGGGAACATCGTGGTACACCAGGAAGGAACTGTCACTGTTCTCCTTCGCGTAGGATACGGAGAAGGAGCTTGACCCGTAGGGGTAATCATTCCGGCAGCAGACGGCTGTTACATTCCCTCCGGAATAGCCCAGAAGCGTGTAATTCGCAAAGAGCGCCGAGTAACGGTCCTCTACCTCCTGATCGAACTTCACATAAATGTAGATCTGATTGCTCTTGATCTCCGGTTCTCCGGGAGTGAAATGCTCCTTGATGTCCTCTGTCTCTTCCACATGCACTTCCAGAAGCTCCATTTCCATGTGATCGATCTCCGGCATATCCTTGCCTGTGCTGTAGTCGTATTTGAATCCCGCAGGAAGGGAGAAAGCTACCGGAAAGTCAGTCACATTCGCGGGAATATATACATCCTGCTCGAACTCCTCATTATACTTGCCATTAAAACTGTCATAGACAGCCAGGGCATTTCCGTCGTGATCATATGCCTTGTACCGGATCGTCGCCCGAACCGTCTGATCCCCGCTATTGGTGGCATATGTCAGAACATTATAGCGGTCAAGATTTCCGGGATCCGGATACGCGTGCGTGTCAAAGCGCAGCGTTACGGAAGGTTCAGATGCCGCTGGTTCCGCCGTCTCTTCAGGCTGATCCCCGCCGCCTTCCTGCGCCTCCGTCACCTGACTGTTTTGTGAGGCATCCTCCGCACCAGTATCGGACTCCGCGGAATTGCCACCGCAGGAAGTAAGAATGCACATGAGCATGATTAAAGAAACGAACAACGCAAAGTATTTTTTCACAGGACTGCCTCCCAAATCGTTTTTTCTGTCAAACAACTCCATTCTACCCGTCGCGGTACTCCGGTGCAATGGAAAAGACTGCGTATCCCCGGCCTTCCCCCCCAACGCCCGATGTCAAAAAAGGCTCCTGATCCGTCTGGATCAAGAGCCTGTTTTTCGTTGATCGTTATGATATTCTTCCGCTTTCTCTCAGATAATCCATGACCCTGTGCCGTGTCACGATGCCCACCAAGGCATTCCTGGCATCCACAACGGGAACAAAGTTCTGTTCCACGATCCGTCCCATCAATTCCTCGACCGATGCCGTGATATTCACAGGCGGGTGTGTTCCCTGTTTCATGATATCCATAACGCGGCTTGTCCCGACGTTCCTGGTCTGGACGTTCCCATCCTCATCGATGTCGTCGATGAGATACCACAAAAAATCTGCAACACTCACCGTCCCCACGTAGATGTTATCTCTCGTAGTCACCGGCATGGTGGAGTAGGTGCTTTGACGCATAAGTTCCAAGCCCTTTCGGACGGTATTGTCGTCGTACATTGTCTGGACATCCTGTCTGGGGGTAAGAAAATAAGCGATGTTCAAAATCTGTCCTCTCTATTCCTGAGTTTCTTTCGGGTCCCTCAAAAAATATCAGAGGTGAATGAATTCCTCCACATTAAGAACGAATACCGTTGCTCCCCCGACAGCGACCTCGTAGCTGCCCTGGAAGCGGTATGCCATTCCTACATCGCCGACGCCGACAGATTCCGGAATGTGAACTTTTCTCTCGCGGCATGTGGAGCGGATGATTCCCATCATCTCTTCAAGCGCGTCGTCCTGAACACCGATCAGCAGAGTAGTGTTTCCGCTGCGGAGCAATCCACCGGTCGAAGAAAGCTTTGTCGCGCTGTGACCGCTCTTGACGATCTCTTCCATCAATGCGCTGACATCATCATTTTGAACAATGGTTATCAGTAATTTCATAATATGACCTCCCCGGGCTTCGCCCGTCTATCGATATTGTAGCATATTGTAATGGAAATGCACCTACAATTTGTACGTTTTTCCCCTAAAGTAGTACAGTTCCCAGGGCTATCTCAAACATCTGAAGCCCTGCCTTCTCCCTCTTCTCCTTCACACATGGTATTCCCACCAGGATCCTGTGATCATCCAAACTCTCCGGAGCAGATCCTGCGCACCGCTTTCGCCACCCCATCTTCGCTGTTTGCGTCAGTGACGAAAGTCGCCCTCTCTTTTACCTCTTCTGCCGCGTTCCGGACAGCGACCCGCATCCCGGCAGCGCGGAACATGGGAAGGTCGTTGTGATAGTCGCCGAACACGCACACCTCGTCCTTGGAGATCCCCAGGAGCTCGCAGAGATTCCGGATCCCGGACCCCTTGCTGTTTCCCGCAGGCGCGATCTCCACAAGTCCGTAGACAGAGGAGGTCGTGGTGACCTCCGGATATCCGTCACAGAAATCCCTCACCATCCGGTACGTCTCATCGGTCGGGGTCCACGCGAGTAGTTTTACGTATTCCGAAAAGGAAGGGAGTTCCTCCACAGAACGTATGAAAAAGATCCCCTGGGGATCGATCCCGGCGGAGAGCGCTTCCCGCTGCCTGCGCTGCATGATCGGGAGATACACACAGTCCGGATCGATGCATTCGTATTTATCCGCGCGGCAGTCAAAATCGATCCCGTTATTCAGGCAAAAAGACACGAATTCCGGTACGAACTCGTCCGGAACCGTTTCCCTATGGTATACTTTTCCTGTGAAGACATCGACGATCTCACTGCCGTTGGAACAGATGGCGGGAGCGTTTACGGGGATGATATCCCTGAGTCTCCACATGGCGGAGGCCTGCCTCCCTGTGGCAAACGTAAACAGGAACCCCGCTTCCATGCATTCCCGGATCGTTTGTTCCGTATAGGCGGATATCCTTCCGGAATCATCCACCAGCGTTCGGTCAAGATCGCTGGCAAACAGTTTTATTCTTGTTTTTCCTGCTTCAATCATCGCATGCCTTTCTCAGGAGGGTTCTATCATGATTATAAAAAACGGCCAAGTGTTTTTGCAAGGAACAGGTTTCGCCCATACCTCGGTCGGAACGGCCGGTGACCGCATCACATCGATCGGCTCCGGTGACGGCGCTGTTCTGGACGCTTCCGGGAAATACGTCCTTCCCGGTTTCGTGGATATCCACATGCACGGAGCGAACAATTCGGACTTCTGCGACGGCACCAGGGAGGCCCTGGTCAATATCGCCCGCTATGAAGCCCAGCAGGGAGTCACCAGTTTTCTCGGCACCTGCATGGCCACCTACCGCGATGTCCTTGTGAAGGCCTTCACCGCAGCGGGCGAGTTCATCGAGAATCCGGAACCCGGCTGCGCGGTCATGAGAGGCATCAATATGGAAGGGCCTTTCCTCTCCAAAGAGAAACGCGGCGCTCACATCGAGGAATGCTGCATCCCTTTCAACGAGGAATTCTATACCGAACTTCGGACCGCATGCCGTGACCACATCCGGATCTTCGACATCTGTCCCGA
Source organism: uncultured Faecalibacterium sp. (assembly GCA_964599695.1). GTDB lineage: Bacteria > Bacillota > Clostridia > Oscillospirales > Ruminococcaceae > RUG11783. The sequence continues at coordinate 7,379 of CAZRGP010000050.1, forward strand.
ATATGAAGGAGCGATGGAAGCCATCCGGGAGATCTCCAAGTACGCCACCGTTTCCCTCGCCCACAGCTCCGCGGATTATGACCTGGCTGAACAGGCATACAGGGCCGGTGCCACTCACCTCACACATATCTTCAACGCGATGATGCCGTTCAACCACAGGAACCCGGGACTTGTGGGAGCCGCCATCGACTACGCCGATCAGGTAGAGATGATCTGTGACGGGATCCATCTCCATCCCTCCGTCCTGCGCACCATCTTCCGGCTGCTCGGAAAAGACGAACGCGTCTGCATCATCAGCGACAGCATGCGCGCCGCAGGTCTGTCAGACGGCACCTACGAGCTCGGCGGTCAGACCGTATATGTCAAGGACGGGAAAGCCACTCTGGAAAACGGGACCATCGCCGGTGCTGCCGTGTGCCAGAGCGAAGCGTTCCGCCGCCTTGTTTCCTTCGGCATTCCCCTGGAGCAGGCGGTCATGGCAGCGACCCATACCCCTGCCCGCGCGATCCGCATGGACGGGGAGATCGGGAGCATCGCTCCCGGGCTGCGCGCCGACTTCACGGTCCTCAACGAAGACTTCACGGTTCACGCTGTCGTTCTCGGAGGGGTACAGATCCGCTGATCCTTTCCTGATACACAACAAATGGCAGGAGCACGCCCTGCCATTTTTTTAATATTCCACTCCCGCTTCAAACCGGACGGTCTCCGGCGGGTTCTCCATGATGTGGGGGTTCTTGAGGCATTTGCTGATCTCGCGGAAGCCCATGGCGTAGAAACTGCCTGAGGCCACCCGTTCATCCGTAACGATGCCGAGGGGATATACGGTGCGGACGGAGACATTGCCGTCCCGGTCGACCTCCACCTTCTTCTCCTTCTCACCGATACTGAAGAACTGGCTCACCGTCCCGAAGTTGTAGATGTGGTGATAGAGCTTCGGCAGCCGGATGGACGCCATGTTGGTGATAAACATGCTTGTATGGAAAGGAGAGGCATCCAGGATCGGTCTGGGAAGGATGCCGAAATAGTCCATAAACTTCAGGATCGGAACTCCGATGGAGAGCAGTCCGGGGATGTTGATCAGCTTATTTGCCAGCTGGGTCGTCTTGTTGTCCGCCGTGCTCTTCTTGATCTTCGCGATAGCCTCTTCCACCTTCTCCGCCACTTCAAAGACCGTATCTCTCGGAGTGAAGTATACCTTTGCCGTGGACTCCTCGAACTTCGCCCTGTCCGGCTGATGGACAGCCACAAAGCAGACGCTGAGATAATTCCTAGCGTAAACTTTTCTCCCAACGCAGAACCGGTTCATCTCCGGCATCGCCGCGATGGCGCGGACATAAGCCGCGATCACTACGGCAAGCGTGGACATCACGTGCCCTTCCGCACGTTTCTCACGCACGTAGTCCGTCAGGGTCTTCTCGTCGAAGTAGACCGTGTTGAAATTCTGCGCATCCGCGCGCGTTGGCATGATGTACGGAGTCACTCGGGTAAAGATGTCCATTTCCTTTGCGGCATTCTTTCCGTCACTGCGAAATCCAAACATTTTCTTGCCTCCTCTTCTTTAATACTATTTATATCTGGACAGCGGATGGTAGTGCTCGAAAATGATGCAGTCCTCCGCCTCTTCCATTTTCCTCTGTTCTTCCTCATTGGGAACTGTCCACATGACCGAGAACGCGCCGAGCTTCTTTACGATGCGAAGAGCAAGGTTCCTGCAGTCATAACGGTACGCGATGAACTGCGGCCTGCAATAGAAGTTGCACAGCAGTTCCGCGATGGCATTGACCAGCAGAGGGTTGCTGGTGTTCGGACCGGCAGGCCCGTTTACCAGCAGGCCCCTGGTAACTCCGGGCAGGTTCTTCCATACCCAGCGAACGGGACCCGGATGGAAGCTCTCGATGCAGTACTCGCCTTTATAGCTCTCAAGTTCCTTCGCGGTCGCCTCGCAGACCTCGGTGTACCACGCCATGTTGATCCCTTCCGCCTTGATCTCCACGATCAGCGGATTCCTTCCGGCCACGGTGTCCAGCACCTCGCGGAACGTGGGGATCCTCTCATCTGTTCCCGCAAGACGAAGTTCCTTCACTTCGTCCCAGTCCATTTCCCAGACCTTTTTATCCACACCGCACATGCGGAGGAAATCATTGTCGTGGAAAACGATCAGCTTTTTGTCTCTTGTGAACTGAACGTCCAGTTCACAGCCGTAACCTTCCTGCATGGCGGCTTCAAACGCCTTCAGGGAATTCTCGGGAACTCCGCCCTCATTGTCGTAATATCCCCTGTGTGCAAAATTCCTGCGCACAAAGGAAGACTTCTGCTCTTCCGTCGCTCTTCCCGGAAAAACGAGGAAGAGATAGATCGCTGTTGCGATACAGTACAGTTCAAGAGCGACCAGTAATGCGTGTCCCATTTATTCGCCTCTTTCCGTTTTTAATAATTTTTCCGCCATGAGGATCAGTGTCTGCGTCTTGGAATCCCTGATCTCACCGTTCATGACCATCTTCACGGCATCGGCGAGCGGGATCCGGAATGCGTCCAGGTCCTCATCCTCATCCAGATGCCGATCGCCGTGGTGAAGTCCTCTGGCGATGTACAGGTGAAGCACCTCGCTGGTATATCCGGGGGACGGGAATGAGGCGGAGACCTTTATGATGCTGTCCGCTGTGCACCCGGTCTCCTCTTTCAGCTCCCGGACGATCGCGTCATCCGGATCTTCTCCCGGCTCCAGTTTCCCGGCGGGGAGTTCCAGCACATCCTCGCCCACAGCGTACCGGTACTGACGCACGAACCAGAGGCTTCCGTCATCCTCCAAAGCGGCGACACATACACCGCCGGGATGCTTGGCGATCTCCCGAACAGACGTGTTTCCGTTTTCCAGAAGGACCGTATCCCTGTATATGTTCAGCAATTTCCCTGAATATACATTATCCGTCGTCAGCTGTTTTTCCACTCCGGAGCCTCCCCTTTCTCGTGAATGCGTCCATTTTACCACTTTGTCGTGGATAAAGCGAGAACTCTTGTACAGTGCATCCCTACAAAACCAAAATCATTTGCATCCTATTGCTGGTACAGAGCACACTTTATCTGCTCCTCCTTAGGGAATCAGACAATTCTTTCACTATACAGCTTGGACTCGGAGCTCCGCCAGTATAAGCTACCAGTTCCGCATTCAGGTCACTCAAAGTGATTAATACACAGGTGCTTCTCCTTGTCAGCGTGGGATCTTTTACCTCCGCTTCAAACCTCTTCCTTTCCGACAAGGATTTTGTGATCTCTCTGACATAATACCGTGACCCGATACTAAAGTGACGAGAATACGCTGTTTAGTTATTCAAACGTGGGATGTATCGCCCGCAAACTAGTGTCTAGTCTATTCAGATAATAGAATAGAAAATATAGATAAGGTGCGTAATATATTGTGCACATTATACTTTTGCTCTTGCTTTCGCTCTGCGTATATTGTATTATTGTTTTGGACGCAATGCAATACAGTATGATTATACCCTTCCAGGTGTTTCAATGAATCTTCAGGAGCGTAACAGAGCTATCAAAGAACATGGTAAAGCTACCCGTG
>CAZRGP010000051.1:0-10569 GCA_964599695.1 uncultured Faecalibacterium sp.
AGGGTGCTCCTGCAAAACAAAAAGAGTGTCTCATTAAAACAAATAACAATACAAAGACATATAGGAGGATGGCAGTTCCTCCACGCCTGATCGTGTTACAATCAGACGTGGTATCCCTGCCAAATATGATGAAAATGGAGAGCGGCGAAGTCCTGGAGGATTCCTATCTCCGTCTGCGGTACAAGGTTATTGGTTAGATATCAACTTTCCTTTATAATGTATTCAGATTCACAAAAAGAAGATCCACAAAAGGAGATGTTACGATGATTTACGATTACAAACTGAAGACCAGAAAAGGCGAAGAACTGGACCTCGCGACACTCAAAGGCAAGGTCATCCTCGTCGTCAACACGGCTACCGGATGCGGCTTCACGCCTCAGTACGCCCCCATCGAGCAGCTGTATAAGGACTACCATGATCAGGGTCTGGAGATCCTGGACATTCCTTGCAACCAGTTCGGCGGACAGGCGCCCGGAACCGATGACGAGATCCACGAGTTCTGCACCATGCATTTCAACACGACTTTTGAGCAGATGAAGAAATCCGATGTGAATGGAGAAAATGAACTTCCTCTCTACACTTATCTGAAATCCCAGAAGGGATTCGAAGGGTTCCAGCCCCATCCGTACAAGGAGCTTCTGGAGCAGATGTTCGCCGCAGCGGATCCGGACTGGGATAAAAAGCCGGACATCAAGTGGAATTTCACAAAGTTTGTTGTGGACAGGGAAGGCAATGTCGTCGCGCGTTTTGAGCCCACAGCGGACATGGCGGATGTGGAAGCCTGCATCAAAGCTCTTCTTTGATCTGTAAGAAGCGAACGAATCTTTACATTTTGAAGCTTTGTTTTTAAACTATAAGAAACATATTTAATCAGCCGCCGGTGCGCGTTTCTGGTTCCTGGAATGCAGTGAACGCCGCCGGCTTTTTTCCTACCTATTTACGAAAGGCAGCGGAGACCTCTTCCGGTTTCGGAACGGGGACGCTGGAAAAAAGCGATGAAACGGATATTTGCATTGCTGCTTGCGCTGTGTCTTATCCTTACGGCCTGCGGGGAGAGCGAGCCGGCAGAGCCGGAACTCGGCAATGAGACCGAGACCGCGATCGATCCCGAAGTGGTCATGGACAATTTCCTGGCCAAAGTGGACGCGGCCAACTATGTGATCCAGGGAGCGGATTTTCTGAAGACGACCGTCTCCTCCAGGGATCAGGTATGCTTCGAGTACAACGATGACCGGTATCATGACTTCGCGGTCATGAGCGTGGACAACGAGACCTTCCAGGCATTCCTGGATGACGGAATGCTGGGGTTTGCGGAGTACCTGGGAGAAGGCCAGGCGGTCGAGCTGGCGAAAGAAAGGCTCCTGAATTACTGGACGGATGACAGTGTCTCCCAGGGGAACATCTTCAACCTGTTCTACAATGTCGTGGACGAACCTCTCAAGTTCGTCTCCTACGAAGAGGCTGTGAAACGCAGCGTGATGTCCTTCGTCGGTTACGGCGAGTCCGCTGTCCGCCTGATGCACGAGGTGTATCTGGAACTGGACGCGGAGGATCCGACGGTCGCCCATATCAAGGCGGAGATGGATGAGGACCTCGTAGCGCGCATTTCCTACGATGACATCGATGTCACCGTTACCTTCGGCGGTGCGAAGAGCAATGCCCAGGCGGACGAGTGGATGGCTGCCCCTGTGTATCCCGGTTCCAAGGGAGGATGGGACGATTCCGACTATTTCATCTTCAATTCCGTATTTATCACCGGGTCCGGCGTGGACGTGATCCCGTTCCCATCCTTCGCGAGCTATGCCATGAGGATGGACGATGAAGCCTTCATGATGAACGATGAAGTCAGCATCCGCGATCCGCACGCTACCGAACAGAATGTTGCGGACTACATCAAGCAGCTCGAGAGCGAAGGCTTCACCGAGGTCACGGAAGAGGCGGAAGACGGTTCGACCGGAACCTGGTACCGCCGCATGCTGAGAGAGGAATACAACTGCTATACGGCCGTACAGGCATGGTATGACAACGGATTCAACCTGACCGCAAAGAAGTATTACGACTTCCCGACCTTCGAAGGTCTCGACGCCGTGAACGAAGAGATCACCGCATACGATTATCCTGAACTGCCGGAAAGTGACAACTTCTCCGAAGTGAAGGCGACCAACCGGGCGGCTGCTCGCACCGAGTCCTGGCTGTACTTCTTCGATTATGATCAGGAACTGTATGTTGACGTCCGCTATGAGGACGAGGAAGCACTGCGCACCTATCTGGAGGAGTACGGAAAAGAGGTCGAAAACGCGGGCTTCACCATGTACTATCTGGAAGATTCCGATGAGATCGACCGTTATGAGTCTGATAACGGCTTCTGCAGTTTTCGCTATCACTTCAACGGTGACGGGACGGTGACATTCCTGTACCGCACCCAGAAATACATCCCCGCCGATCAGGCAGAAGGAATGATCCGCAGCGCCGGATTCCCTGCCATCGACCTGGAGGATCCGATCACCTGCCGTGATCTGAAGAAATTCCAGAAAGCGCAGTACGGACGGGACCGCATCGCCTACATCACGCTTGGCATCACCTTTGAGAAGGCTTCGGACGCGGAGGACTTCCTGAACAGCTACGAAGAAAAACTGACCGCAGCCGGATTCGAAAGGGTCAATCCCGAGACAGTAGGATCGATGAAGAATGTGGCCATCTACAATGAGGCCAAGGACCTCCTTGTGGGCATCGACTTCTACGAGCAGGGTGAAGGCGCGCTGGTCAATATCGATTTCAGTGCAGGCTGATCTTCGTCAAAGAATCAATTTAACGGCTTCCGGCCAGGGGCGGATCGTCCCTGGCCGGAGCTTTTTGCTAGCGGGGGAGGCGGACCGGGAGAAGCGCACCGCTTCGGATGTACCAACGCCTCAGCCGCGTGTTTTTCGTGTATAATGGATGACAGAAAGCATGTGATACAGAAAGGAAATCGTTATGGGAAAGAAGATCGTCATTGTGAACGCGGGACCCAGAAAGGGATGGAACACGGATACGCTGCTGAGCGAAGCCGCGAAAGGGGCGGAAGAGTCCGGAGCGACCGTGGAGTGGTTCGACATGTACAGACTGGACAAGTTCACCGGATGCATCTCCTGTTTCGGATGCAAAAAGAGGGTGAACAAGGGACAGTGCGTCTGCCGGGACGGTCTGAAGCCGGTGCTTGACGCTATCCGCGAATCGGACGGAGTCATCATTGGGTCTCCCAACTATCTGGGAAACCTGACGGCATCTTTCCGCGCGCTGTATGAGAGACTGGTGTTCCAGAGCCTCACCTACAACATGGATCAGCCCTGCATCAACAAGCACCCGGTTCCTGTCCTGCTGGTCATGACCAGCAACGCCCCGGATTCGGCGTACCTGAGGCTGCTGGACGACTACCGGAAGACACTGGACCGTTTCGTCGGTTCCACCGAGGTGTTCGTAAGCGGGGATACCCTGCAGCTGGAGGACTACAGCAAGACCGACTGGCCGTGGTCCATGTTCGACCCGCAGGCGAAGAAGGAGCGGCATGACACTGTTTTCCCGCAGGAGTGTGAGAAGATCCGTGCGATCGGGAAGGCGATGGGACGCTGATCCAAAATCGGAAGAAATATCTTCCGCGAAATACTGCAGAAAAAGATCAGGCGAAGCCGTGAGGCTTCGCCTGTAGTTGTACTTGCGGTATTGTTCAGGAGACCGTTTCGGTGATCTGCTGCGGAACGAGGGGCTCCGTGCATTCCGGGCGGTTCTTGGACTTTTTGACGAACCGGACGATCCGGACGACAAGGATGATGTCGATCAGCACGAGGATGAAGGGGACGAAGACCAGGTTGTCGTTGATCTCCAGGAACACCTCGCTGAGGGAGAAATCGTACAGCCCGTGAAGGAGCCATGCGATGACGAATCCGATCCATTTCACGGCAGGTTTCTCTTCCCGGATCCCCTTCCCGTAGAAATATCCGGTGATGTATCCGAGTCCGGCATGAGGGAAGCTGATGCCCCGTATCAGGATGACCGGCACGCTGGCTCCGATGGCGTAGACCGCGGCTTCGAGAAGGGAAAACCCGATGGCCGCAATGGTGAAGAGACAGACGGTGTCCACCCAGGAATAGGGATATTCCGTCTTCCTGAGAAGTTTTCTCGCGGCGGCGGTCTTGACGATCTCCTCCATGAGGGCGAGCACGATAAAATCGAAGAGGGCTTGATGCAGTACGGGATAGGTCTCCCTGATCCCGGTCAGGTTAAGGAGAATGTGACAGACCGCGCACATGGGCGTCAGGGGAAGGATGCACAGCATGCCCCGCCCCAGCGCCCTTCTGCACAGTTTTTTGTATTCGGCGTCACCTTTCCTGCGACCCATGAGCCACAGAAGAAGGGATACGAGGGGGATAAGACTTACGAGGAATACCACCAAAAGAATCATCGTACGAACTCCTTGTCGATGTATCAAAACGTGAAAGCCGACGCGCCGATTTTTCTCTCACTTCGGTAGAGAAGCATCTCCTGCTCTGCCAGTTTCCGGTTGGTGACCAGCCCGGAGCGGTTGATCATGACGGCAGTGCTCAGATCCTCCGTCAGGGAGAGGGTCCATTTCGTCAGGAACCCTTCGTTCCCTCCGCTGTGACGGGCGATGAGATCGCCGTATTCCTCTCCGTCCCAGACGTTGACGCACATTCCGTAGCGGTTCAGCACCGGCGTCATCATACGCGTCGCGCTCTCTCTAGAGATGAGACCGCCTTCCCGGTAGCTCCGGGACAGAGCGATGCCGATACGGACGAGATCGGAGGGGGTGGACCACAGGCCGGCAGCTGCGTGTTCCGGATAATAGTGATAGCCCCGGGAGCGGTCCTCCGTGATGCCCAGTCTTCCTCCGAAAGCTGCATTTGCGATCCTGTCGTCATCCAGAGGCTGGAAATACCCCGTATTCTTCAGCTGAAGAGGTTTCGCGATCTCTTCTTCGAAGGCATCCGGCAGGGATATCCCTGTGATCCGGGTGAAAGCGAGCTCCGCTATGGTGATCCCTCCGCCGGAGTAGCGGTACTGCTTTCCGTACGGCAGGATCCTCCTCACCTTAGGGGAGTTTCCATGGCCGCTGAGGACATCCTCAAGGGAGAGGGGAGCGTGGGCGGCGGGATACCCGCGGAATCCGCTCACATTGTAGCCGGCTGTGTGGGAGAGAAGGGCGGTGAAAGTCACCGGGCCGCTGACGAATTCCGGCACCACGCCGGATAGGTCCGCTTCCGGGTCGATGATCCCCTTGTCCGCGTATCTCAGAAGAGTAAGGGCGAACATCGGCTTGCTGACCGACCCCGCCTGAAACAGTGTCTCCGATCCAACGGGGAAGTCCTGCCCGAAACGCCCGCTGCCCCGGCAGCAGGTGCGGACCGCTTTATCCTTCGCGACAGCGATGCTGAGACCGTTTCCCCGCTCTCCGCGGATCCTCAGATCCCTGCATGCGTCCTCCATGCGGAATGTGTCCATTGATCAGATCTCCTGTTAATGTTCGGATGTATTCCATTTCCGGAATGCTGTCCTGTAGCTTTCCGCTGCACGGCGGCATCTTTCCGCCGGATCCTCCCAACCCATCTTCTCTTCGCTGAGACTGCCGTCGTTCATGTCGACGGTACGCATCAGGTGTTCCATGACCTGATCCATCCGGCCCGCGAAGGGGGTGGAACGGCAGATGAGATATGCCCCGCCGTCGGAGAGATCCCCGTTCCTTCCCGCCATGTTCTCGGTGATCAGGATGTGGTTCTTCGCGTCCATCCGGTCCATGGCTTCCATCTCATCCAGAAGACGGGATGCCCATGCGCTTACGTCACAGTTTCCGCGCTTCAGGATCCCCAGGATGTGACCGTGGGCGATCCAGGCGCGATCCGGATCCGAGCTCATTTTCCGGAAAAGATCTTCCAGAAGCTCCTTATCCCACGCTTTCAGGACTTCACCGGGGAGGTGAAGACTGCGGAAGGCGTCGTATCTCCCGGGTTCCTCCCGGGACATGTGGAATCCGTAGCCGTAATAATCAAAATAAAACTCTTTTGCTTCTTCCTGTGTCATGGATCCCTCTCTTTCCGTGAGCGGACGCATCATTCGCTCCACTCCAGCCAGAAACGGACCGTGACGTTCCCGTCGCCGAGAGCGCTGCGGAACGTCTCATAGTCCTGGAAATAGATCTTTCCCAGACGGGTGAAGTTCCAGGTGTTCTCATCATAATAGATGGTGATCTGGTCGCCCTGATAGAGGATGAGGTCTCCCGGTTCGGTCGTGATCTGTTCGTCGCTTCGCGGCAGTTCCCAGGGAAGGGGTCCCACCTTTTCGAAGCTGCCGTAGTCATGCAGCTCAACTTCCAGGACTTTTTCTTCCAGTTTGCTGAAGAATGCCTGTGCGGAGGGATTGTCCTCCAGATCGACAGTAAACTGCGTTCCTCCGATATCCACACAGACGGTTGCCGTGTTTTCCATTTCGTATCCTCCTTCGGGAAGGTTTCCTTCCACGGCGGGACCGGTCCAGTCCCGGATCCCTCCGAATTCATAGATGTTGGTGTACCCCATGTCCGCCAGCTTCTGGGCGGCCTGTTTGCTCCGGTTTCCGCTGCGGCAGTAGATGAGGATGATCTGATCAAGGTCGGGAAGTTCCGGTGGCATGGCGCTGCCGATGGATTCGTTGGGGATACAGATCGCGCCGGGTATGTGCCCGGACTCGTATTCATCCCAGCGGCGGACATCCACGATGACGTGACCGTCGTCGAGCTTCATCATCTGTGCGGCTTCATCCTGGGAGATCTGCGTATATGTCCCGGAAGGGACCGCAGGCCCCTCCTCCTTTTTGCCGCACGCCGCGAACAGAAGAGCGGCGAGGATCAGCACCAGTATAAGCCAGATCATTTGACGTTTCCTTTCCATGATATGCTCCTGTTGGGTGAGTGACCGGATCCATTCTTTTCCTTATTCTAACATCTGATCCGAGTGCTTTGCACTATCTTCTGCCGGCACCGGGCGTATTGTCAGCAGCAGGGGCAGCAGGATACAATTAGAACAGAAAAGAAAAAGCCTGACACACGGAAAGAGGGAGAGATGGAGAACAAACTTACCAGGACGATCGGGATCAACGCGGTGGAGCGTGCGCATTCCTGGGGAGAGGAGAAGCACCCCTATATCCCGCAGGAGCATATTTTCCCGGAGGACTTCCTCTGGTGCGGCGCCATGTGCGCCACCCAGGCGGAGGGCGGATTCTGCGAAGGGGGAAAGGGGATCTCCGCGGCGGACGTGGTCCCGCTGGGAGAGCACCGCAGCGACATCGCGAAGGGCAGACTGGACAACCGGGACTGCAGGATCGGGGAATACTTTCCCTCCCGGAAGGCATCGGATTTCTACCACCGCTACAAAGAGGATATCCGCCTGATGGCAGAGCTGGGACTCAATTCCTACAAACTGTCGGTAAGCTGGGCCAGGATCTTTCCCATGGGGGAGGAGAAGCGTCCCAATGCAGAGGGCATCGCCTTCTACCGGGACGTGATCCGGGAACTGAAGAAATACGGGATGGAACCGATCCTTGAGATCGTCCACTGGGATCTCCCGCTGGCACTGTCGGTGAAGTACCGTGGATGGAAGAGCAGGGAGATGATCCGGTGCTACATGAAACTGGTGACGGCGCTTTGCGACGGGCTGGGAGAGGAGATCCGCTATTGGCTCACCATCCACGAGCCGGACTGCATGCACGACTATCCCTTCATCGCCTGCGGTCTCGTTCGGAAGGACGAGGACAGCTGGCCACAGGACAAACTGGACGCCTCCCACCACATGATGGTGGCGAGCGCCATGGCTGCCCGCCTGATCCGAAGCCGGTTCCCGCAGGCTGTGGTGGGGACCATGATCGGTCTCACCTACAAATACCCCTATTCCTGCGATCCCAGGGATCAGCTGCTGGCGGTCCGGGAGAGGATGCTCAACTGGATGTACGCGGACGTTCTCATCCGCGGAGCTTATCCGAACTATGCCCTGAGAGACTTTGAGCGCAGGGGACTTCGCATCCCGTTCAGGGAGGGGGACGAGCAGCTGCTGAGGGAGAACACCATCTCCTTCATGATGTTCTCATACTACAACTCCCAGGTCATCCGGCACGACAGCGCGGATGTCATCACCAACCCCTATCTGGGGGAAGAGGACGATCCCACAGGCCTTCGGGTGATCCTGAACCTTATCTATGACCGGTACGGGATCCCCATCATTATTGGGGAACTGGCGAAAAAGACCGTGGACACCCTCGAGAACGGAGAAGTGCATGATCCTGACCGGGTGAAGTTCCTCCGGGAGCACCTGTCCGCGGTGAAGGAAGCGATGATCGTGGACGGCGTGGACGTGCGGGGCTGTATGTTCTGGGAGACGGTGGACTCGGTCAGCGTGGGAAAAGGCGTCATGTCCGAACGGTACGGTGTCATCCACGTGGACGCGGACGACTTCGGAAACGGCACGTATGACCGGACCCCGAAGGACTCCTTTTACGAAGTGCAGAAGATCATACAAAGCAAGGGAAGAAATATCTGATCATACGATGGAGGTTTGACATGGACACAAAACTTCTGAGAGAAGCGATCGTGAAATTCATTGCAGGGATCATCCTGATCGCCCTGCTGCTGTTCCTTCCTGCCGGAACGCTCCGGTGGGCGGGAGGCTGGCGGTTCATGGCGCTGCTGTTTATCCCCATGTTCTGCGCGGGCATCATCATGTACCTGAAGGCTCCTGAACTGCTGAGGAGCCGCCTGAACGCGAAGGAGAAACAGGGTGAGCAGAAGGATGTGGTCCGCTACAGCGGGATTATGTTCCTCGCGGCGTTCATCCTGGCAGGCCTGAACCATCGGTTCGTGTGGACCTCCTTCCCGAAGGCTTGCGTGACGGCAGGCTGCGTCGTTTTCCTTCTTTCCTATGGGATGCTCGGGGAGGTGCTGAGGGAGAACGCCTATCTTTCCCGCACCATCGAGGTGAGGGAAGGGCAGAAGGTGGTGGATACCGGACTTTACGGCATCGTCCGCCATCCCATGTACACAGCGACGGTGTTTCTTTTCCTGAGCATGCCCGTCATCCTCGGGTCGGTGATCTCCTTCGTGATCATGCTGGCTTACATCCCTATTATCGTGAAAAGGATCCGCAACGAGGAAGAGGTCCTGGAAAAGGAACTGGAAGGATACTCGGAATATCGCAGGAAGATACGGTACCGGCTGATCCCGTACATCTGGTGAAAAACTTCGGAGAAAGAAAATGGCATTCGATTACAAAAAAGAATACAAGGAATTCTACCTTCCCCCAAGCAAACCGGGGATCGTGACGATGCCTCCCGTGAACTATGCCGCGGTGCGGGGGACCGGAGACCCCAATACGGAGGGAAGCGAGTACAAGGAGAGCATCGGGCTGCTGTATGGGATATCCTATACTATCAAGATGTCATACAAGGGAGACCACCGGATTGACGGGTATTTCGAGTACGTCGTTCCCCCGCTGGAAGGGTTCTGGTGGCAGGACATCCACACCATGGGGGTGGACTATGCCCGAAAGGACGACATGCACTTTATCTCGGCGATACGGCTTCCGGAGTTCGTCACCCGGGAGGAATTTGACTGGGCAGTGGCGGAAGCGACGAGAAAAAAGAAACAGGATTTTTCCAAAGCGGAGTTCTGGCATTACGACGAGGGACTGTGCGTGCAGTGCATGCACCTAGGGCCATATGACGACGAACCTGCCACTGTGGAAGCGATGCACCGGTACATGGCGGAGAACGGGTACGAACTGGATCTCAGCGGCGAGCGTCTGCATCATGAGATCTACCTGACAGACCCGAGGAAGGCTGATCCCGCCAAATGGAAAACGGTGATCCGCCATCCTATCATTCCGAAACAGTGAGATTTTCGGATTGTCTCCCGGGAAGCGACCCTTCTTTGTGCCGTATGGAATACAATGGAGGCACACCAAAAGAAGGAGCGTTAAAAGAGATATGAGCAAGATCGAGATCCGGCAGACAGGTATCCTGGATACGGAGGCGGAAGCGGTTGTGAACGCTGCCAATGAGAATCTGTGGGCAGGAGGCGGAGTGTGCGGAGTGATCTTCCGTGCGGCAGGGGCCGCGCAGCTGCAGCAGGCATGCAGCGCCATCGGGCACTGCGGCACGGGATCCGCGGTGATCACACCGGGATTCAAGCTGAAGGCGAAATACATCATTCACGCGGTGGGACCGGTGTGGAGCGGGGGAAACCGCAGGGAGCCTCAGCTGCTCTACGGCTGCTACCGCAGATCCCTGGAACTGGCGAAGGACAACGGGATCCACAGTGTCTGCTTCCCGCTGATCTCTGCCGGGATCTTCGGCTATCCCCCGGACAAGGCATGGTGCAAGGCACTTCAGGCATGCCTGGATTTCATCTGGAAGGAACCGGATTATGACATTCGGGTCATTTTCGCGATCCCGGCAAAGTCCAACTACGACCTGGGGATCGCGATCCTGGAAGAACTGTCGTGAACTACTCATGACTGGAAGTCACGAGCTTCCTGTATCTCAGGCAAAAATCGT
>CAZRGP010000052.1:0-10470 GCA_964599695.1 uncultured Faecalibacterium sp.
GGGATACGGGAGACGTGAATCCCCATCAAGTAGAACGGCGTAGCCGTTTGAACGGGAACCTCGATCTGATTCTTTGAATCAGCCGGGGTAATTCATACCGGCGAAAGCTATGAACAGGCTGTTTCATTTGTATCGGACTTCAACCGTTCTTCCATTTATTTTCTCGACTTTGATGAGAGTAATCTCAAATGCAGAAAATATACAGTCGGCCAGGAATGGATGCTCACAATTGCCTATTTCAGGGGAACTCTGGATAACTACAAACATCACGTCCTTGTTCAGGACTTAATCAGAGAAGCAGAAGACTGCGACTATACTATTGCTCCTATTGCAGATAATCGGATGTTTCAGATCATCAATTCCTTCATTGACGGTGAAATAACAGACGAGCAGTGCAAGCACTGTCTGGCCGCTACGAGCCTTGGCAATCAATACATCTTTAAAAGCGAAAAAGCGATCCGTCAACTCGATATTCTGGAACGATCATATATATGTTCTGCTGAGAGACAGCATTACAGATCGTTCAGATCAGATGAAGCAAAACTGGGAATGGACAAAGTCAAACTTGCCAGGATCCAGTACAGGGGAAAAGGGCGGTATATTGACGAAATACTTCATTAAACCGAGGAATCAACATGGAAAAAATAGATCATGACGGACTCTTTCTTTGCGAAATTCAGGCCAAAACCTTTGAATTGTCCGTATCCGTCACGGAGACAAGTTCAGAAATATTTGTACGAAGATTTATGAACAGTAAAACTGCAAAACGGCTGGATGAGGCAACCATATTGTGGGGCAATGACCAGCCTATGGATCTGCTGAGATCATTGGATAGGGAATACGGCCAATCAAATTACGGCTCAGTTAAATACAGTCCCGAAGAAATGTATTGGATAGGGTATATTTATCGCTACTTTGCCTACACTTATGGAAAAACATCCGTCCAGGTCTACAGGACTATCAAGCCGAAGGAATTGCGGGAGCTGTATCTGCCTTATCATACTATGGACCCGGCGCAGGCAATAGACCGAATTCTGGAAGCGAAAGGGATCGATAATCACAGCGACGATTCTGAGGAGCTGCGCCAATTCGTTATTTTTAAGAGAATCAGAAACATCTAATTATCCGATCCGTCATTCGCCTTCCAAAACAAAAGAGCCACCTTCGTGGCTCATCTCATCCTTCACGGCACCGGATCGTCTGATTCAGCTGATAGGCGAAGATCTCATTGAGAGATCTTCTCGCCTGCTCGAAACTATCAATGAGTTTTTCCTCATCCTTGCTCTCCACAGTCAGTTTTTGTATATACCGTTTAAGCAGCTCATACTGTTTCCTTTTCTCTGTATCGTTTTGGATCAAATATTATCATTTTCCTTTCTTTCGCTGATAAATGCCGCACCGATCCATATATCGGCGCGGCAGTCCGGTGATTATACTAGTTTTTAAAAGAAAAATCAAGCCGATACCTTCACCCTGATCCTGTGATGACTCCTCCTCCGATCAGGCAGCCATCCCCGTCATAAAAGACAGCGGACTGCCCCGGCGCAGGAGCGCGGACGGGCCGGTCAAACAGGACCCGGACCTTTCCAATCCCTACCGGAAGGATCATCGCCGTCTCTCCGGAATGGTGATACCGAACCCGTACCATTCCCCGTATGCTCTCTCCTTCCTGCAGATCCGGGATCGCCATATAATTCACATTTTCACAGACAATAGCGGATCGCATTAGGGACCGTTCATCCCCGATGACGATCTCGTTTTTTTCTGCCCGGATCTCTTTCACATATACAGGATGACCCAGGGCGAGCCCAAGTCCCTTTCTCTGCCCTACCGTATACCGGACGATCCCGCTGTGTGTTCCCAGCACGTTTCCCGCCTCATCCACGAAGTTACCTCCGGGGATCTCACAAGGAGAATTCTCCTCAATGTAGTCTCCATAGTTCCCCTCGGGCACAAAACAGATCTCCTGGGAGTCCGCCTTGTCCGCAACGGTCAGACCTGCCTTCCGTGCGATCTCCCGGACTTGCGCCTTGGACAGGCATCCCAGCGGCATGATGGTGCGGGACAACTGTTCCTGAGTGAGCTGCCAGAGCATATATGCCTGATCCTTTTCTGCGAAGGCGCCGCTTTTTATGGTGTATCTTCCTCCCGGCAGTTTCACCACCGAGGCGTAGTGTCCGGTAGCGACCAGGTCCGCCTCCATAACTTCCGCTGTCCGCAGCAATCCTTCCCACTTCACATACCGGTTGCACTCCGTACAGGGGTTCGGTGTCCTGCCCTTCAGATATTCCCGTACGAATGGTCCGGTCACATACCTCTCGAATTCCGCGAGACAGTTCACGGCGTAATACGGGATTCCCATCCGGGTGGCTGACTCCGCCGCGTCATCGATCTCGCAGCACCGGCTTGCTTTTCCGTCTCCCGGGATCCAGGTACGCAGCGTAACCCCGATCACATCATGCCCCGCGATCTTCAGAAGATAGGCAGCGACAGCGCTGTCCACACCTCCCGACATCCCTACTACGATTCTCGCCATATATATGGATCCTCCTGAGACAGACAGAGCCCCGGCAGGGATCGCTCCCTGCGCAGGGTTCCGTCTGCTATGCCAAAACTCATGTCACTCAGTGAATATCGGAGTGGAATAGTAACGGTCGCCGCTGTCCGGCAGAAGCGCCACGATCACCTTGCCCTTGTTCTCCGGTTTCTTCGCTTCCTGGATCGCCGCGTACAGCGCTGCTCCGGAGGATATTCCTACCGAGATCCCTTCTTTCTTTGCCAGGTACCTTGCCGTCTCAAATGCGTCCTGAGAAGAAGCCTTGAAGACCTCGTCATAGATCTTCGTGTTGAGCACATCGGGAACGAATCCCGCTCCGATACCCTGGATCTTGTGCGCTCCCGCTCTTCCTTCGGAGAGGACCGGGGAGTCTTCCGGCTCCAGAGCGATGATCTTCACATCCGGGTTCTGTTCCTTCAGGTATTCGCCCACACCGGTCACAGTGCCGCCGGTGCCTACGCCTGCGATGAAGATATCCACTTTGCCGTCGGTATCCCTCCAGATCTCAGGACCGGTGGTCGCCTTGTGTATCGCTGGGTTGGCCGGGTTCACGAACTGTCCGGGAATAAAACTGTTCGGGATCTCCTTCGCCAGCTCATCCGCCTTCGCGATGGCTCCCTTCATTCCCTTTGTCCCGTCTGTGAGCACCAGTTCCGCTCCGTATGCCTTCAGGATATTCCTTCTCTCTACGCTCATGGTCTCCGGCATGGTCAGGATGATCCGGTAGCCCTTGGCCGCCGCGATGGCGGCAAGTCCGATCCCGGTGTTGCCGCTGGTGGGCTCGATGAGGACCGAGTTCCTGCAGATCAGTTCCTTCTCCTCCGCGTCCTCGATCATCGCTTTCGCGATGCGGTCCTTCACGCTCCCTGCCGGGTTGAAATACTCCAGCTTTACCAGCACCGTTGCCTGCAGATCCAGGTCCTTTTCAATATTCGTCACCTCCACCAGGGGTGTGTTTCCGATCAGTCCCAGTGTTCCTTTATAGATGTTTGACATTTCCGTTCCTCTTTCTTTTTTTTGTAATTGCTTCTTTGTATGGAAAACGGGAGCTCTTCAGCTCCCGGTCAGATGCTTCTCTGCGCTCAACATCGCTTCGCCTCAGACGCTCCCTTCGTCAAGGGGGACAGTCCGCACACATCTGCCCGGTCAAATGACGCCCGACAGCACATGCGCATGTTCCCTTTTGTCCGGGATCCCTTCACGGCGATGTTTTCCTTTCCTCTGGATTGTGGTCAATATATCACCATTCGCCTACTATGTCAATAGGTTATTTGGAAAATGATCCGCCTTTCACCATATTCTCCAGTGTGTGCCAGGAAAGCACGGCGCATTTCACCCTCGCCGGCATATGAGAGACATCGATGAGGGATCCCGCCTCCTCCAGTTCCCCGATCTCCTCTTCATCCGCCTCTCCCTTGATCATGCGGAAGAAGATCTCCGCGAGGCGAAGCGCCTCCTCCTTTTCCTTCCCGATCACCAGGTCCAGCATCATGTCAGCGGAAGCCTGGGAGATGGCGCAGCCGTCCCCGGTATACGCTCCGTCGGTGATGACGCCGTCTTCCACCTTCAGTTTCAGCAGGATGTCATCCCCGCAGCTGGGATTCACGCCCCGGAGCTCCAGGTCCGCGTCCTCCAGTTCGTGCTTATGGACCGGGTAGAGATTGTGATCGTTGATGATCTCCCGGTAAAAACTATTCTGCATAGCCCATCCTCCTTCTCACTGTGCCGAGACTGTCCCCCATCCGGCGTATCTCTTCCTCCGTGTTGTAGAAAGCGACGCTCACCCGGACCGTGGAGGGCGTTTTCATATGTTTCATCAGCACCTGTGCGCAGTGGTGCCCTGCCCTCACGCAGATCCCGTCCGCGCTGAGGATCTCGGCGATATCGTGGGGATGCACCCCTTCAAGGGTGAAGGAGAAGATCCCGTGGTGGGACGCCGCGTCCTTCGCTCCGAGGACAGAGAGTCCCGGAACCGATCGGAGGACGTCAAAGGCAAGTCTGCCAAGTTCCTCCTCTCTTCTCACGATCTCCCAGAACCCCACACTGCGGTAGTAACCGATGGCGGCCTGCAGTCCCGCCGCGTCCGCCGCGTTGACCGTGCCCGCCTCAAACTTGTGGGGGAGCTCCGCCCAGGTGGAATCCTCCCTCGTGACGTATTCGATCATCTCCCCGCCGTACAGGAAGGGAGACATCCTTTCCAGCAGTTCCTTCTTTCCGTACAGCACGCCGATCCCCATGGGGGCCAGCATCTTATGTCCGGAAAAGGCAAGGAAGTCCACGTCCAGCTGCTGCACATCCACCGGGATATGCGGCACGCTCTGGGCTCCGTCGCACACGAATACCGCTCCCGCCTCATGGGCGATGGCGGCAAATGCGCGGATGTCATTGAGCGTTCCCAGCACATTGGAGATCTGGGCCATGGCCACGATCCGTGTCCTGGCGTTCACCGCGCTCCTGACCACTTCCGCGCTGATCCTTCCTTCTTCGTCACATTCGATCCACCGGAGGACGAGCCCTTTTCTCTTCGCCAGCTGCTGCCAGGGGATCAGGTCGCTGTGGTGCTCCATTACGGTGAGAGCGATCTCATCTCCCTCGCGGAGGGTCTCCCCGAAGGAATAGGCGATCAGGTTCAAAGCCTCCGTGGCGTTGCGTGTGAATACGATCTCCTCCGCGCTGCGGGCGTGGATGAAATCCCTCACCGCTTCCCTCGCGGATTCATAGGCGTCGGTGGCGCGCTGGGAAAGGGCGTACAGCCCCCTGAGGGGATTGGCGTTGTCGTGACGGTAGAAGCCGTCCACCGCTTTCAGTACGCACTCCGGTTTCTGCGTCGTGGCCGCGTTGTCCAGATAGGCGAGCTCCGGCTCGTTCATGAGCAGAGGAAAGTCTTTTCTGATCTTTTCCACGTTCACCCCAGTTCCTCCCTCAGTTCTTCTCTCAGCCGGACGTCCGGAAGCTTCCCGATGACGGCATCGACCTTTGCCCTTGCCAGCATCTCAAAGGCTTCCTCCCTTCCGATCCCCCGTGACTCCATATAATAGAGGACTCCCTCGTCCGGTCTTCCGATGGTGGCGCCGTGATTGCCTGCCACATCTTCCTCGGCGCACAGGATCACGGGGACGGTGCGGTTGCGCACCGTTTCATCCATGAGGAGCACGTCTTCCGTCTCCTCACCGGTGGATCCAGCGCACCCGCTGCGGAAGTCGATGGTTCCCCGCAGCAGTTTTCCCGCCCGGTCCGCCAGGACTCCGGAGGAAGTGATCCTGCTGTCGGTGCGCTTCCCGAGGTGGATCGCTTCGCAGTTGATATCATAGTTTTCTTCACCGCTCAGGCGGTATCCCACGTCTGCGGAGAATCTGCTGCCGTCCCCTTCCAGGGTGACGGAGCAGTTGTCGAAGGTCTTTTCTCCGGAGAGGATCACGCGGTACAAGTGGAACTGCGCGTTCCTGCCGCAGCGGACAGAGACATCGTTCACCGCGGTTCCGGGCGTTTTCCCGTCCCGTATCTGAACGAGGTGCAGGCAGGCATCGTCTCCCAGTTTGGCGCGGAAGGAGAGTGCATCCTCCCCGTCCCGCAGGATGACGGTCCTCGTCTCCCCCGGGGAGAGTTCCATGCTCTCGTTCCGGGAGACGGCCGGAACCTGCGCTTTCGTGCCGCCGACATGCAGCCAGCCGAAGGTCTCAGCGATCGGCGTGTTGAGGATCTTTTCCATTACCCGATCGCTCCTTTCATCTCGATGCGGATGAGATTGTTCATCTCCACCGCGTATTCCAGCGGAAGCTCCTTGGAGACGTTCTCCGCGAACCCGCTAACGATCAGCGCCTTCGCGTCCTCCTCGGAGAGTCCGCGGCTCATCAGGTAGAACACCGCGTCGTCCGATATCCTCCCGATCTTTGCCTCATGTCCCACATCCGCCTTGTCGGTCCTCACGTCCATGACGGGAATGGTATCCGAGCGGGAGATGGGATCCAGCATCAGGGATTCACAGGACACGGAGGACCTGCTCCCCTGAGCCTTTTCTGTCACCACGACAGCGCTGCGGAATGTGCTGATCCCCCCGCTCTTGGAGATGGACCGGGTGCTCACATGGCTGGTGGTGTCCGGCGCGGCGTGGACGATCTTGCACCCGGTATCCAGGTTCTGTCCCGCCCCGGCAAAGGTCACGCCGGTGAAATCACAGCCGGCGCCTTTTCCCGCCAGGATGCTCATGGGATAGAGATAGGACACGTGGGATCCGAAGGAACCGGAGACCCACTCGATGGTCCCGCCCGCCTCGACCCGCGCGCGCTTGGTGTTCAGGTTGTACATATTCTTGGACCAGTTCTCGATGGTGGAGTAGCGGAGTTTTCCGTTCTCCCGCACGAACAGTTCCACGCACCCGGCGTGGAGGTTCGCCACATTGTATTTCGGAGCGGAGCACCCCTCGATGAAATGGAGGTCCGCCCCCTTGTCCACGATGATCAGGGTGTGCTCAAACTGACCCGCTCCCGGCGCGTTGAGCCGGAAGTAGGACTGCAGCGGGATCTCCACCGACACCCCGGAGGGCACATAGACGAAGGATCCGCCGGACCACACGGCTCCGTGAAGTGCGGCGAACTTGTGATCCGTGGGAGGCACCAGCGTCATGAAGTGCTCCCGTATCATATCCCCGTATTCCCCTCTCAGGGCGCTCTCGATATCGGTATAGACGACGCCCTGCTCCGCCACTTCCTTCTTCACGTTGTGGTAGACCAGTTCGGAGTCGTACTGTGCGCCTACGCCCGCCAGGGACTCCCGCTCCGATTTCGGGATCCCCAGCCGCTCAAACGTATTTTTGATGTCATCCGGGACCTCGTCCCAGCTGGTGTGCATCCTCTCGGTGTTGGGCCGCACATAGGTCACGATGTGGTCCATGTCCAGTCCCTCGATGGAAGGCCCCCACTTGGGCATCTCCATGCTGTGGAAGATCTCCAGGGACCTGAGACGGAACTGCAGCATCCACTCCGGATCGTTCTTCTCACGGGAAATCTCACGGATGATCTCCTCCGTGAGTCCGCTCTCCACCTTGTAGTTGTCCCTGTCCTCATAGCGGAAGTCGTAGAAGGAGCGGTCCACGTCCTGCACATAGGTCTTTTCCGCCGTCATGCATCTTCCTCCTCAAAGGATGCGAAGCCCTCCGCCGCGATACGGTCGATGAGCTCCTGACCGCCTTCCGCCGCGATCCTTCCCTTCACCAGAACGTGCACGGCGTCCACATGAAGAGCGGACAGAATGGCGGCGTTGTGGGTGATGATGAGGAGGGACGCCGACTTGTCCTTCTGGAACTCCTCCACGCCACGGGAGACCGTGCGGACTGCGTCCACATCAAGTCCCGAGTCGGTCTCGTCCAGGATGGCAAGGGAGGGCTTCAGCAGGAGCATCTGCAGGATCTCCGCCTTTTTCTTCTCTCCGCCGGAGAACCCCACGTTCAGGTCCCTCTGGGCGTAACTGCTGTCCATCTGCAGCGTTTCCAGCATCTTTTTCACTTCCTTGCGGAATTCCCAGATCCGGATCTTCTGTCCGGTGCGCTGCTCCGCCGCCGAGCGGATGAAATTCTCAAGGGAGATCCCGGGGACTTCCACCGGATTCTGGAAGGACAGAAAGAGGCCTCTCTTCGCCCGTTCACTGACCGAAAGCTCACCCAGGTCTTCCCCGAGAAATGTCATGGTTCCCTTCGTGACCTCAAAGGCGGGATTTCCCATCAGGGCCCCGGCCAGGGTGGACTTACCCGCCCCGTTGGGTCCCATGATCACGTGGGTCTCCCCTTTCCCGATCCTGAGGTCGATCCCGTGAAGGATCTCCTTGTCCTCCACCGAAACGCCAAGTTCCTTTATGGTAAGGATGTCTTCAGACATACATATTTCCTCCTGATATTCCGTTCGCCTTCCGCATGAAGCAGATCGCGCAAGAAAATTATGTACCTATTTACCTACCGTGTCAATAGGTGAATATTGCTTGTAAACCTATTTACCCTGCGGTACAATAGGTTAAAAGACCGGCAAGGAGGAAAAGCACATGATCTCAACCAAAGGGCGGTACGCGATCCGGGTCCTCATCGATCTCGCGGAGAACGAGACGGATGGCTATGTGCCGCTGAAAGATATCGCCGAGCGCCAGGGGATCTCCAAGAAATACCTGGAGATCATCGCGAAGGACATGGTCGCCGGCGGTCTTCTTGTGGGCTCCAGCGGAAAAGGCGGGGGATACCGTCTATGCCGCAAGCCGGAGGAATACACCGTCGGCGAAGTGATCGAACTGATGGAGGGAACACTCTCCCCCGTCGCGTGTCTCGCAGCGGAGAGCAACAGCTGCCCCCGCAAAAACATCTGTCAGACACTTCCTCTGTGGACCGAATACGACAGCATGGTCCACGACTTCTTCTACGGAAAGAAACTCAGCGATCTCATCGCGAAGCCGTGATCGCCGCCAGAGATATCCGGAACCGGATCCCCACTGCATTAATATGTTATCAGTATAAAAGACCGTGAGCTTTCCACATGATCAGTTCACGGTCTTTTGATTTAAGTCAGTTTAATCTAAAGTCGACTTCATTTTAAACTTACAGTACATTTTTCTTCCTTATTTTTCTTTTTAAAGTTGCTTTAAGGTTGGCCGGGTACAATAAGGCCACAACAAGGGAATGACCCTTAGAAAAAGCACCACAAAAGGAGGTAACTATCATGTGGAGAAAACTTACAGCACTTGCCCTTTCAGCCCTGATCCTCGCATCCCTCACATCCTGCAGCGGGATGGCAGAGTCCATTCAGGAACTGCTGCCCTCCACCACCGTTGAGGAGACCGCGGACACCGCGTCCGATGAGAATACAGCAGTTGAAGAAGAAAACGCATCCGATACCGTTCAGGCTCAGACCGTGGGGAGCACGGAGACCTATACCCTTACCGGCAAGCTCACCGAGTCGCTGGTCATCGACACCGACAACGCGGTGGAGATCACCCTGAACAACGTCACCGCAGAACTCACCGACACCGTTATCCGGATCAAGAACGCCAAGTCGGTCACCCTGATCCTTGTGGGAGACAGCACACTGACTTCCACCGCAGCGGACACCAAGACTATCAGCAGTGATGTGGACCTCGTCATCGAGGGAAACGGAACGCTCACTGTCAATTCCGCGGACACCTGCATCAAGGCGGACACCAACCTCACCGTGAATTCCGGGACACTGGTCCTCAACGCGGGAAGTGAAGGCGACGGACTCCGTTCCGATGAGACGCTAACCATCAACGGAGGCACCATCAGCATCGAAGCCGGAGAAGGACTTGAATCCACCCAGATCACCATCAACGACGGGACCATCAGCATCACTGCTTCGGATGACGGGATCAACGGAAGCCAGAAATCCGAAACGCTCACTCCGGTCATCACCATCAATGGAGGCAATATCAGCATCACCATGGCCCAGGGCGACACCGATGCCATCGACTGTAACGGCAATATCGTCATCGCCGGAGGAACGGTCAACATCTGCGGACAATCCGCGTTCGACGCAGACGGCACCATCTCCTACACCGGCGGCACCGTATACTGGAACGGACAGCTCCAGAGTTCCATCAGCAATAGCATGATGGGCGGCGGTATGATGGGCGGAATGCCCGGCCAGCAGGGCGGATGGGGCAGCCAGGGAAACACGGGTGAAGCGCCGTCCGGAGGTGCCTGGGGCGGTCAGCAACCATCAGGCGGCCCCGGCGGAATGCATCCCTGAACGACCATAGACACAGAGAAACTTTTTCATTACATTTTTCTTCCAACGAAAAGACGGGAGCGGCAACGCTTCCGTCTTTTTTGTGATGTAGTTTACTAATTAGGCGAGAATGCCCGTGTTTTCAAACATGGGATGAATCGCCCGCAAACTAGTGCCTAGTCTATTCAGATAATA
>CAZRGP010000053.1:0-9254 GCA_964599695.1 uncultured Faecalibacterium sp.
CGCTTAGGAGGCGAGTGCTCTGTCCAGCTGAGCTACGGAGACGTGTATTTTTATTAAGTTTTGAAGTTGCGCTCCTGATGTGTTCCGATCATACGGTCAGGTGAGACCGGCACTTTTGTTTCGAGGCTGGTCCTACTCTCTCAGGAAACGTGCCCTGTCCGGCTGAAGGACGGATTCGAAAGCAAATACAATTTAACCACAAATCCGAACGCGTTTCAACCTTGCCTGAAAAAAACTGAAAGCATCAATTTCTCTTCAGCGCTTTTTTCAGCGCATTGAACGGAACAGCGAATATGAGGTATGAGAACAGCAGTCTTGCTGCGCCGATGAAAAGAGCCTGCCAGCCGTATCTTGGGATCCAGGTGATCCCTACCTGCCATAGCACCCAGCTGAAAAGATCCGCCGCGATCCCCTGCGTTCCGAAAAGCAGGATCGTGCTCTTGCCAAGATCCTGAAGCAGGCGTGCTTTCTGCAGAATGAAAGACAATCCCACAAACACGAAGATCGTGAAGACGGACACTACGAACATAAAGATCATGAGATCCAGAATGCTTAAATGGCGTCCGAAGAGCATCGGATCAGTGGAATTATACACATAGTAGCTCACCACGGTCGGAATGAGGCTCAGGACCGAGACGGCACCGAACAGTATCTTTTTCCATACCGCTCCGGAAGAGGATGGGATATCCTTCAGGAAAGGAAACATGCAGTCTCCCAGGGAGAAGTAGAAGATATACATCATCGCCGTATCCGCGGACCAGAACCACTGGGAAGGCTCCTTAAAGATACGGAAACACAGGCTGACAGCAGCACAAAGGATCAGCCGGAGCAAAGCAGGTCTCACGAGGCGGCACAGACACCAGTAGGCAACGATCATGACGAACAGGCACGGAAGGAACCAGAGCGTTGAATACAGGATCCTGTTTCGTATCGCCAGCACGCACTGAAGGATGGAATCCTGCCATCCCGGGATCCGCTTGTATGCGGCGTAGGCAATATTTACGGCGCTGAGGATCACATGGGGAATGAGCAGGTGGAGCGCTGCCTTGCGCACCATCTGGCCGAACTCCAGTTTCGTATAGGTCTTCGCGAAAAGACCGCTGATGAAGAAAAAGAGCTGCATGACAAATCCGAAGCAGAACAGAGAGATCCTTTGAGAAAAGGATCCCAGATGGGCCATCACAACGGCATACAGTGCCAGTGCCCTGAGGACATCCGGCCATGGCAGTCTCTTTTTTGTGTACACTTTTTTACTCCTCGTCGTTCAGACGTTTTACCGC
The DNA here is from genome assembly GCA_964599695.1 of uncultured Faecalibacterium sp. Lineage (GTDB taxonomy): Bacteria > Bacillota > Clostridia > Oscillospirales > Ruminococcaceae > RUG11783. Next base: position 1,281 of record CAZRGP010000053.1, read on the forward strand.
TTCGTACTCCGCATGGGTGATGTGGCAGTACCCGTTCGGGTTCTTGATCAGGTAGTCCTGATGATATTCCTCCGCGTCATAGAAGCATCCGAGGGGAGACATCTCCACACAGAAGGGGTCGTACTCCCGTCTTTTTTCTTCAAACACTTCCCTGACTACTTCCCCGCTCTCCTCATCGGCATAATAGACACCGGTCTGATACTGGCTCCCGATGTCCTCTCCCTGACCGTCCCGGATAGTGGGGTCGATGCAGAGGAAATATGCCTTCAGCAGTTTCCGAAGACTGATCTGTTCCGGATCATAGACCACCTTAACCGTCTCACGGTGACCGGTCTGTCCTTTCTTGACCAGCTCATAGGACGGGGACGCCACATGTCCGTTGGCGTAGCCCACCGTTGTCTCGATCACGCCGTTCAGGGACTGAAACACCTTTTCCGTTCCCCAGAAGCACCCTCCGGCAAAATAGATCTCCTTGCGCATACGTTCATTCACTCCTTGTTTTTTTCTTCCCCCATCATACAAAAAAACGTTCCAAACCTCAACAGCACACCGCTCCCTTGTCGGGAGAAGAGGAAAAGTGTACCATGTTACCATACAAAAGAAAGGGAGGCGCAGCATGTCCTCAGCAGACACAGCAAAAAACACCATCCTGAACTACACGCCGCAGGATGAAAGGGAGAAGAAAGACAAGGAGCTGATCCTGCGCTACCTGTCAGAAGGCCACGACGCCCTCCTGCGTTCGGATATCGTCGGACACTTCACGGCGTCCGCCTGGATCACCGATCCCTCCCGTTCCCTAGTCCTCATGGCCTTCCACAACATCTACAAGCACTGGGCTTGGATCGGCGGGCACGCAGACGGGGACGGAGACCTCTTTGCTGTCGCCGGACGGGAAGCGGTGGAGGAGACCAGCGTGCCGGATCTGAGGCCCTTGTCGGACCGTCCCGTAAGCATCGAAGTCCTGGGCGTTCCTTCCCATGTCAGAAGAGGAGAGATCGTATCTGCCCACCTGCACTTCAATGTCACGTATCTCTTTGAAGCGGATCCTGCCTCTCCGGTATTCATCAAGGCGGATGAGAACTCCGCCGTGGGCTGGAGGAACGAAGGACAGATCCTCAGCAGCGAGTCCGAGCCGGAGATGATCCCCATCTATACCAAACTGCTTCTGCGGATGAAAAAATATTAAAAGGAAGAAGAACGATGTATACCTTACCTGTGATAAAAGACAAACTTTTCTATGAGATGACTCCCCTGATCCCCACCTGCGAGTACGACCCCGCCAGCGGGAGCTTTATGCCCTACGCGCTGGTACGTGCCGCTGAGATCACCGGGATCGGACTGGTCCTGGACCTGACCGCTTTCGTCACCACGCCTGAAGCGGAAGGCGGCGACACTTTCCTCGACACGGACGACCTGCTGGCCGTCTCCCTGTGTGCAGGCGCGGATTCTCCCGTGCTGACCTTCGCGTGCAACGCAAAGGACCGCTGCCTCATGCTGAAAGACGGAAATCCGGTGTCAGACCACGACTGCGAAAGAAGAACCGGTGAGGATGAGCGCGGCGAATACTGGAGCGTCACCATCACCCTTTCCCCTGAGGAACTGAAGGAGCACTTCGGCCTTTGTTCCCTCACCGGTCTGGATCACGTTCTTCTCAACGCCTTCAAGGCCAAGATCGACCACCCGCACCGCCATTTCGGCGCGGTGGCGCCTTTCCGCAATCCCTATGAGATCTCCACCAGAGAGAATCTCGCGGAGTTTAGCGTCCTTCCCATGTGAGGTGAATACCGGTGTATTATGATGTGACGCTGCCCCTTACGCGGGATATGATGGCGGAAGCGGGAAAGGAACAGGAGATCGTCCTGAAGGGACATATGGGGACCCACTTCGATGTCATGAACAAGGAGTTCCCCCTCTCCTACTGTGTTCTCCCCGCCGTTCTGTTCGATGTCACATCGGTCCCGGCGGACCGGGAGATCACAGCAGAGGATATCGACACCTCTCTTCTGAGAAAGGGATGTTTCGCAGGATTCTGTTCCGGTTTCAGCGAGAGAGTGCCGTACGGTTTCCGCGCGTATCACAAGGAACATCCCCAGCTCTCCAATGACCTCATCGATCTCCTTCTGGACCGCGGAGTCTCCCTGATCGCAGTGGATTTCGCCGGACTTCGCCGCGGAAAGGAACACACGCCCGCGGATCAGCGGTGTGCGGACCGTGGCGCTTTCGTCATTGAGAACCTGTACGGAATGAGCAGCGTCCCGAAGGACGCTGCCGCTCTGACTGCGTACACCTTTCCCATCCGACTTATCGGATCCAGCGGACTTCCCTGCCGGGTCGTCCTGGGATCCGACTGATCCTCATTTCACACTGCTCCGGCCTGTGCCGGAGCTTTTTGCTGCACTGCCGATCCGGAGGTGCTCATTTGCCAAACCGAAAGACGACGTATATGATGAGGACAGAGGCAAAATTGCCCCGACACGCTGTGTCGGGCAGGAAAAAATGTTTTCTCTCGCTTTGTGTCGTGGAAAAAGAACGCCGCGACCCGTACGATGGACGATGAAAGAAAGGAGGGAGATACCTTGGATCAGCAAAAGACAGGAAGATTCCTGAAAATGCTCCGCAACGAAAAGAACCTGACACAGGAACAGGCAGGCGAGCGGTTCGGAGTCAGTTCCAGGACCATATCCAGATGGGAGACCGGGCGGAATCTGCCTGATATCTCACTGCTGGTGGAGATCTCCGATTTCTACGGGATTGACGTACGGGAGCTCATCGAGGGAGAAAGGAAAAGCGACATGATGAATGATGAGGCTCGGGAAGTTGCCAGAAAGATGGCAGACTATGCCGGGACGGAAAAGAGCAAGCTGCTGACCGTAGTGCAGATCATCAGTTTCGCAGGCCTTATCGCCGCATGCATATCGGTGGCATTCCAGACCTACAGCAGATATTCTGGACCTGATCCGGGATCCTCCTCGGATCTTGCCCTGCTGTTCTCGGTCATCACGCTGGCGGTCATGGCAGTTATCGCACTGTATGTAACGGGAAGACTGGAAAGGCTGATCAAGGCCCAGACGACCCAGAAAGTGATCAAGGCGGTCGCTATTGTAGTCCTTGCCGTTTCGCTGCTGCGTATGGTGATCCTGACCGCAGCCGTCGGTCTTCTCCTGCTCGATTCCTTCCTGGCAAGACCGGAAGTGTATACCGATTATGAGACCTATACCGAACGCATGTCCTTCTCCGCTACTGAAGATAACACCAAATGGATCAAGTGGGGCATGGACGAGAGCATCTGGCCCCGGGAGATCACCGGATCGATGGAGGTCATCGACTACAAAATGGTCTACTACAATCCGTGGGATGCTCAGTTCCTCGGTTACCTTGTCGTGGACTACACAGATGAAGAGTATGACAAGGAGGTCCGCCGTCTCCGGGAATACGATTCGACGGAGTATATCGGGTACTACTGCGTCGAAGAGGAACACACCTATGAACTGCTCGCGGTGAACGCGGACCCGTATAACGGATTTGTTTACGCTCTTACGGACGGTGACCGGATCATCTACGCTGAGCAGATCTTCTGCAACTACACTATGGACCTGAAATACAGCAAATACATTCCTGAGGAATATCTCCTGGACGGTTTTGACGCCACAACACACAGCCCGTACTACAAGGAGATGACCAAAGACCGATAATATGGACACCGCCGCAATTCTGGTGTATCATGTCCTGCGTTGACAAAATCAAGAAAGGAAAAACATGAAAAAACTACTTAGCATATTGTTGATGCTGGCACTGATCTTCGCTTTGACGGCATGCGGCACAACTCCTGCAGAGGAAGACGTTCAGCCGGATCCGCAGCAGGAAGAGTCTTCCACTCCATCTGAAGAAACAACTCCTGACCCGGAAGAAAGCGCTGAACCTGCTCCCGACACTGATGAGAACGAACAGGACTGGGAAGAAGGCTTTACAGGCGAAAAGATGACCGTCACGAACGAAGACGGCTTCGATAACGCAGGATTCGTAGAGATCGCTGTTAAAAAATCGGCAAGATATTACTTCAAGGCGAATGAGGCTTCCAAAGACGGAAACGTGACCTGGACAGTCTACGTATTGGACGAACAGTTTGATGGCAGTTACAGGTACATCCCTCAGACTGTTGAAGAAGCGATCCTTGAAAATGATGAGTATCTCGACCTTGAAGCTGGTAAGTTCGTCTACCTCTACTGCTCTGAAAACAGCTTTACCCTCGCATCCAGGTCCGATATGACGGAAGGCGCTGCCTGTATCGTAGGCGTCAGCGAAGCGCAATAACCAAAAAAACAAAACTCTCTTACCGGTCTGCTCCGAAGCAGCATCGGCAGGAGAGTTTTTTTTGTGCTCTTTTTCAGTAAGAGACTGTTCCATGCCTGGAAGAAACAATGGCTTACGGATCCTCTTCGGGAGTCTCCTCAAGTACAAATCCATTTAAGAACAGGCGTCTGTCCGCGCACTCCGCGAGCAGCGGGTCATGGGTGACCGCGATCACCAGCTTCCTGTGGTCTGCCGCAAGAGATCTCAGTATGTCCGCGATCACCTGTGAGTTGCTGAGATCGAGGTTCGCGGTCGGCTCGTCCACCAGGATCACCGGGTTGTCCAGAGCCATCGCCCGGGATCCCGGGGGACAGTATCCTGGCAAATACAGGTCCCACGCAAAGTCTTTTTTTGTTTAAATCGCTAAAGTTTTCTTTTCAGCAGGCGATCTGCTTTCTCTGTCACGAAAATAGATGTATGCTGAAATTGGTTAAAAACAAACAGAAAGAGAGGCACTTGCAATGAAAGGTTTAAAAGGAAAAACTGCTCTTGTGACCGGAGGCGGCTCCGGTATCGGCAAGGCGATCGTGGAGCATCTTCTGGAGGAAGGTGTGAATGTGGTCAGTTTTGACCTCAACGACAGCGGTCTCGCGGATCTGCTCGCGGCATGCGGAGGAAAACTGATCAGCTTTAAAGGAAATGTCGCGGTGGAAGAAGACGTCAAAAACGCCGTACAGACCGCGGTGGATACCTTCGGTCAGCTGAATTTCGCGTTCAACGTGGCGGGTATCGTCAAGACCGAACTGATCATCAACCAGGATGTGGAAGACTGGAAAAAGACGCTGGACGTGGACCTCATCGGCGTGTTCCTCTGCCTGAAATATGAAGCGAGGGCCATGAAGAACAACAAGGACGGCGGTTCCATCATCAACATCGCTTCCCTCAACGCCCACGTTCCCATGATCTACGGTTCCGCCTACGTTGCGGCAAAAGCCGGTGTGGAGATGCTCTCCAAGAACGCCGCGCTGGAATTTGCACACTACGGCATCCGCGTCAACTCCATCCTGCCCGGTCTGATCGCCACACCGATCAATACCAACGTTCTCAACGACGAAGTCACCTACGGCAAATTCAAGGAAAGGATCCCGCTCAACCGCGCCGCAAAGCCGGATGAGATCGCGGAACCCGCGCTCTTCCTGGCATCCGAGCACAGTTCCTATGTCAACGGCACATCCCTCGTTGTGGACGGCGGCTGGGAGATCACAGGGTATCCCAACCTGGCGGACCTCAGCGATGAGGACTCCGCCTTCAACTTCGCGGACTGAGCAGTTTCGCGTTATCATCATTATACAGGAAATGCCGGAGCATACAGCGCTTCGGCATTCTTCTTTGCATTTTTAAAATCACAGCATTTCCAGCACTTCGTCCACCGACGGCATATCCATGATCGTCCGGGCATAATGGGCGTACTGTATGGTTCCCGTCTCGTCCACGATGAACATGGCGGGAAGCTGCTGCTCATTCCCTTCGTAATCCCCGTGGGAGAACCCGCACCCGGCGGCCTTCGCCCCCTTCTCCTTCAGGAGTTCCAGCTGATCCCCGAGGAGCTCTTCCATGCTCCCTGCCGGATCAACGGAGAGAAGGCGGTAGATGCGCTCATCCGGGTCACAGATGATCTCAAAGGGAAGGACGGTGTCCGACTCCTTCAGATCTTTCTCCACATGGGCGCAGTCGCTCTGCATAACCACGAATACCTGCGCGTTCTTTTGCAGGAACTCCCCGTATCTTTCCGCGATGAGGTGGACGTCGTAGCGGCATACGGTGCATCCGATGTAACGCAGCACCCAGAACACCGTCTTTCCCTTCAGCGCACCGCTCACGGTACGTCCGCTGCGCATATGGGTATCAAAAGTGAATTCGGGGAACCGTTCCCCTGAACTGTACCTTGCCATTTTCTCCTCCGATCCCGTTCAGGTCTCTGTTTCCGTCTCATCCTTCGGCCCGATGAACCAGAAGAGGACAGCAGCGATAAGGGCGAACAAACTGAACCACCTCAGCATCAGGGCGACCCCGATGCGCTCCGCGACCTGCCCGTAGGTGGCGGACAGGAGGAAGGATATGAGTCCGGTGCTGCAGGTCGTAGTGACCAGGAGACCGGTCGACAGATACTCCTTGTCCACATATCTTGCCTGGTAGACAGGCGTCGACGGCATGGACAGCGCGAAGGAGATGCACTGTGTGGCGGCGCAGCAGTAAAAACCAGCCATGGAATGCACCAGCGTCGGCGCCACCGACTTGATGGCGGTGCCCACCATGCTCAGGACGATGGTGTTCTTCAGTCCGATCTTCGCGGTGATCTTCGAGTAGTTGCGGACCACCAGGAACTCCAGGAAAGCGAGGATGAAGTAGTAGATCCCAAGGTTCTCCACATCTCCGCCGATATTCTCCACCAGGACGCCGATGAATCCGTAGAAGCTCTGAGCCGTGACGTTCATCAGCATCATGCAGATAAGGAACGCCAGGTACTTCCGGTTGCCGCGGAGATAACGGACGGTCTCCCGCAGGGAGGGTCCCTTCTCCTTTCCCTCGGTGAGAACGGGGTTCCTCAGCTTATACGCCGCGAACAGGCTGATGAGAGCCATGATGACGGCGGTATATCCCGCGGTGATGTATCCCACACGGGAGAACAGCCTTCCCAGAATGGGGGCGCTTATCGCGTAGGCGATGGATCCGGAGCTCCGGATCTTGCCGTAGTCCAGCTCCTTCTCCTCCTTGGAGATCTTGCCGATCCAGGAATCCAGGAACCCCTCCAGCACCCTGGAGGCACCGATCCCGATGACCGTGAAAATATAGACCACCGTGACCGACGGCTTCCAGCACACCAGCCAGATCATGGAAGCGACGATGCACACGCACACCGCTGTGAGCGCGCGGTAGTTGGAGAACCGGTCGGCGAGATATCCGCCTGCCGGCATGAAAAAAAGACTTGCCAGTCCAAGCGAGGACATGACCCTGCCGATCAGAGCCTCCCCGTATCCCAGCGAAGTCAGATAACTTGCGTAAGCTCCCTCCGAAAAGAAAGCGGTGATCCAGAAACAGATCAGGAAGACGGAGAACCATCTCTCTTCCTGACCGGTACGTGTATTCTTTTCCATATTCCTCATCATTCATTCACTCAGCGCGGACATACGGGGTCCCTCATTCCCCGGATGCTGCGCTTCTTTTTTCTGTGTTTTCAGTCTTTGAGATATTTCCCGACCGCGAAAAGGGCAGCCAGGTTCCCCACGATCAGAAGGATCGCACCGGCCGTACCATTCAACAGCAGTCCGACCCCGCATGCAGCTGCTGTCACGATCCCGATCAGGCCAACTCCCTTCGCCGTCTTTTCCGCGAATCTCTTCGCCTTCTCATCCGTCATCTTGTCGATGGGATACCGAGCAAAGAAGACGGACTGCTTGGGATTCTTATTGCGATACAGGGAGAATGCGGACACCAGCAGCGCCGCGCTGAAGATCAGCATCAGGATAAAAGTCTCTTGCATACAAAACCTCCCGGTTCAACAGCATTCTTCGGTTGTTTTCCGATGTCTCAATTGTAGTATGAGAACCGCCCCTCTGACAAGACGCCCGGATCGAGTAGGGGCTAACCTGTAGCCCCTCTCACACCACCGTACATGCCGTTCGG
>CAZRGP010000054.1:0-8465 GCA_964599695.1 uncultured Faecalibacterium sp.
TCCATGAGTACCTAAATCTTATTGTTCTAATGTCCAGGATTTGGGGTACATATTACTGTGCGGCTGTTTTTTCGTCTTGCCTACTCCTGTCGTTTGTACGTATAATTCTTTTGTTATGGATATTTTGCTGAAAGAAAAACTGAAGAAGATCCGCTGTGTGCTGTTTGACCTGGACGGCACCCTCATGCACGCGCACCCCACTTTCATCTCTCGCTACTCCGCGGACGTTCTGAACGCCCTGCAGGATAAGGGATACTATGTGGGATTTTCTACCGGACGCGCGCTCACTTCCCTCGGCTTTCTTCTGAAGCCGGTAGGGCTGCGCACCAATACGCTCTCCATCGGCTGTGCCGGCGCGGAGATCGGGCCGGCAGGGGAGGCACCGGGACACGCTGTTTTCCTGCGTCCTTTTCCCCAGGATACGCTGGTCGAGATGCTCGACACGGCATTGGGCTTCGGGCTGCGCTTCTCCCTGGATGCGCACGGAACATTGTACACTTCCTGCGATCTCGAGTACTTTGACACCTACATGGGGAACTACCGCCGGGCTCAGGACCTGGACGTGTTTTTCCCCGAACCTACCCCTGTACCGGCGGAGGAGCTCGCCCGCGTGGCAGACGGCACGGTCATGAAACCGATGCTTTGGTTTGACGACCTCGAACAATTCCGCCTCATGGAACCCTGGTTCGCGAAGCATCCGGAACTGCACTACCAGTCTTCCGGTTTCAACCTCATGGAAGTGCAGACCAACGACATCAGCAAAGCTGCCGCACTGGAGATGCTCACATCCAGGCTGGGGATCCGGCCTGAGGAGTGCTGCGTATTCGGTGACAGCGAAAACGATCTGCCGATCCTGAGGACCGCAGGACTGTCCGTTGCCATGATAAACGGCTTCGATATCACGAAACAGACATCCGATCTGATCACGGAATACACGAATCAGGAGGACGGCGCGGCCAGGACGGCGGAAAAGTTGTTTCTCTGACAGAAAATCACGGCGCCGGAAAAGACACCGGCGCTTTTTTAAAAAAACTAAACTGGAGGCCTACATTTGAAAAAGATACTTGCACTGGTCCTTTTTCTGGCATTGCTGCTCGTTTCATGCGGTTCGCAGAACGACAGCACACCCATAACTCCTGACACTCCTTCCCCTTCCCAGGATGAGACCCCTTCCGAAAGTGAGGATGTTCCTGCTCCGTCTGAGGACACCGATGACAGTCAGGATCCTCAGCCCCTCTCCCGGGCAGAGGTGCTTCTTTCGGAGATGACCCTTGAGGAGAAAGTCGGCCAGCTGTTCCTGATCCGTCCGGACAGCCTGGATCCCGGTCTCACCCCGGATCAGGTCAACGATTCCTACGATTACGGCGTAACTTCCGCAAGCGATTCCATGACCCGGGACCTGAGCCGTTATCCGGCAGGAGGGATCATATTCTTCGGCAAGAACCTCACAGATCCTGACGGTCTCCAAAGATATATGGACACGCTTTCTTCCGCATCCGACATACCGCTTCTTTATGCAGTGGATGAGGAGGGCGGCATCGTTTCCAGGATCGCCCGCACCGACAGCTTCGGGATCCGGAATGCCGGTCCCATGGGGGATATCGGCGCTACCGGGGACAGCGGCCGGGCTTATGATGCCGGCGCTTATATCGGCGGCTATCTCCATGATCTCGGATTCTCCCTCGACTTTGCCCCTGTGGCGGACATCAACTCCAACCCGCTGAACATCGTCATCGGAAACCGCTCCTTCGGAAGCGACAAGGAACTCGTCTCCTCTATGGTCTCCTCCTTCCTGGACGGTCTGCACTCGGAAAAAGTCGCGGGATGCATCAAGCACTTCCCCGGACACGGGGATGTCAGCGGAGACACCCATGACGGATATGTCGCCGTCCTGAAGACCTGGGATCAGCTCCTGGACACCGAACTGGTACCGTTCTGCGAGAACATGGACACCGCGGATATGATCATGGTAGCCCATCTCACGCTGCCCAACATTACCTCGGACGGACTTCCCGCTTCCCTTTCCTATGAACTGATCACCGAAAAGCTTCGCGGTGAGCTCGGGTATCAGGGTCTGATCATCACGGATGCCCTGGCTATGGGAGCGATCGAGAAGGCCTACTCCTCTTCCGAAGCAGCCGTTCTTGCGTTCAACGCGGGATCCGATATCCTTCTGATGCCCTACGATTACAGGGAGGCATTCGAAGGCGTGCTGAGCGCGGTGCAGTCCGGCGAGATATCGGAGGAAAGGCTGAATGAGAGCGTCCTCCGGATCCTGGAACTCAAGGAGCGCTGCGGCCTCATCTGAACCTTATATACAGATATGACAACGCGCGGGGAATGCTCCCCGCGCGTTTGTTTGATCGTACCATTCACCTGGATTCGTTCAGATACCGTTCGCACACTTCCTCGACCGGTCCGTCCATCATCAGGACTCCTTTGTTGAGCCAGATCGCCCTGCGGCAGATCCTCTTCACCTGATCGATGGAGTGGGATACGAAGATGACGGTAGTGTTGTTGCTCATCAGTTCCCGGATCCTCTTCTCGCACTTCTCCTGAAAGCGGAAGTCACCGACGCCCAGCACCTCATCCACGATGAGGATCTCCGGCTTGACCACGGTCGATGTGGCGAAAGCCAGTCTCGCCTGCATTCCGGAACTGTAATTCTTCAGCGGGGTGTCAATGAACGCCCCGAGTTCAGAGAAGTCCACGATCTCGTCATACACCGAATCCATAAAAGCCTTGCTGTGTCCCAGGATCGCACCGTTGAGGAAGATATTCTCCCTGCCGGTGAGGTCCGGGTCGAATCCCGCGCCGAGCTCGATCATGGGAGACAGGGATCCGTACACCTCCGAACTGCCCTTGGTAGGCTTCATGACGCCGGCGATGATCTTAAGGAGGGTGCTCTTTCCGCTTCCGTTGTTTCCTACGATGCCCAGGGTCTCTCCCCTGTGCACATCCACCGACACGTCCTTGAGCGCCCAGAACGATTCAAAGAACAGCTGGCCTTTCAGAAGGCGCATCGTATATTCTTTCAGACTGTCGACCTTCTCGGTCGACATGTTGAACTCCATGGAGACATTCTTCACGGAGACCATGATATCCTTTTCCATGCCCGCCTCCTTAAATATGAAGAATGAACTTGTCCTGCAGCTTGCGGAAGGACAGCAGTCCGATGATCATCATCAGGAACGCCTCGCCGAAACATACCAGGTTCATCTCCAGCGTGGGCAGTTCGTGGTACATGACCACCTGCCGGAAATACTGCACATACCAGGTCAGCGGATTGAGCATGACGATCTTGTATACCCAGCTGCCGGAGAGATATTCAATGGGGTACATGATCGGAGTGATATACATCCACGCCGTCATCAGGACCGAATACAGGTGTTTCAGGTCACGGAAATACACGCACAATGCGGAGATCAGGAAGCTCCATCCGCACGTGAAGAGGAAAAGGGCGATCAGCGGGAGCGGGAAAAGGAGGGTCACAGCCGTAACCTTTACCCGCTGGATGATCATAAGAATGATCAGCGCGGAAAGTGAAAAGACCATGTTCACGAAGCCGAAAAGAACTCTTTCCAGAGGAAATACGTACTTTGGCACATAGATCTTCTTGATCAGCGCGGAAGCTTCCACCACTGAAAAAATAGCGCTGCTGGATGCCTCGTTAAAGAATGAGAACACCAGCTGTCCGGTGAGCAGATATACGGGAAAATTCTCGATATCGGCGCGGAAGACCCTGGAGAACACCGCGTTGAGTATGATCATCATCATGATCGGATTGAGCATGCTCCAGAGGATCCCGAAGACCGAACGGCGGTATTTCACCTTGTAGTCCCTGTCGACGAGGCATACAAGGAGATACCGGTATCTGCGAAATGTTTCTAGATAAGGTCTCAGCATAAACCGACGGTTCCCTTCCGAAAATACAAGAGAAATATATCATATCACCCCTGTTTTCGCAAACCGAGAAAAAGACCGCCGGAGGACCGGCGGTCTTGAAACAGTTGAAGAAGCCTGGGGGTACCAACAGCTCATGCTTTATGCAATGAGTCTCGCGAGAGCACCGGCAATGATGCCCCAGAGAGAGAAGTCGTTTCCGCCGAAGACCAGCATCCAGTTGTTGATGGTGTTCATGAAGAAGTGGGAGCCGAAGCCTACCAGCAGGACCATGAGGATACCATTGACGAAGGACGCGATCGCGCAGCCGCGGACACCACCATATGCATTGGCGATGATAGCTGCGGTACCAGCTTCGAAGAAGCAGGTAAATGCAAGCGGTACAACGACACTTGCGAACAATCCGGTCGGGTTGAAGATCAGAATCGCAACGATGCTTCCTGCCAAGGAGCAGAGGAAGCCGAGAACGTTTGCGTTCGGTCCGAACGGGAAGAGTGTCGGGCAGTCGAGAGCGGGGATCGCGCCGGGGACAAGTTTCTCGGAGAAACCTGTGAATGCAGGAACGATCTCAGCGATCAGCATACGGACACCGAGGAGCATGACGGTAACGCCAGCACCGAAGGTCATGGTCTTGTTGAAGAAATATACGAAGGGCTTTGTTCCCTGGAACAGGACCGCATCCGCATTTCCGCCAAGCAGGATCGCCATGACGATATAGGTGAGAAGAATGACGATGGAGCAGATGATGGAAACTTCACGGCAGAAGTTCAAGGCTTTCGGGAACTTGATGTCTTCTGTGCTCTGTTTCGGATCGCCGGTCACCTTTGCGACCCAAGCGCCAACGAGGGACAGAGGGGTCGTCGGGTGTGCCAGTGAGAAGCTCTCGTCACCGGTGACCTTCTTTACAAGCGGGAGCATGAGGTTCGGAGCGACTACCATGTAGACTGCTGTGAAGAGTCCGGCGAAAATGACCAGACCTACACCGCTCAGACCTGCGTCAACGCCGGCTGCGACGAAGACATAGGGGAACCAGTAAAGCATATGTCCTGTAAGGAAGACGGTCTTAAATTTTGTGAAACGTGCGACCAGAAGGTTGATCACGAAACCGATGATCATAACGAGGCCGATCTGTGTGCCGTACTGGCCTCCGATGTCCACTGAGTCGCCGGGAGCCGGAGAATTCATAAGTGTGCTGAAGGCGTTGCCTACGTCAACAACAGCACCCTGGATCATCGAGCTTCCCTGGGTGAGAACGAAGTAACCGATAGCCGTCATAAATGTGCCGCGGACGATCTCGGAGACTTCCTTCTTCTGAAGGATCAAACCGACTAATGCGATCAGGGAGATAAAGATTGCACCCTGTCCAAAAACCTGGTTGATAATAAAGTCAAGAATCGGATTCATAAAAAATATTCCTCCAAATAGTTCTAATCTTTGAGTGTCGAATAAAACTCAAGAACTTTCTCTTTCACTTCCGCCTCATCGCGGAAGTTCTTGATGCGTACGACCGGAACCGTCGCCCTTGTCTCCAAGCGCTCCGCGATCTCATCTGAACAGAAGATCACGTCGCAGGGCGTCGAAGCAGCAGTCCCTACGTCACCGCAGAATGTCCTGGCAGTCAGGCCGTTCTCCTTCAATACCTTGTCGATCTTGATTCTGAGGAACAGCGATGAACCGCAGCCGAAACCGCATACTGCCTGAATTCTAAGTTCTTCCCCCATTGTTAACCCTCCTTTAACTGTTTTCAGCATTTTTATATCAGACGGTATTCACCCGTATGATCTCATTCTTCACCGTGAAGGATCCTGTACGCTTCCTCCACATCTTTCGCTCCGGCCAGCCTGTCGTAGATGGCGTCATCCATCAGAGCGTCCGCGACCCTGGTGAGCGCTTCCCTGTGGCTGTCCCTGTTGACACACGCAACGCAGAGGATCACCGAAACGGGATCGTTCTCGCAATGGAACTCCACCGGTTTTTCCAGAAGGATCAAAGACATGTCATCCTTCAGAACGGAAGGGCCGGGTTCCGCGTGCGCAAGGGCGAAGTTCGGCATCAGCACCATATACGGTCCGAGATCGTAGACAGCCTGGATCATCTCATCCACGTAATCCTTCTTGATACTGCCTCTGTCAATGAGGACCTGCCCGGCCGCTCTCACAGCGTCCTGCCAGGTATCCGCCTTCACACCGACCCGGAAATTCTCTATTGGAATGATCTCTTCTCTCATAATGATCCTTTGCCGCTATTGCGCTGTAAAGCGCATTTTCTCCGTTCAGTATAACGCACATATCGCAATATTTTCAACACTTTGCCTATCTGATGCCGATAAAAAGCCGGCTTCATAGGTAATAATCACCAAATGAGCCGGCAATTTTCTGTTCATTTTTCTCAAAATTCAGTTTTCTTCCGCGAACACGAGCCGCAGGAGATCATAGTTGTGGAAGGCCCTGCTGTACGCGAATTTGTTCTGAACGATCGCCTTTACGGTCTCGATATACTGATCGCTGACCGAGACGCCTTCATTGGGGGTAAAGACGTTCCGTGTCCCGTCGTAATATCCCATCGTGGTCATCCAGGAACGGTCTTTCCACACCACGAGAGGACTGGAGTTGGAGAACACGTCCCTTCCGACAAGAAAACGGGAATCATACTCCAGACCGAAGAGGTTGGAGAGAGTGGGCACGATATCCAGCGAGTAGGTGGGACCCTCTATGACAGCGGGCTCCTCCTCTTCCAGGCTGCCGCTCCATATGATCAGCGCGTTGTGATCCCTGGCAGGGAAACTGTCCGCGGGGTATCCGTACAGATCCGCCAGGCAGTCACCGGAAGTGGCCCACGCCGTGCTGTCCTCCAGCCCGTAGGGGTAATGGTCCGCTGTGATGACAATGACCGTATCGTCCGCTTTCCCTGCTTCTTCCAGAGCTTCCACCAGATAGGTCAGACCTTTTTCCAGTTCCTGGTTCGCGGCAAGATAGCACCTGACCGCATAGGTGTAGCTCAGATCCTTCACGACCTCCCAGTTGCGTTCAGACATTGCGTTGGCGTCCAGGCTGTAGTTGGCATGGCCGCTGATGGTCATGTAATAGATGTTGAAATGATCTTCGTTGATATACATGGGAAGCGTATAGCGGAACATATCCTCATCGCTTTCCGGCCAGCTGAACGGACAGCCCTGTTCCATGCCGTTCCCCCGTCCCATCCAGTTCTCGTACCCGAACCACCGGTGGGTCTTATGCCGGTCGTAATAGGTGTATTCGCCGTCGTGATACCCGGCGGTATAATACCCTTTCTCCTTCAGCTGGTTCCCGAGGGTGAACCGGAGATCATGGCCCATGACGCTGGTCACCGAACTCACCGCTTCCACGGGGATGATCCCCGTGAGGAATGAAAACTCCCCGGATGAGGTGCTTCCTCCCCAGGCAGGCTGGTAATAGTCCTCGAATACGATGCCTTTCGTCGCGAGCCGGTATAAGGTCGGTGTCCGAACGGGATCGATCACCTCTTTTGCAAGCGCTTCGGCGCAGATGAGGATCAGGTTCTTCCCCTCAAACTTACCGGTATATTCGTTTTGATAGGAACCGGGCTGTTTGGAGAGATAGGAATAGATCCCCTTCAGCGTGGCATCATTCGTCTCCGCTATGAGCGTGTCGAAATCAACATCCATTACGTTCCTGTCATATGTCTTGACCGGCTCACCGGATCCGGCAGGCTCCGTCTCCTCTATTTCCGCAGAGGTCTGCTCACTGCCGTCCGGATCGACGAAGACGCTCTCGTACGGATTTCCGAATGCCATGTAACGGGTATCCAGAACAGTGGAAGTGATCAGCCCGAGGCTTCTCACAGAGGTATCGTAGTTGTAATCCGTGGTCATCTTTGCTTTCGCGTCCTGATCCGCCAGAAAAGAGAAGATCCCCACCGCTGCCGCAAGGACACCGGACAGCAGAAGGACTGCTGTCCCGGCGACGGACCGGGTCTCCCTGCTTCTTCTTTTCTTTCCCTGAAGAAGCCACAGGACCAGCGGCAGATGATACAGAAGGATCATGGGAAATCCCGATGTCACGATAGTGAGCAGGGTTCCCCCGAACTCGGTTACCACGCCTCTCACTCCGCCAAGGATCGATGCGGGATCCATAAAGACACGGTAGGAGTTGTCGGTAAAATACCCCACGAGGAACCAGACCGCTGAGATCTCAGACACAGCGATCCTCACTCCGTTTCCCGCCTTTGCGCTTCTTAGCGATCCTGCCAGACTTTCCAGCACAAGGCCGCATCCGGCCGCGATCAGGATGATGCCGCCGATGCGCTGCTTCCCGTTCATGACCGTTCCGGTCATCTGAAGGACGACCTCACAGTAGACCAGACACACCGGCAGAAGCGACACCGTCAGCACCGGAACGCATCCCTTAAGCAAGGAATCGGCTCTGCCCATAATATTCTTATATATTTCCTTTATTTTCATGAATGCAATTATTTTTATTAGTCAGGCGAGAATACCCGTGCTTTCAAACCAATGTCATTAAGTTAAGAATAAAGACAAACTATATCTAACGCGGAGCACACCA
>CAZRGP010000055.1:0-8081 GCA_964599695.1 uncultured Faecalibacterium sp.
ACGATTTTTGCCTGAGATACAGGAAGCTCGTGACTTCCAGTCATAAGTAGTTCACCTGCGGTCCAATTGAACCTTCAGATTGCCAAGCGCAGTCGCTTCAATGGGAAGCGCCACCACCTGTTTTCCTGTCTCCATTTCAGTAAGGCGGTTCAGAAAGGCGTTTTTTGCTCCTCCGCCTACCACATACAGTTTTTTGTATGTTTTGCCGGTGTTTCGCTCCAATTCCTCGATCGCTTTTCTGTAACCTATGGCGAGGGAGCGGTACGCGCAGCGGAAATAATCTCCGACAGAGGCAGGTCTCGTATCCAGAAGCGAGTCGAAGGCCTCTTTCATACTCTCAGGAGAGAGAAGAGAAGCATCATTGGCATCCAGTGTTTCATCGTAGGAACTGGCCATCGCCTCTTCCACGATATCTCCGAAGGGCTTGTCGGGACAAAGCTCTTTTCTCAGTTCATTGGGAAGCCACATTCCCATGATGTTCTTCTGGTAGCGGTTGTAACCGACTCCGCCCTCATTGGAATAGTTCGCCTTCATGCTTCCCGCGTCCGTAATGGGCTTATCTGTCCGTACACCAAGCAGAGACCAGGTGCCGCTGGAAAGATACATCTCCCCTTTTTCCATCGGGATCCCCTCTACGGCGCTTCCGGTGTCATGTGTGGCGCACAAAACAACGTCGATCCCCTCATAGGTGCCCGCGGCGTCTCCCGGATGATCCAGTTTCGGAAACAGTTCCTTAGGCAGTCCAAGCCTGCTAATGATCTCTTCGCTGTACTCCAGCGTCTCATGGTCGATCATTCCGGTCGTAGTGGCGTTGGTGAATTCCTTCTTTTTCACACCTGTCAGCTTGTACATCAGATACTCCGGGATCATGAGGAAGTCGGTCACTCCCTCCAGTCTCCCCGCAAGCTTATCCGCGTAGAGCTGATAGATGCTGTTGAATGGCTGGAACTGGCATCCCGCAATGGAATAAAGCTCCTCGAAGGGGATCTTTTCATGCACTTTGGGAACCACCTCATCCATGCGGTGATCCCTGTAGGCATACACGGGACGAACTTCCTCGTCTCCCTTCATCAGGACATAGTCCACGCCCCAGGTATCGATGGAGAGAGAGGATATCTCATACCGCTCCCGGGCTTTACTGATCCCTTCCCGCACATATCCGAGCATCTCTTCCATATCCCAGATGAGGTGTCCGTCCTGTTCCTTGGCGCCGTTTGGAAAACGGAAGACTTCCTCAGTCTTCAGCTCACCGTCCTCCATCCAGCCTACGATATGCCTTCCGCTGGACGCGCCGATATCGATCGCCAGGCAGTATCTCATTATTTTTCTCCGATCAAATCCGATTGTTTCTCATACAGGAAGCGCTCATCCAGTGTGATCCCGAAGGGTCCCTGCAGGGCGCGGAAATCATCCGGGCGGATGGTGTTGCGCTTCACATTGGTCATGCTCATCACCTTGACGAGGATCTCAGCGCTCTTCTCCACCGTATGCATCAGTCCGAAAGTCTCGTCGAAATCATGTCCGCAGACGAACATTCCGTGATGAGCCCAGACCGCGACATTCTTCGTCTTCATGATCTCACTGGTCCGGACGCCGATCTCCCTTCCGCCGGGTACCATCCATTCGACCACGCCGATCCCCTGGGGGAAAACGACAGGACATTCGGTCTCCATCTCCCAGATCTCCCTCGTAAAGATCTCGTCATCCAGAGGAAGAACGAAAGTCAGAGCGACCGTATTCGCCGGATGGGCGTGATACACGACCCGGAGCTCCGGATCTCTCGCCTTGATCACTTCGAGATTCATCAGGTGGGTGGGAAGCTCGCTCGTCGGCCTTCCGCCGCCGGTCAGTCCCCACACGATCTTGTATTTTGTCCCGGTCTCATCGACACGGATGACCGCAACATTGTCCGCGAAGTCCAGTTCCACGTTCCGCATGTATTTCCCGCTTCCGGTCACCATGAAATACTCGCCGGCGAGATCCCTGACCTCGGTGCCGATCTCCCGCCACTGCGCGTCTTCGTTCCACTGATCCTTCAGCTGCGCCACTTCCTCTTCAGTCATACGGTAGGAAAGATTTCCTCCGTTGCGCTCATGCCATCCCTGGGCAAATCCGTCGGAACAGAGTTTGGTAAAATCCTTGACCACTTTGCTGTTCAGCATTTTCTTAACCTCTCTTGGAAAGAACTTCGTTTTCGTAGCGCTCCACCTCACCGTACCACTTCGTGGGAACGCCCATGGACTCCAGATAGTAATTCCATACATCGCCGAAAGGCATGCTCTTCATCTCCTCGCTCATCATGAGCAGCTTGGAGAAATTGCGCTCATTCTGAAGTTCGGCCATTTCCTTATTCGGAAGAAGCTCCGCGTACAGAAGGGACTTGATCATGTCGCGCATTCCTACGACCCACGCCGCGATGCGATTGATGGAGGCATCGAAGAAATCCAGTCCGATCATGACGCGGTCCGCACCGGCGCGCACGATCTCTTTGGCGATCTCGCGTGTCTCATCGTCAAAGAGGACGACGTGGTCGCTGTCCCAGCGAACGGGGCGGCTCACATGGAGAGCCATCTTGTCGTAGAAGAGGAGCATGGAGGAGATCTTGTCGCTTACGACTTCGGTGGGATGGAAGTGACCGGTATCCAGCAGGCACAGGCAGTCGTTCTTTGCGGCATAGTTCATATAGAACTCGTGGCTTCCCACGGTCATGCTCTCCACGCCGATCCCGAACACCTTGCTCTCCACCGTGACATAGACCTTGTCGTGATCATAGGGAGTAGCCAGGATCTCATCGAGGGACTTCTTCAGCCTTGCTCTCGGGGCTGTGCGGTCCGCCGGAATGTCCTTGAATCCGTCCGGGATCCAGATATTCATCATGCAGGGCTGTCCTAGTTCTTCTGCGAAATACTCGCTGATCCGGATGCATGCGATACAATGGTCGACCCAGAACTTCCGCACATCTTCCTTCTCGCTGCTGAGCGTGGCGTCCTCGCTGAGAGGATGAGAGAAGCAGGTGGGATTGAAGTCCAGGCCAAGGCCGCGTTCCTTCGCGAACTCGACCCATCTGCGGAAATGCTTCGGCTCCAGCTTGTCCCTGTCGACCCACTCTCCCTCATCAAAGATGGCGTAGGAAGCGTGAAGGTTGATCTTGTGCTTTCCGGGGATCAGTTTCAGCGCCTCATCGATATCCGCCATCAGTTCTTCCGGTGTGCGAGCTTTTCCGGGATAATTTCCGGTAGTCTGGATGCCGCCGGTGAGAGGTCCCTTGCTGTCAAACCCGACAACATCATCTCCCTGCCAGCAGTGCATACTGACCTTGATCTTTTTCAGTTCTTCCAATGCCTTATCGGTGTCGACACCGATGCTGCGGTACATCTCTTTTGCTTCCAGATAACGACTTTCGACGGACATGATTGTACTCCTTCTTCGTGATCATATTGTTGTGATTTAATGATATCGTTCCCGCCTCGACCGCGAAATGTTCTTACTTTATCAAAATACTGTCCTTTCTTGCAGAATAAGGCTATAATTAGGGCATGAATCCTGTCCTATTGGAAAAATTGAAGCCCATTACCCCGGAAGAGCGTGACATCCTTGCAGGAGGCCGCGTCATCGACCGCAGTCTCTATTACAGCGATGAGAAGAGCACCGAGATCGATTCTGCCCGGGTCCTGAAGAACGGAAAGCTCATCGATTTCCGTCCCCATACCCGGTTCGTCCATTTTCCGAAGCATACACACAACTATGTGGAATTCATCTACATGGTCCAGGGATCGACGACACACGTCATCGACGGGGAGACGATCCGTCTTGAGCAGGGAGACCTCCTTTTTCTCAATCAGCACGCTGCACAGGAGATCTTCCCTGCAGGAGAAGACGATATCGCGGTCAACTTCATGATCCTTCCCCAGTTTTTCGACGAGGCGTTCCGTATGATCGGCGCAGAGGACAACGCGCTGAGGGATTTCATCATCAGCTGTCTCACCGAGGACGACCTGCAGTCGAATTACCTCTACTTCCACGCCAACGGGATCGTTCCGGTCCAGAACCTGCTGGAAAATATCATCTGGAACCTCCTGGAAGAAGAACCGAACCGGCGGAGCATGAACCAGATCACCATGGGGCTTCTGTTCCTCTCCCTGATCAATCACGCCTCCGAACTCCGGATCTCGGACCGCTCCTTCGACCGTCAGATCACCATGGAGCTGCTTCGGGAGATCGATGCCAATTACCGTTCCGCCTCCCTCTCCTCCTTCGCCGCTTCGCGGAAGATGGACGTGTACACCCTGTCCCGGATCCTGAAGAAGCAGACCGGAAAGACATTCAAACAGCTTCTCGAGGAAAAGCGGCTGAACCAGGCATGCTTCCTTCTTTCAAACACAAGGCTCACCGTTGATGAGATCGCCCGGAACATCGGATATGAGAACCTCAGTTTCTTCTACCGTCTGTTTCAGCGGGTACACGGCTGCACGCCCAGGGAGTTCCGGCTCTCGGAGACAGCCGGAGGTTCCTGAACATCGACGGAATACAGAGGACCGACACGGTCCATTTTTTGCTTTAACATAGTTGACATGCACAAGAGAAAACACGCCTGGAGCGGGAGTTTTGAGAAAGAAGCCAATCTTTTTTTAACTGCGTTGACTTTCCTCATTTTTGCTCTGTATAATCCCACTGTTCGCAATTTTATGGATGACTTTTTGTCGTAACGAATAGTGAGGAAAATCCGTGGAAAATACCCAAGTAAAAACAATAGGGAAAGACTATTCCCTGGCGGGACTTGCAAAATTCGTATCTCTTCCCGTCATCACCCAGTTCGCGCTGTCCATGTTCCAGACTCTGGACGACAGCCTGTTCCTGTCCCGTTATGTCGGGACGGACGCACTTGCTGCATTCAGCCTGTGCCACCCCCTCTTCATGATCCTTGACGCCGTGGCATGCATGCTGTGCGGCGTATCCGTTCTTTGCGCCACCCAGATGGGTGAAGGACGCACCGAGCAGGCAAAAAAGAGTTTCACCTCCATCTCCCTTGTATTGTTTCTTTTCGGCTGCGGCTTCGCGCTGGTGAGGATCCTGTTCCTTGAGCCGATCCTCCGCGCTCTCGGAGTGACCGACAACCTGATCCCCTATGCAATTGATTATCTGAGCATATCCAACTGGTACCTTCCCATCATCACCGTGAACTACCTGTTCTCCCGCTTCTATGTAACAGCGGGCAAACCGAAGTATTCCATGGTAACCACCCTGATGAACGCCTTCTGCAACTTCTTCTTCGACTGGCTCTTCATCGCCAAGATGGGAATGGGCATCCGCGGAGCCGCGTTCGCCAACCTGATCGGAACCGCTTCCTGCGTTCTCTTCGGTCTTTGGTTCTACAGCAACAAGCAAGCGGAAGTCGGTTTCTCAGGACTTGTGTCCGACTGGAAGACCCTTCTGTTCCGTGTATTCCAGTTCGGTTTCCCTGAACTGATGACGTCCCTCTCTCTTGCTCTAAGCAGTTACGTGGCAAACCGCGTCCTCCTCTCCATCGGAGGAGAGCTGGTCATCTCCGCGAGGACTATCGTCAACAGCATCCAGTTCATGTTTATGTCTGTTTTCTTCGGCCTTATCGATTCCTCCGTGCCGCTGGTGAGCTACGCATACGGAGAGAGGAACCGTGAGAAGATGGTTCGCGTAATGAAACAGATCCTTACTCTGACGACCGGGCTGTTCACTTTCATTTTCGCTGTGTACGCCCTTTTCGGAAAGAGCATCGTCTCCCTGTACATGAGTCCGGAATCTGCACCGGAACTGGCTTCTGCCATACTGGACGGACTGACACTTGCTCCTCTCGGTTTCCTGTTCTTTGGATACAACATCGGTATCCGCGCCATGTTCAGTGCCGTCAACAACTCCAAGGTCGCTGCGATCCTCTCTGTTCCTGAGACACTGATCTTCCCCAACCTGACCATGCTCACCCTTCCCTACATCATGGGAGTGGACGGCGTGTGGTGGTGCTTCCCCATGAACCAGATCCTCACCTTTGTGATCACGATCTATTTTGTGTTCCGCTGCAGAGACCTGTACGGATACGGGAAGAGCGGTATCGCCACTGCACTCGAAAGGTGACCCCGATAGCACATCGTACGAGGAAATACCGCAAGGCGCATGCTTAAAAGCAATGATCCTACAATCGAAGATACTAAAAATCAGCGTGACGATTGAGGTCACGCTGATTTTGTCTCTCTGCATGTTATACGTCCGGGATCGTTTCAGGCTTTTGCAAGAAGGCGGGCTTTCTCCGCTCTGGCCTCCTGAAGACCTGTATCCTCCGTGAACCCCCACTCGTTTTCCAGCAGATCTATGATCCGATCGCAGGTCTCCGCCGCCTTGCGGTATTCCCCCATGATCTCATAGATATCCCGGATCGCCATCAGTTCATCGCTAAACCGTGGCCGACGCGTTTCCTTTTCAAAACATTGCTCGTACAAAGTAATCGCTTTCTGATAGTCACACTTTTTCGCATAGTACTGTGCAGCTTCGAACAGACATGCAGTATCTTCCGGGTAAGCAGACACCAAATCATCCATGATGCTGTCCGCCGTTTTTTCATCAAAACGAGCCAGTGCTATATGCGCACGGTATACCTGAACCATAACAGGTCTCGCATCCGGAAGTTTTGCTGCCTGCTCCAGATATTCTTCCGCCTCCTTCGCCCGGTGATCCGCGAGCAAATTGTCCATAAGATACAGATAAGGCAGGCGGACTTGCGGATTATCTTTGACGATGCCACGCCAGAACTCGATCGCTCTCGTGTGATTGGCGATATTCCAGTCCCAGCTCGCATGGCCTTCTGCCCGATCCAGGACCCATTGGCAGTCTTTCTCTCCCGGCGCCATCCGGACTGCATCTTTGGCGTAACCTGCCGCTCTCTTGGCGCAGGAATTCATACGATGCCAGTAGAGGTAAGCGATCAGGCTTGTCGCCCGCTGCCTGTTCTGCTCATCATCCAGCTGTGCCTTAAGAAAGTCCTCGTATTCCCGGAAAAGATCCTGCGGGAGTTCTTCTGTGATATCCAGGCTGTTTTCGATACGGTTCAGCCGCTGTTCACTTGTCAGGTCAAACAGGTCATCAATGCTGACGCCGAAGATCTCTGCCAGAAGAGGAAGAGAGGCGATGTCCGGCATGGACACGGCGTTCTCCCACTTGGACACAGACTGTGCACCGATATTCAGTTTCTCGGCCAGCTGCTCCTGTGTCAGGCCGGCCTTAAAACGCAGCTGTTTAATTTTCTTTCCCAGTTCCATATGTAGTTTCCTCCGCAAAGAGTGGTATTTCTGATCACATCTGAATGATACAGCGGCGCGCAGAAAAGTACCATAACGCAAAACGCAAGTCTTCTCGCCTGACAGTGGAGTTAAAGAGGCACACAGGATTTCCTTCTTTATGCGGTCTTAACGCCCCAATTAATTATACTTACAGTATTATTTCCGCTAAATATACACAGCAAGATGCTTTCTCGCCTTTGCTATAATAATGATACCGAAGGAGAAAAAGGAAATGGATTACGTACGCATTTACGATTCCCCGCTCGGGAGGATCACTATAACATCGGACGGAGAAGACCTCACAGGTCTCTGGTTCGAAGGACAGAAGCACCGACCGTCCAGCCTATCCGGCCATAAAGGATGTCCTCCTGTTCTTCAGGAGACGGAGAGATGGCTGGATCTGTATTTCAGCGGAAATGATCCTGGCTTTACACCGACGCTCAGAATGGAAGGCACAGAATTTCAGAAAGAAATATGGAAGATATTGCTTACTATACCTTACGGCATTACCATGACCTACGGTGAGATCGCAACCACTTACGCTTCCGCACATGGGAGCAGTAGGATGTCGGCGCAGGCTGTGGGAGGCGCGGTATCCCGCAATCCCATATCGATCATCGTTCCCTGCCACCGCGTACTCGGAGCGAACGGAAACATAACCGGATACGCCGGAGGCCTCTGGAGAAAAGAAGCGCTGCTGAACTTGGAAAAGAGCATTTAAAATGGGGCTGTTGCAAAATGGAAGTTTTGTAACAGCTCCTTTTTCATGTTCCCCGT
>CAZRGP010000056.1:0-7854 GCA_964599695.1 uncultured Faecalibacterium sp.
TCAAAGAAGAAGCAGTCGAAGAAGTCAAAGCCCCGGTCAAGACCTACACCGTGACATGGAAGAATGACGACGGAACAGTCCTTCAGGTCAGTACCGTGGAAGAGGGACAGATCCCCGAGTTCGACGGAGTGCCCACAAAGGCAGCCGAAGGGATCTACTACTACGTATTCAAGAGCTGGAGCCCGGCAGTCGTGGCAGCAGCCTCCAACAAGACCTACAAGGCCACCTACACCAAGAAAACCGTCAGCTACAAAGTGACCGTCAACTTCACCAACATCATCAAGACCAACGGAGACATCGTCACCATGACGACCTCCAACAACGTCAGCAAGAACGGAAGCTGGAGCTTCCAGCAGAAGACCCTGGACAACAAGGTCACCTACAAGAACTTCACCCTCAACGGAGTGAAATACACTTACACCGGACAGTGGGTCTATGACAACGGCGCCCTGGTTGTCGCACCGGTCACCTTCAAAGGCGCGGACATCGATTCCGACATGGTGATCAACATGTCCCCGGTATACGAGAAGGAAGAAGCCTGGCACCTGGATTTCAAGTACATCGACAGGATCTCCACAGGCAGCGGATCCGCATACAACGTGGGATTCATCACCGGATACACCCACACCTTCAAAGAGCCGGCAGCGAAGCCCCATTACCGGTTCGTGAACTGGAAGAACGAGCTCACCGGCGAGACCTACATCAAAGGAAGCAAATACATCTGCCCCGAAGAGTACAAAGTCAGCGGACTTACCACAAACGTGAACGTATACGCCAACTGGCAGCCCTCCGCCACCATCCAGTACTACACCGCAGACGGCAGGTTCCTCAATGAGATCGAAGCATTCGAGACCCTTCAGGTCAACGGCTGGAAACCCAGCAATGGAAACGGCGAGTTCATCGGCTGGTTCGACGAACCCATGGCAGCATCCATCTCCGAAGAGGATGCGGCAGCAGAAGCCCTGAACGTCCTTGGAGACGACGCGGTATGCCAGCTCCCCTCCATCACGGTCGATCCGGTGGAGCGCACCATCCGCAAGGTCTACGCAAGATACACCACAGACTACACCGTAGAGCACAACCTTGAGAACCTGGACGGCACATACAGTGTCGCAGAGACAGAGACACACGAAGACGCGGTGATCGGATCCATCGCCACCGCTCAGGAAAAAGATTTCGTAGGATTCTCCTTCAACAACGAAGCAGACGGAACCATGATCGCAGCTCCGGTAGCCATCGGAACGACGCTCCGCCTCTTCTACAGCAGAAACGAATACAACGTATCCTACAGCTACAACGGTATCATCCCCGCAGGAGCAAGTGAGCTCCCCGCATCCTCCAGCTACAAGTACGGCGCACTGGTCAACGCAGCCGACGCAGCATCCGCACCCGGATACATCTTCAGCGGATGGGACAGGAACAACTTCACGATGCCTGCAGGCAACGTACAGATCAGCGGCAGCTTCACAGCGAAGGACGACACGCTCTACACAGTAGAGCACTACCTGGAAGAGCTTGACGGAACATTCCGCCTCGAGGAGAGCGACGAGCTCCAAGGCACGACAGACACAGAGGCGACAGCGACCGCGAAAGAGTACGAAGGATTCAGCTTCGATGAGAACGCGGAAGGCACACAGATCTCCGGAAACATCGCAGGAGACGGCAGCCTGGTCCTGAGACTCTACTACACAAGAAACAGCTACAGCGTATCCTATCAGATCAACGGAGAGACCCCGGACAACATGAAGGGACTTCCGGAAGCAGCAGAGTTCAAATTCGGCGCAGACGTCAAAGTAGCAGATAACGCCAGCGCAGACGGCTTCAACTTCAGCGGCTGGGACAAGGCAGACTTCATCATGCCGGCAGAAGACGTCATCATCAGCGGCAGCTTCACAGCGATCCCCGTAGTGATCCCGGCAGCGACCCCGGAAGAGATCCCCGCAGTCAGACCCGCAGCGGTCACACCGGAAGAGGTTGAAGAACCCGCAGTCGAAGTGATCGAGATCAAAGAAGAGATCGTACCCCAGGCAGCAGCAGTCGAAGTCATGGAAGAGGCAGCAGTTCCCACAGCAGCAAAGAAAGTATGGGCACTCATCAACCTTCTCTGCACCATCGCAACAGCAGTCATCTCCCTGATCATGGCCCTCACCTACTTCCGCAAGAACGACGAGGAAGAGGAGAATAAGGAAGAGGAAGACAGCAGAAAGAAGAGCAAATTCTTCGGACTGATCCCGGCAGCAGCAGCGGTCATCGCCTTCATCCTCACCGAAAACATGAAGAACACCATGGTGCTCACCGACAGATACACCCTCCTGATGGTCGTCATCCTCCTGGTCAACGCGGCACTGGCCTTCGTCACCAGAAACAGAAAAGAAGATGAGAACGAGGAAGAGATCGAAGAGCAGCTCGCATAAGAAAAACGAATACAACGAAACCTCTCACATAAGAAAGGACCGGGGCGCCCAAGCGTTCTGGTCCTTTCCCTGCCAAGGGGGAGAATGGGGTGCGAAATGTTGGTCAGTGTTGTGCAAGGCGTACAAAGAAACCGGCGTGTTCATTGTGCATTCCTACAAATATTTTCTAAGTTGGACAAATCGCTTGCCAAAATTTTCAATTTCCGATATGCTGACCAGGCTTTGAGAACCTTGAAAATCTGATAGACATCCACCGGATACATTCTCTGTGGACCTCACCCGCCGGATCTGCGGCGGGGAAGCTTTCGCCGGAAGCGCGGTCCTGGACAGAGGACAATGATACTTCCGTGATTCGCGGCCCGGCCATAAAGAAGGCGGGGAGGTGAGATTCCTATGGACCTGCGCGGCAGCAGGCGTCCGGTGTGTTCCCTGTATGCGGGGTGCATGGGCAAATAGCATACGGTCTGCCGGTTACGGCCGGGGACAGAGAGGAGCAGAAGCTCGGTAATGGTCCGGGGGACAGCGGAATATGAGCCGCAGAGGGCCCGGAACGAAAAAAAGTTGTGTAAGGTGCGTAATATATTAAGCACCTTGGGTTTTGAGGTATTGCAGCAACGCGCCGCGTATGGTATCGTGAAGATAACGAATGGATCATGCCGGCGCAAACTCGCGCAAGTGGATGCGGAAAAATGAAAGACGACGCTTTGGCTATCCGTTCGTGATCATGATTCACGAAAGGAGACAAAGCGAACAGATGGCAGATACTGACGCGAAGAAGAGAAAGAAAAAGAGATCTGTTTTTGTGTGGCTGTTTGCATTCCTGTTCCTCACGGTCTGTCTGGGACTGTACCTGATACCCTCCGGAACCGTGGAGGAGAGGATCCCTGTTGCGGGAGAGCAGAACGAACTGACGGATCATGGAGAGAAGGCGGATGATACTGTCCCGCAGGAGGAGCTTTCCGCTGACACCGAAGGGAACACAGAGAACGGCATCGGAAGGACGGAGGAAGATCCTCCGGATGGTGCGAAGACCGCGGAAACGGTGCCTTCCGCTCCGGTGATGACCGTGTCGGAGCCCGAGCCGGCGTCCGCCTCGGAGGTGAGACCGGATCCTCCCGTGCCCGGCTCCCAGGAAACTGCCCAGACAGGACATGTCCACGAATGGGTGGAAGAGGTCGTCGAGGTCCATCCCGCCGTGACCGAAACGGTACATCACGACGCGGTGACCGAGGAACGCTGGGTGAGCGTCCCTGTCCGTGTGATGCGGGCCCACTGCACCACATGCGGAGCGGTGTTCGACACTCAGGCCGACGCAGACGCCCATCTGTGGTACTGGATGCAGAGGGCTGCGGATGAGGGAGACCACTCCCTTCAGCACATCAGCTACCAGATCTGGGCCGACACCGTCGACCAGGGATACTATGAGACCGTAACTGTGCAGGATGCCTATGATGAAGCGGTGGAGATCACCCCGGCCTGGACGGAATACATCTTCCGGTGCAGGACCTGCGGCGCCACCGCATAGAAAAACAGAATATTAGAATTAACGATAAGACCCGTGAGAATCATGGGTCTTTTTGTGTGCGAAAAAAGGAGAATTGAATGAGAAATAGATTAAGAAGGGCAGTCGCCGTCCTGCTGATGGCGGCGTTGATGCTCACATCCGTGCCGATGTCCGCTTTCGCGGATGAGGCGGAAACAGCAACTATGATGATCGGAAATACAGAGGAGGTGAACGGCGAAATTGATCGTTATACGGAAGCGGAAGGTTCCCCTGAGGATCCGGGTGCGGGCGGGACAGAAGATCCGGCTGAGACCCGGGATAAAGATAGTCCTGAGGCAGCAGACAACGGGATAAGCGGGGAAGGACCGCAGGAGAGCCCTGCGGATCCCGGCGATGCGCCGGAACCGGAGAATGATACACCGTCTGCGGAAGAAGCAGGGGAGGACATGGAAGGAGAGAACGGTGCGGAAGATCCGGAGGCGTCCGGATCGGATGAGCAGACAGAAGCGGAACCTCCCTCAGAAGTGTCGGAGAAGGACGCAAACGGAGAGGAGGAAGAGGAGAGTGCGGAGGAGGAAGAAACCGCGGTTCCCGTCACGGTCACGGTGTGTCTCGGAGATGTGCGGGATCTGATCCGTATCGAGCGCAGCGGAGAAGTGATCTGCACCATATACGGCAATCCGTCCCCGGGAAGCGGATCCTTTTTCCTGGCGGGACCGTCTGGACTGGAACCGCTCAGCGCGGACGGGGACGGTCTCACAAGAGTGACCCTGGAGGGAATGACAGGAGATCTGTTCGCGGTAAGTGTCCTGCAGCCTCCCTATGCGGCCATCGGGTTCTCCCGGGACGGAGAGGGGAACGGAGTGACTGCGGACGGCATCGCCCGGTACCTCTTTACGGCGGACGGAGACACCTCGGTATCGGTCTATGGGGACTATTCCGCCGCGGAGGGTTATTACGCTGTGCCCCGCACGGGAAAACGCCTGCTGGCAGCTTCCTCCTCATGGTCCCTTCCGAACACGCTGTACGTGTCACTGGGACAGGCTTACGACACCTATTCCAGCAACGCGGTGGTAAACGGTCACCGGGGCGTGTACTTCTTCCAGCCGGAGGAACTGGGGAGCGGAAGGTTCGTATCCGCCACCTGCGGGAGCACCACCAAATCCATGGTGTCCGGAGTCCACACAAAGGCGGCGAGGATCGCGGACAGCGCAGCCCGCGCCTATCTGGATTACGGCTCCGGATGCTGCAGGCCCAGGGCACAGAGAGCCCTGGCGTGGATCACCCATCACGGTCAGTCCGAGTACGACTGGAATCGGGCGAACAACAACCAGTTCGTCATGGGGGACGGGAAACTGTGGGTACAGAATCAGCTGGAGGCATACACCATCACCTTCCTCGCGGCATGGGTCTGCACCAACGACATGCGTGCGGGAACATACGGAACGGTATACGCGGAGGATGGTGCCCACGCGCTGGACTTCATGTTCGGAAGCGGATTCACTTCCGGACTTCCGGCATCCACCCGGTCCGCCATCGACAGGATGGTAGCATGGGGCCTTGCCTTTGCCGATGCTCACCCGGACGGGAACGAAAACGTGGATGAGTATCAGATGACCTATGTGTATACCGACGGAAACGGAGCCCATCAGCCGCTTCTGGTCGGGGCCTATCAGGGACCGTCGGTACCGACAACGGGAACGGTCTCGGTAGCCAAGATCTCCTCCGACGCGGGATGCACATCCGGAAACGGGATGTACTCCTTTGCCGGGACACAGTTCTCGATGAAAGACGGGTCGGGAAACACCGTCGGGACTCTGACCGCGGACGCGATGGGAAGGACCGGAAAACTGGAGCTGGAACCGGGGACCTATACCGTAACCGAGACGAAGGCGGGAGAGGGATATCTGCTCAGCACAGAGATCCGGACCGTCACGCTGGAAGCGGGGGATGAGAAGACGGTGACCTTCGCCAATGAGCCCATGAGCGACCCGATGGTGTTCGGGATCTACAAGGTGGACGCGGAGACCGGGGAAAGGACGCCCCAGGGAGACGGCACCATGGCCGGGGCCAGGTACCGCTACGATTACTATGACAATGAGGACTGGTCCGGAACGCCCTTCCGAAGCTGGGTGTTTGAGACCGATGACGATGGAAAGATCGAGTACGCGCCTGAATACAAGGTGGAAGGACCCGATCTTTTTTCTTTTGACGACTGGACTTACATGCCTCTCGGAACCCTGAAGATCACCGAGGTGGAAGCGCCGAGAGGATACACGATGGAGACAAGGGAGATCCGTATGAAAATGACCAAGAACGGGACGTCGGTGGAGACAAAACTGACGGATGAAACAGGGACCTGGGTGCAGGCACAAGCCAATCTGCTTCGGGTACCGGAGAAAGCGGACCGGGGTGGTGTCCGGTTCAAAAAGACCGACCTGGATACCGGCGCGCCGGTAGCGGGAGCGGAGATCTCGGTGTACAGCGCCTCCGAGAACGATGTGGTGACCGACGGCATCCTCCGTAAAAAAGGGGAAGCAGCGGCGGTGCTCATCACCGGGGAAGACGGGACCTGTGAGACGGCGGAAGACGGTCTGCCCTTCGGGACCTACTTCGCAGTGGAGACCAAATCGGCACCGGGATATGAGATCAACCGGGAATCCTCATGAAAGCAAGTTTGGCTGTATATCGCTATTCGTGACCGTTTGCACTAAAGCAGGCGGTCTTTTCTTTTCCGGGCAGTAAGGAAGGAGATGATAAACAATGCCATGCCCACACTACAAGATAAAGATAAGCAAGAGATCCAAGGGACACTGTGCCGTTGCTCAGGCTGCTTACCAGTCCGGCGAGCGTCTCTTCGATGAGCGGACCAACCGAACAAAAAACTACAGCGACAAGCGCGGCATCATCTACACCGAGATCATGCTCCCGGCGAATGCTCCGCCGGAGTTCGCCGACCGCAACACGCTGTGGAATTCTGTTGAAGCTGTCGAGAACAACTGGAACTCACAGCTTGCTAGAAGGTTCGTGATCGCTTTGCCGAAAGAGCTGCCGATGGAGCAGAGAGTCGAACTGATCAGAGAATACTGTTATGAACAGTTCGTGTCCAAAGGAATGATCGCCGACATAGCGATCCATGATCCGGATCCTCCGGATCATAATCCTCACGCTCATATCATGCTGACCTTGAGGCCGATGGATGAGCACGGAAGATGGATGGAGAAGGCTCACCGCGAGTATGTATTCGATGAGAACGGCGATCGCATCCGTGACGCTAAAGGCAAGTGGAAGTTCCGCAAGGTCCCGACTGTAGACTGGAACGAGCACAGCAACTGCGAGAAATGGCGGCACGCCTGGGAAGAGATGCAGAATAGATACCTCGAAGCCGCCGGACGTTCCGAGAGAGTGAACATGAAGTCCTACGCCCGTCAGGGCATCGACAGGATCCCGACTGTACACATGGGACCGGCTGTGACTGCGATGGAGCGGCGCGGCATCATGACCAACATCGGAAATCTCAACCGTGACATCAAAGCAGCCAACAAGCTGATGGATGTACTCAAGCGCACGATCGTAAGACTGATCGGCTGGCTTGAAGAGATCAGGCAGGCGATCACAGAGATAGAAATGCAGCCGAAGGAAGTGCCGCTCGTTGATCTTCTGGTGCAGAGCTTCGAGGACAGTGTCACTGACCGCCGTGGAAGAAAGGTCACGACACAGGGCGAGGCTGACAAGTTCAATGCTGTTGTCAGTTATATGCGCGAGCATGAAGTACTGACGGTCGAGGATCTCGACGTGAGACTCACCGAACTTAATACCAATGCTATCCCGATCAGAGATCAGATAAAGCATCTGAGCAGCAGGATCAGAACGATAGAGAAACTTATCGAGCACGGTGACCGCCGTGCTTCTTTGGATGCTGTTCATAGTGAGTAT
>CAZRGP010000057.1:0-7703 GCA_964599695.1 uncultured Faecalibacterium sp.
TCCGATACTTATCTATTCCTGCACTTTAATCCCCTAAAAATCTGTGAAGAACCAAGAAAAATGCACAAGGCAGATTACCGAATTTTACGGAGCTGCTTTGTGCATTTTGTTCTTTTCGTCTTTATGGTCTGCGGGGATAACAGCATTTTTTTGCCTTTTTCCCGCTCCCGCAGGGACATGGGTCATTGCGTCCCACATCTTTCCACTGCTCCTTCTCTTCCTTCAGAAGGATCTGCATGATCTCCTTCTGCGGTACATGAAGGGCGTTGAGTTCCACCAGCCTCCGTATCGGACCGACTGCCACGCGGAACAGCTGACGGAGTCCCTCGCAGAGATAATACTGCCCTTGCTCCCCTTCCTCGTTGACCAGGAAACGGTCTTTGGGACACCCTCCGTAGCACAGCGGAAGATAAGGACAGTTCCTGCATTTGGACGTGAGCCCCTCCTCCTTCATCCGCCGGAAAGCACTTTGCCTTTCTTCGTTCAGTAGATCGGACACCGGTTCAGAAACAGCCCCGATGCAGTGCTCCTTTCTCACGAAGTGATCACAGGAATATACTTTGCCGTCCGCTTCGATGACAGGCACCTTGCCGCAGGATTTCTGGAGCCAGCAGAGACTGGCCTCCCCTCCCGCCATAATGTTGACGAGTTCCACGAAAAGCTGGACGTTTACTTTTCCGAGATCGTGGTAGATCCACCGGTTAAAGATGGTGCAGAGAAAATCCCCGTACTGCTCCGGCGTGACCGATTCGGGAAGGACCTTCCCTTCCCAGTCCCGGTTGATGACGGGGATGAACTGCATCCACCCTGTCCCCAGATCCCGGAGCGCCTCATAGACGCCCACCGGGTCCTGTACCGTATGGGATGTCACCGTACAGAGAAGATCCGGGCGTATCCCGTGCTCCTTCAGCCGGAGGACGGACGCCTTCACCTTCTCATAGGTGTCTTCCCCATTCACGTCCTTACGGAAAAAGTCGTGGTTTCCCCTCGTGCCGTCGATGCTGAGTCCGACGTCGAACCGGTTCTCCTGCAAAAAGGAACACCACTCCTCATCCAGAGCAAACCCGTTGGTCTGGAGATTGTTCCATGCCTCCCATCCCTCAGGGAGATATCGTTTCTGGATCTCCACTGCATTTCGATAGAAATCCAGTCCCGCCAGGGTGGGTTCCCCTCCGTGCCAAACAAAGGAAACGACAGGACCCTGGGAACTGTCGATCACGTTGCGGATCGTCCTCTCCAGGGTCTCAACCGACATTTTGCAGTCGCTGACATGAACAGGGAGATAGTAGCAGTACCTGCAGCGCAGGTTACACGCGGATCCCACCGGTTTTACCATGACAGCGAATTGTGATAGTTTTTCACTCATTTGAGGTGTTTGTCAAAGAAATCGCATGCGATATTCCAGGAATCCATTGCCTGCTCCTGGCGGTACATGGGTTTATCGTAATACCAGATCCCGTGTCCTGCTCCGTCATAGCGGTGGAATTCGTAGTCCTTGCCCAGTTTCTTCAGGACTTCCTCCATCTCATCCACCTGTTCCGGTGTAGGCCATCTGTCCTCATTGCCGAAAATACCCAGAAGCGGGCAGTCCAGACCTTCCGCATAGTCGATCGGCGCCTTCATCCCCGGTACCGGGCCGGATCCTGCTCCGCCCCAGCAATCCACTGCAGCATCGATACCTTCCAGTGTGCACGCGGCAAGGAATGTGTGACGGCCACCGGAGCACATTCCGATGACACCCACCTTGCCGTTGGATTCCGGCTGCTGTCTCAGGAAATCGATGACCGCCTGGGAATCCGCCATTACGGAATCATCGGAGACGCCTCCGTTCTCACGGGCAGCTGCGGAGATTTCGGTCGGTTTTCCCGTTCCGAAGGAGCGGTAGATATCCGGACACATCACGGCATATCCGTGCTCGGTGAAGCGCCTGGCTGCCTCACGGCAGTACTCGTCCCATCCGGGCATATGGGGGATCAGGAGAAGCCCAGGATAGGATTCCTTTCCGAGAGGTCTGGAGAAATAGGTGCGCATCGGCTTTCCGTCTTTTCCGGGAATATCCACGGTCTCGGCGATCATGCCGCTGTATGCGCCGGTATTGAAATCATTCCAACCCATAATCGTATCTTCCTTTCTTGATCTTGTATCAGTTCTATTTTATCAACTTCTTTTATAAAACGGAATACTTCCTGAATCCTTTTTGCCGGTTATTCCTTCACCGCCCGTGTAACGACAAAGCAGGGAATGTTGAGGTCATGCAGTCTCCCGCTGCCATTTGTATCCTCGTAAAGGTCTGTGATTCGGAATCCTGCCTTCAGCTGATCCCCGATGTTGTCCTCCGCCGTATGGGAGAACTGTACACCGCCGTTGTCCCGGACCATCTGTTCCATCTGCTCCGAATCACGGAGGGGATCAAAGGGAAAATGATTTGCCACCACTGTTTCCTCATCATCTGCGAAAAGGAAATTGATCCCGTTGTCCATTCCAGCCATGAAGATCCCGCCTTTTTTCAGAACACGGTAGCATTCCCTCCAGATCGGCTCCAGTTTCCTCGCATAGCAATTGGCCACGGGATGAAACACGATATCGAAGGTCTCGTCCCCGAAAGGGAGAGGCTTCGTCATATCCGCCTTGATCACACGGATAGTATAGCCTTCCCTTTTCGCGACCTTTCTCTCACTTTCGAGCTGTTCATCCGAATAATCCAGGACGGTGCACTCCGCGCCGCAGGCACAGAAGATCGGCATCTGCTGCCCGCCGCCGCATGCGAGTCCAAGCACTTTCTTGCCTTTCAGTTCCCCGAACCACTCATGGGGCACATTTTTTGTAGGTGAAAGATGGACGTTCCAGTCCCCGCCAAGGGCGGCAGCATATGTCTCGTGATCGGTGCTTTTCCCCCACTCCCAGCCGTCCTTCACCCATCCGTCTATGGTCTGTGCGTTGATATCCTGATAATCCATATCGTTTACCTTTCTTCCTTACACGATATCTTAACCCTGGAGTCCCGGTATGAACGCCGCCAGCGCAGCCAGAAAGACCGCAGGCAGGAAATTCGCGACCCTCACCTTTTTCCCGAAGAGCAGGTTCAATCCGACACAGAAGATGAGTACCGATCCGACCAAGGAAAGATTTGCCATTGCAGAATCGGTCATAAATGGTCCGAGCAGAGACGCCAGCAGTGTGATCGACCCCTCCCAAAGAAATACCGGGATAGCGGAAAAGGCACAGCCCTTTCCCATGGAACAGGACATGACCGCCACGATAATGAAGTCCAGGACCGCTTTCACTGCGAGGGTGGAATAGTCCCCTGTGAGCCCGTCCTGTATGGAACCGAGGATCGCCATGGCGCCGATACATACCGTGAGGGAGGCTGTGACGAATCCGTCCACGAACTGCGCATCCTTTGTATTTCTTGTCTTTACTTTGAGCCATTCACCGAACCGATCGAAGGCACTGTCCAGATCGATCCACTCCCCGATGAGCGCTCCTAGCGCCAGGGATAACACTACCAGCATGGAATTCCCTGCGGAGAGGGTTCCGCCCTGTATCTGCAGCATCCCCTGCATGGCTCCGGAGATCCCGAGAAACATGGTGCTTACTCCGCAAGCGGCGTTAAGGGATTCCTGTATCTTTTCGTTAATGGCGTTTTTAAACAAAACTCCAACGGTGCCGCCCGCGATGATGGCGGCTGTATTGATGATCGTTCCCAGTCCTGTCATATTGTCCTAACCTTTTTCTTGTTTATGTATCAGATCCGAACGACCTTTTTCGTCGCCTGATCTCTTCTAAAATGTCTGCAGAATTTCCACATCTCCTGCGCATATACGTAGTACAGTGCGTGATCGATCCCCTCCGGGATATCAAAGCGGAGTATGGGAAGTCCTTTCTCATCGGTGATCTGACTTCTTCTCATAAAGAGGTCCGGTGTCTCCAATCCGGGAATGGACTGCGTATCAAATCCCCAGAACGGGTATTTCTTGAAATCGTATTCCTCCACCGGTACACAGGGAAGTCCGTTGAGCATGCGGAAAATATTCAGCGCGTCCGGTGGTCCTCCATGGTCGTCACCGTTGTGGCTGAGACGCCTGAGGTGTGCCCGTAGTCCATGATTCGACGCAAAAACGCTGTCCCTGCCGCACACAAGAATGTATGCAGGCAATCCGGGAGCGGTCGTCTTTCCTTCCTTCTCCCTCAGCTCGATCCAGCGCTCTACCGTCACCGTCTCCCCGCTGTTGTCTCCAACACCGAAGAGGCCAAGTCCCGAAAGGGGTGCCACTGCAGCAAAGCGCTCCGGCTCCAGGAAAGAGAGCATACAGGTGTTGAGCCCTCCCCTTGAGAATCCCGTAACATAGACCTTCTCGGGATCCAGGAACGGGTATTCCTGCAACACATAGTCCACAAATCTTCCCAGTTGATGTGTCTTGTTATCCGGATCTTCCAGGTCATCCAGCGATAGATCCTTTATATACTGATGCTCCGGCGCAAATACTGCCAGTCGTTCCCTTCCAGCCAGTTCTAGAAATCCGCACTGTTCCGCCAGGGATCTGGGATCATCACAGTGCCCGTGAAGAAGAAGGATGAGTGGGATCTTTCGCTCCTGAAGTTCCGCCTCTTCTGGGATCCATCCGTACCATCTGCGTATCTCCGTCCCGGGAAGGATCTTTCCGTCCTCGTGGACGATCTCCTTTAGACCGAGTTCTTTCGCATCCCACCTTCTTCCCAGTGCCCAATAGGTGGAATCCATAAAGGAATTTCTGCCGGGTCCCACCGGGATGCACATTCTCTTGCTTAGGAAGTTCTCATATCCCCTTCGGATCTTCTCCGCCAGGGTGCCTCTGTTATCCTGATCGATGACGATCTGCAAAAGCGGGTTCATACGGGATGTGTATACCTTCTTCATGCCGTCTTCCACATAAGAAGCCTCGACCATATCCTTCATGGAAAGATAGGTGTCCGCAACCTCTTCCCCGCCTTCACAGAGATATGCCGGAAATGAGTGAGAGAGAAGCACGAAGTCCGCGGAAGTCAGCTTCGCCCTGTCCCCGTGAGAACTGCCGCCCACAGTGATCGCCCCTGCACAGGTACACGCGATCTCCGGAGATCCGGTGATATAGTCGTGGATGAAATCCGCTCCCTTTCCAATCCCGATGAAATAGTTCGTTCCAAAAGAGCCATAGTAATCCAGCATGCAGTCCAACGCCATGCGCTGCAGACGGACAAAACTGTCCGCGTCCTCCTGCGACCATTCCTCCCCAAGAGGAGGGATAAGAACAACGCTGCCGCAGAGCGTATCGATGACTTCCCTGATCCCGGTCTTCACCAGTACTGTGAGAGCGTCCTCATCCGTATCCATCTCTTCCCCGACGAACACCCAGAAACAGGTATTCCTTCTCCCGTAACTGTTGGTCCCGAAGCAGTTCGGAGAACGGTACACCCAGTACCGGTAAGCGGGAAGGTTCTCCATATAGCGGGAGTATATGCCTTCCTGCTCATAGGCAAGATCCGCCAGTTCCTGGACCGTACCGAAGAAGGAAGGATTTCCAAGTCTTCCCGTAGCGAAAGTATAATCCGAGATCATCTTCACTCCTCCATATTTCTATCTGTATCTAGAATACCACAACACCGCTTTCTGTGAGCGGGTACAAAAGGAGAAAAGCAGGTGATGTGTGATGCACATCGCCTGCTCCTACGCCCATTCTATTCCAAAGATGCAGCGCATTCCTTCAGCTTACCGATGATCTGGATATGCTGAGGACAAACGCCCTCGCACTGTCCGCACCCGATGCAGTCCGCAGCTACGTGGCCTGCCCCTGCAAGTTTTCTGTAGACTTCCCTCGCCTGATCCGTTTGGCCGTTTCCGATGAGGTCGTTCTGCGCAGCAAAGATCTCCGGGATCGGAATCTGCATGGGACAACCTTTGGTGCAGTAATGACACGCGGTACAGGGTATCGTCGCGGACTGCCCCAGGATACGCTGAGCCTTTCGGATGATCTCCCGCTCCTCTGCGTTCAGCGGCTGGAAGTCTTTCATGTAGGAAATGTTGTCCTCCATCTGCGGGATATTGGACATTCCCGACAGGACTGTGAGGATCCCGTCCAGGGAGGCCACAAAGCGGATCGCCCAGGAAGCGCAGGACATCTCCGGCGCGTATGCCTTGAAGAGATCCTGGACCTCCTTTGGAGGATTCGCCAGGTTGCCGCCCTTGACCGGTTCCATGACCGTGATCCATTTCCCGTGTTTTCTCGCCACCTCATAGTTTGCGCGGGACTGGACATCGGGATTCTCCCAGTCTGCGTAGTTGATCTGCAATTGTACGAATTCCGCCTCAGGGTGCTCTGTAAGGATCTTATCCAGCAGTTCTGGTCCGGAATGGAAGGAGAAACCGATATGCTTGATCTTCCCCTCCTCCTTTTTCTGCTTCACGAAATTCCACAGATCGTACTTCTCATAGTTTCGGACGTTGTTGTCCATGAGGGAATGAAGAAGGTAGTAATCAAAGTATCCCGCCCCGGTGCGCTTGAGGCTCACCTCAAATTCGTTCTTCGCGATCTTCGCACTGGGAATCATAGCTGCGTAGAGCTTGGTCGCCAGGGTATAGCTTTCTCTTGGGTATCTCTCCACCAGCGCTTTGCGTATCGTATCCTCCGATCCGGGATACACATATGCAGTGTCGAAATAGGTGAAACCCGCCTGCATAAAGAGATCCACCATCTTCTTGGTCTGCTCCACGTCCGTGCGCATTCCCTTCCTCGGTAGCCTCATCAGACCAAAGCCAAGTTTTTTGGTCTCCTCCATCGGTATACTCATGGCTACTCTTCCCCTCCGTTATATCTTTCAATATCTCTCAATACCTTCATCACCCCGTCCTCATCATTGGAGGCCGTGTGAAATCTCGCTACCTTCCTGATTCCGTCACAGGCGTTATCCATAGCGAAACTGTATCGGCAGTTCTTGAGCATTTCATAGTCGTTCATCAGATCTCCAAATCCCATGCATTCTTCCGCTGAAATGCCAAAACGTTTTTGAATCAGTTTGAGCGCATTTCCCTTGTTCACCGACCGGTTCATGATGTCGATCCACTCCGGTCCCGTGACTACGGCGTAAACGTCATCCGGCAGATCGGTGAAATGCGAAAGGATCTCGTCTGCGTTTCTTCCAGGAACGAACATGGCGATCTTGATGATAGTGTCTTGAGCAATATAGTCTTCCATTCTGCAGACGGGTTTCCGACTATGAAAAAAGACCAATCCGGGCTGCATGATTCCTTCCAGGTCCGCCGGATAGTACACCGACTTCGTTCCGCAAAGGATCGGGTATACCTCATCTACGGAGTTCGCCTTCTTAAGACACTGTATGACCGTGTCATCCGCCATCTCATCCACATGGATCTGTTCATCCCTGTATACGATAAACGCCCCGTTCTCCGCCATGAAAACGCAGTGATCCTTGATTTCCAGAAAATCATCAAGGAGGGTATAGTACTGTCTTCCGCTGGCAAGGACCGTGAGGATCTCAGGGTGATCCCCCACCCAGGGAATGAAATCCGCCGGCACCTCTTTCCTGCTGTTGAGGAGGGTGCCGTCCATATCTGTTGTGATGAGGCGTATCAATTCATATGCTCCGTTCTATATGCGACTTTGTCGTTTCTATTTTAGGTTCTAGAATAAAAGTTGGGGCGGCGTAAAAGCTCTAACAGAAAATAAGAC
>CAZRGP010000058.1:0-7451 GCA_964599695.1 uncultured Faecalibacterium sp.
AACTACGCCCTTTGGGACTTTCACCCTAGATTCGGGACATGCCCGTCATACTACGGCAAAAAGCCTGCGCAGGCAGGCTTTTTTGTGTTTATTGGGATGCCGGTTCCCTTTTCTTCGTCTGA
This sequence comes from uncultured Faecalibacterium sp., assembly GCA_964599695.1. Classification (GTDB taxonomy): domain Bacteria; phylum Bacillota; class Clostridia; order Oscillospirales; family Ruminococcaceae; genus RUG11783. The sequence continues at coordinate 123 of CAZRGP010000058.1, forward strand.
AAGAAATGCCCCTTACCCACCCTCGTCCGTCAGTTGACAATAGGTAGTGACCATACGCTGTATCGGTGCATGTGTGACATTACTGGGCATACCCTGTATAAAAGGGATTCGAACCCCGTATGAGCCCGCATACTACCATCGAATGCGATTCATTCTCAATCGCGGGAGATCATGTCCACCCTGCCGGACTACCTGCATTATTCAGACAAGATCGGTGGTCCAGTTCAGTTCCTGTATGGCTTCGTCCGTCTCTCTCAGCTCCTTGGACAGCTTGTCCACCTTCTTCTGCAGGTCCGCTACCGGCACGGTGCTGAGGATCCGGATCTCGGTCTTGGCGTAGCGGGACACCTTTTCACTGGCGTTGTCCAGAAAACTGCGCATGATGCTGATCCTGCTCTTGAGACAGTCTCTCTTCGCGATCAGATCGGTCAGGGTAACATCCCCGGCCTTCGTCTCATTGTTGGTGTGATTGATCCGCGCGATCAGTTCCTCCAGGCGCTCGAAGTCCTTGTCCAGTTCCTTTAGAAGTTCCTTCGGATCTTCGGCAGGCTCTTCCCCGTCCTGTACCTTCGCGTTGTTGTTCAGTCTTCCGCCCAGTTCGGCGATCCTCCTCTGAAGGTCCGCCCGTTCGGATAAAGCTGTAGCCAGTTTCATTGTGTTTCGGCATCTCTCCGCTTACTGTGCGGAGAAACGCCTTCCTCCTTATTCATGTTATTTTTCGTTATTCGTTATCGCATCAGCATCAGGATGCCGAAAGGGATGAGAACAAGGAACATCAGAACTCCCAGGCAACCGCTCTGATCGCTTCGTCCCCCATACACGGAAGGAGTCCCCTTCCCCGGACCGGGCGTGTTCCGCAGGTTCTTGAGATACGTGCTCTGGTAGTCGGATTCCTTGTAATAGGTTCCCCGCTGCTCCACGGAAACATTCTTCCTTCCGGAATAGAGTTCCCGCTTTTTGTCATCATAATAGGTCGTTTTTCCAGTGTAACTGCTGTAATGGCTGGTCCCGGTCTTCTTTCCACGGTCGTCATAAAAAGTGGATGTGTTTCTGGTATTGCCGTATCCCCGGACTTCCTTCCCGACTGCCTTTCCCTTACTATCGTAGTACAGGGTCTCGCCGGATTTAAAGGGATTGGCTTTACTGTAACCCACCACCTTACCTTTTTTGTCCACGAACTCCGTTGTGCCGGACTTAAAGGCACTGGGTCTGCTCTTCACAACTCCTTTGTCTTTGTAGGGAAGCATCTTTCTCTCCTTGTCAGTATCTATGAAAGCGATCTCATCTCTTTTTTTCATTTTACATCACCAGGTCGGCTGACGCCACCTCAGGGACCGTCAGAGGATAGGATGAGGTCTGCGCCTTCTGATAATTTGTCTGTTTTTGTATGCTCAATTTTGTTTTACAACAAATGTACTTGTTATCTTATGCCACAATTTGTCCGCCGCGATTCGTCATTTCTCACAAATTTGTTCCTGCAGGAGCGAAAAACGCTTCAACAGGTGCCTGGTTTATGGTACATTGGTAGTGATCGAAATCGATAAGGAAAAGAAAAGAGAGGAGGAGTTGTAACAAGATGTATTTAAAGAAACTGTACAACGATCTCGACACCCTGGTCGATGAGGCAATGGCGGGCAGCAGACTGATCGCCCAGCCCGACGCGGACAAATACTCCCGCGTCCTTCCGAACTCCAGGATCACCGTACGTACCGACAAGTACAAGAAGCCGAAGGGTCTCGTTAAACTGACACTGGGCGGCGGAGCCGGACACGAGGGCCCTCCCGGAGTGTTCATCCGTCCCGGCGGATTTGACGCCGCCACACAGGGCGACATCTTCACGGCACCTTCCGCCATGCAGATGTTCCGCGCCATCCAGGCCATCGACGACGGAAGCCCCATCATCATGAACGTGGCCAGGCACGCAGGTGACGTGCTCAACGCCAAACTGTGCAAGCAGCTGTGCGAAGCCCACGGGATCGACAAGGTCTATCTCAGTATCGGCGGAAACGACGTGGCATCCGCCCCGAAGGGACACGAAAAAGAGCGCCGCGCCATCGGAGGAGCGCTTAACGCCACCTCCATCATGGCGGAATGCGGCGAGAGCGTGGAGGAGATCCTGAGAGTGGCGGAGAAATGCGATGACCTCTCCCGTTCCTACGGCGTCGGCATCCGCAGCGCCATCCACCCCATCTCCGGACTGCCCATCATGGCCATGCCCGAAGACGAGATCGAGATGGGCATCGGCGTCCACGGCGAGTCCAGCGGCAACCGCATCAAGCTCCCCAGAAGCCGGGACCTGGCACAGATGGTATGCAAGATCCTTCTGGATGACATGCCCATTCCCTCCGGTTCCGATATCGTTCTGAGCCTCGGCGGCCTCGGCGGCATGACATGGACCGAACTGGACATCCTGTACAAGGACATCTATGAGTTCCTGGTCTATGACTGCGGCCTTCACATCTGGCGCCACAGCGTGCGCAATTCCGGCACACAGGAACTGGGAGGATTCATCCTCTCCATCGGGCACCCCGATGAAGAGATCAAGAAGTGGATGACCACCCGTCTCCCCGCCGGTCTTTATCCGGACTGAACCCACACGACATATAAGGAGTGAACAGAAAAATGAAATGTGAAGATCTGAAAAGAGCCGTATTCGCCGGAGCGGACGCGGTCATCTCCCGCGAGATCGAGCTGTGCGAGCTGGACTCCTTCGTCGGCGACGGAGACCACGGCATCACCGTCCGCAAGGGATATCAGAAAGTGGAGAGCGCCATCAATGAACAGAATCCCGATACCCCCAGCGGCCTCATGCTCAGCGCGGGCATGGGTCTCGCGGACACGGCAGGCGGCGCCATCGGACCGATCCTCGCCTCCATGTTCCTGGGGTTCGCGGATTCCCTGAAAGGAAAAGAAGAACTTGGCGTGAAGGATCTGGCGGACATGTTCGCGAACGGCCTTGCAAGAGTCCAGGAGCTGGGCGGAGCCAAGCCCGGTGACTGCACCATGGTGGACACTTTACTGCCCTTCGTGGAATCCCTGAAGAACGCAGGTACGGACGATCTGAAGGAAGCGCTGCAGCAGGCGGCGCAGAAGGGCTTTGAAGGATCCGAGTCCACAAGGGATATGATCCCGAAACTGGGAAGAGCGAAAAACCTGGCGGAAAGAGCCATCGGCTACATCGATGCCGGTTCACGTTCCATGTATTATTTCCTGAAAGGATTCGCGGACAACGCTGTTGTCTGAGGAACTCTCAGCGCACCTGAGTGAAAGGAGTAGATAATGAGATTCAACTATCATGTACCCACAGATATCCGCTTCGGTATCGGCGTCGTGGAAGGCCTCGGCAAGACCGTCGCCCCATACGGTAAGAAGGCACTGCTGGTATACGGCGGAAACAGCATCAAGCGCAACGGCGTCTATGAAGCTGTCACGAATTCCCTGAAAGAAGCAGGGATCGAATGGTTCGAACTCCCCGGCGTGGAGCCCAACCCCCGCATGACCACCGTTGACAAGGGCTGGCAGATCTGCAAGGAGAACGGTGTGGACTTCATCGTCGCCGCAGGCGGCGGAAGCTCGGTGGACTGCGCCAAAGGAGTGGCTGCCGCCACCGCCTATGACTGCTCGGTCGTGACCCTGATGGACAATCACACGCCGGTCATGAAGGCCCTTCCCCTCTTTGTGGTCCTGACCCTGGCAGCTACCGGATCCGAGATGGACAGCGGCGGCGTCATTACCGACACCGTGAAGAAGATCAAGGGCGGCGTATTCGGGCCTGCCCTCGCCCCCACTGTGTCCTTCCTTGATCCCTCCTACACCTACACCGTGCCCAGACGCCAGACCGCTGCAGGCACTGCGGATATTTACACCCACACCATCGAGAACTATTTCGACACCGCGAAGGACACCTATTTCGTGGACGGCGTGGCAGAGAGCATCCTCCGCACCTGTGTAAAGTACGGCCCCATCGCTTTGAACGATCCCACCAACGAGGAAGCGAGAGCAAACCTGATGTGGGCATCCCCCTGGGCCATCAACGGACTCATCGGCTGCGGACGAAACGAGGGTTGGTCCCTGCACGGCATGCAGCACCCCATCGGTGCGTGGTATGACATCACCCATGGCGAAGGACTCGCCATCCTCATGCCTCACTGGATGAGAAGGGTTCTCAACGAGGACACCCTCTTCAAATTCGTCCAGTACGGCGTCAATGTGTTCGGCATCGATCCGAATCTGGATCCCCACGAGATCGCCGAAAAAGCGATCGAGTGCACTGAGGACTTCCTGTTCAACAAACTGGAGATCCCCAGGACCCTCTCCGAGATCGGGGTGGACGACAAACACTTCGACGAGATGGCGGAAGATGCAGCGAAGGGACTTGCACGCGGTTTCGTTCCTCTCACGAAAGAAGATGTGATCGAGATCTACCGCAAGGCACTCTGATCTCTTCCGGGCACCTTTCGTCCTTCCAGGAGGGAGACCTCACCATAAGAAAAATGAGCCGGTACCACATGGTATTGGCTCATTATTGTCTTAGGAACACTTGTTGTATGTTTGAGGCGATCAGAAGAATCTCCAATCTTCTGTCCCGGAGGAACATTTTTAAAGCTGGTCATCTGAACAGAAGACTCTCATCCAGAAGGAAATCCTCGATTCCAACATACTGAATACCATTGTCATCCCGCCACGGTTTCACATAGTCTTTCACAACGACAATCTTCTTGAAAGAATCAGGGATCCTGATCAAAGAAGCGATCTCCTGTTCCTTCTTACTCGGGTCATCAATGGACAACGCGGACTGGATATAGTACCGTTCGTCGCTCCTGTTGACCACAAAATCTACCTCAAGCTGCTTGCGCACCTTTTTACCGGAATCGTCCCTGATATTTTGTTCGATCACACCAACTTCCACATTGAAGCCTCTTCGAATCAAGTCGTTATAAAGAACGTTTTCCATCAGGTGCGTTTCTTCCAATTGTCTGAAACCCAGTCTTGCATTCCGCAGACCAGGATCGGAATAGTAGTACTTAACGGGCGTCTTGATGTACTTCCGCCCCTTCACGTCATATCGCTCCGCCTTCTGGATCAGGAATGCGTCCATGAAATATTCAATATAAGTATCGATAGTATCGGGTGCGATCCGAAATGCCGCTCACTGGCAAACGTGTTTGACAGCCTGCTAGAATTGGTCAGGGAGCCAATCCCGGATGCAAGCACATTCAGAAGGATCTCCAGGACTTCTGTATCGTTTTTTATGTGATGACGTTCGAGAATATCTTTGATATAGGTCCTGTTAAACAAATCCAGCAGGTAACGGCTCTTTTCCTCATGCGATTCCATCGTCCACACCCGTGGCATACCGCCGTAGGTGTAGTAATCGCGCCATGCCCCACGCTTGTCACCTTCATAATGTTCATACACTTCCGCAAAGGACAGTGGATTTACCCTGATTTCATCGCCCCTGTCACGAAACTGGGTCAGAATGTCGGATGAAAGCATTCTGGAGTTGCTTCCCGTTACATAAATGTCTGCATTCGGAAGTCTCATCAACCCCAGAAGCACATCGATAAAAGTAAGCTTTTCATTCGGATCATCCACGTACGGATTGGGAATATCACTCACAAACTGGATTTCGTCAATAAACACATAGTAGCGTTTATTCTTGTTTGGCATCCGCTCTTTCACTATACTATTCAGGTGAAGCCTCACATGACTTAAGTCACGTGCTTCCTATTGCCGGTACAGCGCAAACTGTACCGGTTTCCCTTTAGGGGAATCGGACAACCTTTCCACCATACAGCCTGAACTCAGATCTCTGTCAGCTTACGCTGCCAGCTCCGCATTCAGACTAATCAACGTGGATAAGGTGCAGGTGCTTCTCTTGGTAAGCGCAGGATCTTTTGCCTCCGCTGCCAACCTCTCCTTTTCAGGCAAGGATTTTGTGATCTCTCTGATAAAATACCGTGCCCCGATGTTGTAACTTGCATTCAGGTCACAGTTATATATTTTCCCGCTCTCAAACTCGCACAGACTGTAGTTGCCATTACACTTTTCGGATTCTTTTCCTCTTTTTACTTTTCCGCTTCCGTCATATGCGAGCCGGCTCGTTCCCCAGGCGCATACTCTGCTGATCCGTATGCCTATCCTGTGCGCCTTGCTCTCGGTCATCGCCTGTACATATCTGGCTTTCCACAGATGCAGACGTTGTTTCTTCGTGCCTTTCTTCTTGCCGGAAGTATCCAGATGTTCGAATACGATCACGTCCGCCCCGAATTCTTCCGCGCATCCTATGATGAACCTCGCAGTCTTTACCGCGATGTCATCGTTGATCCCGTTTGCGACTGCCCACAAACGCGGTGTCTTTCTCGCCCCGTGCTGCTGTGCCTTTTTGATCCGGTTCACCGCCTTCCACAGACAGTCTTCTTCTGCAGAAAGACGCAAAAAACGTCTTCCCACGACAGTGCCGTCTGATAGCAGGCAGGAACAGGTGCAGGCGCTGTTGATCCCAAGATCTACAGCTAGAATCTTCTGTTCCATCACCGTAAGATCACTCAGTTCTGTTTTTACTTCATACGGGAAATCCAGATACCACTCTTTCCCTCTCTTCTGCAATGTCGGAGAACATTGTTTCATGCCGGCGCAGTGCCTTCCGGCATAATCCACGTCGGACTTCCGCAGTTTCACCGTGATCCAGTCCCAGGTGTTCCGTATATAGACCTTGAGTCTCGCTGTATACTCTTCTCCCTCTTCATACATGTTTTCCCGATAGTAGCAGGGGTACACATATCCCGCTCTCGGCAGCCCGGGACATTTTCCTTCTTTCTCCTTCTCCCAATTCGCCAGATTGCTCTTGTACGAGGATACCTTTCCTATGGCCTCCATACATGCAGCACGTCTGAGATAACTGGGGAATTTGTAGAAGCGGGGATCATAGCTGTCAAAGCAATGCGGTACTTCCGGCCTCTCTTCTGTCGGATGGGTCATCTTCTCCAGCAGATTCATCCTTTGCTTGGGTACCGGCTCCCCGGAGATGACATCCCACTCCTTCAGGCATACAGAAATAAAAAAGGAAACAGCGTCACGGTATGCCTTCACGGTATCCTTGAAGATCCCGCTGTGTTGCCTGATCTTCTGACTGTACATTACCCGCGTGCGCATAGCGCTCCTCCTTTCTGTCCGTGTAATATAGTTCCTCCAGTAGTATTACACTGAATCAAGTATAGCAATACCACTGTCCAAAAGTACGGACAGTACTCGATTTAATGGAAAGATTTTTTGGTTAAATATAAAAGTAATTTCCTGCAAAATGGACATAAGTGTTGGACACGGTAA
>CAZRGP010000059.1:0-7240 GCA_964599695.1 uncultured Faecalibacterium sp.
TTATCTGAATAGACTAGGCACTATTTTGCGGGCGATTCATCCCATGTTTGAAAGCACGGGTATTCTCGCCTGACTAATAACCCGTTCCGAAGCAAGGGAGGCGCAGGGCATGGATATCAGAGAGTTCGTATCAAAACCATTCGATCTATTTGACAGGGGCTGGGCTCTTGTTACCGCAGGGAACCCGGACAGTTTTAACACCATGACTGTAAGCTGGGGTTCCATGGGTACCCTGTGGGGCAAGCCGGTGATCACAGTGTATGTTAAGCCGATTCGCTACACCTCTGAGTTTCTCAAAAGAGAAGAGTATTTCACGGTGAGCACTTATGGTCAGGAGCAGAGGAAAGCGCTCGCGCTGCTTGGCGACAAGTCCGGAAGAGACAGGGACAAGGTGGCGGAGAGCGGGCTGACTCCGGTATTTCTGGAGAACGGAGTGACTTTCCGGGAGGCGAAACGCACATTTGTCTGCAAGAAGATATATGAGGAGCCTTTTGTCGGGGAACGTGTTCCTGCGTTTGCTCATGAGAAATACTATGAGGAAGAATCGGAACACATCGTTTTCATCGGAGAAGTGATGGAGATCCTATGAGGAAATGACCCGCGGAAAGTGTTGCGTCTGAACGGTTTTTCTAGTATCTTTTTTAAAAACAGGTAGGAGGACTACATGACAAAATATATCTTTGTTACCGGAGGTGTGGTATCCGGGATCGGCAAGGGGATCACTGCGGCATCTCTCGGAAGGCTGTTGAAAGCCCGCGGTCTGAAAGTTGCCGCACAAAAACTGGATCCCTATATTAACGTGGATCCCGGGACGATGAGCCCCTACCAGCACGGGGAAGTCTTTGTTACCGAAGACGGGGCTGAGGCGGATTTGGATCTTGGCCATTACGAGAGGTTCATCGACGAAGACCTCAACAGATACTCCAATCTGACCACCGGAAAGGTCTACTGGAATGTTCTGAGCAAAGAACGCAGGGGAGAGTACCTCGGATCGACGGTTCAGGTCATCCCGCACGTGACCAATGAGATCAAGGCATTTATCTATCAGGTCGCCCAGCACACCGACGCGGACGTGGTCATCACCGAGATCGGGGGAACCATCGGAGATATCGAAGGACAGCCCTTCATCGAGGCTGCCCGCCAGGTCTCCAACGAGGTGGGCAGGGGGAACAGCCTGTTTATCCATGTGACACTGGTCCCGTATCTCGGAGGATCCCAGGAACATAAATCAAAGCCGACGCAGCATTCGGTGAAGGAGCTTCAGGCTCTCGGCGTGCATCCGGACATCATCGTGCTGCGCTGCGATGAGCCGCTTGAGGAATCCATCTTCGACAAGATCTCCCTGTTCTGCAATGTTCAGAGGGATTGCGTCATCCAGGATCTCACGGTGCCCTATCTCTATCAGGTGCCGCTCATGCTGGAGGAGAGCGGCTTCTCCTCCGTAGTGTGCCGGGAGCTCGGGATGGAGACTCACGAACCGGATCTCACGGACTGGAGAGCGATGGTGGAAAAAGCGAACGATCTCAAGGACAGTGTGACCATCGGACTTGTCGGAAAATACGTACAGCTACATGACGCGTATCTGTCTGTGGCGGAGGCGCTCAAGCACGCCGGAGTCCACCGCGATGCCAAGGTGGAGATCAAGTGGATCGATTCGGAGCAGATCAACGACGACAACGCCTATGAGCTGCTGCACGATGTGGACGGCGTTATCGTTCCGGGCGGTTTTGGTACGAGAGGCGTAGAGGGGATGATCAGCGCCGCGAAATACGCGCGGGAGAAGGATCTGCCCTATTTCGGCATCTGCCTCGGAATGCAGACCGCGGTGATCGAATTCGCGCGCAATGTTGCCGGCCTTTCGGATGCCAACTCCGGGGAGTTTGACCCCGAAAGCACCAATAAGGTCATCGACTTTATGCCTGGTCAGAGCGAAGAGACAGATAAAGGGGGAACGCTGCGGCTTGGCGCATATCCGTGCTGTATCCAACCGGGCACCAAGATGGAACAGTGTTACGGAGCTGGTACGGTGAACGAAAGGCATCGCCACAGATATGAGTTCAACAATGCGTACCGCGATCTGCTTCAGGAGAAGGGGCTTGTTCTCAGCGGCATTTCCCCGGACGGAAGTCTGGTGGAGACCGTGGAGCTTCCTAGAAGGGATTTCTTTGTGGGAGTCCAGTACCATCCGGAATTCAAGAGCAGACCCAATCACCCGCATCCGCTGTTTTCCGGCTTCATCGGAGCTGCCCTGATGCGCAGAGGCCACAGCGAATATGTTTTCTATTGATCATTAAGATTAGAAAGGACATCCGTGCCGGTAGCTCCGGCACGGATGTTTTAAAATTATACCTTAAGAGTAAAATGGAATTAACAGCAACGGAAAGATGACGGAGAGTTCAAAGTATGCACTACAGAAAGGACAAATACGGCGACGAGCTGTCCATCCTGGGATTCGGATGCATGAGATTCACGAAGAAGGGCGGCAACATCGACATCGATAAAGCGGAGAAGGAGATCCTCGCTGCATATCAGGCGGGAGTGAATTATTTCGATACCGCATATCTGTATCCGGGAAGTGAGGCGGCGATCGGAGAGATCTTTGAGCGGAACCATATGCGGGAAAAGATCCATATCGCCACGAAGCTGCCGCAGTACCTGGTAGGCAGCAGAGCAGCGCTGGACCGCTTCTTCAATGAGGAACTCAGCCGGCTGCGCACCGATTATGTGGATTATTATCTGATGCACCACATGACCGACGTCGCCATGTGGGGGAAGCTGAAAAAAGTGGGGATCCTGGAGTGGATCGATGAGAAAAAGAAGTCCGGACAGATCCGCAATATCGGTTTCTCCTATCACGGAAACACGGATAACTTTCTGCGCATCCTGAATGATTACGACTGGGACATCTGCCAGATCCAGTACAACTATTATGACGAGCGTTCCCAGGCTGGTGTGGATGGTCTTCGCGTCGCAGCGGAAAAGGGGATCCCGGTGGTCATTATGGAACCTCTGCGGGGAGGCAAACTGGTCAATCTTCTTCCGGAATCTGCGAAAAAGGTGATGAAGGAGAGCGGGCGGAACTGGTCTCCGGCGGAATGGGGATTCCGATGGCTGTTTGACCAGCCGGAAGTGACGGTGGTGCTTTCCGGAATGAATTCCCTGGAGATGGTGGAGGAGAACTGCAGAACTGCATCGACCGCGGAGGCCGGACACCTGACGGGAACAGACAGGGAAACACTTCGCCGCGTTACCGAAGCGATACGGGAGAAAGAAAAAGTCGGATGCACAGGGTGCCGGTACTGTATGCCCTGCCCCCAGGGTGTGGATATTCCCGGAACTTTCCTTTGTTACAATACGATGTATATCGAGGGAAAGCATCAGGGACGTTTTCAGTACGCTCAGACAGTAGGCCTCACCAGAGAGCCTGCCTTCGCGACGCAGTGTATCGGATGCGGAAAATGCGAACTCCACTGTCCGCAGGAGATCCCGATCAGAGCAAAACTGAAGGAGGCGGACAAGGCGCTCCGTCCTCTTCCTTATAGGGTTGGGATCGATGTGGCGCGGAAATTCATGCTGAGGAATACGGGCAAATGATTTAGGCAAAACGAGCCGGGAGAGGAGTCAAGGAGGTTCGAATGGAAAGAATGGATGCGATCCGTGCGAGGAGAAGCGTGCGCACGTTTGATGAGAAAAAAGCGGACAGAGCGGTTCTGGAAAAGGTCTTGGATTTTGCACGGAAGGTGCAGAATCCCTATGACATTTCCATTACCTGGAGTTTGCTCGACGCGAAGAGGGATTCCCTGAGTTCGCCTGTGATCGTCGGAACCGATGACTGGATCGCGGGGAAGATGGCTCAGATCCCCCACGCAGAGGAGGCATTCGGCTACACCTTTGAGAAAGTTGTGCTTTACGCCTGGTCCCTCGGGATCGGGACGACATGGATCGCGGGTACGATGGACCGGCAGGCTTTCGAGCACGCCATGCGGGTAAAGGAGGGGGAAGTGATGCCCTGTGTGAGCCCGCTGGGATATCCCGCAAAAAAGATGTCCGTGAGGGAGACCCTGATGCGGAAAGGGATACGCGCGGAGGAAAGGGCTCCTTTCGGGGAATTGTTCTACAAAGGCTCTTTTGATGCTCCGTTGAGTCCTGAAGATGCCGGTGACCTCGCGGTTCCGCTGGAGATGGTGCGCCTCGGTCCTTCCGCGGTGAACAAGCAGCCCTGGAGAGCGGTGATCGATGGAGATCAGATCCATTTCTATGTGGAGCACAGAAAGGGATATGAGGCCGGCACGTGGGATATCCAGAAGATTGACATGGGGATCGCCCTGTGTCATTTTGAGATCGGAGCGGAAGAGTGCGGGATCCCGGTGAAGTTCGGGATCGGGCGGCCGGATATTACCCACCCGGACTATATAGAGTACATAGCTACCTATACGATCGGTTGACATTAAGAAGGCATTGCCTCGTGAGAAGAGGCAATGCCTTCTGGCTGTGATGGGATAAATACGATTTCTTACTGTCAGTAGATATAAGAGAAGGAAGTGTTCGCGACAGTCAGCATGGTGACGACGATGGCGTTGATCAGTCCCGCGATCCAGACATTCCCCGTCTTCTTATAGAGTTTGAGACTGATGACTGCGGCTATGCACAGGATCGGTACGACCGGGAACATGAGGAGCGGGAACAGCGCGCCTGCGGAGGCAAGCGCTCCGCTCATGATCGCGCCGAAGAAGGTCATTCCGTTGATCGCGAGGGGGATGTACTGAAGCGCCACGAAGAGAAGGATCCCGAGGACGTTCCACAGACAGCTCATGAAGATCTGCTTTCTCTCGGACCACCCCTTGATGCGGTTCAGAGTGACCGCGTAGCTGTTGATGCAGTAGTACACCAGGAAGAAGGGCAGATATTTGACAGCGACCCACACCTTGTTCGCGCTGAATACGCGTACCGCAAAGGTCCAGATGCGGAAGTCGGTCTTAAACAGCCAGTTGGTCAGAAAGACGGTGGAAAAAGCAATGGCGGAAACTGCGAGTGAGAGAAGAACGGATTTTCCGAATTTTCTCCACCCGATGGCGAGACCGTTGGATCCCGAGTCTTTGAGAGGGTGGCCGCCGGAGATGCGGATAAAGAGAAGGGAAACAAGTCCGCACACCGCGCTCCATAGGGCGATGCCTCCGGTGGTATCCTGAGGCCAGAAGGGATTCACCATGAACAGGAATCCTACCGCGACAAGAGGAATGATCAGGACGCCTGCGAGGATGGTACTGGCAAGGTTGGAGGCAATGTAGCTCTTCTTGTTCGGCTGAGACAGCAGAACCGGACTTCTTTTCGCCTTGAGTTCCTCAAAATACCTGGTCTCCATCAGGCATTCGGCAAGCGGAACCAGGAGAAGGAAGAAACCGGTGAGAGCGATACAGTTACACAGTTCCTTGATCTGCCAGATCTGGTTGCCTTCCGGTATGGGGTTCGGAGCGCCGAGAGCGTCGGTGAAGAACTCGATCGCGTGGGCACATGCTGTTTTGGAGAAGTGGTTCCACGGGTGGGTCTGCCACGGAGCCCACATGCGGATGCCATAACCTGTGGAGGGGTTTTCGTAGCGCTGTCCTTCGACGATGGTATCGGTCACATTCGTCCCTGTCTGCAGGGAGAAAAGACCTTTCGCTACCGGGTTGTCCAGAATGGTGATCATGGAACCCTTCACGGTGACGATGAAAAACTCGTCAAAGCGTCCTGCGATGATGCCTAGTTCGCAGTCATAGGGAGCGAGCTCCTGAAGTCCGGACGGAACATTTCCGACGATGAGGGCTGCTGCTACCTTGTTTTCCCCCAGTCCGTCCTTCGCCTGTTTCGTGTAATATCTCGCGGTGGCGTCGGCGTATCCTCCTCCCATGGAGTGACCGGTGACGCCGATCCGGGACGGATCGACGAAATCCAGCGTGGAGAGGTACTCGACCGCGTCGGTCATGCCGCCGGTCCTGCGGCTGATCTCAGATCCTTTCCCGTCTTCTGATACGCTGGAATGCCCGTGGGAATAGGCGTCCATGGCGAAAACGACAAAGCCTCTGCGGGAAAGTTCCACATAGTTCAGATCCTGCATCTCACGGTTGTTCAGGTATCCGTGGCTCGTCACGACGGCAGGGGCGGGATCGTCCGCCGTCGCCGTTTTGGGGACGAGCAGGTAGCCTGTGAGGGTACCGGTGTCCGTTTCCAGAGTGATATCGATCACACGGACCGCTCCGAAACTGGTCTGGACAAAGCCTGCGACACCGGCTCCCGCGATGATGAGGATCAAAGCGAGGCATAGCCATTTTTTTGCATTCATTTTTTTGACCTCCGATATTCGTTGGGTTGTTCTTCTGATTTTAATATATCATCGCATTAAAGCAGCAACAATTGGACGATTAAACAAATTCACGCTTCTCTCTGACATCACAATGACGAATCGGTTGAGCATTGCCGTAGTTTATGAGAAAATCGGAATAAGAAAGAAAAAAGGAGAGCGCAAAATGAAAAACACGGTATTCGAATGTATTTGCACGAGGAGAAGTACCAGAAAATATCTTTCGTAGATGCCGGAGAAAGAGAAACTGGACATGGTGCTGGAGGCCGGAAGATATGCGCCGAGCGGCGGGAACAGCCAGAACGCGAGATTCTTCTGTATCTCGGGCAAGGCCGTTCTGGATGATCTGGCGGAGATCGTTCTCCGCTCGTTTGCCGCAATGGAGGAGACGCCAGGGATGTACCGCTCCAAGGTGAGTTCCATCCGCAGGGCCAAAAGCGGTGACTACCGCTATGACTACTATGCGCCGGTCCTGATCGTGGCAGTAAACGACAAAGATTACGGAAACAATATGGCGGATTGTTCCTGTGCCCTTGAGAATATGATGATCATGGCGAATGCCCTGGATCTCGGTACATGCTGGATCAACCAATTGCACTGGCTCACGGAGGATCCGAATCTGCTCCGCTATATGAGAGATCTCGGAATGCGGGACAACGAGACCATATGCGGATCGCTTGCGGTAGGATATCCGGACACGGAGGACGGCAAGCCGGTGAGGCAGCCTCTGCCCCGGACAGGGAATGAGGTAGTCCATATCGGTTGAGCATCATTGCAAAAAAAGCGGACACGCATAATGGGCGGGTGTCATAAAACAGTTTTATAGTGTTTTGCAGGGACGGCATGACTTACGGGTCATGCCGTTTCCTGTTTCATCAGTTCATCCAGAGGGATAAAGCC
>CAZRGP010000060.1:0-5640 GCA_964599695.1 uncultured Faecalibacterium sp.
TGGGAAGTCCTTCCGCAAAGAAGTCCGGATTCTGTGTTACTCGGAGCACTCTCTCTGCAAAGTTGTATGACAGGACACCGGACTTTGGCACTCTTCTGGTGTTGCCCAGATACTGTATCGTTGCCTCCACCTCATCGCGGATCTCTTTCTCATTGTCTGTCCATTCTTTGACATCCTTTTTCGCGGACGTGATCATCTGCCGCTGTCTGAACAGGACCGCATTGGACAGATTGTTTGAAAGATGCGCAATTCGGTCGAGATAAGCATAAACGGCATCGCTTTCGCTTACCTGTATGTTCAGGATCCGATACATCGGTTGCTATTCCTCATTTCCGGCACTTATGGCCCTTACTTATAGTATAATTATACCATACACCAACATTTCAGTTGAAGGAGGGTAATATGCGGATCAATTCATCAGGTTACTATGTCAACCGTCACAGTTGTTTCCTGCTCCAGTATCATTTGGTTCTTGTTACCAAATATCGCAGGCCGGTAATTACCGGAACTATTGAGGATAGCCTTAAAGCATATACGAAGAAGTATTTCAAGGATCGGGACTGTGTGATCGAGGCCTTCGAATGCATGCCGGATCACATTCACATTCTTTTTGACGCACCCCCACAGATCAACTTAGCGGAGTTTATCAACGCGTATAAATCTGCTTCATCCCGCAGGATGCGTTCGGATCATCCTGCTGAAGTATCCAGATATTATCAGGAACCCTACTTCTGGAGCCTTTCATACTTTATCGGTTCTGTAAGTGATCGCACTGCTGCAGCGGTGAAAAACTATATCAATAATCAGAAGGGGGATTTGGCCGATTCACCCACGTCTGATTCATAGAATCACGCGTGGTACTCTCGGCTTTGGATAGACGGACGACTTCTTCCGCAGCATCACCGCCAGGGTTCATATGCATCTGCTCCTTTCTAAAAAATGAGTAATAAAAACGACACTTCCGTAGAAATGTCGTTAATCATGATATTGATTTCTTTTGGTTTATATCTTAAACAATTAAAAATCCCATATATAAAGGTAATGTTAGTATGTTGTTTGCTAGGCCGACATTATAGTCACCCAGTTTGATTCCTCCTCCAACATGATATTTCTCGGGATGACCCAGAATCGTTTTCATACTTTTTGCATTTCCGGTCGCTGCCTTCACTTCAAGAAGTGTTGCGTTACCTTTATAGCGCATAACGAAATCGATCTCGATACCACTGTCTTTTCTGAAATAATAGAGGCTCTTTCCTCGCTTTCCCAGCATATCGGCAACAAGGTTCTCAAATATCGCCCCTTTATATCCGTACAGATTGCCTTGAAGAATATCAAACTGCGTTCCTTCTTCAAGCATTGCAGTAAATAGTCCGGTATCTGCCATATACACCTTAAAGATCTCTTTGTCTGCGTTCCCATCAAGAGGTAGCTCCGGCAGAGACAGATTGTAACACCTATTGATAATTCCTGCGTCTTCGATCCATTTCAGACTGCCCTCATACATATCAGCAGTCCCCTTTTTACGTATTACAGAATACTGAAACTTTTTGTTTTCCTTAGCGAGCTGTTTGGGAATGGAATCAAAACACTCACGGATCTTGGATTTATCTCTCTGCTTGGCATATTTGACCATATCGTCACGATAACTGCTGATGATATCTCTTTGCAGCGCAAATGTCTGACTGATCTGCTTCGTATCAATAAAACGCTGAACGACTTCAGGCATACCTCCCACTACTGTATATTGATAGAGAAGGTCTTTCATTCTTTCATGGATTGGCGCAGGTACAGGAGTTACTTCTCCCAGCGAGAGCTTTAGAAGATCGACTACGTTTTGCTCGATTCCATTCGCCCACAGAAACTCCTCAAAATCCATCGGGTACATTTGTAATGTTTCCTCGTAGCCAACCGGTACCGAGATCTCTTCTTCACCATAACCGCTGACACCAAGTAAGGAACCTGTTGCGATCACGTCATATCTTCCATCAAGCTTGAAAAATTTCAGTGACGTCCTTGCATTCGGGCAGTGCTGAATTTCATCCAGAATGATGATCGTGTTTCCGGGTTCAAATATGGCATCCCTCCCTAAAAGTGCAGACATATACATAACCAGGTCATCAACTTTTAAGGAACCGGCAAAAACAGAGGCATATTCCGGGTTCTCAAAAAAGTTCAGATAAATGACATGATCATAGTATTGCTCTGCGAAAGCCTGAACACTCGCGGTCTTCCCGCACTGACGAACCCCTTTAATCACAAGCGGCTTTCGATTTTCATTGTTTTTCCACTGAACCAGTTGGTCTTCAACCTTCCTTTTTAGCATCTAATGACCCTCCCGAATATAGGATACGACTTTTTCAATGGAGTTTTCAAGGATATGTCGGACTTTTTCAAGTGAGTTTTTCAATAAGGTTGCGACTTTCCGGCAGAATGAGGTTCTTAGCAACGAATCAGTTTGCCTTGCAGCCTCTTCCTTAATAACGTGTTTCTCTTCTTTACCGTCACATTGTGAACAGCATAAGCCAACGCCTTTTTTGTGCCGATTATCACCAGGATCTTCTTTGCTCTGGTGACACCTGTATAGATAAGATTTCTCTGCAACATAACATAGTGGCTCATCATGACAGGCATCACAACGATCGGATATTCTGATCCCTGAGACTTGTGTATTGTTGTGGCGTATGCCAGCACCACTTCGTCCAGTTCTGTGACATCATATTCAACTGACCTGCCGTCATAATCTATGAGAAGGGAACGGTCTTCCAGATCTATAGATGTAATGACCCCGATATCTCCGTTGAATACTTCTTTGTCGTAGTTGTTGCGAATCTGCATGACTTTATCTCTGACTTTGAAGAGGAATCCTCCGCGTCTTAGGCCTTCTTCTCCGGGATTGACCGCATTCTGTATTACCTGATTTAAATTAGATGCTCCAATGACGCCTCGCTGCATAGGAGTAAGGACCTGTATCTCTCCGGTCGGCACATGATAATAACGCGGGAGTCGTTTGCTGATAAGCTGAACAATTTGTTCCGGAACTTTTTCAGGATCTTCCTCTTCAATGTAGAAGAAGTCGCTCTGACTCCCATTCCTCAAATCAGGGAACTTTCCTTCATTGATCCGGTGAGCGTTCATGATGATCCGGCTCTTCTGTGCCTGACGGAAGATTCTGGTCAGCCTGACAACAGGAAACACTTCCGATTCGATCATATCCCTCAGTACATTTCCTGCGCCAACACTCGGCAGCTGGTCTATATCTCCAACCATTATCAGCTCCATCGTGTTCGGGATCGCTTTCAGAAGGTTATACATCAGGATGATATCGATCATTGAGCACTCATCTACAATGAGCACGTCCCCTTCCAGAGGAGACTCTTCGTTCTTCTGATATCCTTCGGTCGGTTTAAACTCCAGTAAACGGTGGATCGTCTTTGCTTCCATACCGGTTACTTCAGACATCCTTTTGGCAGCCCTGCCGGTTGGCGCTGCCAAAAGAATCTTTGATCCAGCCTGACGAAGCGCTGTGATGATGCCAAGCGTAGTAGTTGTCTTACCGGTACCGGGGCCGCCGGTTAGAAGCATGACCTTGCTCTTTAAGGCTGTTTTGATCGCATCGAATTGGATCTCATCGTACTGGATATTATTTCGTTTCTCTAGAATCGCCTGCAGGTTATCCGGGATCAGATATTCCTGCTTTGGTTCATTACTTATCTCGGACAAGCGTTTAGCAGCACCATATTCAGCAAAATAAAACGGTGGAAGATAAATCGCTGTTTCTTTCGATTCATCATCGATCGTTTCTATGATGACATCCTCATTCTGGATGCATTGTTCTAGAGCATTGGAAAGAAGACCTTCTTCGACCTCCAGCATCTCGCTGCCCGTCTTCAGGAGCATATCCTTTGTCGCATAGCAGTGGCCGCCGTCTGCAAGCTGATTCAGCGTATACAACAATCCGCTTCTGAGGCGAACGAATGCGTTCTTATCTATACCCAGTTTCCCGGCGATCGTATCTGCTGTTTTAAATCCGATGCCCCAGATATCATCTGCCAGGCGATACGGGTTTTCTTTCACGACTTCGATGCTTTCGTCACCGTATGTCTTATAGATCTTCGTGGCATGGCTGGTGCTTACATCGTGGCTCTGCAGGAACAGCATGATATTCTTGACTTCCTTCTGTTCCTGCCAGCTCTTCTTGATGCGCTCTACCCGGAGCTTGCCGATTCCATATACTTCGATCAGGGCATCCGGATTCTCTTCTATAACATCCAGTGTATCCTTACCAAACTTCTTCACGATGCGCTGGGCGAATTTGGGGCCGATGCCTTTTACAAGACCGCTTCCGAGATATTTCTCTATACCATATACAGTAGCTGGAAGAGTCTCTTCAAAAGTCTGCATGACGAACTGACGTCCATACTTTGCATCGACCTTCCAGAAGCCTTCCAGCGTAAGAACACTGCCAACATGGACTTCAGGCATATTACCCACAACCGTAACAAGATCCTGATATCCTTTGGCGGAACACTTGATGACAGAGTATCCGTTCTGCTCATTCTGGTATGTGATTCGTTCTACGACACATCTCAGTCTGTCCACAAGTATCACCGCCTTTCGCCATAATATAGGAGTTCTTTCTCCCATTATATGGTATTTGAGCGGTAATAGTAATTATTGCTGTTATTCAATCATATGGCTCTTGTTATGACGACCTTTGGTTTCTACTTCTTCCTGATAATCTGTTCCAGTTTAGGTTCTATAAGCTTCGATCGTTCCGCAATAGATTTGCATAGCGAAATGTTCTTGCGTAATTCTTTCATCTCTGCGGATATGGCAGAGATTTTTTCTTTTAAAGGCTCACGCTCTTCTTCAGGAACTCTCCTCAGTTCCTTTCTCAATTCAGCTCGTGAAGAATCCAAGTTTTTCAACTTTTCTGAACAATTCTCAGAGAAAGAAATAAGCTGCTCTGAATTATCAATCTGATGCTTTCCAAGGAGCCTGACTTCTTGTGAGATCCGGTCCAGTTTAATGAGATCATCTCTCAAAAGATAAGGAACTTTCTTGGGTTTTCTGTTCTGTTGCTTAGGCAGGTATCCCAGCTTATAACAGTAATACAGATACTTCCGATACAGGCTCGTTTGTTGATATAGCTTCTGCTCTCGGGAGGGAAGACGATACTGATGTCGATAACCAGACTCTATCTCAGGAGGCGTGTATTTCCCCGATTCAAAACTCTCACGAATACGTTCTAAGATTCGGTCATTGGTGTATTCATCACCGAGCCGATAAAGACGCATCGATTTTTCTGAGCCCGGGGGAGTCACTGTCCAATACTTCCGCGAAGGGTTAAGGTTGTACCGATACCCAGCTCCTTATCGTCTGATGGAATTTCTCTAATGTCAGCCATTCTGGTGTTTCTGAATACTCTCCTCGATAATACATCTCGATGCACATCTGTTTGTACTCATTGCTATATTTCATTAAATACCCCCAATACTGGTTTTCTTTGTCCAGTACTGCGGTGTTTTGGCAAAACAAATGATTCTTATTAGTCGATTCTGAAGACCAATTAACGAATTTTCGCTGATAATCTTTGCCGGATTTCCGGCGTTTCTCTTTTCGAGCAACTAAAGCTGACAG
>CAZRGP010000061.1:0-5251 GCA_964599695.1 uncultured Faecalibacterium sp.
AATAGAACCGTCCAGATTTTCTTTGATTTCTATAGTCATGTAACCCTCACAAATTGCGATTTTTCGCTCCATCTAGAATTCTTTATTATCCAACATTGTGTCAATTATATTGATATGCTTTACACCACTTCTTCTCTGCAGCAATTTATCCATGGTAATTAAGTATTTCGGATACCCATCAGCTATTCTTTCCAGCGATCGATACTCTCGTTCCTCTGTAATATTCTTCCCGTTTTCATCATAGTTATCATTATCAATCGTTCGTGCAACTTGTATGTAGAAGTATTCATCCATCCGTTTTCTCAAAATAAAATCGACCTCAAGTTTGCCGATCTTCCCGACACTGGCTTTATAACCTTTAGAGCAGACGTAGTTGTAGAAAACATTCTCTAGAACATGCCCATAGTTTATCCTTCCATCGGTATTCTGTGAAAAATAAAAACTGAGGTCCGACAAATAGTATTTCTCTTCTCCATTAAGTAATCTCTTGCTCTTCATGTCGAATCTTTCACACTTTGATATTATCTTGGCATTTTCCAGAATACGGAGGTAGTTATATATGGTAGAAGCCGAAACGCTTTCACCATGGCTTGCCAGATAATCACAGATTGAGTTTACGGAAGTGGTAGCCCCAAAGTTGTTGATAATATATGTCTGAACTTTCTGGAATAGCCCTTTCTTGCGTATCTTGTTGTTCTTCTTTATGTCTTTTTCAAAGATCTCAGTAATAACGCTATCAACATACGTCATTTTGTCTTCGTAGGAATCATATTTAACAGTTAACGGAAAACCACCTTCAAGAATATACTGTATGAACTCGCGCTCTATGTCTGTATTGATTGGTTTACCGAAGAATTCCTTAATTCCGATATACTCATCAAAAGTAAGCGTCTTCATTTCGAATTCAATGTATCTGCCGGTAAGTTTTGTAGTTAATTCACCGGAAAGAAGATACGAATTACTGCCTGTAAGGAAAATGGAGTATTCACCTTCTTCCCGATAAGCATTAATCGATTCCTCAAATTCTTTAACATTTTGTATTTCGTCGATAAATAAGTATTTTGTGCCGATAACTCCTGCTGCTTTAGCGTCGATAACTGCTTCAAGCTTTTCCGCAGTTTTGATAGATTTGTATGGTCTTCTGTCCAAATGAATATAGATGATGTTCTTCTGTTCAACACCACTCTGAATTATCTCGGAGCAGACCATCTCCATAAGTGATGATTTGCCACAACGTCTAACACCTGTAATGACTTTAATCATATCGACATCGTCATAGAACCCACGTAGTTTCTCTAAGTATTTTTCCCTAAAATACAATCTATCCATAACGCTGGAATAACTCCTTCTGGTTTTTTGCTTGGTTCCTTCAAATAATAACATAAATAAGCAGATAACGGAAATAATTTGCCAATACGCAAAATTATTTCCGTTATCTAATCAATACAGTTGGATTTTCTCACTGTATCCATCATTATTCCAGATAAGTCTGTGAACACTCGCGCCAATTTCCAAATATTGTGTACTTAAAGGTCATTGTTCCAATGATCATTTTGAGCATATTACAACTTGTGTTTAGCACCATCATCCCGACAAACATGAATTAATACCCGAGAAATATCTGAAGAAGAAACCCCCTGCGGTCTATATGCACGGATCAGTCGCTGCCATGGCACATTCCGCATCCCTCCAGATATTGTCTAAGAATTACATCGCGCATTTTGTTTCACAGTTTTTTGTGGTGATGCCTGTTCTTTTAAGTAGTTCCTCAGCTTATAATAAATAAAATATTCCTTAACTAAAAAGCTACTTGCGTTTCAGGCCTTTGCTGAATGTGACTACGAGTTGTTGGCAATAACACAGATTATTGTGTGAGGAGGAAAAATGCGCATCAGTCTAAGAAGCGGCTGGGAGATCCTTCAGGATGTTCACGATAACGGCGAGAACTGCAGACTCCAGGAGAGCCGAGGACAGAACACCGATATAGGAATGGCGATCTCACAGTGGGAATCACTGCCGGAGCTGAAACATCTTCAGCTCTTATTTGACGAACACCCATATTACGGGAGACAACTCAGATATTTTAACTATGCGCCGTGGTGGTACAGAAGATTTATCTTTATTCCGGACACTGACTGCAAAAGATTTATAATTCATTTCTCCAACGTAGATAATTACTGCAAAGTCTGGTTCAACGGACATCTGGCTGCAGAACATGAAGGATACATGCTCGCTTTCGATGTCGATGTTTCGGACTTTGTCATCCGAGGTGAAGAGAATCTTCTTATCATAAAGGTCTGGTCACCGTGGGACGATACAATTGAAAAAGACCGCTATGATGCCAGGACATTCAGTGTTGAACGCAGGATGGTAAAAGGAACTTACGAGCACTGCGACACATTTATCCAGCGCGACGTGAATCCGATAGGTATCTATGGTGATATATATCTGGAGATACCTGAGGAAGTGCTGCTCCGTGAACCTGAAATAGTATATGAGCTTGATACGGAAAAGCAGGTCGCTTCGGTCACTGCAAAGGCGGATATCGATCTGTTGCAAGACGGTGATTACAAGGCTGTCCTCACGGTAACTGACCTCAAAGACGGAACAGAAGTACTGCATGTTGAAAAAAATGTATCCGGAGAAAAGCTGTGTCTAAATGGTGATACACAGCCTGTAAGACTCTGGTATGTATGGGATCAGGGTGAACAGTATTTATATAACGCGCAGCTGACAATCATTCGTGAAGGACGGGTATGTGACAGGTACGGATATAATTTGGGATTCAGGACGATCTGCCTGGTGCGTGATAAGGAAAAGACCCAGGCGGTGCTGAACGGAAGACCGTTCTATATCCGCGGCACATCGTATTTCCCAGATGTCTATGTTTCCAACGTAACTGAAGATATCTACAGAAGAGATCTGATGCGGATCCGTGAAGCAGGTTTCAACTTTATAAGAGTTCACGTGCACGTGGAACAGCATCTGTTCTACGAAACATGCACTGAGCTGGGGCTTGGAATAATGCAGGACAGTGAATTCAACTGGAGGCACCCTACAGATGAATCTTATGAAAGCAGGTTCGTAGACATCTACAGAAAAACGATCCGGATGCTTAAGCATCACACGTCAATCTTCTTCTGGGTCTGCCTTAATGAACCAGGAATTATGCTGCAGGAGGGCATGCACTGCGACCTTATGGATGTGTCACCTGGACCGGCTCTATATGCTGCGGCTCTGGAAACAGATCCTTCCAGAAGTGTTGTAAAGGGATCCTGCTGGGAGGATGACCCGTTAAGCGGAGACAGCCATAACTACATTGGTTCCCTTGTCGGGCACGATACCCATTACAGCGACATATACGGAACTACAGAAAAATTCAATACGGAGTATGGGTTTGACGCACCGCCGGATGCGGAAACACTTGCAAAAGATCCCCGCTTGTATAAGAGACTTGAGCAGATCGTTCCTTATATCGATGAAATACAGACATATCAATATAAGCTGCTGAAATATTTCACAGAGCATTACCGCATACAAAAGCACGCTCCAAACAACGGATATGTACAGTTCCTGTTCAGTGACCTCTGCCTTCAGAGTTTTTATGGCATATATGACTATTACGGCAATCCGAAGAAGGGACTGCTTGCCATGGAAGAAAGCAATATGCCTGTCGGAGTATTCCTGAAACATAAGGACAAACCAGATGAAATACACCTGGTGAATGACTATCCTTACGGACTTGGCGAATGCACTGTTTCCTGGCGCATTGAGGACGCAAAAGGGAAAGTGCTGAATGAAGGCAAAACTATAACAGAGGTCCCTGCTGACTGTAATCTTACCCTGTACATATTTGATGAACCTCTTCCGGATGCGGATGCCTGTTATCTAAGGGTGTGCCAGAATGATAAAGTTATCTGCTCTAACAAGTATCATGAACTTCTTAGGATGCCTTCTCATGTGAAAGGGCATCCGCACAGAATGGACCATGAACTTGGTTGCAGATTGTATTTCGCTGAATGAAACAAAACGGTTATGACAACAGCGCACATATACCAGGATGTTGATCATGTCAACATGCATGACCCTAAAAATAGTGATTGTAAAATGATATCAAAACAAGAAAAATACCCCGGCTATTTGGGTTGTAGCCGGGGTATTTTTTATCGCTTCTCGAAAGCATATAGAAGATTAAAAAAGATTCCCAATCCTTGATAAGATTTTCTTTAACTCTGTCGCTTTCCAAATAATCCTTACAAACCAGAATATGTGCTCCTAAATACATCTTTTCTCTGATATTTCACCATACAGTTCCGGGCGACGATTTTTGAGTCCCCACACTTCACGACGGCGATAATCCCGCAGCATGTCTACATCCAGCTCTGCCATGTACACACCTTCTCCTTCATCTGTCTCAAGCACACATGTATCTCTCGAACCGGAAAGCTCCGGGAGATATACAATGCCATCGAAAAGGGTAGAATGGCCGTTGCAATCCGGATGGGGAGACGGATAATTGCACGTGGCGATGGCCAGCATGTTTTCATAGGCTCTCCCCCGAAGCTGTGCGAGACGGTTCAGTTCCATCGGACAGGCGTTTGGAACCAAAAGGAGCTCCGCGCCTTTCAGCATCAGAATTCGCGCGCTTTCAGGAAACTCCCTGTCGTAACAGATCATTGAGCCGACCTTTATGGTTCCTTCTTTCGCGTCTAGGTCTGCAACAAAAAAGGTGTCGCCGGCATCCAGGACGCTTTCGTCATCTGCTTCCCCAAAATCGCAGATATGGACCTTGGAATAACGATATTGCAGTTTGCCATGCCGGTCGAAAAGACAAACCGTATTTCTCGGTTTCGGCTCGTGTTGCTCCAAAAGGGTGATGGCTATTGCCATATCCAACTCTGCCGCCAGCTCTGAAAACTGTTTCACAAAAGAGCCATCACGCGGAACAGCGCACTCCCGTAAACCTGCAGTCTCATGCGGAAAGGCATATCCGCAGCTCCACATTTCCGGAAATACCGCAATGTCCGCGCCGTTTTCTTTTGCCTGTAGGCAGGCTTTGATCCCCTTTTTCATGTTTCCTTCCAGACTTCCCGTTGGAAGAAGCTGCAAGAATGCGATTGAGAGTTTCATATCGTTCTCCGTTTCACTGCAGAAGCCAAAGCAATGCTCTGCAAGTTTTGATTTAGCGACATCCCGACAAACTGGAATCTACAGTGCTAATTCCATCAGCCAGCAATCTACTTTTTCTCCC
>CAZRGP010000062.1:0-5052 GCA_964599695.1 uncultured Faecalibacterium sp.
ACAAAACGCAGATGGAAGAAATCGTGCGGGTGCAACTGGGGCTAAAGCAAAAGCCGAAACCGGACGATGCAGCGGATGCGTTGGCGGCGGCGATCACTTGCGGATTTTTGTACAGAGAAGACGAGGTGATTATGGCGGAGAAGTTTTCGAATACTGCTGGTATGAAGCGGACGCGTAGGGGGGTGGGAATCTAAAGCCGAGGTGGAATTTGGCGACAAACTTGACAAATAAGCTTAAGTGTGATACAATGGGGGTAATTGATTGATTTTGATTGCTTAAAAGCGGAGAAATAGGGGGAAAATCGTCGGTTTTTGTGTGTTATAATAGGAATATGATAGCACATATTGAAGGTAAAATAGCTGAGAAGTTTGGCAATTCGCTCATTGTAGATGTGAACGGTGTGGGGTATGAGATGACGGTGCCGACGCCGGATTTTGAGGCGGTGAATTTGGGGGAATTGAAGAAGTTTTTTACTTATCACGCGGTGAGAGAAACGGCGGAGGAGCTGTATGGATTTTCGACGCTCGCGGCGAAGAAGATTTTTGAAATGTTGATAAGTGTGCAGGGGATTGGACCGAAAGCGGGGATTGCGATTTTGTCGCTTGCGGAGGCGGAAGAAGTACGAAATGCGATTGCTAATGCAGATGCGGCGTTTATATCTAAGGCGAGCGGGGTAGGTAAAAAGAGCGCAGAGCGGGTAATAGTGGACCTCAGGGATAAAGTGGGTATTCCGAGCCATTATGGGGCAACGGATATAAAATTTGCGACGGTGCAAGATGAGCCAGATGAGGCGCTAGATGCGTTGATCGCGCTTGGGTTCCCGCTAAAAGAGGCGACGGCGGCGCTCGAAAAAATTGATAAGAGTCTGTCGGTAGAAGAAAGAATAAAATTGGCTTTGAAGGCTTAAAGTTTTAAGGAAGAAAACCCAGTAAGGAAAGTAAGTTTAAGGCTTGGTTTGGAAGTGTAGTCTGATTTAAGATTTATTGTTGATTTTTTTAAATAAGTATGATACAATAAGAAGCAATTGTTAATATAAAGGTAAAATATGAGTTTTTCTATTCTAAAACAGATCGGTGACGCGCAGAAAAAGAAAGCCGTGGTGGATGTGCGTTCTGGTGATACCGTAAAAGTCACTCAGAAAATTAAGGAAGGCGAGAAGTTCCGTTTGCAGACTTTTGAAGGTGTGGTGATTCGCGTAGATCGCAAAGAATCGCACACTGCACGTATCGTAGTGCGCAAGGTGACGAGCGGTGTAGGCGTAGAGAAATCCTACTTGATTCATTCGCCACTCGTAGAGAAGATTGAGATTACTAAGCGTGCGAAGGTACGTCGCAATAATCTTTCGTATTTGCGTGAGAGAAGTGGTAAATCTGCCCGTCTTGCTGGTAAGGATTTTGACCGTGCAGCCGTGAACGACGCGACTACAAAGGAAGAAGCTCCAGAAGTAGAGGTGGTAGAGACGCCGGCCGAGAATGCAGAGGCTGAAAAGACTGAGGCGGAAACGCCAACGGAAGCCTAATGGCAATTCTGGGAATAGATGAAGTTGGACGCGGGCCTTTGGCGGGCCCGCTTGTTGTGGGCGCAGTGATTTTGCCAGAGGCGGATAGTAATGGGGCGCGACCAGAATGGGTGGCGGAACTTAGGGATTCTAAGAAGTTAAGTGCTAAAAAGCGGGAAAAATTAAGTGAAATTATTTTGAATGAGGCGCTGGCGACTGGGCTGGGGTGGGTGTATCCACGGGAACTAGACGAAGTGGGGATTAGTGTGGCGCTAAAACTTGCAACACGACGCGCGGTGGAGAAAGTGCAACAGCGACACGTGAGGTTTACACAGATTGTGATAGATGGGAAAGTGAATTTTTTGAAGGAAACGGCGCTGGGAAAATATGTGTCGGTGATGCCGAAAGCGGATGATTTGGTGAAAGAAGTGAGTGCGGCGTCGATTATTGCGAAATGTGCGCGAGATAAATACATGGTGGATTTGGCTGTAAAATATCCGGGATATGGTTTTGAGAAAAATGTGGGCTATGGGACGGCAAAACATATGGCGGCGATACGAGAAATTGGAATCACAGAGGAGCATCGGCGGAGTTTTGAGCCGATTAGAAGTATGGTGGGATGGGATAGCGATGGCGACGGCATGGTAAATATTGAAAAAAATACAACAAAAATTGGCGGATATGGCGAAGACAAAGTGGCGGAGTATTTGGTAAGAATGGGGCAGGAAATCGTGGCGCGAAATTACAAAACGAGAACTTATGAAATAGATATTGTGAGTACTATTGGGGATAAAATTTATTTTACGGAAGTGAAAACGCGAAAGGATAATTCGCGTGGCGGCGGGATATATGCGGTGGATATAAAGAAGCGCGTGCAGATGAAATTTGCGGCGGAAAGTTTTTTGGCGGAGCATGGAGAATTTGCGGGATATAATCCGATACTTGCGGTGGCGGATGTGGATGGGGTGAATATGGATGTGAAGAATTGGGTGGAGATTTTTTAGGAAGTTTTAAGGAAAATTCGTTATAATTAAAATATGGAAAATGAAAATAAGCAGAATGATTCGTGGTGGGGCGAAGAAAACAAGAATAATGAAAGATTCACAAGCGGGGGTAATAAAGACAAAAAGATGGTACTAGACGATGGTGGGGCTAAGAAGAAGAAATTTGCGATAGAAATGAGTGCGGGCGTGCTGCTAATATTGGTAGTAGTATTTGCTTCGGTGCTGACAGTGATGCGACCGTGGGAGAATAACTCGAATAACACTAACAATGGCGACGATTCAGCAGTGGTAGAGGACGAAGAGATAGAAATTGACGAGGAAATAGTGGCGCTCGATAATACGGAGCTTACGAGTGGTACGGTGACTACGACAATTGGCGGAAAATCTATCACTTACAAGGGTGCTT
The DNA here is from genome assembly GCA_964599695.1 of uncultured Faecalibacterium sp. GTDB lineage: Bacteria > Bacillota > Clostridia > Oscillospirales > Ruminococcaceae > RUG11783. The sequence goes on from CAZRGP010000062.1 coordinate 2,909, forward strand.
ATGTGGTGGATGGGATTACGGCGACAATTGGGTCAGGAACTTATGAGTCGTTGAATGATGACGAGGTGGTGTTTCTTGTAATTAATGGCGGGCAGTTGACGGTGCAGGGAGATGTAGAAATTAACAAAACTGGCTCGGCGAATTTTTCGGGGCGCGGGGATAATTACAGCTTTTATGGCACAAATTCGGCAATCGTGGTGGTGGGCGAAGGGTCATCTGTGACGATAAATGGCGCAACGATTACATCGAATGTGTCTGGTGCGAATGCTGTGGTGGCGACAAATGGTGGTGAAGCCGAAGTGAAAAATACAGTAATTGAGACCACCAAGGACAATTCGCGTGGGCTACACGCGACCTATGGCGGAGAAATAACGGCGAACAATGTAGCAATAAGTACACAGGGTGGGTCATGTGCGGCGCTAGCGACTGACAGGGGTGCTGGTACGGTAACGGCAACGAATATGCGACTATCTACGGCTGGGGCTGGTTCGCCGTTGATTTATTCTACTGGTGCAATTACGGTGGCGGATTCTACTGGAGTTGCGACTGGAGCACAAATTGCGGTGGTGGAAGGCAAAAACTCCATTAATTTGACGAATTGTGAGTTTTCGGCTAATGGTGTGGGAAATAGGAATAATGTGGACAATGCGGCGGTGATGATTTATCAGAGCATGAGTGGTGACGCGAGTGTGGGGACGGGATCGTTTACGGCTAAAGATTGTACACTGAAGGTGCTAGCAAGTTCTAGCGTATATGATACGACGCCATTCTTCTTTATTACTAATACGGACGCGACGATTAATCTTGACAATGTGACGGCGGAATTTAGTGGAAATGAATACTTCATATCTGCGCTTGGTACGAGCGAGTGGGGTAAAAGTGGCTCAAATGGCGGCAAAGTGACGGTGTCTGCAAATGAACTCACGGCGACAAACACAAAAGTGGAAGTGGACAATATTTCTAGCGTAAGCGGGATTTAGTGAGAATATAACGGCGCTAGGTATTAGGCGTAAGAAAAAGAAGGCCGCTGGGGGCCTTCTTTTGTGATGGCTAGACGTTAAATTTAAATTCTACGACGTCGCCATCTCGCATGACGTAGGTCTTGCCTTCGGTGCGAAGCAAACCGGCTTCGCGAACGGCTTTTTCGGAACCGAGACGAGCGAGATCGTCGTAATTGCAAATTTGTGCAGCGATGAAGCCGCGTTCAAAATCAGAGTGAATGGCGCCAGCGGCCTGGGGTGCAGTGGAGCCTTGCTTGATGGTCCAGGCACGGCATTCTTTTTTGCCGGCGGTGAGGAAAGATTGCAAACCGAGGGTCTTGTAGGCGGCTTTGATGAGCTCGCCGAGGGCGTCATTTTCCACGCCGTAGCTCTCGAGAAATTCTTTTTTCTCTTGGCGGGACATGCCGGCCATTTCTTCTTCGAGTTTAGCATTGACAAAAATGGCTTGCTCAGTGGCGCCAGAACGAACGGTTTTCGGTCCGCTTCGCTCGCGCCCGTCGTTACGGGGCTCACTCGCTATCTCGCTCCCGTTGTCGCGAACGACCTCGAACCGTTCGTTCTTGGCACTAACGAGCTCGCAGAGTTTACTTTGCAAATCTCGATCAGTGAGGCCTTTTTCGTCGACATTGAACATATAAATGACTGGCTTTTCGGTGAGATAAGGGATAGATTCGTCAGCGGGGTCCTTTTTGCGCTTGGCATCGACTTTGGCACGGGTTTCTTCGTCGGCGAGTTGGAGCTCAAGGTTAATAATATCGATGTCGTCTTTGGCTTGGGCGACGATGTCGTCTACAAGTTTTTGGTCGGCGCGGAGGATGTCGTCATTTTTAAAGGCGCGAACGACATGGCAGATGGCTTGACATTCGCGGATGTGAGCGAGGAATTTGTTGCCGAGACCCTCGCCTTTTGAAGCGCCAGCGACAAGGCCGGCGATGTCGACAAATTCTACGGTGGCGGGGACGATTTTGTCGGTGTCGTAGATTTTGCCGAGAACATCCAGACGCTCGTCGGGGACGGGCACGATGCCGACATTTGGCTCAATGGTAGCAAAAGGATAATTCGCGGCGAGCGCGCCAGCGTTTGTGAGTGCGTTAAATAATGTGGATTTGCCGACGTTTGGGAGGCCGACGATACCGATCTTTA
>CAZRGP010000063.1:0-5012 GCA_964599695.1 uncultured Faecalibacterium sp.
TTGTCTTATTTTCTGTTAGAGCTTTTACGCCGCCCCAACTTTTATTCTAGAACCTCTTTTTTGGGGGAATGATTTGACCCTTTAAGGGTCATTTAAGGTTCGGGGAGTATGATGTAGTCACAACAGAGGAACAGGAGGTTTCAAGATGAACAACTACATCGGATCATTCGCCAGAATGGAGAAGAAATATATCCTCGACAGAAAGACCATGACGGAATTCCTTGCAAGGATTTCTGAAGATATAGAATTTGATAGCTATCCGAAGTCCATCATCAACAGCATCTACTTTGATACGGAAGATGACAAACTGATCCGGCGCTCACTGGAGAAGCCATACTACAAGGAGAAACTCAGGCTGCGCACATACACCGGGATCGTGGACAACAAAACACAGGCGTTCGCTGAGATCAAGAAGAAGGTGGACGGAATCGTTTATAAGCGCAGGATCACGGGAGAGTATGGACCGCTCAAAGCCTGGTTATCCGGAGAAGGTACGGCTCCGAACGGCGGTCAGATCACAAAGGAGATCGGATATCTGCCCCAGTTCTACGGAAAGATGGTTCCGGCAATGCAGATCGTCTACAGGAGAGACTCCTTCGTAGCACGAGAGGACCATGAACTCAGGATAACCTTTGACACCGATGTGATCTGGAGAAACTGGAAACTGAAAGAGGATGGAAACGCCTACGGGTTTCGCCTGATACCGGAAGATACGGTTCTGATGGAAGTCAAGGCTTCCGGAAAGACCATCCCGCTTTGGCTCATCCGTGCCATAGAAGAATTTGAGATACTTCCTTCTTCCGTATCCAAGTATGGTGAAGCTTACAGGATAACAAAGGAAGCTGCCGGGGAGACCGTTCCCGGAACAAAAGAGAAAGTGAGGTTTAACAACTATGTCTAATATATTGAGCAGCATCATCACAACTACGGAGATCTCCATGGGACAATTTGCCCTTTGTACATTGGCGTCGATCGTCCTCGGACTCTCTATTGCCGGGTTCCATTCCTACAGGAACAGAACATCATCCGGATTTCTGATCACAATCGGTTTGATCCCAGTGATCGTACAGGTCATCATCATGCTGGTCAACGGCAACCTTGGCGCCGGTGTGGCGGTAGCCGGAGCTTTCAGTTTGGTCCGCTTCCGCTCAGCACCCGGTACAGCAAGAGAGATCGGCAGTTTGTTCCTGGCAATGGCGGTAGGCCTTGCTACCGGAATGGGATATCTGATGATCGCGCTGCTTCTTGTCCTCGTGATCGGAGCGATGACCGCTGTTCTTCCAATGGTGTTCCATGAGAACAATGAAACAAGACTTCTGCAGATCATCGTCCCTGAAGCGCTGGATTATGAGGGAGCGTTCGAAGAGATCCTTCCTAAATACACGCAGTCCTATGAACTGACAGGCGTGAAAACAGCTCAGATGGGAACCGTATACAAGCTCATGTATGAGGTCGTCATGAAAAAAGATGTCTCTGCAAAGCAATTCCTGGATGAGCTCAGGGTGCGAAACGGCAATCTGGAAGTGTCGATGGGACGCTGTTTGGGCACAAGGGACGATGTCGGTCTCTAAAGAACCTATTAAGATAAGCGGGACCTCGCTGCCAAACAGCGAGGTCCCGCTCTTGTTGCAAAGCAAGTGTGAGAACCGATATAATTGCACAAAAAGAGACAGGATGGGAGCGATGGAAGAGTATTTGGCAGGCTACTCCAAAGACTGGTGGGAGGAAGCGAAAAGGAACCGGATTCTGGTGAGAGAATACAACACGATCGATCCAACAGATCTGGAAGGTAAATACCGGATCCTGCAGGAACTTCTCGGTGCGGTGTCCCGCGTTACGGTGATCGAGCCGCCGTTTTACTGCGATAATGGAAAGAATATCTATTTAGGGCACAATTTCTACTCGAACTACAATTTTGTGGTGCTGGATGCAGCGAAGATCACGATAGGTGACAATGTTGTTGTAGGACCGAATGTCACTATCGTAGCTGCGGATCACCCCATACACCCGGAATCGAGGACCAACGGGGAATCTTTTCCGATCACCTGTGCTCCGGTGGAGATCGGAGACGATGTTTGGATCGGAGCGGGAGTTACGGTATTAAAGGGCGTGAAGATCGGGAAGGGTTCCGTGATCGGAGCACATTCCCTTGTCACAAGGGATATTCCTCCCATGGTCGTTGCCGCAGGGACACCATGTCGCGTACTGAGAGCGATCACCGAAGAAGACCGTTTTTCATGGGAAGAGTAGGAAACATAGTCCTCATACAAGATAAAAAAACGAGGTCATGCCTCGTTTTTGATGTTTAAAGCCTTTTTGACTCGTCCACCGATTACATACGCAAGAACGAGTTTGATCAGATCGGGGATGATAAAGGGATACACACACCATCCAAGCACGGTCTGAAGGGAAACACTGCCGTTGGTTGCGGAGTATACGCGGATGAACCACAACGTTCCGAGGGTGTAGACTCCGGCAAGTCCGAGGATCATCGCTGCGATACGAAGCGGTGCGCTTTCCTTGTTGATCTTGGTCAGCACGATATAGATGATGCCGGTGACCAGAAATCCGACGATGTATCCGCCTGTGGAGCTCAGTAGTTTGGAGATGCCTCCCTGAAAATTGGAAAACACGGGAAGACCGATGGCGCCGAGCAGGATATATAAGGCAATGGCGACAGTTCCTTTGAGCCCTCCCAGGAGTTCCAGGGCGACAAACACACCGAAGGTCTGAAGAGTAAAAGGAACAACTGAAGGGATTGTGATCCAGGAACATACACAGATAAGGGCGGTTACCATGGCGATCTGCGTCATGCTCTTAACATTGATCTTATTCACGATATGACCTCTTTTCGATTTATTGCGTTTCAATTATCAGTTTTTTATGATCTTTTTACAAGGCTCGTATCATTTTTCTGCGAAAGGTATAAAATATATCCTAGAACATCAGGAGGAATTGTTGATTTGGGTTTGATTACATGTGCCTCATGCGGAGCCCGGTATGACGACAGAGAGAAGGTCTGTCCCTATTGCGGGGCTGAGAACGCAGCGGTCTCGGTGAAAGAGCAGATGGACTATCTCGCTGCGATGGAGGAGAAGAAAAACAGACTGAATGATGAAGTCCCGCGCCAGAAGACCAAACGTGCTCTTACGAAGATCACAAAAGGCGGTATGGTAGTAGCAGGACTTTTCGTTGTGTTCGCGCTCCTGGCGGCAGGTGCCAGCATCTTAGCTGCGAGACAACGTCGGGATTTTCAGCAGAAAGCCTTGGAGACGCTTGAAGGATACTACGTCCAGAATGATTATGAGAGCATGCTGGAATACATGGAAAAGAACGATGATCTCTACTCAGCTACCTATGATAAGTATGATTATCTTTCTGAGGTCTACTACTATTATCAGTCCGGAAAAGAATATCTTGAGGAAGACCTCAGTTTTCTGAAAAAGAACTCCAATTACACGGACGGGTGGTCGGAAAATCTCGGTATGGATATCTCCTATCTGTTCCGGGCACTCAGCATCCTGCGGGATCTTGAGGAAGACGGTTATGTCTACAATGAGGAGAGCGGAGTCTTATATCTGAGAGACCTGATTCTTCCAGTCCTTCGTGATACCTGCATGCTCACCGAATCCGAGATTCAGGAAGGCATCGAGCGATATGAAGATTTTAATACGGATTATGCCGATTACGGTGAAATGGTCCTTGGGAGGGTGATCTGATGCAATGTAAGAACTGCGGCAGTCACTACAGGATGCGGGATCTCGCATGTCCTTACTGCGGAACGGAGAATTCACTTGGAAGGATCTGGATGCAGCAACGGACCAGCGCAGAGATCGCCTATGAGAAAGAACGTATCGAAGCGGGGAAAAGATGGTCTCCGTTCATTTACAACCGCGCGATAACCCGTGTCATCGTAGTTGAAATCGCATTATTTGTGCTTCTTTTTGCGGCTGCCGGTGTATTTTTCGGGGGAAGGCAGATCGTCAATACCCTCTTCTCAAAACGTCGGGTAGAAGAGGCGGTTTCTCAGATGAGTGTGCTGCTCGAGGAAGAGAGGTACGGCGAACTTCGCGGTATTTATGACGATTACTGGGAGTATCTCGATGACGAGGATCCTCAGGTGGAGAGAATCAAGCAGATCGCTGATCTTGTTTACCGACACGATAATTTTATGAATACGAAACTGTCCTTCTTTGCGCTGACAACAGAGAAAAAGCAAGAGGATACCTATATGTTGAATTACCTGTTGCACTCCGCTATAAGCCTGTATGGCTATGAGCCGTATTATGGGTTCGAGATATCTGACGAAGCTGCAAAACTGAGGGAAGAATACCGGGAGGAGGTTCGGAGTTTTCTGATCGGATATCTTAAGCTGACAGAAGAGGAGTATGAGGAACTCATATCCATCGATTATCTGTACACCGAGGATGCTGATTCCTGGGAGAAAGTGGTGAGGGAAAGAAATGGCTGGTAAAAGAAATATGATCTCTACACCATCTGCCGGAAAATTGACGGTCAAGACGATCCTGGCCATATTGATCGGTATGTTTGTAGGATTGCTGGGCATGACGTTGTTGTACGGTATCTCTGAAGATTTTGTCGATTATGGCGATGACACTGCTGCGATGATCAACAACTGCAATCGGTATTACTACGAGAAGGATTACGGTTCGCTGAGAGATTCGCTGACTACCTGGAGTCTGTACTCGGAAGAATATGACAAATACTGGGAGATCTGTGACGCGTATGCGCAGTATGTCCAGTGTATCGAGTATGCCGAAATGGATGGAATGGAGGACGAACTGAAACTTGCACAGGCAGAACTCGGCCTCATGGCACAGCAATGCCGATTTGCGGAAAATCAAAACCGCCTCGATCAGTTTGCGCAAGAAGTCTTGTCTTTGGAATAATCAAAAAGAAATAAGAGGAGCAGATGCACCGGTATGATGCATCTGCTCCTTTTCGTAGTATGACGGGCATGTCCCGAATCTAGGGTGAAAGTCCCAAAGGGC
>CAZRGP010000064.1:0-4273 GCA_964599695.1 uncultured Faecalibacterium sp.
CGTTTTTCGCCTATTGGTTTAATCAGCCGCAGGTTATGTTTCAATGCGGATTTGAGAAGACAACCGATGAAGAAGAGGAGAAAAGAACTATTAACGTCAGCCACAAATCGGAAGACTCGGTTTGGTTTACGATTACAGATCTTGACGGTAATATTATTGGCGAGACCGGTTTGCTCCGTATGTTCCCCGCGTGGCACCAAACCGATCTGACGATTATTATTCCAGACCCTGAAATGCAGCATAAAGGATATGGTTCGGAAGCAATCCGCATCATGCTGGACATGGCATTTCATGAGTATGAGATGCATCGTGTCTCGATCGGCGTGGTAGGGTTGAATACAGATGCACTGGAATTCTACAAGAAAATCGGTTTCAAGCAGGAAGGTATTTTGGAAGAGGCATATTATTATAACGATGAGTACAGCGATTTTATAATGATGCGAATCCTTAACCAAGAATGGAAATAAGCGACAAATTCGGATCTGTGAAGATATAATATGGAAATCAAAGAATACAAAAACTATAAGGAAACGGAGATTCGCCAGCTGTATACTGAAGTCGGTTGGACTGCGTATACGGAGAACATGCCAGTATTGGAGCAAGGATATAAAAATTCCTTACTCGTTCTGGCAGCATACGAAAACGATGAGTTGCTTGGAATCATCAGAGTTGTTGGCGATGGATATACTATTGTATTCATTCAGGATATTTTAGTGTTTCCGAGCGAGCAGCGCAAAGGAGTCGGAACTGCTCTGCTGAAAGCCGTTCTTGACAGATATCCTGATGTTCGACAAATCGAGTTGACTACGGACAATACTCCTAAAACAGTTGCTTTCTATAAATCATTAGGCTTTTCTGAGTTTTCGGAAATTGGCTGCTGTGGGTTTATGAGATGCTGACAAATCGGCGTTTGTGGAGATAACTATGGACTACAGAAAAATCAATCCTTCCGAAGTGAATGCTCTTTGGGATCTTCAAAAACAATATAAGGCAGAAATCGGAGAAGATGAACCTAGTGACGACGGGAAAGAACGTTTAGCTGATGCAATGGACAAAGGTAAGATTTCTTTCTATGGAGTTTGGAAGGACAACACTCTGATTGGCTGCTGCTCTATTACAGTCGGCTTTTCGACTTTTGATTATCATTCGAGTGGTGTATTTGAAGATTTCTATATATATCCTGAGCATCGCCATCAAGGCATAGCGCGTCAATTGGTCGAATTTGCCTATCATGAAAGCGGTGTAAGATCTTTAACTGTAGGTAGTGCAGATTGTGATGTTAAGATGTATCAGTCGCTGGGGTTTGCTATTTCCCTTGGAAATCTATTGGCGTTTGAATGACAAATTCCTGTTTGTCGGGATGTCACAAAATCGGGATTTTTTAATGGGGGAAGTAAATGGGTAACGAAGAATACATAAAGCGTTGCTACGAGCTGGCTATAAAGGCAGGAAAGAAAGGTTATGATACTTTCGGGGCCATCCTCGTTCATAACGGGCAAATCCTTGAAGAGGCAGAAAACACTGCAGATTGGGGCAAGGGATTGTTTGGTCATGCGGAATTCAACTTAGTACACAAATGCGCAAACAGGTATTCTGATACAATTCTGAAAGAGTCTACGCTCTACACCAGTTGCGCCCCATGTGAACGCTGTCTTTGTGCCATTGCATCCCTGGGTATCGAGAATATCGTTTTCGGCGTTTCGTACGAAGCGTTCTCACAGTTGACACCGGACGATGCTGTTCCGATTGACAGAGAGGGGCTGCTTAAAAAACTTGGCATTCAAATGAAACTGTCCGGGCCGGTTCTTGAAGAAGAAGGTATGCATGTGTTTGAATGGAGGGGTGGTGAATACCGTCCTCTGAAAGAACTGATTGCCGAAATGGATGAGATAAAAAGAAAACGCAAATAGGACATATTCCAGTTTGTAGAGGTCAGCATGCAAGGTGTTAAATGGTTGTTTTTTGATTTGGGATCAACTTTACTAGATGAATCCCAAGTATACGAAGATATATTCCGAAAGATAGCGATTTCGGCAAATGTATCTGAAGCAATCGTTAATCAAAAGGCAATAGCATTTTATAAGCAGAACAAAAGAGGGGATAAGGAAGTAGCGCGGTTCTTTAATGTTTCATTTCCCGAATGGGAACCAAAGCTTGAAGTACTTTATACCGAAACAAAAATGCTGCTTAAAACATTACATGATAAGTACAAGATAGGCATTATCGCTAATCAGCTTCCAGGTACTGAAGAGCGTCTTCAAGCTTTTGGAATAAGAAAGTACATTGATGTAATAGCGGCATCATCTGATGAAGGAGTTGCAAAGCCGGACAAAAGACTGTTCCAAATTGCACTTGAGAAAGCGGATTGTGCTCCAGAACACGCCATAATGATAGGCGATCGCATCGATAACGATATCGTTCCAGCAAAAGAGTCAGGAATGAAAACAATATGGATTAAACAGGGACCTGGTCGATATTGGAAAATAAGTTGCGAGAAAGAAACTCCAGACTATGAGGTTTCCGGTTTACTCGATTTGTTAAAGATCCTTTAAGTCAAATAGATAACGATAAACAGGGGCAGCTTCGGCTGTCTTTTTGTTATGGAGGAAAAGAAAATGATGAATTCCAATGAAGGTGTAGCATCGAGATACGGAATCAGAGAAGCAGTGGTCGCCCAGCATCTCTGGGAACTTGGAACAAGTGTCACAAACAATAATGATGCTATCAAATGTTTCAAGCAAGGAGGATAAGAACCCTGGGATTTACCGATTATGGGGCCTCCATCTAAATCAGATGGGATTTCAATCAAAAAAGTATTGTAAAATATAGTCATACACGTGCTTATTATGGGGGGCTTGCAGAGATGGAACTGATTCAAATCCGTCAAGAGAACGCAGATCAAATTGCCCCTCTGGTGGCGGCGTTTCGGGTACAGTTAAATTCCTATAAAGGAATCCAATCGCAGCCGAATCCGGAAGCGGCCAGAGAGGAAATCCTGGAGTTCTTACAAGCGGCTTTTCCTGTGTTTGCCGTGAAGGACGAAAACGCTGTGCTGGGCTATATCGTCTGCAGAATCGACGCACCCTGCTTATGGATTGAGCATATCTTCGTGTCGGAAGACTACCGCAGACAGGGGATTGCGACGATGCTCTTCAACAAAGCGGAGGAGATAGCGTCGTCGATGGGAGAAGACACGGTTTATAATTTCGTGCACCCCAACAACGAAGGCATGATTCAATTCCTTCGCTCGAAGGGCTATACTGTTCTGAACATGCTGGAAATCAGGAAACCCTACCAAGGAGAGAAGCTCACCACAACCATTCACGTGGAAAAGGAAACTTTTGACTACTAAATCGGGATTTTGCGAGGAAGTTATGAGCAATATCATTAGGCTGAATGAAACGGCACCAAATAGTGAATGGATCGTCCTATCCAATCAGGGAACAGATTGTTTTCTTGATCTTCTGATCCTTGCGTCGGATCCTATGGAAAAGACCGATCATCAGAAGGAACTGATTTCTTTTCTCAGGGAACAGAAAAGCATCAACGAGATTGCTCCGGGAACAGCTGGATTCGATATCACGGAAATGCCCTGGCAGGCATCTGCTCTGGAAGAAGACGCCAGGTTTCTCGTACACGTAGCGGAAGAAGCGCAAAGAGAAAGCACTTTCCGGATAATGCCTTATGAGGCAAACAGGGACGTCCTGCTTCCGTGGCTGGAGCGCTTCGCATCCCTTATCCATCGGATGACATCAGAAGATCCGGGTGTCCGGCCGGAGTCCGGAAAAGAAAAAGCGATCAGCAGCAGCGTGCAGAAGTATATCGACGATCACGCCTTCTGCTCAGAATATCTTTTTAAAGACTGGGAAATGTTTCTGGATATTCTGTACGAAGAAGGTGGCCGCGTATCGTCCATTCTTTGGTGGGATCACTGCAAGAAGTCTCAGCTTCAGGAATCCGTAGGAAGCGGCGGATACCGGGATCCCGAAAACGATGAGTATATGTATGCCGAGACCCGGATGTATAAAGAGGGTCTGGAAACGTATACTTTGGATAAGATCAGGGAATATATAGAGCAGGAGAGAAAAATGGGTTTCCGATATGGCAGCAAATACAGGAGTCACGATTTGGTGCCGTCTTTCTATCTTGCGGAATAACAATTCCCATTTGTCGGGATGACGCAAAATCGCAGTTTGCAGGGAGGATTACGTGAAAATTGAAAAAGATGAAATAACAATCCGAGATTTTACGGAAACAGATCTTCCACTCATGT
>CAZRGP010000065.1:0-4220 GCA_964599695.1 uncultured Faecalibacterium sp.
CCGAAAACCCTTGTAAATCATGCGATTTTTTGGTGACAGTGCGTTTTTGAGAACAGCTTTGAGAACAAATCGGCAGGCAATGCGTATGACCTCCTTATCCAATATTGTTGATAAATGCCGATTAGTTTTCGAGCCCCTGATGGTCCACCATAAAAAAAGCAGACGACCTACTAGGTCGTCTGTTTTTTTATCTTGAATCCTATCTCCCCAACAAACGGGAATTATCAGCCTAATACTGACCCGTTATATTTTTTCTGCGCCCTGTACATTATGATGAGCCCTGCAGCCATCCCTCCAAACAGCGGTATCCACCAAACAGACAACTCGAACAAGTTCAGCACTCCTGTGATGCATATTCCTGCACCTATGATAAAAATACCAATGCCGATCTGTCTAGTATAAGCCGGAATATCTGCTCTTTTAACATGTTTGTAATGATAATCATGCAAAAGAGATAATTTCTGCTTTTTCCAAACCATCAACCCTATAATGATACAGGCCAAACCCACTGCAAAATCTATTATGCATCCTATGATCATTCCGATAGGCATTATAATTCCTCCTCAATTACAAAATATCTGTTTTAAAAGATCAATACAAACCGGAATTTAACGAGCGGACAGCTTCAAGAATTTTGCTTCGTTCATCTGTTCGTTTGTCAGGTATTCTCCGTTGTAAAACAACGCGTAGGTCGTGATCGGTGTTGGCGCATTCTGCGCATCTTCTTTTCTCTCTATATGGATCGCCTTGAAAGCAATACCATGTTCTTTTGCGGTTTGTTCAACAACGGGTACGTATTTTGCGTTGAACGGGCATTGACTCGTATAGAAAAGAACATAGCCGGATTCATTAACGTAAGGATGCCTTGCGCATTCTTTGAATTTCGGGATTATCTCTTTGGACGTGAAAGGCAAATACCAGAGCTGTATCCCATTATCCGCTTCGTCACATACCGAAAAACCCTTATGCGTTAAATACTTCGGATCGGCGAGAAAAGGCTTTTTCTTTGCAGAGCTCAGAATGCAAAGTCCTTTTTTGCCCTTTTCTTTGCTGTCCTCGATACAGGTAGCTAAAAGATCGTTTGAATATCCGTGTCCTTTGAACGAGCCGGATACCCACAGGCAATCGATATACATATACCCATCTGCATCTATCGGATTCCATGCATTCTCTGCAGGAATGTACTCTATAAAGCATTTGCCTCGTTCCACGCTTTTCAGAAACACAAGCCCCTCGTCGAACCGATCTGCGAGCCATGCTTTTTTTGATGAAACCTGTATATCCTTGTTATTGGAGATGGCGCAGCAGATATGCTCTTTTTCCAGATTCTCTTTTGTTACTTTGATAAATTCCATTTGATCTTTTACCTTTCATATTTGTGTTAGGCAACACTTAGACAAGTCCCGATTTAGCGACATCCCGACAAACTTGAATTCTTAATATATGAGTAGAGGCTTTCACAGTCTCTGCTCTTAATATACACACCTCGTTCTAATGTGTCACGGAAATATATAAATCGATCAAACTAGAAACCTCATAGCCTGGTATTTCTTTTCGCGTCTTGATCGAAATGCCCTTCCCGCTGCCTCTCCCATTAATTGAGGATCTTGCTCGGGATCCAGCGCAGATAATCCCCCGATACGAGACTGTAGCGGATTCCGTTGTGCTCCCCCTGAATGCTGTCATGAAACCGATGCTCTCCATGACAGTGGGCGTATACCACCTGTTCCACCCCGTATTCCTCCGCGATCCTAGTAAACGGGCTATCCTCCTCCAGGATACTTGTAGGCGGATAATGGAGGAATATGATGTATTTGTGAAAACCATCTGCAGCGGCGCATTCGAAAGATCTCCGGAGGCGCTCCATCTCCCGCTCAATGAGTTTTTCCGCATGCCGGGCATTTTCTTCATCCCAGTCTACGACCTTACCCCTGGCGTTGATATAGAACGGTCCCTCAAATGTGAATCCCTTTGTTCCTACAAGAGCATAATCCCGATAGGAAGCGTAATTGTCCTGAAGGAAGAACAACTTGCCGCTGAAACGCTCATTGAGTTCTGCGGTCTTTTTTGCGTCCCAGAACATATCATGGTTTCCTCTCAGGAGGATCTTTCTCCCGGGGAGCTTTTCGATAAAGCGGAAATCCTCTTCGCATTCCTCAAGTTTCTTTCCCCAGCTGTGGTCTCCTACGAGAACGAGAGTGTCTTCCTCGGTGATCCGGGCGTCACAATGACGTCTCACTTTATCTTCGTGATCTCTCCACACACCCTTCGACTGTCCCTTTACAGGGAGCGAAGTCTGAAAGTGCAGGTGGAGATCCCCAATCGCGTACAGTGCCATATTATTCCCCTGCTATCTCAGTGCCGGCAATAGCAGCACGGATCCTGTTGGAAGAGAGACCAGTAGGCAGTGTGCAGTCTGCACCGAGGATAAATCTCCTCCACCCCAGTTCCCTGATCACATCCTGAGCTGTTGCTGTAATCTCCTTCCTACTGCCATGGACCAGTACACCGTCCCTGTCATCCATACCTCCGAGATAGACCTTATCTTCCCCGAACAGGTGCCTTCCCTCCGCAAGGGGGATATTTCCTTCATATACTCCCCAGTTCAGGACTTCCGCGGGATATCCCCGATATCTCTCCAGATTCAGATCTCCTTTGCACATGTGGAGAATATTAAAGCAGGGCACGTCCGCCAATTCATTCAGGATCCTGATCTCATGAGGGGCGATGAATTCTGCGAACTCCGCGTCCGTAAACATTCTGCGCTCTCCGCCGAGCGATGCATAGTAGATCCCATCCGCCCCGGCTGCAATACACATTTTCCCGAACTCGATGATATACTCCGTCAGTTCAGAGAAACAGCGGTGCATCGCTTCCGGATCCTCCTTAACAAGCCTTCCAAGCAAGGTCCCGTCCCGGTCATACAGTTCGCCGCCTCCCATGATGTGATAGGCACACGCCACCAGACCGTGGACGGTCGCAAGAAGGACAGGTTTATCTTCCATTCGCAGCGCGATCTCATGTATAAGATCAAGCTGTCTGCAGATAAAATCCTCCTGCATGGAAAAACGGTTGAAATGATTCCAGTCTGACGCTGTACGGATGGTAGGATCCTCAGGACAAAGGTTGTCATTCATCACCTTGCAGAGATCCGTCCCGCTTGAACGGAAGAAGTCCAGATGCGCTTTCACCGCTTTTTCCCCGTAAACGCAGTCGGACGGAAAATGGTACCAGAATCCGACCGGAACCCTGTCCGGACGTTCGCCGCGAAACGCGGCCATGACCCGCTCTCTTTTGGTCATCACAGTCCCCCCTTCGATTGGTAGCGAATAAATACATAGGTATCTTCATCGGACAGTTCCTCCCTGAAGGAGTACCCTCTCCAGTTATAATCTTTCATCACTTCCGGCTCCGTGCAGCGATTCACCGCAAGATAGCGTACCATCTCGCCCCTCGCGATCTTCGCATAAACACCTTTCTGCACCACTCTGCCTTTCTCCAGTTCACCGAATATACAGGTCACGCAGCGGTCCCCGGATGTCAGATACGGAATGACACACCTGGAGTATTCCGCAGAAGCGAGATTAATGATCACCCGACTGTCGTCCAGGAGCTCCCTGTACAGTCTGTCACCCCAAAAAGCGTAAAGGTCATTGAAACCTTTCGCCTGAATCTTTGCCTGCATTTCCAGGCGGTACGGAACCACCCCGTCCATAGGTCTTAGGATCCCATGAATTACCCCGGCTGATTCAAAGAATCAGATCGAGGTTTCCGTTCAAACGGCTACGCCGTTCTACTTGATGGGGATTCACGTCTCCCGTATCCCTTTCTACAGGGACTACATTTTTTTGATTTTTCAGCATCTCATCCGGATGCTTTATCACTACGATATTTTTGAAATCAGGCACACTCTTTCCGGAGAATGCATCCGGGAATGCCTTCCTCAGGATGTTGGCTGATCCGTTCAGGTCCGCGTTGATGTTTTCTCCGTCCTTCGTCCGGTACAGTCCTCTATGAATCCTTGTTCCGCTGAATGATGTTTCTTCACCTAAATCAGGGATCTCGTCCTGATCCATAAAACTCGCCTTGGAAGTATACGCTTCTTCTTGTTCAAGTATCCTTATTCCGTTCCGTTCCCCCTGATACTTCAGGATATGCTTCAGCTTGTCGAAGGGGATCTGTACGAACTTCTGGTTTGTTTCCTTGCCCAGGGATACCTT
>CAZRGP010000066.1:0-4198 GCA_964599695.1 uncultured Faecalibacterium sp.
CGAGCAATACCTATATCATAATTCACTTCTATATTATAATCAAAAATTAAAATGGTCCACCTCCCAAACAAGTTGCACAACTTTCTAGTTGTTAATATATTTTTAGTATAGCACAGAAAAATCAGGATAGGCAGTTTTGTAGCCTTCTAAACTTTGAAGAAATTCAACAGGAGTCATATTTCTCAACATAGAATGTGGTCTGTAAGTATTATAATCCAAACAGTCGTCTTCGCAGAATTCGCGTAGCTCCTCAAAGGTATAGCTACTAGTAGTTATCTTCTTATATCTCCACTTATCTACGCCATGTGGACGCTCTATACGGCCATTTAAATTTGGTGATGAAGGCGGAATATGTTTTACCTTTATTCCATGTGCTTCACACCATTTCTCAGCTGGTGACAGCTTGGGCTTCTTTAGCCAGTTTTCTCGTAGCTGATTGTTTGTAAATTCAGTTCCGTTATCTGTTTGGATGCACTTAATCTTGAAGGCCGGAGCATAGAATTTAGCGGCCTTCTCAAGGAAATCCACTGTCACATTGGCATTGCAATACTTATATATAAACTTAAACTTTATCCTCGTGCAGCAATCTATGATATCATATTGATAGGCCGTGCGCTTCCAATGCTTAACATCCATCTGCATGAGTTCGCCCGGCCTATAGGGATAATCATTCAGCTTCCGGTCTTTCCGGACTTTTTTCTTGCGTTTTTCTAACAGTCCGGCACGGGATAGGATATTATGGATCCCATGAACAGACATATTTACACCATAATCTCTTAAAAGAATAATTTGCAACTGGTTTTCTCCATACATTAGTCCTAGCCTAAGTTGTATTACTAAGCTCACTAAATCTTCATTTGGATCATTCTTATGTGATTTAGGGGTACGTGGTTGGTCCATTAAACTTTTTAGGGTTTTACGGTTATTTTTCCATCTATTATACCAATAATAGTATGTCCTTCTTGGCACCCCTAATCTTTTACATGCCTCTGTTACGGAGCCAAGTCTTTTGGCTTCCATAAACCAGCCCAAACGAATCCTAGCTCCATAAATGAGCTGTTGCTTCTTTTGCATGGTTCTGCTCCCCATTCTTAACATCCTTTCTTTATTATACAAAAGTGTGCAAGATGTTTGGGAGGTTGATTTCCTACGCCCCTCGCCTATTGACAAAAAAGCAAAAGTGTGATACAATGGTAAGATATAGTACTTTACCAATTCAAGAGAGGGGGGAAACGCATTGGATAAAACCATTATTATCGTTCCGGGGCTTTTTGGCGGCTTGTCTAAAAAATCATACATGCCGCTCGCAAAAACCTTTGGCGCGAAAGACTTTCTAATGTTTAGAGCTGGTGCCGATTGGAATCCAGACGCCATCGCTATGGACATCAGCAATATCAGCGGCCACAAAATAGTCATATGTTTATCGTGCGGGGCACTAATTGGCAACCTGCTTGCAGGACACCCAGGCACCGAAGTATTCTATTTGTGCCCGTGTCTCGGTAGGAACTTCTTACGCAATAAAGTCATTCGCAAACTAAGCCCATTTCTTAGAATTATCTCGCTTGTTTTCATGGCTATCACTAAGCCGCTGGCTTGGCATCGTTGGTATCCACTCTACGGTGGCACTAAGCCAGATGGTTGGCATCTATCGCTATATGCAATCATCAAACAATTTGCATATATCCTTAACGAGACTCCACTTATTAAACCTGTGAGTGGCGTAGTCTATTCCCTAGGCGATAATTCTATTGACCCGAACTCTGTTTTGGCTGCATTTCCCGACGCCGTATCAGCTTGGACTGTAGATCACAACGCTCCAGCTCACACCAATCTTCGTAGTGAAGGCTCGCAATTCGGCCACATTAGCGCCAATCAAAGCGACAAACCAGGCCGCGATGCCGAAGCCTACATCAAAGCATTTCGCAAAATCCTCTCAAAAAGGCCGCTCTAAGCGGTCTTTTTTAATGCATTTCTAGGAAATTATCAATAAATCCGTCCAACTTGCCGTCCAGCACCGCCTCTGGGTCAGTTTCCTCGTATCCAGTACGTGTATCTTTTACCAACTTATATGGTTGCAAAACATAGTTCCTAATCTGTTGCCCCCAACCAGCACTCTCTCCAGCACGCAGTTCACCAATCGTCGCCGCGTGTTGCTCCATCTGCATCTGCGCCAACTTCCCGCGCAAAATCTCCATCGCTTTGGTCTTGTTTTGTAGTTGCGAACGCTCATTCTGAATTGCCACCACCGTACCAGTCGGAATATGCGTAATGCGTACCGCCGAATTGGTGGTATTTACGCTCTGGCCACCATGACCACCAGAGTGATACACGTCTATCCGTAAATCTTTTTCATCAATCACCACATCCGTGTCAGTCTTTACAACTGGCAAAATTTCCACCAGCGCAAAAGAAGTTTGCCGAAGATTATTCGCGTTAAACGGCGAAAGTCGCACTAGCCGATGCACTCCATGTTCAGATTTCAGCGTACCATAAGCATGCGTACCACCCACTTCATATACTGCCGTCTTAATCCCCGCCTCTTCACCTTCCGTCCGCTCCACACATTCCACCTTGTAGCCATTTTTCTCGGCAAATCTTAGATACATTCTTTCTAACATCCCCGCCCAGTCCATCGCTTCCGTACCACCTGCCCCAGAAGTAATCCGAATAATTGCGTCATTTGCGTCGTATGGACCCGTAAACCTCAGCGCTTTCTTAAGCTCAGCCAAATTTTCTTCCATCGCCCCAATCTGGTCGTTTATTTCTTCGCTCAAATCGTCATCCGCCATCTGTGTTAGCTCAATAATGTCTGAAATTTGCGTCCTGAGCAGTTCCCACGGCTGCACCTCATCATTTAGTCTCGCCAAATCCTGATTTTTGCGCGTCGCTTCCTCAACATTATGCCAAATTTCCGGATTCGCCACCTGCTCCTCCAGCTCGCGAATTTCCGCCAATTTTTCTGCAATTTTTAGTCGCTCATATGCCGCCGCAAAATCATCTTCCAGCTTCTTCAGCCGCTTTTCCTGCTCTTTCATATTCTCAATTATATCACATCTAGCACCGCGCGGGCTTCTTCTATGCTATGAGTTTCCATAAGTTTTGCCCTTAAATCACTCGCGCCCGGAAAATTATTGATATAAATCTTAAAAAAATGTTTAAGCGGCTCATAAGAAATCGGGTGCGGGTAGTTTTCATACAGTTTCAAATGCAAATCAAGCAGCTCCATCAATTCTTCTCGCGTCGGTGTATGGTTAGTAAAACAATACGGATTCTGAAAAACCCCTCGCCCAATCATAAAACCATCCACTTCTGGATATTTTTTATATAATTCCATTGCAGCAGCTTTGGTCTTAATATCGCCATTGATAATTAACTTCGTGCCCGGACTAATCTCATTTCGCATCTCAATTATTTCGGGGATAAATTCATAATGCGCTGGCACCTTGCTCATTTCTTTGCGTGTACGAAGATGTACAGTTAGCGCCGCTGGACGCTCGGCAAGCAAAGTTGGTAGCCATGTGCGAAATTCATTCACATCGCTCCATCCCAAACGTGTCTTAACCGACACTGGCAGATTAGTGGCTCGCCTTGCATTTCGGTAACATTCCAATGCAAGTTCCGGAGTCTTAATCATCGCCGCGCCACCCCCAGTCTTGTTGACATTTTTATCTGGACAACCAAAATTCAAATCAATCCCAGAGAAGCCAAGCCCCTCCAACGCGCCCGCACATTCTGCGAAATGCTCAGGATTTTTACCCCAAATCTGCGCAATAATCGGCGCGTCAGTCGGAGCAATCGCAAGCCTCTCCAGAGCATTCGCACGCCCCTTTTCGCTAGCATACGATGAAACATTGGTAAATTCCGTAAAAAACAAATCCGGCCGCCCTGCTCGCGCAATAACCTGACGAAACATAATATCCGTCACGCCTTCCATCGGTGCCAAGATTAAAAATGGTTTCTTAAGTTCATTCCAAATATTCATGATTATTTATTATAAATTGACTTCCGGATTTATATATGGTAGAATCAATCTAAGGTTTTGTTATTACTTCTGCTTGTTATTCTTAGCAGGAGTAATTTTTAGTTTGATGCGGGGGTTGACTTCCGGATTTGTGTGTGGTAGAATCAAATCAAGGTTTACGAATTACTTCTGCTTATTATTCTTAGCAGGAGTAATTTTTAGTTTGATGCCAAGTTT
>CAZRGP010000067.1:0-2262 GCA_964599695.1 uncultured Faecalibacterium sp.
TATACGGCGCATGACGCTAGCGGTGCTCCTATCACGGGCACTGCTACGGGCGGCGGCGTAATTATAACGGACACGCTTGACTCACACGGCGGAACGATAAGGGAGATCACGGCGCTTAACGTCGTTCGTTTACAGGCAAAGAGCGTAACGCCGACGCAGAGCGCACAGACCGTTTCTCCTGACACGGGGTATACCGGGCTGTCCTCTGTGTCTGTGAGCGCTATACCGTCCGAGTATGTTATCCCGTCAGGGACTGTAAACATTACATCGAACGGGACGCACAGCGTTTCCGAGTACGCAAGCGCAAGTGTAGCCGTCGAGCCTGCGCTTCAGAGCAAATCGGCAACGCCTACTGAGAGTGCGCAGACGATAACTCCTGACAGCGGCTATGACGGGCTTTCATCCGTCAGCGTGGGCGCTATCTCAAGCTCTTACGTTGGATCAGGCATAACAAGGCGCAGTTCATCTGACCTTACGGCAAGCGGCGCAACGGTAACGGCTCCGGCAGGGTATTATTCGAGTGCGGCGTCAAAGGCCGTATCAAGCGGTTCAGCAACGGCTCCTGCGTCCATATCCGGGACGAGCGCCGCTGTATCAACGGGCACAAATACCCTGACCTTGACAAAGACTGTTTCTGTGACACCTAGCGTTTCGGCAGGATATGTGAGCTCAGGCACGGCAGGCAATTCGTCTGTTTCTCTTACGGCGTCTGTTACGACTAAGGCGGCGGCAACTATAACGCCGGGGACGTCTAATCAGACCATTGCGTCAGGTACATACCTGACCGGGACACAGACGATTGAGGGCGACGCTGACCTTGTGGGTTCTAATATTCTGTCCGGGGTCAGCATTTTTGGCGTTTCCGGGACTGTGAGTTTTCAGACGATCTACTCAGGCTCAGGGACGCCGAGCTCATCCTTTGGCAATAACGGCGATATCTATATTCAGACGGCATAATGGCAACAGCAAGGCTTATTCCAAGTACATACTATCTGTCCAACTCATCATATTTAGCTGTCAGCAATGTGGCAAATATGTATGCGAATACGGACAGCACGACCTACGGCACGTTCACGCATAACAGGGCTTCTACGAGCAGTACATACTATGCCTATCTTAGAGGCTTTGATTTCAGCAGTGTGCCGTCCAGTGCTAATGTCACGGGGTTCACTGTCAAGATAAAAGCTTCTGCAACAGGGCATACAACAAGCACTTCGACTTCGTATTACATGTCCTTGTATAACGGGACTACGGCTATCGGCAGTACGTATGCAACGGGCAGGCTGTCTACTTCCGTTCAGACGATATCCTTTGCCAATGGTTCTCTTACATGGGACACGATAAAGGGCTACGGGTCAAACTTCGGTATCAGGATCCCTTTGAGGAGGGCAAGCTCTAATACCGCCGATGTTGTTTCCGTCTACGGCGCAGAGATCGAGGTCACATATACCATTCCTGATCCGAGGACGATAACTTCTACGTTATCAGGAAGCGGCACGATATCTCCAAGTGGCGCTACGACGGCCTATGACGGGGAAGAGTATACGCTGACTATCACGCCGACCAATACGGCTAATACCGTGACTGTAACGAATAACGGCACGGACGTGACGAGTGAGCTTGAGGCGCATTACGCAGGCGGCACAAGCACTTCTACCAGTCAGACGGCAGGATCCTTTACGACTGAGCTTAGCGCTTCCGGGGCAAACTTTTATACGGGATCAGATACCACGGGCAACTATTTCAGCTATGCGGTAGGCCATACGGCGGCGAGTCCGGGAAGCACTTCGGCTAATGCCACGTATGTAAAGGACAACGGCTCTAATACTGCTACTGGATGGGCTATCTATTCATTCGACTTTTCGGCTATCCCTGAGACGGCAGAGATCGAGAGTATATCTGTGCAGTGCTACGGCTTTGCTGAGAGTACGACACATGACGCTACACACAAGGCGAATATCACGCTGAGGGAAGGATCTGCCGTCAAGAGCACAGAGCAATATTTCACGAGCACTTCTAACAGCACGATTACGATCTCTGATCCCGGCGAGTGGACGAGGGATGAGCTTCAGAGTGCCAAGCTCTATTTTGAGGTTGCGTACTATGGCGGCGGCATCTTCGGTATCACGTGGACGGTCAACTATTCCTACGGTGGCACTCTGCATCATTATACCTATACCTATTCGGTAAACGGGGACGCGACTATTGCCGTTGTGATAGGCGGAGGCGGCACGACGCAGGCGGTGTGGTTCAAGGACAAGA
>CAZRGP010000067.1:2362-4156 GCA_964599695.1 uncultured Faecalibacterium sp.
GTTGAGGCAGGCAATCTGCTTGCAGGTGAGACGGCGACAAGAAATGACGGGGTATCAATAACTGGCACCGTCGTGACGGCATCTCCGTATGACAGCAATCCTGCTATGGACGGAACGGCTTCGGCAGGTACGGCATCGACCTATTCAAGGGGAGACCATGTTCATCCATCTGACACGAGCAGGGTACCTACGAGCAGGACAATAAATGGCAAGGCCCTGACTTCTAACATATCCCTCACGGCATCAGATGTTGGGGCGCTATCCTCATCCACAAGCATTCCGTCAAAGACTTCAGACCTGACTAACGATTCAGGCTTTATCACAAGCGCAGGAGCGCCTGTTCAGTCCGTCAATGGGCAGACGGGAGCGGTGACTATATCGGTTCCGACAAAAACCTCTGATCTTACGAATGACTCCGGGTATATCACGGACGCAGGTGTGACCTCATTTAATGGTTCTAC
Organism: uncultured Faecalibacterium sp.; assembly: GCA_964599695.1. Lineage (GTDB taxonomy): Bacteria > Bacillota > Clostridia > Oscillospirales > Ruminococcaceae > RUG11783. Next base: position 2,824 of record CAZRGP010000067.1, read on the forward strand.
CGGGGCTGTGACCTATACTGCACCTGTCACTTCGGTGAACAGTCAGACCGGGGCTGTCACGCTGTCTATTCCATCTGCTACGAGTGATCTGACTAATGACTCAGGATTCATAACTTCATCGGCGCTGTCAAGCTATGTGCCTAAATCTACTTCGGCAGGGCAAGGGTCGAGCACGGGCACTATTACCAATTCATCAAGCTCAATCGCTTTGAATAGCTCTATGAGCACATTCGGTAGTGCCAGCCTTCAAATGACGGGGAGCAACGGCAATGTTGTTATCACGTCGAATAATTATAATTCAAGCCCTCAACAGACGAATACGCTAACTATTACGCCATCATCAACGACAATCCATAATGTCGTAACGCCAACGGCTAATGGGGACGCCGCTAATAAGAAATATGTTGACGATTCCATATCAGGGATCACCTTCCCTGTTACGAGTGTAAATGGCTCTACTGGTGCGGTGACTATTGCTGTGCCAACGGCAACGTCTGATCTGACTAACGACTCAGGATTTATAACCTTATCAGATATACCTGATCAAATCTATTATGTTGAGATTAATGGGACTGTTAATTGGGCAGAGGTAGCGGCGGCATATAACGCAGGGAAGTTGATTGTTGGGAAAGATCAATATGGTTTGCTTTTTACCCTATATCAAATAGCTATATACAACACCACGACTCCATCATCATTAGACAAAATGACCTTTTTTGCGGCGTATGAAGGTGGGAACTCACTTCAAGTTGGATATGTTTTGGCTATATGGAATGGTAGTTCCGGGTGGAGCTTTAGCACAACATACAATCTTGCCACTACGGATTATGTAGAAGAGAGGTTGACCTATTATCCCACAAACGCTGATATGGAAGACGCTATCGCAGATGCTATCGGTACGGCTATTGCCGCAAGCTATTAAGGAGGCTGATTATGCCTAACACACATTCTACCCTGACTTCGCTCTTTACAGATATAGCGTCCGCTATCAGGGCGAAGGACGGCACTTCAGCGCCTATCGTAGCAGATAACTTCCCTACGGCTATTGCTAACATTCCGTCCGGGAGTACGACGATCAGTCCGCTGTCTGTAACGTCTAACGGCACGTACACCGCTCCGTCCGGGACTGCCTATTCGCCTGTTACAGTCAACGTATCAGGCGGCGGTTCGGTTGACGCAGGCGTACAGTTTATAGACTATGACGGCTCTATCGTTGAGACGTGGGCGGCTTCAGAGGTCGCAGGCAAGACTGCTTTGCCGTCTAATCCATCACATACCGGGCTAACCGCTCAAGGTTGGAACTGGAGCCTTGCAAGCATTAAGGCGTATATAG
>CAZRGP010000068.1:0-3985 GCA_964599695.1 uncultured Faecalibacterium sp.
ATCCTGACGGGCCAGCAGTTCGATATAACTGCGTTCTGCATAAACAGACAACTTCAAATTTGTGAGGGTTACATGACTATAGAAATCAAAGAAAATCTGGACGGTTCTATTCTTGATATCGGCGGAGGGGGCGAAGCTGTAATCGGACAGATATACAAAGACAGAGTAACCGCTATTGATAACTGTCAGGAAGAGTTGGACGAAGTTCCGGACTGCTGCGTAAAACAGCTTATGGACGCAACAGAATTGTGTTTTCCGGATAATTCGTTTGACAATGTAACCTTTTTCTATACTCTGATGTACATGACAGAAGAAGTCCAGCGTAAATCGATCTGCGAGGCAGCACGTGTCCTTAAAGCAGGCAAATTGATGAGCATTTGGGATTGTGACATCAGTTCTGCTTATCCTGAACCATTTATTGTTGATCTGGATATCAAGACTGACAACAATACGATTCACGCAGACTATGGAATCGTAAAAAAGGATACACAATCATCAGATTCCATCATTCACATATTGGAACAGGAAGGATTCAGCATAGAATTCTTTCAGAAGAAAGATGGTCAGTTCCATATTCAGTGCAAAAAAGAATAAGACAAATTCCAGCTTGCGGAGGCAATGATGATAATTCCTGTAAACGAACAGAATATAATGGATGCGGCAATTATTCATTCCATATCCTGGAGAGAATCACACAGAGATTTTTGCACTCCGAAATTCATAGAGATTCATTCACCCGAACGACAGCTAAGGTATATACGCGATAAGATGGATAAAGGAACCAGGTTCTTTATGCTTGTGGATGAAGCTCCTGTGGGTGTCGTTTCGGTGACAGAAAACCTGATCGAGGATCTTTATGTCCTTCCGGAAAAACAGAATATGGGATATGGAACGGAATTGCTGCAGTTTGCAGTCGGTCAATGTCCGGATACTCCTTCGTTATGGATCCTTGAGAACAATGTTAACGCGGAAAGGCTATATCGCCGTATGGGCTTCACGAAAACCGGAAGGATCAACACGATTACAGATGAACTCGCAGAGATCGAGATGGCATTGGAACAGACAGATTCCAACTTGTCGAGCTGTTAATGAAGCGTTGGTTGCGGAGGGTAAGATAATGCAAATCGAATGGATTGATGGTTTCGAAATCAAAGTGGTTTCCGAGAACAATGAAGTCGTGATTTTTGCAAACAGAGAGGGAATGCTTTCGCTGATTGAGCATCTGAAGGTGCTAGCGGATGGAGAGCCTGGTGACCACATTCATTATGATGAGAACAATGCTCTTGAAGAAGGATCAACAGAATTAATCATTGAAAGAGTTTAGTAACTTCATGCTTGTCGGGAAGTAACTAGATCGGGATTTGCAGAGGTTAATGAATGGTATTTGGATGGATTAACGTATTCGGTGCGATCATCGTGATCCTTATGCTAATACCGAATATTGTTTATGCGATAAAGAACAAAAACGAGAAGAATTTATGCACGAACCGCTTCATGAATGTTATCGAACAGATCGGGCGATATGCCTGTATCGTGCTTATGTGGCTCCCTCTCGCTGTATGGAAATTCAGATTTGCGAGCGTATTTGAACTGGTGCTTTATTTCGTGTGCAACGGGACACTTCTTGTCGCGTATTGGCTCTCGTTTGCGGTCTATATGAAGCGCAAGACTGTGAGGCTGGCTCTTGCCCTTGCGATTCTTCCCTCGTGTATTTTCCTGCTAAGTGGGATCCTGTTACGCCACTGGCTGCTTGTAGGTTTTGCCGGGCTATTCGGTGTCGGGCATATTTACGTGACCTATAAAAATACGGTATATATTAAGGACAGAGACTGACAGCTTCCGGTTTTTAGGGATCTCGGCAATACGCATTTTGATGAGGCAAAGATGGTAATAATCATTACAGGAGCATCTCATGCCGGAAAGACGATTTTGGCCCAGAAGATGCTCGAAAAATACAAATATCCATATCTGTCGATCGATCACCTGAAAATGGGCCTGATCCGCAGCGGCAATACGGCATTGACACCGGAAGATGACGATGACCTTACACAATACCTTTGGCCGATCGTAAGAGAGATCATAAAGACTGCGATCGAGAACAGGCAGAATCTCATTGTGGAGGGCTGCTATATCCCATTTGCCTGGAGACAGGATTTTGATCAATGGTACTTACAATCGATCCGGTTCATCTGCCTTGCCATGACTGATCGATATATCGAGGATCATTTCAGTGAGATCATTGTACATGCATCGGATATAGAATCAAGATTGTCTGTTTCAGACTGTACGATAGACAATCTGAAAAATGATAACAGAGAGGTCATCAATGGCTTTCAGCATGCTTCAGAACAAGTCGTACTGATCGATTCCGATTATGAGCAAACAATAAAAGAACTAATGAACTGACAAATTGCGTGTTGTCGGGACGCCGCAGAATCGGGTTCTTGAGGAGAGCGTTATGGACGATCATCTGTTTTTCGAAAATGCTTATTTTATCATTGGAACTTCGTATGCCGGAAAATCCACGATGGTAAAGGAACTCGCTAAAAATACAGCGGTATTGCCTGCGAAGAGAATTATCATGATAACTATCCCGGAGAACTTGACGCCAGGGAGTTCCCCTGCTTGACATACACCAGGGATCTGGAAGACTGGCATGATTTTATCAGAAGGTCTCCGCAGGAATACAAAGACTGGATCGACGGTGCAAAGAGAGAGTGCGAGATACTGGAGCTGAGGATGCTCCCTGAGATCTGCAACCAGGGCAAAAAGGTATTTGTAGATACAAATATCTGTGTTGAAACTTTGAGAAAGATCGCGCCTGTGAGCCATACGCTCGTTATGCTGGCCGATCCCGAGATCTCTCTGCACAGGTTCTTTGACCGGCCAGACCCGGAAAAACAGTTTTTATATCAGCTGATCATGGAGGAGCCGGATCCTGAAAAAGCGTTGGAGAATTATCGCGAGGGACTGAGACTGATCTGTTCACAGGAATCGTATGATGAGCTGCAGAATTCAGGCTTCCATGTGATCTACAGGGATGAAAACAGAACAGTTGAGCAGACGGTGTCTTTGGCGGGAAAAGCACTTGGCTTGACATAAGGACTCGGATGACCTCAGTTTGTCGGGATATCGCTAAATCGCAATTTGTAAAGGAGACCGGCTATGAAGTGTATGTTTTATTTTGTGCGGCACGGGGAGCCAGATTATACAGAACGTGGAACCAAAATATATCAAGGGCACGGAACGAATTTAGCGCCTCTTTCGGAAACCGGGATCGGCCAGATAAAGAAAGCAGCAAAGGATATTCGACTTCAGGAGGCGAACCTGATTTTGTGTTCTTCTTATACAAGAGCCGTGCAGTCTGCAGCCATTCTTTCTAAGGAATTGGGACTGGAGATCAGGGTTGAGACGGATCTGCACGAATGGGTTGCAAACGACCTTTATATCTATGATGATGATCATACCGCAGAGAAGGCCTACAAAGAATATGTGAAGAACAAAGGAGTCCACCCGGATTCCGGCTGCCGGTGGGAAGATGCTGCAACTATCAGGCAAAGAGTGCTTCCTGTGCTGCAAAAATATGCAGATGTTCCAAAGGTCATCGTGATTGGACATGAAATGATGATTGAAGCCGTGACCGGAGTACCACATCCAAACTTCGGGGAGATTGTTCCATTTTCCCTAGTAGGAAATGAATGATTATGAGGAAGGATAATAGACGAAAATGACGAGGAGACGATAATATGGAAGGCTATAACGAGGATTTTTGGGATGCGTTAGATGAATTGGTAAGCAATTGAGAAATCGTAATTGACAAGCCCAAAGGATCTGCTCATCCCAGATTTCCAGATTTCATCTATAAAGTAGATTATGGATATTTGAAAGATACTGCCTCTATGGATGGTTCAGGAATTGATGTATGGGTTGGAAGCGGTGATAAAAAGATTGATGCTATCATGTGTATTGTTGATTTGATGAAGAG
>CAZRGP010000069.1:0-3593 GCA_964599695.1 uncultured Faecalibacterium sp.
AGGGCTTCTATGAGGGAATTGCCAAAGAAGCCAAAGAACTCGGAAAGTCTGTTTTCCTCGTCGGTATGGGACGGACGCCCGAGGAGCCTCATTATGAGCTTCCGCTGGACGGAGAGGGCGAGGTCTGCATCTATGTCCTTTCCCGCAATTCCGGAGAAGGCGCTGACCGCCCCGGAGGTGAGGGGGATTATCTGCTCACGGCGGATGAGAAGCGGGACATCCTGCGCTGCGCGGAGCAGTACAAGAAATTCCTGCTGGTACTGAACGTGGGCGGTCCGGTAGACATTTCACCCTTGTTGGACAAGGTGGAAAACGTTCTGCTGTTGAGTCAGCTGGGTAGTGTGACAGGCGACGCTTTCGCGGACGTACTGTTGGGCAAGGCCAACCCGTCCGGTAAGCTTACCACCACCTGGGCTAAAACCGGAGACATCATGGCGATCGGAGACTTTGCCGAGCGGGACGATACGCGCTATCAGGAAGGCGTTTTCGTCGGCTACCGTTATTATGACGCTGCAGACGTCAACCCCCTCTTCTCCTTTGGTTACGGTCTGAGCTACACGGAATTTGAAACAGATTGCACCGGATTCTCGGTGGAAAACGGGATCGTAAGCGTAAAGGCAAAGATCAGCAATACCGGCCGTTTCCCCGGAAAGGAGACCGCACAGCTGTATTATTCCGCCCCGGACGGCAAGCTGAAAAAGCCTCTGCGAGAGCTTGGGGCATACCGTAAGACCCGTGAACTCGCTCCCGGCGAGAGCGAGACGCTGGTGCTGAAACTCCCGCTGGAGAACATGGCCAGCTGGGACGCGGAAAACGACTGCTGGCTGCTGGAGCGGGGTGAATACCTGTTCAGCCTCGGCGATACAGCCGTCGGGATCGTGTCTCTGGACGGGGATACAGTATCCTCTACCCTTAGCCATTCCGGCGGCGAGGCAGATTTTGAAGACTGGACGCCACAGATCAAGCGTGAGATCCCCGAGGGGCTGCCGCGCCTTCAGGTTTCTGCCGCATCACTTGGCCGCATCGGGCATAATGACAGGGAAAAAGCATCTCGGAAACACATCGGATTGGAAGATCTTTCCGAATTCTCCGTTAAGGAGCTGGCCACGATCTGCGCCGGCAAACATCCTGATGCAGAAGGAATGGCGGCCATCATCGGCAATTCCGCTTCCCGTCTGGCGGGCGGTGCGGGTGAGACCGCGTCGATCGTGGCTGAAAAGGGCTATGGTACCATCGTCATGGCTGACGGTCCTGCGGGACTGCGCCTTTCCACCAAGTACATTGAAACAGAGGACGGACAGGAAGGTATGGACGCAGATGCGTTCAACAGCATTCTGAATATTCTTCCTCCCGAAATCCGTCAGCTGATCCACTTGAAACTGCAACAGAACGAGGAAAAAGCGAAAAGCAGCACGGTTTTGTATCATTACGCTTCCGCGATCCCCATCGGGACAGCACTGGCACAGGCCTGGAATCCGGCTGTTGCCGAAACCTGCGGGGATCTGGTCAGCGAAGAAATGGAGCTTTTCGGAGCCAACGTCTGGCTGGCACCGGCGCTGAACATCCATCGCAGCCCGCTCTGCGGCCGGAATTTTGAGTATTATTCCGAAGATCCTCTGATTTCGGGCAAGACCGCAGCGGCGGTGACGCGCGGCGTGCAAAAACACGAAAAGTGTGCCGTCACCATCAAACACTTTGCCTGCAACAATCAGGAGACCAACCGCTACGGCTCCAATAGCATCGTATCCCAGCGAGCCCTGCGGGAGGTCTACTTGAAAGGCTTTGAGATTTGTGTAAAAGAAGCTGCCCCGAAAGCACTCATGACTTCTTATAATCTGCTGAACGGTACCCATACCGCAAACCGCCTCGACCTGATCCAAACGGTGCTTCGCGGCGAGTGGGGCTTTGAGGGCGTCGTCATGACCGACTGGGGTACTACAAACGATAAGTTCAATCTGGGTGTCTACGGTGCATCGACCCCTGCGTTCTGCATCAAAGCAGGCAACGACCTGATGATGGCCGGATCGAAAGAAGATGTGGACGGTATCCTGACAGGCTTAAAGGACGGAACGATCACCCGCGCCGAGCTGGAAGCGTGCGCGGGAAGAATCTTGGCGCTTTCCAAGGAGTTAAGCGAATGACAAAGTGGATCTGCCATCCGGGCGATAACCGGAACACGTGCCTTGTGCCCGTGTTCCGGCGCAGATTTGAAGCACATAAAGCCGTGAAAAAAGCCCTTTTGCGCCTGACGGCTCATGGAATCTATGAGGCGGAGCTGAATGGCGTGAGCGTGACCGAAAACAAGTTTATACCGGGGCTCACGAGCTACTATACCCGCATCCAGACGCAGGAATATGTCGTTACCGCCCTCTTAAAAGAGGGCGGTAATGAGCTGCTTGTTACCGTCGGCGACGGCTGGTGGCGCTGGAACAACAATTTCGGCTATACGCTCGCTCTATGGGGTGAGCTGAGGCTTCTTTACGACGATGGCAGTGAAGAGACTGTGCCTACGGATGTAGACTGGGAAGTCGGACTCGGTCCCATTGTGCGGACGGATCTGCAGAAGGGCGAGGTCTACGACGCCAGGGTCAAGCTCCACAGCTGGCAAAAAGCTGCCCTCTGTGCCGAACACACCGAGGGTGAGCTGATCGAAAACCAGAGCATCCCCGTGCGGGGGAAGGAGCATTTTCCGGGCAAGCCCATGCACGACGCCGCGGGGCAGCTCGTCATCGACTTCGGACAAAACATCGCGGGCTACGTTCACATGACCCTTCGGGGCACCGAGCGCGGGCAGACCGTGCATCTCAAGCACGGGGAAGGGCTGGACAAGGACGGCTGCTTCTCTACCGCCAACTGTGACGGCGGCCTTGCGGAATTTCAGGAGATCACCTACATCTGCAAAGGTGCGGAGGTAGAGGAATACACGCCGCACTTTGCTGTGTTCGGCTTCCGCTATGCCCTCGTGGAGGGGATCGAGGACGCAGACTTCGAGGCCATCGCCGTCTACTCCGATATGGAAGAGACGGGAGGCTTCCGCTGCTCCAATGAACTCATCAATAAGCTCGTAGAAAACGCCCGCTGGAGCCAGAAGGGCAACTTCCTGGACGTGCCGGTGGACTGCCCCACCCGCGAGCGTAACGCTTGGACAGGCGACGCCATGATCTACTGCCGCACCGCGGCGTATTTCATGGATGTACAGCAGTTTTTCAAGAAGTGGCTCATCGACCAGACCATCGAGCAATATGCCAGCGGTAAGGTCGGCATCACCTTCCCGTCCACCTCCAGCGTCCACAATCCGGAAGAGCTCAAAGCGGTGCAGGCGGTCGATCCCGCCATGGCGCTGGCCGGGCCGAGCGGCGAGGGCAACATCGGCGAGGACAGCGTGGGCTGGGGCGATTCCGCCGTGTGGATCCCGTACCAGATGTACCTGATGTACGGGGATAAAGAGTTTCTGAAAGAGCATTACGACACAGCTAAAAAGTGGGTCGAATTCTCCCTGCGCTGCATGAAGGAGCAGAATCCCCTGTATGCGGACAAACCCTGGTACGCAAACGGCGACGGGGACTACATCTACGACACCCGCTTCCACTATG
>CAZRGP010000070.1:0-3516 GCA_964599695.1 uncultured Faecalibacterium sp.
CGATTTTTGCCTGAGATACAGGAAGCTCGTGACTTCCAGTCATGAGTAGTTCACATAATGTCTCGTCTTTCTTTCCAATATATCGCTCTGCGTGATCCATCGATCCGGAAAAGTCATGTTCCGGACACTGAGATGTAGTACAATGATGACAATATCATCAAACGGAGAAACAGCACCATGCCTCAGGGACAAATCTTCAGCACCATCATACGCGCACTCATGATCCTTCTCGCCGTCTACGTCGTAATGACGACCGGAGAAGGCCTGTTCCCCCGCGTGAAACGCAGATATACACACCGAAGCTATGCAGACCGCGGACTGTGGTTTGACGGGAAGGGCTTTTCGGAGAATTCTGTCGGCGCGGTCATGCACGCGGCGGATCTGTGCTATGGGAGCAGGATCGACGTGCGTCTGACCAGGGACCGTGTTCCTGTAGCGTTCGCGGATCCCTCACTGGAGCGGGCATCCGGCGACAGCCGCAGAATCGGCGAAGTGGATTATGAACAACTGAAGGACATGACGCTCTTCGGGGAAGGCCGTATATCCACCCTGGATGAGATCCTGACTTCCATGGAAGCCCGTGAGGACCGGGCACCGCTGCTTCTCAATCTTCACCCGGATACAGAGGATCCCAAAGAGATCCTCGCGTTCTGCGAGGCCGTTACGAAGGTCTTTTACCCGTACCGGTACTTCTGCGCTGTGGAGAGCCACAGCACCGATGTCGTCTCCTACTATGCCAGGAACTATTCCAATATCGTCCGCGGTCTTCTGATGCTCCCGAGAGAGGAGTCGGATCTTCCCGAAGAGGAATATAAGGCCATGAACCGGATGCTGCGGAATATGAAGACACGTCCCCAGTTCTTCGACACGACCGCGGAACTGTACGGTCTCCTCTACTGGGTACCCGTGACCATGGGAAGTTTCGTCATCCTGCGGGGCATCACAGGAGAAGAATCCAGGGCTGAAGCAAAAAAAGTATACGGCACGGAGTCGGTCATTTTCCACAGCGGCACGCCCAGAGCTGAATTCTGAACAGGAGAGGATCATATGGAAAACTTCAAGCACTATATTCCTACCGAACTGAGATTCGGCAAAGGAGTCACCGATGGACTTCCGGATGTCCTTTCCGCATACGGAAAAAGCGTTCTCCTCGTATATGGCGGGGGATCCATCCTCAAAAACGGTATCCACGAATACATCACCGATATGCTGAGAAACAGCGGTTTTCAGATCACGGAATGCTCCGGAGTGGAGCCGAACCCCCGCGTGGCGACCGTGGCGCGGGGAGCGGATCTGTGCCGCAAATACGCCGTTGATTCGGTGCTTGCCGTGGGAGGCGGAAGCGTCATCGACTGCGCAAAAGCCATCGGCGTCGCCGCATTCAGCGAGGAGGACACCTGGGATATGGTCCTCCATTCCCGCTCCGGAAGAAAGACGCTTCCCGTCATCGCTGTACTGACGCTCAGCGCGACAGGGTCGGAATTCGACAACAAGGGCGTCATCTCCAACCCTGAGACAAAGGAGAAATACAGTTCTGTCTTCTCCTATCCCGTCGTCTCATTCTGCGATCCTTCCCTCACCTTCTCCGTTCCCGCTTACCAGACCGCCTGCGGTTCCGCAGACATTCTGAGCCACGCGATGGAAGCCTATTTCTCCAGAACAGACGGAAGCGAGATCAGCGACGGTCTTGCAGAGACCATCATGCGGACCGTGATACACGACCTTCCCACCGTCCTGGAGCATCCGGATGACTATGACGCCCGCGCAAATCTCATGTGGGCCTCATCCCTTGCATGCAGCGGCATGCTGGATTACGGAAAACTTTACCCGGGAAAGACCTGCCACGCCATCGGTCACGAATTCTCCGCGGTCTACGACGCTACACACGGAGAGGTCCTCGCGATCCTCACACCAAGATGGATGCGTTTCATCCTCGACAAGGATCCTGAAGTTGTCCCGAGATTCGCCCGGTTCGCCAGGAACGTCTGGAGCACAGACGGGGAGACAGAGCGGGATGCCGCTCTTGCCGGCATAGCTTCCCTGGAGCGTTTTCTTTCCGGTATCGGGATCGCAAGGACATTTACCGAACTCGGGATCGACGGATCCCGTTTCGAAGAGATCGCCGTACACGCGGATCTGCGGGGCAGATGTTCCAAATCCTACGTCCCGCTTTCCAAAGACGACGTCATCGCGATACTGAACGCCTGTCTGTGATCATGGTGCGTGAGAATCTGGACATCAGGATACGGGACAGCATCGATGACCACATGTTCGGTCTCAGGTGGTGGCTCAGGGAGACCGGGGACATTCCTCTGGAAGAGATGTCCTCATTCTTTGACACGCGTATGGAGGACTATCCCTACCACATGGACCGGTGGACGAACGCCTATCTCGCGTTTCCGGGTCATCTCCCCGCCGGCATTCAGGACGTGCTGGATCTCGGGTGCGGATACGGACTGGAACTGGACACTGTCCTTCCTGCCTTTCCCGGCATTTCCGTTACAGGGATCGATATGAGCGGTGCGATGCTGGACGAACTGGCGCGCAGGCATCCCGAAGTGAAACGGATACGGGGCAATTACTGTCTCACTCCGTTTGAAGAAAGCAGTTACGACGCCGTGATCTCCTTCGAGTCCCTGCATCACCTGCTGCCTGAGCCGAAGCTGGAACTCTACCGGAAGATCTTCCGCTGTCTCCGTCCGGGCGGGATCTTCCTGAACTGTGACTATTTCGCCTGCTGCGAAGAGGAAGAGGACCTTCTGAGAGATGTCTTCCTGAAAAAACAAAAGGATGAGGGTCTGTCTCCCGATATACCCGTGCATTTTGACATTCCCCTCACCCTTCCCCACGAATCCGATCTTCTGGAAAGCGCCGGGTTCTCCTCATGCAAGGCGCTGTCATCCCATGCCGGTGCCTGTTTTCTTGAGGCGATACGTTGATCGTGTTTTTTGCAAAAAATCTTTGAGATTCACTGAGTACTGTCCGTACTTTTGGACAGTACTTTTCTTATAATAGAATCATCAAAGGAAAACAGCAGGAGGACACGACCATGTCAGACAAGATCTATCGCTTTATCGCTTCCCTGTTCCTCCTCTTTGAGGACGATCTGGAAGGTGACTTCGGAAACGATTCCTACGTAGCGGCTCAAAGAGCAAAGCAGAAAAAGATCCGACTTGCGCCGCGGGAGGAGGAGCCCATCCGGATCCCTCACGCCGGCTGATCAACACACAGCTGCCTGAAGGCAGCGATACCAGAGGCAGGTTGCTTTTCATCCCCAAAGAGGCTGTTCGCAACCGGGCCTGTCACAATCGGAGCAATTATCCGGAGGGTGTCGGTTTGTGACCCTCGCCGATTCGATTTTTTATCCCCAAAGGGGCTGTTCGCGGATCAGGCAGGATACGGTCTCCATCGAAAAGAAATGTACGGCAGGACCCGCTCACGGTCCTGCCGTACTTCTTGTTAGGTTCTAGAATAAAAGTTGGGGCGGCGTAAAAGCTCTAACAGAAAATAAGACAA
>CAZRGP010000071.1:0-3424 GCA_964599695.1 uncultured Faecalibacterium sp.
CCGAACGGCATGTACGGTGGTGTGAGAGGGGCTACAGGTTAGCCCCTACTCGATTAAAAGGTATCAGATGATGTTCTGTACCCTTGCGAAAGCATCCTCAATGTATTTTTTTGGACAGGCGAGGTTCACACGGACGAATCCCTTGCCCTGGAATGCGTCGCCGCACTCAATATATACGTGGTAATCATTCAACAGTTTTTCCTCAAGCGCTTTGGTATCATCCGTATAGGCACGAACATCCACCCATGCAAGGTAGGTGCCTTCGGTCTTAGTGATGACAGCTTTGGGGAAATGTTTTCTGCAAAGCTCATAGAACAATTCAAAGTTGGAATCGAGGTAATCATTCAGTTCATCGAGCCACGTGTCGCATGAAGTAAAAGCGGCCTTGGCAGCTGCGAGAGACAGGGGATTCATGGATGGGAAGCCTCGGACCTCAGCGATCTTTTCCAGATATTCCCTGTTTCTGGAGAACATATGGGATACCCCAAGACCTGCGAGATTGAAAGTTTTGCTTGGCGCGGTACAGCAGATCACGTTCTGGGCATCCGGGAACAGTTCCAGAACAGAGTGGTGGGTATGCCCGCCACGGATCAGGTCGTTATGGATCTCATCGCACAAGAGGATGAGGCCGTGTTTCAGACAAATCTCCTGCATGCGGGTAAGCTCCTCTGCGCTCCATACCCGTCCTACAGGGTTGTGGGGGCTGCACAGCAGGAGCACCTTTGCGCGGGGATCACTGGCCAGTTGTTCCAGATCGTCGAAATCAATGGTGTATTTTCCGTCGGTGTTGATCAGTCTGTTATTCAGAAGGACTCTGCCTTCTCCCTCTATTACACCGAAGAAGGGATAATAAACCGGTGTCTGGGCAATGACGGCGTCACCGGGCTCGGTGAGAGCCTTTACCGCGTAATGAAGAGCCGGAACAACGCCGGATGTAAACAGTGTATCTTCTTTTGTCACTTTGAGGTGATGTCTTCTATCGTAAAAGTCGGACATGGCATCAAAGTACCCTTCAGGGAACTGAGAGTATCCGTATATCCTCAGGTCCGCGGCTTTGTGAAGCGCTTCCACGATCGGGGGAGCACAGGAGAAATCCATGTCAGCGACCCACATGGGGATGATATCTTCGGGAAGTTTAGTTCCGTTGGGGCCAGCTTCCCATTTGGTCGCTCCGGTGTGTTTTCTGATGATGATTTCGTCAAAATTGTACATTGGGATCTCCCTTCTAGAGCATGTTTTGCCACTGACGTCCGAATTCCTCTATATAAGGGGTGGATAAGTCAAAGAAAAAGCGGATGAAGTACAGATAATAAAGGCCGAAGCCGATGGAAAGTGCGGCTCCTATGATGTTGATGATGATTCCTGCCTTGGATAGTTTCTTTTTCTCACTGTTCCTGCCTACGATACAGAAGATCAGTCCGAGGACACCTGAGAAGAAACCGATGATGACGCTCCAGCAAAACAGCAGAGACACGACACCGAGGATCGTACCCAGAATAGAAGTCCAGTTCAGATCCGGGTTTCCATCATACGGCTTTACAGATGCGGAGCTGCGTGATGACCGTGGAACAGGTGGAAACGAAGAGACCTGGTCTAAACCGTCGTGATCCACAACGGCACCGCATTTTCTGCAGTAGTAATCGCCTTCTTTGGCAAGGGTTCCGCATCGGGTGCAATACATGATATTCCTCCCAGAAAAAAGAAATGTAACCGTATGTAGTATAGCGCATATCGGGGCGGAATGACAGAGTCCGATGACAAAAGTGGGGATGGAAGGGAAAATACATGACCGCGTAAAGATGTCACTATTGTACACAAAGAAGGGGGAAATTGTTGTGAGTTGCACAATGGTAATTGCGTTCTTCAACGGTTATAATGAAAACGATGAGAGAAAGGAGTGCGTTCTATGACGAATTATTTGGAAGATCTTATCAGCAAAGGATTATATGAGCACATTGACGGATACGAAGAGGAGATGGTTGATGAAATAGGGAAAATGGTCGCGATTCCCAGTCTTCCGGATCATCTCACCGATTACGGTATGATGCATGGACCGGAGATCGTCCGCTGCCTTGAACATACACTGGAACTTTGCAGAAAACTCGGATTTGAGACCTATCAGGACCCCAAGAACAGATTCGGATGGGCGGAAGTCGGAGAGGGGGAAAAGCTCCTCACTATCTTCATTCATTTGGACGTTGTTCCTGTGGGGGACGGCTGGACAAGGGAGCCTTTCGTCATGTCCAAGGATGGAGACTATCTCTATGGAAGAGGTACCATTGATAACAAGGGACCTGCGATCTCCACGATTTATGCAATCAAGTCCTGCTGTGACTATGGCGTGAAGTGGCCTTGTAGAGTTCGGATCTATTTCGGAACCAACGAGGAGCTTGGAAGTACCGATGTACAGCTGTATATCAGAGAGAATGGCGCTCCTGATTTCGCGTGGGTCCCGGATTCCCAGTTTCCTCTTTCCTACAGCGAACTTAACGGCACTGATTTTGAACTGAGGAAAATGTATCGTCCGGAAAACATCGTTTCGGATCTGAAACTTGTCAGTATCGAACATGAGCACCATGCGAACGGCATCGCCTCCTGGGCGAACTGCGTGCTTGACGCAGCTTCCGAAGAACTTGCCAGAGAGACAGCGGATAAGGCAAACACCTTCGGAAAAGAGCGGAATATGGATCTGACCGCTTGCGCAGAAGGAACCTGCGTGAAGATCAGTTCCAAAGGAAAGGTCGCGTATCACTGGAATGAACCATGGACAGGCATCAATGCTACAATGCAGCTTGCCTGTTTCCTCGACACAGTTTCCCTCGGTGCCGAGCCGGATGAACTGATTCACTTTATGGTATCCAGAGTCGGGCTGGAAACAGATGGAAAAGGGCTGGGGATCGATGTAAAGGCTGAAACAGCTGAACTTTGTCTCGGCGTTGAAACCATGACCCTCGATTCCTTCGGACTTGCGTTCGGTGTATCGGTACTGTTCCCGGCCGAAGTACGCAATGAGATCATCTACAATACAGTCTTCCGTCAGACCAAGCCCCTTGGCATCGATGTGGTCGCCAAATCCATGTCCCCGGGATTCCTGCTGGACAAGAACTGCTCCTTCCTTCAGGCGCTGTACAGAAGTTTCTGCGAAGTGACCGGAAGCAACGAACCGATCAAGGTCTGTGGCGGCACCTACGCCAAGCATGTTCCGCATGCTGTACCGTTCGGGGCAATCTTCGGACCGGAGCAGGATATCTGCCACACTCCGGA
Source organism: uncultured Faecalibacterium sp. (assembly GCA_964599695.1). Taxonomy (GTDB): domain Bacteria; phylum Bacillota; class Clostridia; order Oscillospirales; family Ruminococcaceae; genus RUG11783. The sequence continues at coordinate 3,265 of CAZRGP010000071.1, forward strand.
TGAGCATATCCGGGTGAAGACAGAGCTCATGGTATGGACAAAGATCTACGCCAACGCATTGCTGCGTGTAGCAGATCACTTTGAAGAAATGCACAACTAAAACTATGGTTCTTCACAAAAGTTTAGGGGGATAAAGTAAAAAACAATTGAATAAGAGCAT
>CAZRGP010000072.1:0-3050 GCA_964599695.1 uncultured Faecalibacterium sp.
CCCTGGTACGCAAACGGCGACGGGGACTACATCTACGACACCCGCTTCCACTATGGCGAGTGGAACGAACCGCTGCCGCCAGCCCCGGAGGTCATCGAGCTCTTTGCCAAGGGCGGCACGGCGGCGGACTATGTAACCCACATGGCAAAGTACGGCAAGCCGGAGGTCGCCACTGCCTATACTAAACGGAGCTGTGACAATCTTTCGCACATGGCGCGCATCCTCGGCAAAGACGAGGACGCAGCGCACTATGCCGCGCTCTCCGAAAAAATCAAAGCCGCCTATGACAAGTACCTGATCGGCCCTGACGGCACGATCCAGCCGGGCCATCAGGCGGCCTATATCCGTGCCCTGGCGCTGGATATGGCCAGTAAGGAGAAAAAAACGCTGTTGATCGCCCAGCTCAAACGCGAACTGGAAGCCGCCGACTACCACCTGAACACCGGCTTTCTATCCACCGTTTATCTGCTGCCGACGCTATGCGATAACGGCCTAGTGGACGAAGCCTTCCGCATTCTGGAACAGACTACCGCTCCCGGCTGGCTGCACCCCATCACCCTGGGCGCGTCAACGATGCTGGAGAACTGGAACGGCATGGACGTGTTCCGGGACAGCTTCAATCACTATTCCTTCGGCGCGGTCTGCCAGTTCCTGTTTGAATACGTGGCTGGCATCCGCCCGAGCTTTGACGCTCCGGGCTTCCGGGAGTTTGAACTTCGCCCCATCATCGGCGGCAGCCTGACCTGGGCAGAAGGCAGCTACAAGACCCACTGCGGTACGATAGAATCCCGCTGGGAGCGCGCTGACAAGAGCCTCGTCTATACCTGCACCGTGCCGGAGGGAACAACGGCCCGCCTGACCTTGCCGGACGGCAGCGCGAAGACGCTGAGCGCCGGAAATTATCGCTTTGAAGGAGAATTTCATGGATAAGCTGCCCTATCAGTTTCACGATGACCGGCGGGAGATCTGCTTTGCTCGCTTTGACCTGCCTGCGCCGTGGATCAACTATCTCTCCAACGGCAGAATGCACGCCTTCGTCTCCCAGGCGGGCGGGGGCATGAGCTGGTGGCTGTCCCCAATGATGTTCCGCCTGACCCGCTACCGCTTTTACAACATGCCCATCGATTCCCCGGGCTTCTATGTGTATCTCCGCATGGCCGATGGCACGGTCTGGTCGCCCGCGTTTCGCCCCAGCGAGACGCCGGTGGACTTCCGTGAGGCCTGTCACGCGCCGGGGTATTCCACCTTCACCGCGAAAAAGGACGGTCTGACCGCCACTCTGAAGCTCTTTATGGCCCAGGACTATGACACGCTGGTGTGGGATCTCAAGATCACGAACGAGAGCGGCGAAGAGATCTCCTGTGACGTCTTTGCCTATGTGGAGCTCAGCCAGTATCTTGCGCGGGAGGAGAACATCCTCGGTTACTATCTCAAGTGGAACACCCGCGCTGTGTTCGACGAGGAGCTGCAGGCCATCACCTACGCCTATACCGCCTGGATGCACCCGCGCAAGGACGAGTCCCCGCTGGTGACATTCGGTTCGGACGCAAGGATCGACTCCTTCTGCTGCAACCGGGATCTGTTCTGCGGCAATTACCGGGATGAGAGAAATCCTGTAGAGGTTCAGAATGGCCGTCTCTCCAACACCGATCTGCAGGGCGGCGAGCCCTGCGGCGCGCTGCACACCCGTGTTTCTCTTGGCAAAGGCGAGGAGAAGCAGCTTCATTTCTTCCTCGGTGTGACCGAGGGGGCCCTGTCCGACTATGACAAGGCTGTGACCGGAGCAAAGGAGACACTGACCGCGCTCCGGGAAGACGGCGCTGCCGATCAGCAGTTTGCAAAGCTCCAAAGCTGGTGGAGCGAGCATCTTGCCGTTTACCAGTGCGAACTTCCCGACAAAGACGCCCAGCGGATGATCAACACCTGGAATCCGCTGCAGAGCGTCCAGACCGCCCGTTATTCCCGATCCATCAGCTCGGACGCCTCCGGTGTGCGCGGCATCGGCTTCCGGGATACGGCCCAGGACATGCTGGCCCAGGCCTACCGCAAGCCGGAATGGGCGACGGAGATGCTGTGGTATCTGGCCTCCCAACAGTTGGAGGATGGCCATGCCATTCACGCCGCATGGCCCGAAGAAAAACGTCCGCCGCAGGATATTACCCGCTCGGACGATCATATCTGGATGGTATATCTGGCCTATGCAATTGCCTCTGAGATCGGCGATCTTAGCTTCCTGGACAAGAAGATCCCGTTCCTTGGGACGGATCTGGTCACGCCCGTAGGCTCCGTCACGCTGTGGGAGCATCTGCTGCGCGGCGTGGGCTTCACCGAAAAGCACCTGGGCGAGCACGGCCTGCCCCTGATCCTGTTCTCCGACTGGAACGACCATCTCGGTCCCTTTGGCCGCAAGGGCAAGGGCGAGAGCATCATGGTCTCCCAGCAGCATATTGCTGCCCTGCGTCAGCTTGCGAAGCTGGCCGAGGCGCGCGGAGAGAGCGCGGATCAATTCCGCACGCTCATTGAAAAGCAGGAAAAGGCGCTGGAGGCATACGCTTGGGACGGCGCATGGTTCCTGCGCGGTCTGGACGACGAGGCGCAGCCCATCGGCACGCACACGCAGAACCACGCCCGGATCTGGCTCAACGCTCAGAGCTGGATGGTGATCGCGGACGCTTGCCGGGATCATCAGATTGAGGCCATGGACAGCGCCGCCCGGGAGCTGGATACCGGCATGGGTCTGCTGCTCAACACTCCCGGTTATCCCGGCTGGCCCAGCAAGGAGGCGGCCATGGTCAACGGCCTGCCCGCCGGGTATTCCGAAAACGGCGGTGTGTTCTGCCAGGCCAACTGCTGGGCCATCATGGCCGAGGCTCTGCTGGGGCGCGGTAATCGGGCCTGGAAATACTACAAGCAGATTATGCCGAATGAAGTGATCAAAAAAGTTGGTGTGGAGCGCTATCACGCAGAGGCCTACGCCTACTGCTCCACCATGCTGGGCAAGGACAACGAAAAGTTCGGATGGGGCTGCGTTTCCCAGGTTACCGGCACGG
>CAZRGP010000073.1:0-2727 GCA_964599695.1 uncultured Faecalibacterium sp.
CTCTTATTCAATTGTTTTTTACTTTATCCCCCTAAACTTTTGTGAAGAACCAAAATAAAGTGTATAAGAAATCAGATATAGCGGAAAAGGATTGTCAGGATATGGCCCAAACGAAAAAAATCTCGATCATTGTCCCCTGTTTTAATGAGCAGGAGGTCCTTCCACTGTTTTTTGAAAAAGTGACGGAAGTTCTCTCCTCTATGGGAAATCCTTATGAACTGCTGTTCGTCGATGACGGATCAAAGGATGAGACCCTTGGGATACTGCAGAAATATGCGGAGGGGGACGCTCACGTAAAGTATCTGTCCTTTTCACGGAACTTCGGAAAGGAAGCGGCGATGTACGCCGGTCTTTGCAACGCAACGGGAGATTTCGTGGCGGTAATGGATGCGGATCTTCAGGATCCTCCGGAACTCCTTCCGGAGATGGCAGCGCGTTTGGAAAGCGATGAGTACGACTGTGTTGCCACATACAGAAAGACGAGAAGCGGGGAGCCACCGGTACGCAGCTGGTTCGCGCATAAGTTTTATCAGATCATGAACCGGATATCGGAAGCGGATATCCGGGATGGAGCAAGGGACTTCCGCCTTATGAAAAGAACGATGGTGGATGCCATCGTTCGTATGACGGAGTACAATCGCTTTTCCAAGGGCATTTTCGGCTGGGTAGGGTTCCGGACATACTGGATCCCATACGAGAATGTGGAAAGAGCGGCAGGCCAGAGCAAATGGAGTTTCTGGAAGCTGTTCAAATATGCTTTGGAGGGATTCATCAACTTTTCCAATGCTCCGCTGAACTTCGCTTCCTGGTTTGGATTCCTGATGACAGGCGTCGCTTTTGTGATGCTCATCTTCATTGTAGTTCGGAAATTGATTTTTGGAGACCCTGTTGCCGGATGGGCTTCCACCATATGCGTCATTATCTTTATTGGTGGGATCCAGTTGTTCTGCACGGGGGTGATGGGGCAGTACATTGCAAAGATTTATTCTGAGACAAAAAACCGACCACACTATATCGTGGCCAGGAGCAATCTGGATAACGTTAAACAGTAACGGTTTTTTACGTTGGAAGAGGGAGAGATTTGAGAGTCAATCGGTTCCAAAAAGCACTATTTAAAACATTCTGCGCATGTTTTGCTCTGCTATATCTGTGGATCGCATGGCTGACACTGCGGGAGCCTCAGATCAAGATGCTGGATTTCAGAAAAACGATTGCCTGGACGATATCCGTTGGGGCGATCTGTTATTTCCTGTATCGTTATCTGTATCGGAAAGAGTACAGAAACGGGAGAGAACTGGGCGAAAAGAACAGGGACGCGTTGAATCTGGGGATATTCTTTCTAGTCTATATACCGATTCAGATCTATGTGGCATCTCAACTGTACTCCATTCGGGGGACGAGCTGGGACTACAATGTGGTCGCTGGTTACGCTATGGACTATGCCCAGGCGGAAAATGTCATTGCGTATGGGGAACAGATGCGGGGAACTTCATTTGCCTCCTACTTCAGCATGTGGCCGAACAACGTTCCCCTTTATCTGCTACTGGGGAAGGTATTCCGGCTGTTTGTCGGAGCTGGAATCAGTCTTAATATGGTGGGAATTGGAATCAATATCCTCGCCATTGATATAGCGCTCCTTTTCCTGTACCTCAGTGTCCGAAAAACGACCGGAACCGCCTCAGCGGCATGTGTTTCGCTTTTTCTTTCCGCGATTCACATTCCTTTACTGGTCTACACACCTATTTACTATACGGATACTCTCACGCTTCCCTTCCCTATCATCGGTTTTTACCTCTGGCTAAAGGTGAAAGAGGAACTGGGATCCGGAAAGATGGGAAAAGCTCCAGTTTATGCGGTAGTTATGGCTATATTGCTTGGGGCTGGTGCTGTTCTGAAGCTGTCTGTCATCTTTTTCCTGATTGCAGCCGCTGTTGACGGTCTGGTTTCGATTCCGTTCCGGAAAGGAATCATATTGGTCGCAGCGATTCTGGTGATCGGTGTTGGAGTCTATATGCTTTTGAATCAGGCGTGCATGAATTCCGATATGGTCGTAACGGATGAAGAGGGTTGTTATATTCCGAAGCTTCATTGGGTCATGATGGGACTGCAGGGGAAGGGAAACTATTACGACCCTGACTATCAACTAACCTTATCTGTTCCTGCGGAGGGACGAGACAAGTTGGTGAAGGATATGATCAAGATCCGGCTGGAGAATTATGGAGTCAAAGGGATGGCGGATCACCTCTACAAGAAGATCTCCTTTGTCTGGGCTGAGGGAACATATTACTCGTCGCTGAAGATTGCCAGAGACAGGGGAATAGAATACACATGGATGGACCCATATATCAACTGGGAAGGAGAGAGATTCGTTCCTTACGCAGAGTATTGCCAGGGGCTGCTCCTGCTGAACTACGTCTCCTTTATAGCGAGCGCAGTTACGATTGTACTGAGTAAGCCGAAGAGAAACCAGTTGCTTACGGTTGCATTGATCGCTGTATTCGGGGTTTTCCTGTTTGAGTGTATCTGGGAAGCGAGAAGCAGGTATATATTCAATTATCTTCCTGTCTTTATCATGATTACATGTGCCGGATGGGGGAACATCCTCAACAGGAAAAAGCAATAGTGATGGAGAAGAAAAGGGAATCTTTCGGTGAGAAGATTCCCTTTTCTTATTGGCGCTTTTAGCTAGAATAAACCCCTGGTTCTACCAGGGGTGAATAAAAAATG